>JAUMUX010000005.1 GCA_030530485.1 bacterium | reverse complement strand
CTGACTCCAAGATCAGGAATCCTAGGACACAGAAAGATGATCTGTTTGATAGGCGTAAGGTGTAAACCTGGTAACAGGCTAGCCGAAGCGTACTAATAGTCCATCGACCTTTTTATGTTTACATTCACTAAAATAATCTTGCATTATTGGCGTGAATGTGATAGACTTAACTAGTATTTGGTGATTATCAAGGATAGTCGCTAGTCAATCTAAAATCTTGGCATTACCGAATAATACCAAGGACATCGAAATGAGGTTTTGGCTCACCGCTTAGGAAATTTGTGGCGAGTTGAAGCTCAAAACCTTATTTCGGTGCCCATGGCGCTGGGGAAACACCTGTTCTCATTCCGAACACAGAAGTTAAGCCCAGTAGCGGCGAGCATACTGCGAAAGCGGGAAAATAGCACGGTGCCGAATTATAAAAAACCCCTCCTAATCGGTGGGGTTTTTTCGTGTCTTAAATAATGTTCCTGTAGAGGAAGCTCGAAAATAATGTCAGGGGATGCTGCTGTGTGCTGAGATATATAAGGTTATGTAGAAGCGGTGTAATTATGCAGATATTATTTTAAGAACGATAAAAAGAAGTCAAAAGAACTCGCTAAAATAGAAAACTTTACAATATAATAAAAAACTACTTATGTAAATATTGACAAAAAAGCTAAAACGTGATATAATTTAAAACATAATCAGCAAGAAAGATTAGAATAACAGAACAAAGGAGATTAAATGGCTGGAACAAAAGCAGGTGGCGCTAAGGCTGCCGCAACAAATAAAGAGAAATACGGCGCGGATTTTTATTCGCGAATTGGCCAAAAGGGTGGCCAAAATGGAACTACTGGTGGATTTGCCGCTAACCGAGAACTTGCCGTAGAGGCTGGACGTAAAGGTGGGCGAATTAGTCGCCGTGGTCCTGCGAAAAATGCGATTACGATGAATCAGGAAACTGAAGAATCGGTAATCGAAGTTCGACGAGTTGCTTAAAACTATCAATAAAAATAGACTTTTCTTTGCAGAAAGTCTATTTTTTTGTGCGTCTCAGGCTTTTAAAACGGGAGTCATTAACATTCCAAATTGTGCCGCAAGCTGGACATTTATAAGATAAATCGCTCTGCTGAAACCCATTAACGAAACAATTTGGGCAGAGGCTTCGCCGATGAAGCCAGTCTCGATAGCTATCGAGATGTTTTTCAACCAAATTTTGGCTTATTTTGAGGCCGTATTCGGCGGCGATTTCGCGTGCAGTTTCCCAAGCCTGATTTTCCATCTGGAGAAGTTCAATATCTAAAGAAAAATTTGCATGCTGGTCTATACCATGGCCAATTTCGTGCAAAATTTGAGCTTCGAAATTTGAGCTATTTGGTTCGAAAAAAATCGTTTGCGTTTCGAAATTCCAATGGAAATCATCTGCGCTTTCGAAATTGAATTGCGGAAAATCTTTGGCTAAAATTTCGACAAAATTTAGATTTTTTCGACCTTGTTGCATAGATATATTTTAAGGTAAACTGGTCTATTTTTCAACCCGCCAAACTGCTTGATTTTATCTTGAAAAAATGATAAAATAGACGTAATCTATGAGCGCTTTTAAAAGTGTTCAAAGAAATACAATGAAGGAAGGAGTCTTAAAGGACTTATGGCAAAAGCCAAAATTACGATGGACGAATTGTTGGCGTCTGCTCCAGAGAGCGCAAACCAACTAAATCAAGGAGAAACAATCGAAGGTGTAATTCTTTCGGTTCGCAAGCACGAAGTTTTGATTAACTTAGGTGCAAAAGGCGTGGGATTTGTTCCACGCCGAGAAGCAGGAAATTCACGCAATTTAGTTGTTGGTGAAACTGTGACTGCAAGTGTAGTTGATACGGAGCTCGACAATGGTATGTCGCTTCTATCGCTTCGAAAAGCTGCTAAAGAACGCGGCTGGGAAGAAGTTCTTGCGAAGCTCGAATCGGGCGAAATTATCGAAATCGTGCCGTTCGATGCTAACCGTGGTGGATTGCTGGTTGAATATGAAGGAATCCGCGGATTCTTGCCTGTTTCGCAGCTTTCAGCAGAACACTATCCACGAGTTGGTGCTAGCGATAAAGACGAAATTTTGAGTCGTTTGAACGCGCTAATCGACAAACCAATCGCTGTGCGAATTTTGGACGCAGACCGCAAAACTAACAAGCTTATTTTCTCGGAAAAAGAAGCTATCAAAGATGGTCTCAACGAACGTTTCGAAAGTATGAAAATCGGCGACGATGTTTCTGGTGTAGTGACTGGCGTTGTAGATTTCGGAGTATTTATCAATATTGAAGGAATCGAAGGCTTGGTGCATATTTCAGAAATTTCTTGGGAACGAGTAAACAATCCAAAAGATTACGTGAAAGTTGGTGATTCGATTAAGGCAAAAATTATTGCTATCGACAAAGACCGCTTGAGCCTCTCAATGAAACAGCTTACTGAAGACCCATGGATTTCAGAGGTTGAACAATTCAAAAAAGGCGCAAAAGTTGAAGGCACAGTGACTCGAATTACGCCATTTGGCGCATTCGTTCAGATTTCACCAGCCATCGAAGCGCTTGTGCACGTTTCAGAACTTGGCAAAGGCAATGATGTGAACCCAGAAAATATCTTCACTCTAAATGAACGTAAAGAGTTTGTAGTGATTGATATTGATAAAGAAGGTCGCAAAATTTCGCTAAGTTTGGCAAAATAATTCGCAAAAATAAATTCTTGCGTTGAATAATCGAAAATCGGTTTCGAAAAAATCACAATTTCGAAAATCGGTTTTCGAAGTTCAGGGTATGAAAATAAAACCAGAGGAGGTTGTATGGCAGAGAAAAAAATTGTTAATATCACTGATTCAATTACTGTGGATGAGCTGGCGGGGGCTTTGAACCTATCTGTTACAGCCTTGATTGGCGAGTTGTTCAAAAATGGGATTATGGCGACTATCAACCAGCGAATCGACTTTGAGACCGCTACGATTATCGTTGAAGAATTAGGCTTGGAAGGCGTTGAGCTGCGTAAAAAAGAAAAATCCGACGACGTAACTTCGCGAATCAATAAACTTCATGAAATCTCAGAAAACGCCGTACCGCGTGCACCAATCGTTGCTGTTATGGGGCATGTTGACCACGGAAAAACTACTTTGCTAGACACTATCTTGGGCACCAAGACGGTTACGGGCGAGGCTGGCGGAATTACACAGCATATTTCGGCCTACCAAACTATCCGTAATGGTCGGGCGATTACACTTTTGGATACGCCCGGGCATGAAGCTTTTGCAGCGCTTCGGCAACACGGCGCAACTCTAACAGACGTAGTGATTATTGTGGTAGCAGCTGATGACGGCGTGAAGCCTCAAACCGTGGAAGCGATTCGTTTTGCCCAGAATGCAAATGCAAAGATTGTGGTGGCTATCAATAAGATGGATAAAGACACTGCCAACCCAGACCTCGTGAAAGGTCAGTTGGCGGAACACAATTTGATGGCTGAAGAGTGGGGCGGTGATGTGATTATGGTTCCGATTTCGGCTAAAACTGGCGATGGAATTGATAATTTACTTGATATGGTTCTTTTGACGGCAGATATGGAAGAGCTTCGGGCTGATGTTGGCATTCCGGCTGAAGGTTTGGTGATTGAATCACATATGGAAGTTGGAAAAGGCTCTGTTGTATCTTTGCTGGTTGAGCAGGGCGATATTAAACAAGGCGATTTTTTGGTCGCTGGCGTAACCTACGGCAAGATTCGCACCTTGCTCGATTACAAGGGTGAGCGAATTAAAGAGGCTGGACCGTCAACGCCAATTACAGTGACTGGTTTTAAGGAGCTTCCTCAGTTTGGCGATATTTTTAAGGTTGTGAAGAATGAAAAAACCGCGCGAAATCTTTCTCAACAGGCGAAAATTGAAGCTGACCGCAATGCTGCTACCGCTAACGTAACGGGTGCTGATTTGCTAAAAATGATGAATCAAAAACACGACGCGAAAGATTTAAATATTGTGATTAAAGCAGACGTGCAGGGCTCTCTGACCTCTGTTTCGGATAGCTTGCGACTGATTGAGACTGGTGGTGAGGTGAATCTAAATATTGTTAAATCGGGAATTGGTAATATCTCTGAGAACGATATTCATTTGGCTTCAGCTGGCGAAAATACGATTATCTACGGCTTTAACGTTGAACTACCTTCTGCTGTGAAAAAGATTGCCGTGCGCGACCGCGTTGAAGTGCGAATTTACAAAGTTATTTATGAACTCTTAGACGATGCGCGCAACGAAATGGAAAAGCTCTTGGCGCCAGAAGTGGTCGAGAACGAAATTGGGGCTTTGGAAGTGAAAGGTGTTTTCCGCACGATGAAAGAAGAGATTATTGCGGGTGGAGAAGTAACTTCTGGGCGTGTGTATGCTGGCTTGTTGGCACGGGTGAAGCGTGGCAGTGAGCAAATTGCCGAAGTTGAAATTTCGAGCGTTCAGCGTCAGCAGCAAGAAGCGAAAGATGTGCTCGAAGGCGAAATGTGTGGCCTTTCGATTAAAACTCAAAAGAAAATTCAGCTTGAAATTGGTGACCAACTTGAGTTCTTCACTCGAGAGGTTGTAGCGCGAAAACTTCAAGCGTAAAAAATAAACTCGCTTAAAATATTTAGGCGAGGTTTGAATTTAGCTAAAAATTTGAAAAAAAATTTCGCTTATGTTAAACTGGTAGGTAGTTAAGTAAAGGAAAAAAATGTTTCAATTAGACGATAATTTTTTTAACGAAATCGGCGTAAATCAAATGCCCCTTGCAGAGCAAGAAGAATTTAAAAAGCACATTCAAGAAGAGGTTGAAGTGCGGGTTGGTGAACGAATTTCGGATGGAATTTCTGAAGAAAAGCTTGATGAGTTTGAGCTAATCGTTGACGGTGATTCAGATTATATCCAAAACTGGGTGCTCAGCAATGCGCCAAATTATCAAAATGATGAAATTTACCAAGCTTTTGTAGCCCAAAACAACGGTCAAGAAAGCGCGCAGATAATCGGCGAATATGCAGCGATGAAGTGGCTACAGGTTAATCGCCCAGATTTTCAGCAGCTTGTAGCGATAGTGATGGATGAAATGAAGCAAGAATTGCGACAAAATATCAGTAGAATTATCGGCTAAGAAATAAAACCGCACTCTACTGCGGTTTTATAATTTATAGCCGTTTATGAAGCTCGTAGCGGTTGTTTCTTTGCCGTTTGGAGTGATGAGCGTTTTTATCGCTAAGAACTTGCCATCAGCGAATTTTAGCGTCAGAGGAGAATCTTCTGGGTTAGAATCGACCACTTCCGCGGTTTTTACGATTACTAAATATTCACCAAGCTTAATTTTGCTTTTCGGAAAGATTTCGAAAGCTCGAATTTGCTGCTCAGCTTCCTTTGCGGTTTGAACTTCGGGCTGCAAAAATGAATCATTTTTTTGAAGAAGATGACAATATTCTGCTTTTGATTCGTCTTGCTTTTCGCCCCGCAGTTCGCCAGAAATAATTTTGGGCAAATCGCGCACCAGCATTTCGGCGCCAATTTTGCCGCAAAGAGCGTAAAGCTCACGCGCAGTTTCAGTTTTCGAAAGCTGAATTTCTTCCTGTGAATAAACTTCGCCAGCATCCATTTTTTTCGAAAGTTTCATTAGCGAGACGCCAGTTTTCGAATCGCCATTTCGAATCGCGCTTTCAATTGGGCTTGGCCCACGATATTTTGGTAAAAGCGAAGGGTGAATATTCACGATTGCTGGCGTAAATAAATCAATGATTTCTTGCGGAATAATGCGCCCGAACGAAACTAAAACACCTACGGGATTTTCGAATTTTTGCACAAAATCGATAATTTCGCTCATTTTTTGGGGCTGCAGAACAGGGATATTAAATTTTTTGCCAATCTGCTTAACTTTTGGCGCTTGCAGTTTTTGTCCGCGACCTTTTTTCGAATCTGGTTTGGTGATAATTCCAGCGATTTCGAAATTTTCATCGATTAGTTTTTGTAGCGAAACAGCCGAAAAATCTTCAGTCCCGAAGAAAATTATAGGATTTTTCACCTACAAATCCTCCCAAAGCTCGGAGTTATTTGCGATTTCTTTTTCATAATTGAGTGGCTGAAGTTCGCCGTTTTCATCTAAGCGATAAAACGCGTCTTTTTTGTCGCGAATGTGGTCGATAAAAAGAACGCCGTTGGTGTGGTCGATTTCGTGCTGAAGAACGCGCGCCAGAAAGCCTTCAGCCTTAACTCGCACTTCGTTGCCTTGAATATCCAGCGCTTTGACGCGCACTTTTGAAGCTCGCGGCACCAAGCCATAAATTCCTTTAATCGAAAGGCAGCCTTCGAAATCTTCAGTGGTTTCGCCCTCGAATTTGATAATTTCGGGGTTGATTAAAGCGGTGAAATCTTGATTGTTTTTGTCGTCTAAATCGCTTCGCACAATGATAATTTTGTAAAGTTTGTCGATTTGCGGCGCCGCCAATGCAGCCGAAATCTCGTGCGGGTGAGCCTTTTCCCAGTCCAGGCTGGCGTTAACCATATCTTGAATAATCTCGCGAATTTCATCTGTAATTACGTGCACGCGCTCAGCTTTTTTGCGCAAATTTTGGTTAGGTAAGGTAATAATATCTTCTTTTTTCATTGGTTATATTATATCATTTTTATATATGAAAAGCAAAAAACACTTGACAACATACATACATACATACATACTATAATTAGTAGCAGAAATCCTGATTGGTGGATTTCTCGATGAGCGACGTGCGCTCCGCACCTTAAAGAAAGAAGGTGGCTACGATGTCATTTTTTGGAATTTTCGATGGAAAAGATGCTAAGATTGTAGAGGGTAATAACGATGACTCTACTAGAGTAGACATTTACTATGGTGGACAGGGTGAGCCTGACGGCCCAGACCACGGACATGCTGTAGTTAAAGACTCTTCTCTTGATTATCTTCGCGAACCAGGTGAAAGTAAAGATAGCCCTAGCTACGACAGTAATAGTGGCGCTATGAACTGGGGAGATAGCGGAAAGGATAAGAAATAGTCTTTATACCAACTTTAGCTTAGCATTTATCTGCTAAGTTTATTTTTTGCCAGGAGGGAAATATGGATGAAATAATTAAAAATATCGAGAAAAAGTTTGGCGTAGAATTAGGCTGTATTTTAGATGAACATTTTGATGCTAATATTCCGGATCAAAAAATCTATTTTTTTAAAAAATATGTCCTAATTATAACCGATTATTTTAATGACCACGACCTCAATATTTTTTTCCCGAAGAAAATATTAGAATATGGTAAAAAAATTAAGAATTACAAAAAAGATAGTAGCGGCAACATAAAATATATGACAAGCGAGGGTTGGGCAATTTTAGCGGAGGTTGAATAGTCTCCGTTTTTAATGTTATGAAAGAAAAAGTTGATAATTTCTTAAAATCAGTAAACTCAAAAAACGACAGAGAATTATTCATTGCTTTAATTTATCTCGCGATGATATTTTTCGAAACTGAAAATAATGAGGGTATTAAATATCTCGCAAAAGATTATTATAACAAAATGATTTCGGAAGGGCGAGGCTTTTCGAATTCCGACAATAAATTTTCGCCAAGCGTGGTAGAATTTGGCGAATTAACTGGCTTTATGTTTGAGGACATTTCAAAAATAAAAAGTGGTGAAATTTCTAAAAATGAAGCATTAAAAAGTTATTTTAATTATATAAAAGAGAATATTTTGAACCTCTAAATCAACCCCGGCGGGTCTAAGTCGACGCGCCATTGCGGTTTGCTTTGAAATTCGCGCGCAATCTCTAAAAGTTGGGCGCGTTTTTTGCTTTTGATTACAATTTGCCAGCGATAAGTTTCGCCAATGCGCTCATAAAAAGCGGGCGTTGGGCCAAAAATCTGTACATCTTTCGAAAAATTTTTTCGAATTTCGCGGGCTGCTTTTTGCGAATTTCGAACGGCCGAGCCTTCGGTTTTATAAACGCAAGTCAACTTCAGTAAATAAACAAAAGGTGGATAATTTTGCCGCTCGCGATTTCGAATTTCGAAATTATAAAAACCGCTAAAATCTTGATTGAGCGCAAATTGAATCGACTCGGCTTCGGGTTGGTAAGTTTGCACAATCACGCTGGAGTCTTGCGAATGGCGACCAACTCGCCCAGCAACTTGCGCAAGAAGCTGAAAATTCCGTTCGCGCGAGGTGAAATCGGGTAACGCTAAGCCCGCGTCCGCTTGAATCACGCCCACCGTTTTGAGTTTTGGCAAATCTAAACCTTTAGCGATAACTTGCGTGCCAATCAAAATATCAATCTCACCAGATACAATTTGCGAGTAGATTTTTTCGACAGTTTTATCATTTTCGCTATCCGCGTCAAACCTTGCAATTTTGTGATTAGGAAAAAGTTTTTTGGCTTCTTCTTCAATCATTTTGGTGCCAATTCCCTTGTGAATAATTTCAGGCTCACCGCAAACAGGGCAAACCAAAGGCACTTTTTCTTGCTTGCCGCAAATATGGCAAATCAAGCGGTGTTTATCGGCGTGGAGCGTCATCGGGAGGAAACAATTCTGGCAAAGCGCCTGCCAGCCACAATTTTGGCAAAGTGTTGTTGAAGCCGAGCCGCGGCGATTATGATAAAGCAAAACTTGCTTATTTTCGGCTAAAGTTTGCTTCATCTCGGCGAGTAATTTATTTGAAAAAAAGCGATGCTTATGCGTTTCTTTATTTCCTAAATTAACAATCTCAATTTTAGGCTTGCGAGCTTCTTTTTTGGCGAGTTCGGTTAATTCTAAAATGTCATTTCCGCCTTTTTGCTGGGCGGTTTTTGCCAAAAAATAATCTTCAATTAGCGGAGTTGCCGAGCCAAAAATAGCTTTAAAATTGAACTCCGAAGCCAAAAAACTGCTGGCGCGCAGGGCGGAATATTTGGGCGTATTTTCTTGCTTGAAGCTTGGCTCGTGGCATTCATCAATCACGATTAAACCAAGATTACGAACTGGCGCAAAAAGTGCGGAACGCGCGCCGATGACGATTTGCGGCTTTTCTTCGTTTAGAATTTGGAGCCAAACTTTGTGCCTTTCGGCTTCAGTCTGGCGCGAGTGAATAATTTTTATGTTCGAAAATTCACGTTCGAAATTCGAAACCAGTTGCGAAGTTAGGGCGATTTCAGGCACTAAAATGATTGCTGATTTGTGAGTTTTTTCGAGCGTTTTTTTGGCTTGATTGATGTAAATTTCGGTTTTTCCAGAACCCGTAATTCCGTGCAAGAGCACAGTTCCTTTGGCGATACTATCGAGTTTTTCAATCGCTTCAACCTGTTGTTCGTTGTATAAAAAATTTGTTCGGGCTGAAAAATCTTTTTTCGAAATCGCATTTTGGCTTTTCGAATTTTGACGGCGATTTTTCGAAATTCCGCTGGGTAAAATTCCGCTCAAAACTTGCGCCAGCGGCGTTGCGTAATATTCGCTCATCCATTTTGCGAGCCTTAAAATGTGCTCAGGCAACGGTGCAGAAATAACACGAAGAATTTCGCGAGTTTCGAAATCGGGCTGGTTGGTTTTTTGCCAAACCACACCCACCATTTTTCGCTTGCCAACAGGAATTTCAACCACCGAGCCAATCGCCAATTTTTCAGCCGAAGCATAAGTAAAAAAGTCGCTCTCGGCGCGGATAATTTTAATTGGCGCAATTTCATAGTGGAATTTCATATACTTTTATTTTATAATAAAAGTATGTATTTTGAAAATCGAAATTTGGCGGGGAATAAATTGGCGGACGAGCTTTTCGAAAAATATCGCTTCGAAGATTGTGCGGTGATTGCTTTAAACGAAGGTGGCGTTTTGGTGGGCGAGCCGATTGCGGCGTGTTTGCACTCGGTTTTGACGCTTTTGATTAGCGAAGAAATTGAAATTCCTGGCGAAAGTTTGGTTTTGGGCTCGGTTTCGCAGAATGGTAATTTTTTGCAAAATTCGTTTATGAGCAATGGCGAATTTGAAGGCTATCGCGATGAATATTTTGGGCTTTTTGAGCAGCAAAAACGGGAAAAATTCCAGAAAATTAACCGCTTGATTGGCGATGGCGGAACGATAGAATTGGATTTGTTGCGGGGGCGAAACTTGATTTTGGTTTCGGACGGTTTTACAGATAAAACTTCGCTTGAAGTGGTTTTCGATTTTATTAAACCGATTGACCATCAAAAAATTATTGCAGTTGCGCCAGTGGCGAGTGTTGAGGCGATTGACCGATTGCACATTCAGGTTGATGAAATCCACATTTTGGACGGCAAGGCGAATTATATTTCAACTAATCATTACTACGACGAGAATGAAATTCCGAATCGCGAAGAAATTATTAAAAAAATTAACGATATAATTCTGAATTGGCAATAAAATAAGCTTGCGAATTTGGCGAAAATTCGCTAAAATAGATGGAGAGGGAAGAATGGCAGATTTGGATATTTTTATTACATCACGAGTTAAGCGAAAAATCGTTGTTTTTTTCGTGACTTATCCTGCCATCAAAATGCACACGCGCGGCTTGGCGAGCCTTTTGAAGGAAGACCCAGGTAATATTCAGCGCGAACTTGCAAAACTTGAAAAAGCGGGCTTTGTTTCAAGGCAAAAAAAGAAGAATACTTTTGTATATTCGGCAAATACGGATTTTCTATTTTTTAAAGAGCTTCAGGCGATTGTGATGAAAGTTCGCGCGCAGCAAAACGTTGCCCGCGCGCCACGATATTTAGAAAATACCAAAAGATAGGTGATGCTCTTGGAAGCGGAACAAATTTTTGAGCAAATTTTGGCTAATCGCGGAATTTCGAAAGAGAACCGCGAAGCTTTTTTAAATCCGAATTATGAAAACCAGCACGACCCTTTTTTGCTGCCCGATATGGAAAAGGCGGTGGAGCGACTTTTGCGGGCGCACAAAAATCAAGAAAAAATTACGGTTTATGGCGATTATGATGTTGATGGAGTTTCGGCTTCGACGGTGATTTTAACCGCTTTCGAAAAATTCGGTTTTCGAAATGTGGATTATTTTTTGCCCGACCGCTTCAAAGATGGCTACGGAATGAACGAGCGCGGGGTGAAGATTTTGGCTGAGCGCGGCACGAATTTGATTTTGACGGTGGATTGCGGAAGTTTAAATCACGCTGAAATTGATTTTGCGAAAGGTTTTGGGATTGATACCATCGTGACAGACCACCATAATATCGCCGAAATTCAGCCGAATGCGGTGGCGGTGGTGAACCCGCGTCGGAAGGAAAATCAATATCCGCAAGCAGAAAAATTCGCGGGCGTTGGCGTGGCTTTTAAGCTCGTGCAGGCGCTGCAAACTAAGCTCGACGGCTTGCCGCTTGGGCAGGAAAAGTGGCTGCTTGATATGGTTTCGCTTGGCACGGTTTGCGACATTATGGAGCAGACTCTCGAAAATCGCCAAAATACGTTTTGGGGTTTGAAGGTTCTTTCGAAAACTCGCCGCGTTGGGCTGAAGTCGATGTTGGCTTTTGCAGGGGTGAAAGAGCCAAAAAGCTCAACTTTGGGCTTTATCATCGGCCCGCGGATTAATTCAGCGGGAAGGCTCGAAACAGCTGAAAAAGCGCTTGACTTAATGCTTGAAACCGACCCGTTTTTGGCTTTCGAAAAAGCAAAAAGTTTGGATGATTTGAATGAGCAGCGACGCAAAATTCAGCACGAAGCGCTCGAAATTGCAATTCGAAAAGCGGCGACTTTCGAAAATGACGATGTTTTGGTGGTCGCAGACGAAAACTTCAACGATGGAATTATCGGCATTGTGGCGAGCGGTTTGCTGGAGCGCTTCAAAAAGCCAGTTTTCGTGATTTCGATTGAAGGCGAAGTGGCGAAGGGCTCGGCGCGTAGCTTTGGTGATTTTTCCGCCAGCCAAGCGGTGCAAAATGCCAGCGAAATTATTATCAAGGGCGGCGGGCACGATGCGGCGGCGGGCGTGACTTTGCCAACTTCGAAAATTGATGATTTTCGAAAAAGCGTGAATGATTTTTATCGCTCGTTGAAGCTCCAAAATCAGCTCGAAAAACTCTTGCCGCAGGTGGATATTCAGCTTGAAGATTTTGCGCCGATTTCGCTGGAACTTTTCGAAAAAATCTCGCTTCTTGAGCCGTTTGGAAAAGGCAATGAAGAGCCGACTTTCGAAATCAAAAATGCGCGAGTAGTGGCTCGGCAAGAAATGGGCGAACAAAAACAGCACTTAAAATTAACTTTAACTGATGGCGCGCGCGAGATGAAAATGCTAAAATTCAACGCGCCCAAAGAGTTTTTTGCTGAAATTGATGAAGAAATTGACGTGATTTTCTCGCTCGGTTTAAACGAATGGCAAGGGCGAAAAAGCGTTGAAGGGCAGATTTTACATTTGGAAAGGAGAAGTGTATAATTGGCTTATGAGTAAAATCCATGTGAATATGATGAGTTCTGCAGACAAGGTTGCCGGTCAAGGTGTTGGCGGCGCTTACCTTGAGCTTATGAATCTTCTTGAAAATCGCGCAAAAAATGAGTTAAAAATTACCAAAACACTTCGCGCAAAAAATCCAGACATAACCCATTTTCATACAATTGACCCGCATTTTTATATGGCTGCACAATTTAAAGGATACACTGGCCGTCGAATTGGTTATGTGCACCTAATTCCAGATACGCTTGACGGAAGTTTAGATATGCCATCAATTGCTGAAAAGATAGTTAAGAAATATTTGGTTAAATTTTATGATAAAATGGACCACTTGGTGGTTGTAAACCCGGACTTTAAGGAAGAATTGGTTAAAATTGGCATCGACCGCGAGAAGATTACCTATATCCCTAATTTTGTTGCAAAAGATAAATGGTCGCCTTTGGATAAAAAAGACCGTGAGAATTTTCGAAAATTGCAAGGTTGGAAAAAAGATGATATTGTGATTTTTGGCGTTGGTCAAGTTCAACAGCGAAAAGGAATTGACGATTTTGTGAAGTTAGCAAAAAATAATCCTAAAGTTAGATTTGTTTGGGCTGGCGGTTTTTCTTTCGGTAAAATCACTAGTGGTTATGAACGCTACAAAAAAATGGTTGAAAACCCACCAAAAAACTTAAAATTTCTTGGAATTATTCCGCGCGAAGAGATTAGAAAGTTTTATGCGAGTTGTGATTTATTTCTTTTGCCAAGTTATGCTGAGCTTTTCCCGATGTCAATCTTAGAAGCGGCAAGCTGTGGGGCGCCGATAATGCTGCGAGACTTGGATTTATATAAAAGCATTCTGAATGGAAAATATCTTTGCGGAAAAGATTTTGAAGAAATGAACAAAGTTGTTAAAGACATTTCTAAAAAACCAGAAAAACTCAGAGAATTTAAAGAAAAATCAAAAGAAATTTCAGATTATTATTCTGAAGATAGATTATTAACGGTGTGGATTGATTTTTACCGAGAGCAGTCAGAGCTAAAATAATTTCGCTTGCTTTTTTTGAAAGACTTTGATAAAATATAAAACAGTATGAGTATTAGTGTAACACGTAAAGACCAGAAAGAAGCGAACGAAAACATTATTCGTCGTTTTAATCGCAAAGTTCTACAAAGCGGAGTTTTGAGTGAAGCCAAGGCTGGAATGCGATTTAGCAAGCCAATCAGCAAGTCTGAACGACGCAAAAAAGCGATTATCCGAAATCAGCGCAAAGCTGAAAAAACGATGAAAATGCGATTAGGTATTCGCTAAAATGCAAACTCCAGTCGAAGGGCTGGATTTTGTTTTTAAAGAAAGGAATAAAATGCTAAAAGAACAGATTAACGCAGATTTAAAAACCGCAATGTTGGCGCGAGATAGCTTTGCTTCAAATACGATTAAAGGTTTGAAAGCTGCAATTTTGAACGAGGAAGTTGCCAAAAATAAGCGTGAAGAAGGCTTGAACGATTCAGAAATTGAAGCCGTGGTAGCACGAGAAGTAAAAAAGCGCAAAGAAGCCGCCGTACTTTTAGATGAAGATCGCGCCGAAAATGAGCTTAAAGAAGCGGAAATTCTTTCGAAATATTTGCCAGAAATGGCGAGCGAAGAAGAAATTCGCGAATTTGTGCGTGCTGAAATTGCAAAATTAGAAGAAAAGTCAATCAAGCAAATGGGCGCAATTATGGGCATTTCGAAAGTAAAATTCGGTAATTCTGCCGATGGCGCACTACTTTCGAAAATCGTAAAAGAAGAATTAAATTAAAAGAAAACGACCGTTTATTTTAGACGGTCGTTTATTAAATTCCCCAGTCAGATATAAGTTTATCTGCAAGCTTTTTTCTTTCCTCTAAAGGTATTTTTATGAAATAATCCGAATACTCTTGTATATCAAATCCTATTTCTTTTGTTCTGAAAATCTTGAGCGAACAGTATTGATAAATTTTTTGAAAAATCTACCAATTCGATACTTGGATTATCTATAATTTCGGCTATGAATTTTTTGAAAAACACTCATAAGTTCCGCAGTTTGATGTATAGTTAATCGAAACGATTATATACAGAAAATAATAAAAGTCAAGCATTCTTGATTGCTTTATGCTATAATATAAAAAGGATATAACTTAAAAACAAAAGGAACTTAATGATTGTATTTTTTGGTCCAGCGGGGGCTGGTAAAAGTGTTCAAGGAAATCTATTAGCGGCGCGAAATGATTGGCGTTGGCTTGGTGCGGGGCAGCTTTTGCGCGACAGCAAAGACCCTGAGCTTCTTGCACAGATGAGCACGGGGAAATTGGTTGATCCTGAAATTGTAAATCGTGTGATGAGTGAAGCCTTGGCTCGCGCGGGTGATAAAGTGAAGAAGGTGATTTTAGATGGATACCCACGTCAGCTTGCTCAGGCGAAATGGCTGGTTGAGAATGAATCTTTGCATGGTCGGGCGATTGACCTTGTGATTGTGCTTGAGGTGCCACGTAGCGAATTGATGCGACGGCTTGAAATTCGCGGTCGGCTTGACGATACGCCAGAGGTCATCGACGAGCGCCTTCGGATTTATCGCCAAGAAATGTATCCTGTTTTGAATTATTTTAACGAAAATGGCGTGCGCATTGCTCACATTGATGGAACTGGCACGGTTGGGCAAGTTCACGACCGCATTATGGAGGAGATTGAAGCATGTGCGCTTTAATTACGGGCAATAAAACTGAGGCGCAAATTCAAGCAATGCGCGAGGGTGGAAAGATTTTGGCGCGAATTTTACGCGAACTTACCGAATTTGCCCAAGTTGGAATGACTGGCTTGGAAGTCGATGCTTTCGCGCGCAAGAAAATTCAAGAATACGGCGCTAAATCAGCATATCTAACGCCAGAGGTGAATTTTCCTGGTGTAGTTTGTATTTCGGTGAATGATTGTGTGGTTCACGGCGCGCCAAACGATATTCCTTTCGAAAAAGGCGATGTGGTGAAATTCGATATGGTGATTGAATACAAGGGAATGATGACCGATTCTGCCGTGACTACTGTAATTGGCGAGGAGCCAAAAGGCGCAGTGAAACATCTTTTGAATGATACGCAAAAAGCGCTGGCAGCGGGAATTGCGGTGGTGAAGCCTGGCGTGAAAACTGGCGATATTGGTGCAGCGGTAGAAAAATCGCTGAAAAAATCGAAGCTTGGCAATGTTCGCGAATTAGTTGGGCACGGCGTGGGCTTGAAGATGCATATGGCGCCCGAGGTTCCGAATTTTGGCAAAGCTGGCAAAGGCGTGGCTTTTCAAGAGGGCGACACATTTTGTATCGAGCCGATGACTTCGCTTGGCAAAGGCGACGTGATTTTCAACGGCACCGACAGCGAATGGGATGTTTTAATGCGCGACGGTTCGCTTTCGGCGCATTTTGAACACACAGTTTTGGTTACGAAAGACGGAGTGGAAATTCTAACGCTCGAATAATTTTTCGAAATTCGAAAAAAGATTTTCGAAAACTGAATTGGGATTAAAATGGCGCATTCTCATCGAAAAACGAATCAAAATTTAACCTTGGCGGTGGTGCTGAATCTGGCATTTTTTGCGGTTGAGCTTTTTTTCGGAAATTTGTTTAATTCAAAAATGATTATCGCCGACGCAATCCACGATTTGGGCGATGCCATCACGCTGGCTGGTTCGCTGGTAATAAATAAAATTTCGCACCGCAAGACGACCGCGAAATATTCATACGGGTTTCGCCGAATTGTGATTTTTGGCGCGATTTTAAATTCGGCGGTGATTTTAGTCGGTTCATGGCAAATTGCGAACGCGCTAATTTATGAATTTTTCGCTACGCACGAGCACGGATACGTAAATGCGCGCGGAATTTTGCTTCTTTCAATCGGCGGAATCGTGGTGAATTTAATTGCCGCTTGGCGAGTTTATGGCGCAAAAGGCGTGCTGGAGCGTTCGGTTTTTGTGCATCTTCTGGAAGACGTTTTAGGCTGGGTGCTCACTTTTTTGACCTCAATTTTGATGTGGTGGACGGGTTATCATTGGCTCGACCGCGTGATGTCTTTGGTGGTGCTTTTGATTGTTTGCTGGAGCGTTTTTGGTAATTTACGGCAGATTTTTAAACTGATAATGGTGGCGACGCCGAGCGAAGCGGAATTTTCGAAAATCGAAAAGCAAATTTCGAAAATCGAAGGTGTGCAAAAAATCGAAAAAGCGCATTATTGGAGCCTCGACGGTGAACAAAATATTTTTACAGCACGAATTTTTATCGCGAAGGGCTTTTCGAAAAATAGAATTCGAACTTCAATTTCACGAATTTTGGCAAATTTCAGCGTGATAGATTCGACAATCGAGCTAATCGAAAAATAGGCTTGCGTTTTTGAATCGATTCATATATAATGATATAAGCGTGGCTCTTTAGCTCAGTTGGTAGAGCAGAGGCCTGAAGAGCCTTGTGTCCCCAGTTCAAGTCTGGGAGGAGCCACCACGAAATTATCAAAAATCTGAATCGACTCGCAAGGGTCGATTTTTGATAGATTTTAAAAAAGGGCTTGCGTTTTGATTTTTCTTCGTGTATACTTAAAAAGTATTTGGTTTTTGCCACCTTAGCTCAGCTGGTTAGAGCAGCTGTTTTGTAAACAGCAGGCCTTCGGTTCGAATCCGAAAGGTGGCTCCAGATACATTTTTTGTATGCTGGGGTAGTGAAGCGGTCAAACACAGCAGACTGTAAATCTGCCGGCAGATGCCTTCGAAAGTTCGAATCTTTCCCCCAGCACCAGAAATTATCAAAATCGTTAGTTTAACCGCTAACGATTTTATTTTATAAGTGTTTTTCTCTTGCGAAAAAATAGCATTAACGTTATAATATAACTATGAATGAGAATTCTCGATATATAGCAGGGGTTGATGTTGGGACAACCACGATTCGTGTTGTGGTAGCCAGTTTGAATTCCGAAAATGAGCCAACGATTGTGGGGGTTGGCGTAAAAGAAAATACAGGTATGAAAAAAGGTGTGATTTCGCACCTAAGCGGCCCAGCCGAGGCGATTGATGAGGCGCTTGGCGAGGCGGAGCGAACCAGCGGTTATCAGATTGATAAAGCGGCTTTTAGCCTGAATGGTAGCCATATTTTGAGCACCAAAACCGACGGTATGGTGGCTTTAACTTCTTCGAACCAAGAAGTTTCAGAGGGCGACCTTGAGCGACTTGAAGAAGTTTCAACTATCGGGAAAATCCCTGCTAATCGAGAAATCTTGGAATTTATACCTTACGATTACATTTTAGATGGTCAAGATGGCATATCCGACCCTTTTGGTATGCACGGAACACGGCTTGAAGTTCGGGCGAATGTGGTTTCTGGCTTGGTGCCGCACATCAATAATCTTCGCCAGGTGGCGGAACAAACACAAATCGAAATTTCGCGGATTATGCCGAGTGTTTTGGCGGCTTCGAATGCCGTTTTGAGCGATAAGCAGAAAGAAAATGGCGTGGCGGTAGTTGATTTTGGCGCTACAACCACTGGTGTGGCGATTTTCGAAGACGGCTATTTGCAATATTTGCGCGTAATTCCGATTGGTGGCAACAATATCACGAACGATTTAGCGATTTGCTTAAAAGTTACGCCAGAAATTGCCGAAGAAATCAAAATCAAGCACGCGTTTGCCGGTATTCGAGAAGATTCGAAAGATATTATGGTCAAAAATGGCCACGAGCACTACAGTTTCAGCACAATAGAAATTGACGAAGTTGTGGACGCACGGCTTGAGGAAATCTTCGAAGAAATTCAGAAAGAATTTAAAAAGGCGGGATGCGCAAAGCAATTGCCGAACGGTGTTGTGCTGGTCGGTGGCGGCGCTAATCTAAAAAATTTGGCGCAATATTCGAAGAAAACTCTCGAATTGGCTTCGCAGATTGGTAAAATCGAAATCAGCAGCACGATTTCGAAAGATATAAAAAATCCAGAATTTGCGGTAGCTGTGGGATTGATGCTTGAAGATATGAAGAACGGAGCTCAAGAAAAACGGCACGATAGGTTTCACGAAGGGTTTTTTGCAAAAATCTTTAAACGAAATAAATAAAATGATATAATGGAGGAATAAGGAGTATTTATGCCAGAGATTAAACCAGACGAAGTTCAGACTTTTGCAAAAATTAAGGTAGTAGGAATCGGTGGCGCGGGAGGAAGCGCGGTGAATCGAATGAAGGACGTGGGTCTTTCGAATATCGAATTTATCGCAATGAATACCGATGCGCAGGCGCTGTATAATTCGAAAGCCGACACTAAAATTCACTTGGGTAAAGAGGTAACGAATGGTCTTGGCGCCGGAGCAGACCCGATTGTGGGAGAAAGTGCTGCGAATGAATCTCGTGAAGAAATCGAGGAGGCTCTTAAAGATGCCGATATGGCGTTTATCACGATTGGCGCAGGTGGTGGAACTGGTTCTGGCGCGGGGCACGTTGTAGCAGAAATTGCCCGCAAGATGGGGATTTTGACAATTGGTGTAGCAACTCGACCATTTAGCTTTGAAGGAGCGAAACGCAAACGAAACGCCGATTGGGCGATTGAAAAACTCGCGGGTGTTGTGGATACGCTAATTACAATCCCTAACGACCGATTGCTCCAAACTATCGACCGCAATATGCCGCTGCTTGAAACTTTCAAAATCGCTGACGACGTGCTACGTCAAGGTGTGCAGGGAATTTCCGAACTTATCACTGAGCACGGTCTTATTAACCTCGACTTTGCCGACGTAAAATCGATTATGAGCAATGCGGGCTCGGCTTTGATGGGAATTGGTCGCGCAAGTGGCGAAAATCGTGCAATTAAAGCTGCCGAACAAGCTATCGAAAGCCCAATGATTGAAGTTTCGATTGATGGCGCACGAGGTGTGCTCTTCAACGTGGCGGGTGGCTATGATATGAGCATGAGCGAAATTCAGGAAGCTGCCGAAGCGATTACTGGCGCGGTTGCTCCAGATGCGAACATTATTTTCGGTGCAACGCTCAAACCTGAATTGGAAGACGAATTGATTATCACTGTGGTCGCTACAGGCTTCGACCGCGAATATGAAGATGACAACCTTTCGAATAATTCAATCGAAAATGCAATTTCGCAAACATTTAATTTGGAAGACGAAAAAACTTCAAACTCTGAAGAAGTAGACCAAGAGCTTGCGGATAAAATTGATTTAAGTCTTCAAGAAGAAGAAAATTCTGCCACAGATTTTGCTAGCGATTTGCCAAGCACGAGCCTCTGGAATACGCCAGAATTGGACGACGACGAAAACGACGTTCCTGCGTTTATTCGTCGCCGCAATCGCAAAAATAAAGAATAGAGGTGTTGATGGAATATACGCTCGAAGAAACTAAAGTGCTCGAAAGCCGAATGTCGTCCGACGGACAAATGATACGTCGGCGACGTGTTGCGCCAGATGGAGTGCGGTTTACTACTTATGAACGAATCGAAAAACCGCGGATTATCGTGACGAAATCGCACGGCGGTAAAGAGGATTTTTCGCGCGAGAAGCTCAAAAGTTCGATTATTCGCTCGATTGGTAAATTTATTTCGGATTTTCAGGTTGAAGAAATCATCAATCGTGTTGAAAATGAACTAATTCGCAGGTCGAAAAAAGTTTCTTCGCGCGAAATTGGCGAATTGGTGCTCGAAATTCTGCTCAAAACCAATAAAGTTGCGTATATTCGTTTCGCGAGTGTTTTTAATGGTTTTGAAACAGTAGAAGATTTTGAGGAAATTTTAGCCAAAATTAAGGAGTGAAATGAGAGTAATCGCAATTTATAAAGAAGAGAGCGACCACGCACGCGAAATGCGCGAGTATTTAGACGAGTTCGAACGTCGAACAGGCTTCGAAATCGAAGTTCGAAACCCAGAAGAGCGCGAAAATATCTTCTTTTTGCAAGCTTATGATATTGTTGAATATCCGACGATCTTAGCAATCGCCGATGATGGCCGACTTTTACAGATGTGGCGCGGGCGACCCTTACCGTTAATTAATGAAGTTGCATACTACGCACACTAAGCTAAAAAATTAGCGTGTTTTTACTATTCAAGTGTATTATATTAATGGCTGACTATATCCTAAATTGTTAGGCAATTATATAATTTGTTCCAGTTGTGACAAAAAATAAAAATATCAACATTATATCAGTAAATAAAACATTTAAAAGCTTGAAAATATCTTTAAATTTTGATAAAATAAAATCATAAAAGCGTTTTATTTTGATGAATGAGCGGCTATCAACCGCGAAGCTCCCAGAAGAAAGGTTTCGAAAACTGATTAGAACTGGGCGGGAAAGCTCCGTAAAAGCTAAAATTAAGGGCTAAAAGAATCACTTCTTTTGGAATCGAGATGGTATCGTCCGTTTGAAACACCTCCAGCGGATTCTCGAAGTCAAAAGAGGTGATTTTTATATTAAAATTAAGAAAAAGGCATAAATAATAGTGGCGAATAATAATCTTACATCAGCAAAGAAAGCTCGTAATGATGAGTTCTATACGCAATACGAAGACATCCAAAAGGAAGTCCAAGCGTATATTGACTACAACCCGGATGTGTTCCGTGGCAAGGTTGTGTACCTCAATTGCGACGACCCGTACGAAAGCAACTTTTTCAAATTCTTCGCAAACAAGTTCAACGCCTATGGCATCAAGAAATTGGTTGCTACTAGTTACTTTAATTCACCAGTGGCAGGAACCGAGCTGCAAGTTGCACTTTTGCCAGATATGCCGGATAAAGAGATTTCTCTAGTTAAGAAATCTGCACCGCAGACTAATACAACAACTGAAGATGGCGAGACAAAAGGTCGGGTGATTGAGATTACTGAAGTGGCTGACGAAAATGGTGACGGTATATACGACCTAGAGGATATTAAAAAAATTATTCAGGCTAACGGTGGCGGCAAGTCACTGAAAGGTGATGATGATTTCCTACCAGGCGATTTTCGCTCAAAAGAATGTGTCGAGCTACTGAAGCAAGCTGATATCGTGGTGACTAATCCGCCGTTCTCGCTATTTCGTGAATATGTGGCACAGCTATTTGAGCACGATAAGAAGTTTTTGATTATTGGCAATATGAACGCAATTACGTATAAAGAATTTTTTCCAAAAATTATGGAGAATAAGACTTGGCTTGGGCCAACGATATCAAGTGGTGACAGGGAGTTTATGGTACCAGAAAGTTACCCTATAACAGCCGCCGGTTGGAGGATTGATGAATATGGACGAAAATATATAAGGATTAAGGGTATTCGCTGGTTTACAAATCTAGACCACGGCAAACGTCATCAGGAATTACGGTTGATGACTATGGCGGAAAATAGGAAATTCAACAAGAAAGTGATTGGAAGTGATGTGTGTTATAAAAAGTATGATAACTATGATGCGATTGAAGTATCGTTTACAGATGCAATCCCAAGTGATTATGCCGGCGTGATGGGTGTGCCTATTTCATTCCTGGACAAGTATAATCCAGATCAGTTTGAGATAGTTGCCTTTCGAAAGGGTGACGACGGAAAGGACTTAGTCGTTTCCGTCGAGAGAGAGAGAGAGAGAGAGAGTTGTCGTCCAGCCGTACTTCAGAATACTCATTCGAAGAACTCAGGCATCCAGCAGCCAACGGGGAGAGAGCCTATGTTGACGGACAAAAGAAATATGCAAGAATACTCATACGCCACCTCTATACCAGGACTAATAAAAAATGCGGAAGGTAAAATTAATGGGAAAATTACATATGCAAGAGTCACAATACGTAGAAAAGGAGCATAAAAATGATTGCTAATCTAAAAAAATATACCATTGCCGAGGTTACTAAAGGCTTTACCTATAATGAGTTTGAGGGAAAGGGTTTGTTTGGCTTGAGCGGTAAGCTGACAATTCAACCAGAGTATCAGCGTAATTATATTTATGCTGACGGCAAGAAAGATGTTGCAGTTATTGAATCTATATTAAAAGGCTACCCAATTGGTTTAATATATTTTAATAAATTAGAGGATGGCAAGCTGGAAGTCTTGGATGGGCAGCAACGAATTACCTCGATTGGTCGATTTATTGAAGGGCGCTTCTCGATTATGCGCAATGGTAATCAGACGCATTTTGATTCTTTACCACATGATTTGCACCAGAAGATATTAGAAACAGAGCTTTTGGTATATGAATGCGAAGGCACGGAGAGTGAAATCAAGGAATGGTTTAAGACGATTAACATTGTTGGTGTACCGCTTAATGAGCAGGAACTGCTAAATGCTATTTATTCCGGACCTTTTGTGACATTAGGTAAGGAAACTTTTTCAAACTCCGGCAGTTCAAAGATTGCTATGTGGAGTGCATATATTAATGGTGACGCCAAGCGTCAGGATTTTTGGCATGTGGCGCTGGAGTGGATTGCGACAGCAAAAGGGGTGGCAGCCTCAGAATATATGTCACAGCATAGATTTGATAATTCTATTGCAGAAACGAAGACTTATTTTGATACAGTGCTGAACTGGGTGTCAAACACCTTTGATCAAGTCGAGAAAGAAATGCGTGGTCTGGAATGGGGAAGGCTATATGAAGAATATCACAAGTTTTCTTATGACTCTGACCAAATTTCCGCAAAAGTTAGTGAGTTATATGGTGACCCATTTGTAAAAAGTCGTAAGGGGATCTTTGAATATGTTTTGGGATTGTATTCTGGACAGAAAGGTGATCTCGGTGACACGAAGTTACTTGAGGTTAGGGTGTTTGATGATGCCACTAAACAAACTGTTTACAAAAAGCAGACCAAAATTGCAGAAGAAAAAGGTATATCAAACTGTTCTTATTGCGCAATCGGCCACGATGCTAACAAGGCAAAAATATGGAAGCTAAATGAAATGGATGCTGATCACGTCAGCGCTTGGAGCAAGGGTGGTGCGACCTCAATAGAGAATTGTGAAATGCTATGTAAATCACATAATAGAGCGAAAGGAAATAAGTAATGAAATTTCAAGCAAACTCAAGAAGAAGAGCAAAAGAATATGAAGCCGATGTTTTGGCGCGCTGGAAAGCAGAAAAAACTTTCGAAAAGTCGGTCGAAAATCGCAGTGAAGACAATACCTTTGTGTTTTATGACGGCCCACCGTTTATTACGGGCGTGCCGCACCACGGAACGCTACTTAGTTCAATCGTGAAGGATGCCGTGCCGCGCTATCAAACAATGCAGGGTAAAAAAGTTGAACGCCGTTGGGGCTGGGATACGCACGGTTTACCGGCCGAAAATTTCGTCGAGAAAAAACTCGGCATTAAGTCTCGCCATGAAGTTGGTGAAAAAATTTCGCTTGCCGAATATATCACAACTGCGCGCGAAAGCATGGTTTCGAATGCGGCACTTTGGGAAAATACGATTGATCGTATTGGTCGTTGGGTTGAGTTTAAAAATGCTTACAAAACGATGGATAAAGATTTTATGGAGTCTGTCTGGTGGGCGTTCAAGACTCTTTATGAAAAGGGTAAAATTTACGAAGGTGAACGCGTTTTGATGTATGACACGGCGTGGGCAACTCCACTTTCGAAAAGTGAAGTTACCATGGATAACGACGCCTATAAAACTGTGACCGACCCAAGCGTTTTTGTGAAGTTTTGGTTGAAAGATTTCGAAGATGCAGAAGGTTCAAAAGATAAAACTGCAATGCTCGCCTGGACAACAACTCCTTGGACTTTGCCAGCAAATATGGGCTTGTTTGTTAATCCTGAAATTACTTACGCAAAGGTAAAAGTTGGTGATGAATTCTTTATTTTAGCGAAAGACTTGCTCGAGAAAGTTTTTGTTGACGAGAAAAAGCAACCAATTCCTTTCGAAATTGTCAATTTGATCGATGGTGCGGAACTGATTGGTTTGAGCTATGAACCACTTTTTGAAGATTCGAAATATTCTGGCGAAGGTGAAGAGAATGCTTATAGAGTATGGGGCGCAGATTACGTTTCTCTCGAAAGCGGAACGGGAATCGTTCACTCGGCACCAGCATATGGTGAAGAAGACTTCAACTTTGGTAAAAAGTATAGAATTCCAGTTTTCCACGTCTTAGATGAATATGGAAAATATATTGACGGTGAATTTGCCGGTGAAGATGTGTGGGAATTTAATAAGCCACTTGCCAAAATTCTGAAAGAGCGTGGCGTGGTTTGGAAGATTGATTACATTCGGCACGAATACCCACACAATCCACGGACTGGCCAGCGTTTAATGTATCGCGCACACCCAAGCTGGTTCTTTGATATTCAAGGTCAAAAAGAATTAATGCTCGAGCAGAATGAAAGTATCAATTGGTTCCCAGCTCATTTGAAGCACGGCCGTTTCGAAAAAAATCTTGAAGCTGCACCAGATTGGAATCTATCGCGCGATCGTTTCTGGGCGACAGCAATGCCAGTTTGGAAATCCGAAAGTGGAAAGATTCGCGTAGTTGGTTCTTATGCTGAACTTAAAGAATTGAGTGGTGTAGAACTTGAAGATTATCACCGACCTTGGGTCGATGATATCACTTTTGAAATTGATGGTGAAAAATACACTCGAATTGATAAGGTGCTTGATTGTTGGTTTGAAAGTGGCTCAATGCCATTTGCGCAGTTCCATTATCCGTTCGAAAATAAAGAGAAGTTCGAAAAGAATTTCCCAGGTGATTTTATCGTTGAATACATTGGCCAGGTTCGCGCATGGTTCTATTATGTTCATGCGGTAAATACTGCTTTGTTTGGTAAGAATGCCTTCAAAAATGTGATTACGACCGGTGTTGTTGCTGGAAATGATGGCCGAAAGATGAGTAAATCTTTAGGAAATTACACCGACCCGAATGAATTGATGGACCAATATTCGGCTGATAGTTTGCGCTTTTTGTTGCTCACCAGCCCGCTTTTGAATGGCGAAGATTTTGCTTTGCACGATAAAGATGTTTCAGATGTAGCGCGCAAGCTTTCGATGATTTGGAATATGTATGATTTCTTCACGATGTATGCCAGCGTCGACGGTTGGGAATTTAACGGCGAGCTTAAAGACCCTTCGAAAAATCTCGAAAACCCACTCGATAAATGGATTGTGAGCCGTGTGCACGAACTTCGAAATGAAATCACCAAAAATATGGACGAATACAATATTCCGCGCGCGCTTGAAGGCGTTTTGCCATTTTTGGATGACGCTTCAAACTGGTTTGTGCGCCGTTCGCGCCGTCGTTTCTGGAAGAGCGAAAATGGCGCCGACAAGCTTCAAGCTTACCAAACGCTGCACTATGTTTTGAGTTATCTTGCGCTGATTTTAGCGCCGTTTGTGCCGTTTTTGGCGGAAGAACTTTGGGGTAAAATGGTTGGCGATGGTTCGGTTCATCTGAAAGATTGGCCAGCGGCTGGCGAAATTGATGAAGATTTGCTTTCAAAAATGGCGGAAGTTCGCGGATATGTAAACGAGGCTTTGGCACTGCGGGCGAAAAATGGCGTGAAGATTCGTCAGCCTTTGGCGAGCGTGAAAGTGCCAAAAAACGCTGAGACTTTCGATTTTGTGCCAATTTTGATGGAAGAATTGAACGTGAAAAATGTCGAATTTGGTAGCGAAAATGTTGATTTCGATTTCGAATTAACGCCCGAACTTCGTGCGGAAGGCTTGATGCGCGAAATTATTCGCCACATTCAGGCAACTCGCAAGAAAGCAGGATTGAATGTTGACGACCGAATCGAACTGCATTTTTCATCTAAAAATAAAGATTTAATCGACGCGTTCAATAAATTTGAACAAGAAATTTCGAAAGAAGTTTTGGCTGAAAAAGCAGAAATTTCGAACGTTGAGCTTGATTTTACGCAAACCGTTAAAATTGAGGGCGAAGAAGCGCAGATTTCACTTAAAAAAGCTTAATCGAAATATTGACAAGCGAAATAACTTATGCTATAATACGAGCATAAGTTATTTTTAAAACAAAAAAGAAAAACCAAAGGCAAAACAAAAAAATGGAAAATTTTAAGATAAATAATTACGAATCATCTCGAGATAATTTCGAAGAATTCGAGACGCTTTCGCTTGAGCATTTGAACGACCAGCAATTTTCGCGCGAAAAACGTGCCGAAATTGAATCTGCGCGCGAGAAAAATCAGGCGGAAAATCTCGAGACGATTTTGGATATTTACGAAAAAGCAGAAAATTCGAATCGTGAAAACGCCAGCTTCTTCGACGGTCGCCAGCGAGAAGTGCAGCAAGACGCGATTTATTTCGAAGATTATGCGGCTAATTTTGCACAATTCGAAGGGCGAGAAGGGTTTATCGCCTTGAACGAAAATCGAAATCGCACCCAAGAGTCGCTTGCGCAGGAAATTACGCAAATTAAGCAAGAAGAGCGCAAAGAAGAGCCTTCGAAAAAGCTTTCGAAAATCAGCAAGGCATTGGGAATGACCTTTGGATTTCGAAAATCAGCCTAAAATCGATAAAAAAGTCAGGTGAAAAGCTTGACTTTTTATTATGCTTATGTTAAAATTGAAGAGTAAAAAATATAAAATAAACAAGGACCAAAAATGGAAAAGAATAAGCGAGCTAAAGAGTTTATTCATAATCAGAGTCAGGAAGCGAAGCAGACGCAATGGGATGAATTGCGCCGTTTGGGCGAAACTTCTTGGGATGATTTGGGTTCTGGAGATATTCAGAAGCTGGATGAACTTACTCGACCTGAAGGACAGGAGCCTGTTCAAGCTTGGGAATCTTTCGAAACGCCTTTCGAAAGCAACGAGGTTGACCTCTACCAAATCGGTGGTGACGAATTTGGCCTAGGCGAAGGTGCGCGTCAGCAGATTAAAGAGGCTGAAGAGAGTCAAGCAATTAAAGACACCATTTCGAATTGGAAAAAAGATTTAGAAGCAAGGCGCTCAGACAATAACGAGCAAAACCAAGCCGAAACTGCAAGCTGGAGCTTTGAGCCAAAAGCGCCAACAGCTGAAGAGCTTGAATCGAAAATTGTCGAATCGAATATCGAAAACAATTCGAAAGTAGAAGAAGCGGTAAAAAGCGAAGCTATCAAAGAAAAATTCGACGAAATGTTAGCCAACGGCGCTTCACCAGAAGAACTTGCGCGATTCCGCAAAGAAAATGCCGGCGAATTAAGCCCCGAAGAAAACGAAACAATGCTCAAAACCCATCTTGCATTGGGTGAAATCGAGCGAGCTGAAAAGGCTGAAAATTCAGCAGAACAAAAAGTGAATGTTGAAAGAGGCGAACGAATGACGCGTCGCGAAAAGCTCAAGAAATTGGGTAAAAAAGTAGTTGCAGTGATTGCTTTAGGCGCTACGCTGTTCGGAGTTGGAAAGGCGGCTTTTGGCGGAAACCAAAAACGCGCCGAAGAGTCTAATCAGCCAAAAACTGAGCAAGAAACTAAAACCAAAACAGAAACTTCAACCGAAGATTTTAGCGGAACTGGCTGGGAAGCTACCCTTACAAAATCGGGCGAAACTTTCAAAAATGGTAAATACGATTCTGAAAATAACAATTACAACCAAGAGGGCAAAGAAAATGCCTACTCGATTGGAACTTCAACCTCTGAACTTTCGAACGAAGAATATCAGAAGCAGATTATCGAAAATCACAATGAAGATGACATCGAATTTATGGGCCAATTCTTTGTAAATAACGAAGCTGCGGCGCGTGAATATCTTGGAATTTCGGGCGCAGAAGTTGATTCGTTGGTTGATTCGGTTCGCGATGGTGACCAAGAAGCCTTTAAGAAGCTGAACGAAGCTTTCGAAAAATATTTCGAAGGTTCGGAAGTGATTTCGAAAGAAAATCTCGGTTCAGATTACTTCTACTCGATGTATGTCAACGGGGAACAAAATTACGTTCACTCTGAAGGGCAATTTGGCGGAACTTACCGCGTAGTTAAATTGAAGAACGGCGAAACGGTTTCGGTTCGTGATGAATGTAGGCAGATGATTGTAAAAGCGGAATTTGGAACCACTTGGCAAACTCCATACGTGCCATTTGAAAATATTCCACCAGCTCCTACACCAGAAACGCCTCCAGGCACTCCGCCGGAGACGCCACCCGAAACTCCACCGGAAACACCTCCAGAGACGCCTCCTGGAACGCCGCCGGAAACCCCACCGGAAGAACCGGAAACTCCACCTTTAGCGCCAAAAGATTATGACTTGGAGAACCCATCTGTTCACGCCAACCAAACCATTATGGGGCCAGGCGAGGTAACTGAGCCAGTTACGCCAAGCGAAGCGGCTAATAATATTGACCCAAGCGTAACGCCTGGAACAGCAAATGCTGAAATTCCAGCAGAAGGGGCTACTCAAAATAACCCAGCAGATAATCAATATCGCTATGAAACACCTCCAGCTTACGGTGGTGATATGATGACCACTCAGCAGGCTGCCGAACAAAACTTGCAGGCTCAACAGCAAGCTGCTGAAGCGCAAGCCGCTCAACAGGCTGCCGAACAGGCAAACAATAATTTGGTGATGGGTGATGGTACAGAACTATCCGCCGATGAAGTTCGAGCCGCTCAACAAAACCAATAACGGAGACAAAAAAGTGAAAATAACAAAAAATTTTAAACAAACAGGACTATTGGTCGCGCTTAGCGTGGCCATAGTCTCGGCTTTCGCCTCAAGTTTGGTGAATGCTTACGGCCCAGAGCGCACAACTTTTACGGCCGAAAAACCAGCGTCTTATGTAACGTTCAACTCGATTACAAATAATCCACATATCGGTGATGAACGAAATTTTGTGCGAATCCGAGAAGCTGGCGTTGGCAATTATGTTGATAAAATCGACATTCAGCCAGGCAAAGAATATGAAGTTTGGACTTACGTTCACAATAACGCTTCAAGCACATTAAATTCAAAAGAAAATAACTACAAAGGTATCGCCTTGGATGTAAAAATGAAAGCAACTTTGCCTTCAACTATCCAAAAAGGCACAACTGCACGAGTAGTGAGCACGATTTCGGCAAGCAACGCCAACCCACTACATGTTTATGACGAAGCAACCCTAACTTCAAGCTCACGAACTGTGGCTTTGCGATATGTACAAGGTTCAGCCGTGATTACCAATAACGGTGCCGTGAATGGCCAAAATATTTCGGGCGAATTGCTTTTCGGAAATGGCGCATTGCTCGGTTATAGCTCACTAAACGGAATGATTCCTGGCTGTACCGAATATAGCTCAAGCGTAGTTTATAAATTTAAAGCCGATTATGCTGATTTCGAAGTTTCGAAAACCGTTTCGAAAAATGGCGCAAATAATTTTGCGAAAAGCCAAAGCGTGAAGGCAGGCGAAAAAGTTGATTTCGAAATTACTTATTCAAACACAGGTTCGATCAACCAGAATAATGTTTTGGTAAAAGACTTGTTGCCAACTGGGCTTTCGCTCGTGCCAGGTTCGGTGCATATCAGCACTAAAAGCGACCCAACTGGTAAAAACTTGCCAGATGAGCTCGTGAATAAAGGCTTGAATATTGGTAATTATGCCCACGGAGCCACCGCAACATTGACTTTCAGTGCAACTGTCGATGCCTCAAAATTGGTTTGTGGCGCAAATACTTTAACTAATACTGCTCAAGTTGTTACCGATAACGGCACAAAAAGCGATACTGCCAACGTGACTGTTACGCGTGATTGTACTTCAGAAGAGAAAGATAAATGTCAGATTGTAGGCAAAACTCATTTGGAGAAAAACGACCCTGAATGTGCGGAGATTCCAAGCGAACTTCCACAAACTGGTCCAGCTGAAGCTGCTGCGATGATTATTGCGGTGATTGCACTCACCAGCGGAATTGCATACTATATGCGAAGTCGCCAAGAACTGAAAGGTGCAAAAATTTCAGCAAGCGGAATTAAAGAACAAGTTTCTTCGAAAATCGAACAAATCAAATCGAAAATTTCGAAAAAATAGTTGCTAAATTTCGAAAATAAAACCTCGTCGATGCGGGGTTTTATTTATTTTTGGCGAAAAAATGATATGTCGCACAATTTTTCGAAAAGCATTTCGAAAGCAAAATAAAATAGCCCGAGAGTGAGTGAATGGGCTATTTCAAGATGGCTGGCCGCCTTTTATTATTTGGTTGCGATTGAAGCGATTTCAATCTTTGTGTATTTTTGACGATGTCCGTTTTCTTTGTGAACACGCTTTTTAGCTTTGTAGCGAATCACACGGATTTTTTCACCCTTAACAAGTTCGTCAACAACTTTAGCGGAAACTTTCACGCCTTTCACAACAGGAGTTCCAACTTCCACTTTGTCGCCATCAATTAGCATCAAAGCGTCGAGTTTGAGCTCTTTTGTTCCTTGCGGGAGGAGGTCCACCAGAAGGGTCTCTTTTTCGCTAACGATAAATTGCTTACCGCCAACTTTTACGACTGCTTTTTTCATAAAATCCTCGTTAAATTTAATATCTTAACTATTTTAGCATAAAGAAGGGCGAAAATCAAGAGGCGTATTTTGAGCTTTTTTGTTGCTTATGGTAAAAGTGTGGTATAATAATACTATATGAAAGTGATTTCGATAACAAATCAAAAAGGGGGAGTAGGAAAAACTACCAGCGCCATCAATATTTCGTATTATTTGGCAAAAATGGGTTTTCGAACACTACTGGTGGATTTCGACCCGCAAGGTAATGCGACCAGCGGCTTAGGAATTGACAAAAATTCGCTCGAAAATACCGTGAGCGACGTGATTTCTGGCGATAAATTCTTGCGTGAAGTAATTCTTGATACTGAGTGGGAAAACCTGAAAGTTGCGCCTTCGACTCCTGTTTTGGCAAATACCGAGGTAGAGCTTGCGAAAGAGAAAGGGCGATTTTCGAAGCTTAAAAATGCGCTCGCCAGCGTGAATGAATCTTTCGATTATGTGATTATTGATTCGCCACCAAGTTTGAGCTTGCTTACGGTGAATGGCTTCATCGCCAGCGATTACCTTATTTTGCCTGTTCAGGCTGAATTTTATGCGATGGAAGGGCTTGGCCAACTGCTGGAAAGTATGAAATTAGTGAAAAAAGGTATGAATCCAAATTTGGAATTATTGGGCGTTTTGCCAACGATGGTTGATTCACGCACCACTTTGGGCTCGCAAGTTTATGAAGAAATTAAGCGATTTTTCCCGGGCAAAGTTTTTTCGACACCAGTTCCGCGCAACATTCGCTTAGCTGAAGCACCAAGCCACGGCGTGCCTGTGGGCGTTTATGACCGTTTTTCGAAAGGTGCGCGTGCGTATAAAAATGTGAGTAAAGAAATTATTCAGCGAATAGAAGGTGAAGGTAAATAATGGCGAAAAAAGGTTTAGGGCGGGGTTTTTCTTCGCTAATTCCAACAGATTTATTGATTGACGACCAATTCGATTCAACATTGGGAATCGACAACGAAATTTCGAAATTGCAAGAAATTCCACTTTCGAAAATCGTAGCTGACCCAAATCAGCCACGCCGCCATTTCGACGAAGAGGCACTCAGTGCGCTGGCAAATTCGGTTAAAATTCACGGCGTTTTGCAGCCAATTGTGGTGATTCCAAAGGGTGATAAATTCGAAATTGTTGCGGGCGAACGGCGTTTTCGGGCTTCCACGATTGCGGGGCTTGAGACAATCCCAGCGATTGTGCGCGAGCTTTCCGACCAAAATCGGCTTGAATTAAGCTTGATTGAAAACCTCCAGCGTTCAGATTTGAACGTGCTTGAAACGGCAACTGCTTACCTCAAATTGCGTGAACAATTTAATTTAACAGCTAAGCAAATTGGTGAGCGCGTTGGTGGCCGCAGCGAAAGTGCGGTTTTGAACACTTTGCGGCTGCTCAATTTGCCTGACGAAGTGAAAAAACACGTGGCAAATGGTGAGCTTAAAGAGGGGCAAGTTCGTCCGCTGCTCAAAATTGATAAAGAAACGGTGCTTGAAATTTTGCCAAAGATTTTGAAAGAAGGCTGGTCGGCGCGTAAGATTGAACAATTTTTGGTGAACTATAAAAAGGAATCACAAAAATCTGGGCAAATTGAGCCAAAAAAATTAGACAAAATGCCTTTCGAAAAGACGGTAAAAAATATTTCGAAACGCTTGAGTGCAGATGTAGACATCAAAACTTCGGCGCGCGGTTCGGGCAAAATCGTGATTAAATTTAAGAGCGAAGAAGAGCTCAAACGGCTTGAAAAAATCCTTTCGAAATAATTAAAATCTCGCAGAGCTTGCGAGATTTTTAGTTGGGCTGAAGCTTAATAATTTTGCGAGTATTCAAAGTTTCGAATTTTATTGAATGGGAAGATTCGAAAAGCAACTGGCCCGACAATTTTATATAGAGGAATGGTGCCAAGACCGCTGCGAGAATCGTAGGAATGATTGCCATCGCGGTTGTCTCCCGCAACAAAGATTTCATTTTTTGGCACAGTCCATTCGCCATCGTGGCTTGTATAATTTTTTGGCTCACCGCTAAAGTTGTCATCGGGGTTGAAGCCCTCGGGGTGCTCGTTATTATAGACGGTAATTTTGCCGTCTTTCACGCGCACCCTTTCGCCCGCAAAAGCAATCACGCGCTTAATAATATATTGGTCACGCATGCCAGTAGTGTAATTTGGATTCTGAAAAACGATAATTTCGCCGCGTTTTGGCGTGTAGGGTGTGTTGGTTAGGTTCGCCCAAGTGCTTTGCAGCCGACTAATAATGACTTTATCGCCATCGTGAAGAGTAGGCTCCATACTTGAGCCGACTACTGTAAAACTTTGAAAAATAAAAGAATTTATCAAAATTACGCCAATTGTTACCGAGAAAATAAAGAAGAAAATCCCCAAAAGGTCGCCGAGGTTTTGATGTCTCTGCCAAAAATTACTTTTCATTATTTTATTTTAGCATGAACAAAATATTTTTTCAATTATGTTTATTTTGGGCAGAGTGTGCTATAATATATTTACTATGGATTTTATTAGGATTTCTAAAAAGCATTCTTTGGCGAGCACAATTGCGCATATTTTCTTGAATATTTCTTTGGTTTTGGTGAGTTGGCTTTCGATTTATATCACAAAAACGCCACTTATCGCGATTGGTTTGGTGATTATTTCGAAATGGCGAACTTTTGCGGTGCGACCACGCTATTGGACGGCAAATGTTAAATCGAACCTGGTGGATTTGATTTTCTCGCTTGGAATGGTGGTTTTGATGTTCTCAACAGGGGTCGAATATTGGCTTTCTCAAGCATTTTTGGTGCTATTTTTCATCATCTGGATTTTGATTATTAAGCCTCGCTCCAGCGAACTGATGGTCAAAACACAATCTTTGCTCGCGGTATTCTTTGGTCTAACGGCGCTATTTTCGATTTCTTACGCTTGGCCAACTGAACTCACCGTTTTCTTGGCTTTCTTGATTGGCTACGCAACTTTTCGCCATATTTTGTCGAACAAAGAAAACCAAAATCTTGAATTGCTGAGTCTGTTTTGGGGAATGATTCTTGCCGAGATGGTTTGGGTGTTGAACTTTTTGCTGATTGGCTACACGCTGGCGTTCAATTCGATTTTTGCTTTTATCGTTCCACAAGCCTCGATTATCGCCACGGTGGTAAGTTTCTTGGCTTTCGAAGCGATTTCGATTTCGAAAAATAGCGAAAAATCGGTGCGTGATTTATTCGTGCCAACCGCTTTTACGGTTTCGATTTGCCTTCTCTTGATTATTTTCTTTTCAACAATTCCACGCAATTAAAAGTTTAAGCTTAAATTAAGGAAAGGCTGTTAAAATTTCATTATGAAGAATGAAGAAAACGCAGTAAAATATAAAAATAAACAGGTTGAACGCGTTAAGAAACCATTCAACCCAGCATTAGTGGCGATAATGATGATTGTTGCTTTAGGGACAATATCTGGTGGAGGAATTGTTATTTCGAGAATGCTTTCGAAACAAAATTCTTCTTCGAGCAGTAGCTTAAATAGCTCGACTGACGGTAATTCGTCGTCGTTTAAGGGCGGAGAGAGCAGTTCGATTGAGCAAGTGGCTAAAAAGCTTTCGAAAAGTGTGGTTTCGATTGTCGGTAAAGCGCAATCTTCGTCGAGTTTTTTCTATAAATCATCTGGAACGGCAACCGCTGGAACGGGCGTGATTGCAACTGCTGACGGCTATATCATTACAAATAAACACGTGGTGGAAAATTCTTCGAATATTAGCGTGATACTTTCGGATGGCACAACTTATAATAAGGTTCGAGTGGTGGCGAAAGACCCGCTAAATGACATCGCGTATCTAAAAATCGATGGTGTTTCGAATTTACAACCCGCCGAACTTGGTGATTCGAAGACGCTAAATATTGGTCAAGAGGTGATTGCTATCGGCAATGCGCTAGGACAATATGACGGAACGGTGACACGCGGGATTATTTCTGGTGTGAACCGCACGGTGACTGCTTCGAGTGATGGAACTGGCGCCAATGCTGAAACTCTTTCGGATATGATTCAAACCGATGCCGCTATTAACTCTGGTAATTCTGGCGGCCCGTTGGTGAATGCGCAAGGTCAGGTGATTGGTATTAACACAGCCGTGGTGACGGATGCGCAGGGAATTGGTTTTGCGCTACCGATTTCTTCGGCAAAAGGAATGCTTAAATCTTTGATTGAAAACGGCACGGCGCGCCGAGCAAGCTTGGGAATTAGCTATACGCCAGTTACGGCGGCGGTCGCGAAAGAGAATAATCTTTCGACTAACTCTGGAGCTTGGGTTCAATCCAAGAGTGGTAGCGTGATAAAAAATGGCGGGGCAGCGCAAAAAGCGGGCGTCAAAGAGGGCGATATTATCACGGCAGTCAATGGAGTTAAAATTGGCTCAGCTGGAAGTGTCTCGAGTCTGGTGGCAGAATATCAGCCTGGCGACACAGTTAAATTAACCGTAGTTCGCGACGGTAAAGAGCTTGAGCTAACGGCTACGCTCGACGCTTACTCTGGAGTGTAAAGATTAGTTATTTCGAAAGAGCTTTTCGAAAAACCAACGTATAATTAGCCTTTTCGAAAAGTTTAAATTCGAATTTCTGGGCGTGTTCGATTAGCGCATCGAATTGCTCAGGGTCGGCTTCAAGCAAAATAAATTTTAATTCAGGCAAATTAGCGGCTCGTGTAAGAAGTAATTTATTAAGTAGCAAGCCGTTTTCTTCTGCATAAAGCGCATTTTGGGGCTCAAAATGGAGCTCATTTGGCGAAGCTGAATCTATCCATTCGCGGTCAACATAAGGCAGATTGGCGGTGATGATAGTGATTTTTTCAAGCAAATTCTGGGGGATTTTTTCGAGCAAATTAGATTCGAAAAGCGGAATAGTTTTGCCAAGCAATTTTTTTGCATTCAGATTCGCCACGGCGAGCGCTTGAAGCGAAATATCGCTGGCAGCAACGCTGATTTCTTGATTAAACTCTGCGCAAATTGAAATCGGAATAATGCCAGAACCAGTGCCGACGTCAAGCAAAATATCCGCCTTATCTGCTATTTTTTTGACCAAATCGACCATTGTTTCGGTTTCGGGACGAGGAATTAGCGTGTCTGAATTGACGTAAAAATTTCTACCAAAAAACTCTTTTTCGTGAAAAATATAAGCCAACGGCACTCGTTTGGCGCGTTGATTTAGCCAGTTGTTGGCGTGAAAAAGCTTGGTTTTTGGGATTTTTTTCTCTGAATGCGAATGAAGAAAAGTGCGATTAACGCCTAAAACTCGCGCCAAAATCAGCTCAGCGTCAAGCTGGGTACTTTCGATTTGAGCATTTTTAAGTTTTTCGGCGGCTTTTTTTAGCCAAGATTCGATAGTTTCTTGCATAAATTAGTTGTTTTCCGAGGCGTTGGCAGCCAAAAATTCAAGTTCAGCAGCTTGCAAATGTTCGACAATATCAGCAATTTGCCCGTTCATCGCGGCGGGTATATTGCTGCGCGAAAAGCCAATGCGGTGGTCGGTGATGCGGTCTTGCGGGAAGTTGTAGGTTCGGATTTTCTCCGAGCGGTCGCCCGAGCCGATTAAACTGCGGCGCTCGGCGGTGAGTTTGGCGTTTTCTTCGTCGATTTTAGCTTGAAGAAGGCGCGCGCGCAAAATCCCCATCGCTTTTTCGCGGTTTTTGATTTGCGATTTTTCGTCTTGGTTGGTCACCACCATTCCAGTTGGCAAGTGAGTAATTCGCACGGCTGAATCGGTGGTATTTACGCTTTGTCCGCCGTGTCCGCCGCTGCGGAAAACATCCACGCGAATATCATTTGGCGCGATTTCGATGTCGGTTTCTTCAGCTTCAGGCAAAACCGCCACCGTGACGGTTGAAGTGTGGATTCGACCTTGCGATTCGGTGGCAGGAATGCGCTGCACACGGTGAACGCCGCTTTCGAATTTTAATTTCGAATAAGGAGCATCGCCCTTAACGCCAAAAACAACTTCTTTATAGCCGCCCGCGTCGTTGGCGGATTCGCTCAAAAGTTCGGTTTTTAGGCCATTTTGCTCGCAATAGCGCAAATACATGCGGTATAATTCGCTAGCGAAAAGAGAAGCTTCGTCGCCACCCGCGCCCGCGCGAATTTCTACGATCACGTTTTTCTCGTCGTTTGGGTCTTTTGGCAGAAGCATTTCGAAAAGTTCTTGCTCTAAATTCGAAAGTTTTTCTTCATTTTCGATAATTTCCATTTTGGCAAGTTTGGCAAGCTCGCCAGTTTCGAGATTGGCAAGTTCGCGCGCTTCTTCAAGGTTTTTTTCGAGATTTTCGCGCAATTGCCCGCGCTCAATAATTTTTTCAAGTTCTGTGAAACGCTTATTTTTGGCAGAAAAATCGGGCTTCGAAAAAGCATTTGGTTCGCTCAAAAAAGCCTGAATTTCCTCTCGTTCAGTTTTTAGTTTATCAAGATTTAAATCAATTTTTGGCATACAGAACAATTATATCAGAAAACGGGCTAAAATTAAAGTTGTAAATAGAAAAAAGTTATGTTAAAATTTGGGTATGGAACCAAAAACTTGGCGCGAATTTATCGAAAACGAAGCGGCGAAGCCATACTTTAAAGCCTTGTGGCAAAAAGTTGAACACGAACGGCAAAATAAACAAGTTTTCCCCGTGCGCGAAGAGATTTTTTCGTGTTTCGAAAAGTGCCCGCTCGAAAAAACCAAGGTGGTGATTATCGGGCAAGACCCTTATCACGGCGTGGGGCAGGCGCACGGAATGAGTTTTTCGGTTAAGAAGGACGTGAAAATTCCACCGAGTTTACAAAATATTTATAAAGAACTGCAAGACGATTTAGGGATTGCACCTGCGAATCACGGTTTTTTGGAATCTTGGGCGGAGCAAGGCGTGCTGCTTTTGAACACTTCTTTTAGCGTGGAAAAGGGGCAGCCCGCCAGTCATGCGGATTTTGGCTGGATGGAATTTTCGGAACATATTTTGGATTTTTTGAACGATTTCGAAAAGCCTTTGGTGCTTATTTTATGGGGTGCGCACGCTCAAAAAGTTGGCGCGCGAATAACCAACCCGAAACACCTGAAAATCGAAAGTGCACACCCTTCGCCATTTTCGGCGCGGCGCGGATTTTTCGGTTCAAAACCGTTTTCGAAAACGAATAAATTTTTAGAACAGCACGGCGAATCGCCGATTGATTGGCGGGTGAAGTAGCAAAACAAAAATCTCGCAACCAAATGCGAGATTTTCTTTTTGAACGAATTATCGTTCAGCTTTTTTAGCTTTTTCAGCAGCTTGTTTTTTGGCTTTGTTTGCCAAGGCTTCTTTGCGAGCTTCAGCCATTTCTTGGGCTCGTTTGAAGCGGTCAACACGACCTTCGGTGTCGATGATTTTTTCTTCACCTGTAAAGAATGGGTGAGAAGCACTCGAAATGTGCATTTTTACAAGTGGGTATTCGTTGCCGTCTTCCCATTTGATAGTTTCTTTTGAATCTGCTGTTGAGCGAGTCAAGAAAGCAAATCCAGCCACCTCGTCGCTAAATACGACAGGGCGATATTCGGTTGGATGTAAATTCTTTTTCATAACTTTTCTATTTTAGCAGATTGTTTCGAAAAAAGCAAATCTTTCGAAATTCGAAAAAGTATATTATAAAACATTAAGCTCATGCTTGCAAAAAAAAACGATAGAGAGTATCTTTAAGGTGAGATATAAAATTAAAGGAGTTTTATGAATAAAAAAGTTACAGTAGCTATAATACTTGCGACATTTTTATCGCTAATTGGTTTGTCTTCATCGGCAAGCGCGGCAGAATCGGCTACACTCAAGGCTAATATCAAAGCAGAAGAGAAAGTTTTAAATATCACATTTAGCGAAAACGCAAAGCTAAATGGTGTAGATTTAGCCGAAGCTGGAAAAAATAAAGCTGAATTTTTGAAGGAATTTTTCAATTATGAATTCCCGCAAACAACAGTAGTTGCCGACGAAGATACTTTTTTGAACGCAATTGGCAGTCTTTCTAAAATTAACGTAGAAACTACAAATAATAGCGTGAAAATTTCACTATCTGATGGAGTTGAATCTGGCTTGGACGGTTTACTTCGATTTTCTGCATTTATTGATATCAACAAAATCACTGACGCAAACGGTGACACTCTAAGCAAAACAGCAACAGGAGATTTAGAAAATCTTGGCGCCAAATCGACTCGACGAATTCGCATTCAAGCACGGGCAACTTATAATAAAGCTTTCGAATTAGACCATACTAATTCTGAACTTTCATTCATTTTAGCTAAAAACGCTCAAGAATGGAAAATTAAGCAACAAGCTGTAAATGATGACATCGAAAAAGAAGCAAAGGCTGCTCAAGTAGCGAAAGAGGCTAAAGCTTCGGGCGATGAGAATCAGATTAAAAACTCTAACGAAGATGTGAAGAGGCTTACTCGTGCTTCGACTATAGCAGCTTTGACTATCGAACTTCCTAAGCCAGCTGAAAAGGTTGAACCTCAAAAAGAAGCAGAAAAGACCGAAAAAGCAACCGAAATCGCAACTTCAGAGGAATTTAAATCGCAAGCTCTTCAAGCACCAAATACTGGCGTGCAACGAACGGGAAATTTCGAAGCTGCTTTGGCTGGTTTATTCGCCACAATCTTGACCGCGGCTTCAGCAGTTGCACTAAAGAAATTCTAAAACGAAAAAAATCATGGAAAGGGGCAGATGCCTCTTTTCTTTTTGCGCAAAATATGATAGAATAAAAAAGTATATAAATTTAATGAAACAATTTTTGGGAGAATTCCTTTCGAAATTTTAATTCGAACTTTCGAAAATCGCCCAAAAATGAAGACAAAGGAGTTATATGTCTGTAAAAGTTGACATCAAGCAATTGCTTGAGGCTGGCGTTCATTTTGGTCACAAAACTTCACGCTGGCACCCAAAAATGGCGCCTTATATTCACAGCAAGCGCCAAGATAGCCACATCATTGATTTAACTAAAACTGTTGAAGCGCTTGAAGAAGTTCTACCAGTTATCACAAAAACAGTTGAATCTGGTCGAAAAGTTCTTTTTGTGGGAACTAAAAAACAAGTGAAAGATTCAGTTCGCGAAGCTGCGGAAAGCGTAAATCAGCCATACGTTGTTGAACGATGGGTTGGCGGAATGCTTACAAACTCAGCTACAATCAATCAACAGATTAAAAAGTTGAAGACGTTGGAAAAGCGAATGGAAAGTGGCGAGCTTGCTAAACGCTATTCGAAGCTTGAAGTTCAACGCTACGCTGAAGAAATCGAAGCTTTGAACACAAAATACGGCGGAATTAAAGATTTGATGGGTCGCCCAGGAATTGTTTTTGTAACTGACGCAATCGCGGACGCAAACGCAATTCGCGAAGCTAAAACTTTGAATATTCCGGTGGTAGCTTTGGTTGACACAAATGTCAATCCAACAGGTATCGATTACGTAATCCCTGCAAACGACGACGCAATCAAAGGCGTGAAGCTCTTGCTTGATTACTTTGCCGAAGCTGTTAAAGAAGCTAAAACTGATAAATAATTCACTTTTCGAAAATCGCTCCAGCTTTCGAAACGGCGGGTGATTTTCGAAAATCTAAATTCGAAAGGATAAAAATGGCTATTTCTGTTGAAGAAATTAAAAAACTCAAAGAATTGACAGGTCTTGGTTTGACGGACGCCAAAAAAGCATTGGTTGAAGCCGACGGCGACTTTGACAAAGCGCTTGAAGCACTTCGCAAAAAAGGTTTGACAAAAGCTGAAAAGAAGGGCGACCGCGAAGCACGTGAAGGTTTGGTAGAGGCTTACGTTCACGGTGGTCGAATAGGCGTGATTGTAGAAGTAAACTGCGAAACTGACTTTGTGGCGCGAACTGAAGATTTCAAAAACTTTGCGCACCAAATTGCAATGCAAATTGCGGCAATGAGCCCAGTTTATGCCACTGAAGCAGATATTCCAGCTGCTGAAATGGAGCGCGTTAAAGCTGAAGCTGAAGAGCGCGTAGCAAAAGAAGGCAAACCAGCTGAAATTGCGGCCAAAATTGTTGAAGGTCAGGTGAAGAAATATTTTGCCGAAAAAGTGCTACTTTCGCAAAATTACATCATGGACGACAGCAAAACTGTTGAACAATTCTTGAAAGAAACTGTTGCAAAACTTGGTGAAAATATCGTTGTTCGCCAATTCTCACGTATTGAACTTGGTGTAACTGAGTAAGATTTTAGCTAAACTAAATATCGCCCCTTGAGTAGAGGCGATATTTTTTAAATACGAGCTTTTTTTAGTTTTGGCTGAAGTTTTTTGCTGGTTTTCGAAGTTAGCATTTTTTCGACAGCAGCGATAATTCGAATATCGCGATTTTCGAGCTCGCTCATTTCGTTGATTTCCTTTACGCCAAACATTTCTTCAGCGCCAGCGCCAAATTTAGCATGCAAGTTTTTTATCCATTTACCGTTTTTGAGCTTTTCGAGCTTGACCTTTTCGCTGAATTTAACGCCACGAAAGAAGTTTTTTTCCTCTGGTAAACGCACCCGAACCGCCACATCGCCAGTGCTCATTTCTTCAACTTTAACTTGAATTTTTTGCTCTAAAATCGGATCTTCATAATCTAAGAGAGCAGTTTTAATTTTTGTTTTCATATTTTCCTTTTTTGTTTTAGTTTAGAACTGGTTTAATAATAACATATTTTTCGAAAAAAGTCAATATTAAAACCCCGCCAAAATGACGGGGTTGTTGACCGACCGCTAAATTAAGGGTAAAAATTTTTTCACATCACCTTTAATCCAAACTCGCGCAAAATTTTTTCCGCCTTTTTCGAAAAAGGCGATTCTTTTGACGCAATTGAATCTCGGACTCATTCTCAATGTATTATTGATATAATACACATCCTCTTGTTTGAACAAGTCCGATAGCTCCATTTCGACGATATAAGCTTTGCCGATTTTGGTTAGCTCGATAGCGTTTTTGAGTTCTACACTACTCAGCTTTGCGAAGATTTCTCGGATCTTCTGCGAGATTTCTTTATGATAAGCCTGCGCGTCTCTTTCGCGCGCCTCATTAATTCTAATAGATATTTCGTTCATTGTCAGTCCTCCTTAAAGTCCTTAGCTAAAAAGCTAGTATCTCAATTATACAATAAATTTTTTAAAAAGTCAATTTGAATAAAAAGCAAAAGCTGTGTTATAATTAAAAAAAGGAGAATTATGTTGAATATTGATAAATTTGAAGAAAAAATGAACCACGCTTTTGGGCATTACGAAGGCGAATTGAAAAAAGTCCGAACTGGTCGGGCTCACCCTAGTATGCTGGATAGCGTAATGGTTGAAGTTTATGGCACAAAAATGCCGCTTAATCAAGTTTCGAATCTAACCGCACCAGAGGCGGGAATGATTCTAATTACGCCATTTGACGCCAATAATATCTCGGCAATTTCGGCTGCGATTCGTGCCGACCAAAGCTTAGGTTTTAACCCAAGTGATGACGGTCGCGTGGTGCGCGTGCCAGTTCCGCCGCTCACCGAAGAGCGCCGTAAGCAAATCGTTAAGCAAACTTCGGAAAAGGTGGAAGATGCTAAAATTGCGCTGCGAAACATTCGCCAAGATGCGCTCAAAGAAGCTAAACGATTAAAAGACGATAAAGAAATCACCGAAGACGAGCAAAAGCGTTTCGAAAAAGATTTCGAAGCGATGATGAAGAATTTTAACGATAAAATCGACACCGCTTTCAAGAATAAAGAAAAAGAAATCTTGACGATTTAATCGATTGGATTTGGTATGGTGGCACCAGTTCATGTGGGTTATATTGTGGATGGCAATCGGCGCTGGGCAACTTCGCGCCAGCTTTCTACACTCGAAGGGCATCAGCGCGGCTTTGAAGTGCTGAAACAGATTATCGAAGCCAGTTTTGAGCGAGGCATTCAATTTGTGAGCGCTTATATTTTTTCAACCGAGAACTGGAATCGCTCCAAAGAAGAGGTTCGATATTTGATGCGACTTTTCGAAAAATATTTCGAAAATGAGATTTTGACCCTTCACGAAAAGAACATTAAGATTGTTTTTGCGGGCAATCGCACTGAGAAAATTTCGAAACGCCTCGTTAAACTAATGGAGCGGGCAGAAAAGCTAACGCAAAACAACACTGCGGGGACGCTTTGCCTGTGCTTTAATTATGGCGGTCAGCTTGAGATTGTAGAAGCGGTGCAAAAAATCGCCCAAAAAGTGCAAAATAGCGAGCTTTCGCCTGAGCAGATTTCGCAAGAGACGATTTTCGAAAATCTCTATACGCCCGAAGTTCCGCCAGTCGATTTGATGGTTCGAACCTCTGGCGAGCAACGAATTTCGAATTTTCAACTTTGGCGAATGGCTTACGCGGAAATGATTTTTTTAGAGAAAACTTGGCCAGAAATGACACCAGCCGACATCGATTTTTGTATTGAAAGATTTAATAAGCGCGACCGCAGAATGGGAGGAGATTCGAAAAAATGACATTGATTTTAGGGATAATTACCGGTTTGATAATGCTGACCGTTTTAGTGGGGCTTCACGAACTCGGGCACGCTTTGGCGGCGAAAAAAAATGGCGTTAAAATTGAAGAATATGCGCTCGGATTTCCGCCAAATATTTTCAAATTTAAAGCCAAAACAGATAAAATTTTGCCAAAAGGCACCGATATTGCGATTAACTGGATTCCGCTGGGCGGTTATGTGAAGTTGCAGGGCGAATTTGATTCTTCGGCGAAAAAGGGTGATTATGGTGCGGCGAGTTTTTGGTCGAAAACCCAGATTTTGTTCGCTGGCGTGGTGATGAACTGGCTGACGGCGATAGTGCTTTTCACGATTCTGGCGTGGATTGGCTTGCCAAAAATGCTGGATAATCAGTTTTATTTGGCGAATGATGCGCGGCTTTCGGGTGGCGAAATTATCGTGACGCAAGTTGTTGAAAATTTGCCTGCGGCGCAATCTGGCGTGGTGCGGGGCGACCAAATCTTAAAAATGAACGGCAAAGAAATTTCGAGCTCTGAGCAGGTTTCGCAGATTTCGAAAGAAAATGCTGGGCGAAAAATCGCGGTCGAAATTTTGCGCGAGGGTAAAAAAATCGAGAAAACGGTTGAAATTCGGGCAGAAAATAACGATGGCAATGGCTACCTTGGCGTGGCGACCGACGCAAACGCCACTAAAATCCACTCAACTTGGAGTGCGCCTTTGGTTGGCGCGGGCGTAACGCTCCAGCTTTCGGCGGAAACTTTCCGTAGCCTGGGCGAAATGCTGGTGAATACTTTCACGGGTTTGGCGCAAAAAATTAGCTCAAACGCTGATACACAAACTGAAGCGAATCATAAATTAGAATCGGCGGGTAAAAATGTTGCAGGGCCGGTTTCGATTTTGGGGATTCTTTTCCCGGCGGCGGCTGAAGCTGGATTCGAAACAATACTTTTGCTAACGGCGCTGATTTCGCTCAGTTTGGCGTGTATGAACGTGCTGCCGATTCCAGTTCTTGACGGCGGTCGGTGGCTGATGGCGGCGATTTTTCGAATTATCAAGAAACCACTCACGCGCGAAACCGAAGAAAAAATCTTATCTTATGGCTTGTGGTTTATGCTCGGCTTGACCGTGCTCGTGATTGGTTTAGATTTGATAAGGATTTTTTGATGAAAAATTGGCTCACCAAAACTAAAACGGGGAAATTGGTTTTTTGGCTGATTTTCCCAGCAGCGGCTTATCTTTTGCTGACTTTTTCGATTCGATTTTCGATGGTTTATTTGGCGCAGTTTTTTGAAAATCCCACGGCGCTTATTGCTAACCCGATGTTCACCGCCACGTATTCGGCGCTGGTTTATTCTTCGGTTTTGGCGGCGATTTATTTTATCCCGAAACGATTTTTTGGTTTCGAACTTTCGAAAAAAGAAATTGGTTTTTCGAAAGAAATCACCTTTACCGATTTTGCACTGGGTATAATTGGATTAATAATTTCGCTAATTTTGGCGGGCGCTTTAACCCAGCTCGCAGGGCAGTTTATCCCTAATTTTGATGCCAATCAACAGCAGAATTTGGGCTATTATGGCTTGGTTTATCCGTATCAATTTATGGTGGTTTTTTGCTTTTTGGCGATTGTACCCGCGATTGTTGAAGAGACGATTTTTCGCGGAATTATTTACGGCGAATTGCGCCAAATCAATCCGTGGCTGGCGATGATTTTGGTGAGTATTTTGTTTGGCGCGGCACATTTTCAGCTAAATGTGGCGATTACAACTTTCGCGATGAGCTTGGTGATGTGCTTCATTCGCGAGAAATTTACCGATACAATTTGGGCTGGCGTAGTTTTGCATTTTCTTAAAAACGCCCTCGCGTTCGTGCTGCTTTATATGATGCCGAGCCTCTGGATGTAAAACTATAGGTTGATTTTGGCTACACAGTTTGGTATAATTTTAAGAATATGAAACAGGTTTTTAATATCACGAAAATTGGAAAACAAGAGCTTGAGGCTGAATTAAATCAGCTGATTTCTGAGCGAAAAGCGATTGCCGAAGAAGTTGCGACAGCGCGCGATTTTGGTGATTTGCGTGAAAACTCAGAATATGATGCCGCCCGCAAAAAGCAGGGTTTGGCGGAAAGTCGAATTCAAGAAATCGAACATATTTTACAAAATGCTGAAATTATCGGCGATGGCGAAAAGGGGCAAGTTGGGCTTGGCAATTCGGTGAGCTTGAAAAATCTTGAGAACAACAAAATTGTTCACTATGCGATTGTGGGCAAAGTAGAAGCGAATCCGCTTGAGGGCAAAATTTCGAACGAATCGCCGATTGGCGAACAATTGATGGGCAAGAAACTCGGTGAAATCGTCGAAATTTCAACCCCAAAAGCCACAATTCAATACGAAATTACAGAGATTAAATAGAGAAAATTATGCGATTATCAAAACTATTCACAAAAACCAGCAAAACAACTCCTTCTGGCGAAGAGGCCAAAAACGCACAGCTTTTAATTCAAGCTGGATTCATCTATAAAGAAATGGCGGGGGTTTATGATTTTTTGCCGTTGGGAAAGAAAGTTCTTGATAATATCGTTCAGGTTATCCGCGAAGAAATAAATTCGATTGGCGGAAATGAAATCAATATGACGGCGCTCCAAAGCCCAGAAACTTGGACGCCATCTGGTCGCTGGAGCGACGAAGTGATGGACGTTTGGTTTAAAACTCGGCTTTCGAATGGTCGCGAATTTGGCCTTGCGCCAACTCACGAAGAGCCAATCACTAAGATGATGAAGAATTTCGTGCATTCGTATAAAGATTTACCAGCTTATCCGTATCAATTTCAAACCAAATTTCGGGCGGAATTGCGCAGTAAATCTGGCTTGATGCGCGGTCGTGAATTTTTAATGAAAGACCTTTATAGCCTTTCGAAAAATCGCGAAGAACACGACGAATTTTACGAAGAAGTTTCGAAAGCGTACGCGCGGATTTTCGAAAAGCTCGGTTTGGGTGATTTGACCTACAAAACTTTTGCGAGTGGCGGTAGCTTTGCGAAATTCAGCCACGAATTTCAAACGGTTAGCCCCGTTGGCGAAGATACCATTTACATTTCAGATGAGCAAAAAATCGCCATCAACGAAGAGGTTTATACCGATGAAGTTTTGGCAGAATTAGGCTTGAAAAAAGAAGATTTGCGCGAGACGAAAGCGGTTGAAGTGGGGAATATCTTCACTTTGGGCGAGAAGTTTTCGCGGGCTTTGGATTTGAAATTTACCGATGCGGCAGGGCAGGAGCAGTTCGTTTTTATGGGAAGTTATGGAATTGGCCCGAGCCGTTTGATGGGCTTGATTGCCGAGCATTTTGCCGATGAAAAAGGTTTGGTTTGGCCAGAGAATGTCGCACCCGCTCAGGTTTATTTGGTGCAAATTGGCGAAAAATCACAAAATTTGGCGGAAGAAATCTATGCTGAATTAAGCGAGCGAGGCGTGGAAGTACTTTTCGACGACCGCGCAATGCGGCCTGGCCAAAAATTTGCCGACGCGGAGCTAATGGGAATTCCTTATCGAATTACCGTTTCCGACCGCTTGATGGATAGCGAGAAATTTGAGCTTGTTTCGCGCAAATCTGGCGAAGTTGAAATGCTTTCGAAAGAAGAGCTTTTCGCCAAATTCGCTAAATAATTTTCGAATTCGAAAAAATCGCGCTTAAAATCTAGGCGCGATTTAATTTTGCAAAAAGAAAACCCCTCAATTGAGGGGTGGGGTAGCTACGCAAGTCTTCTTGTGTAGCGCTCATAGGCGGCCGATTTTTTGTCGGCCGCTCGGATTGCTGATATGTGATAGTAATCACTTAGCCCGAACTTACACAATCGTTCATTCACGATTGCGTATAGTTCACCAAGCTCTATCATCACGCCGTTATTTACATCAATAACAGGCGCGATAAATGTATTCTTTCCAATGGTAACCTCAACGAGGTCGCCTTTTTTGAACTTTTGTTTCATTTCATCCCCCTTATCCAACATAGCGCTTGATAAGTGGTAGATCTCCCTTTGAATTAGGGTTGAGCACGTGAAGTCTGTTTTTCGCGACTTCCATTGCTCCGAGGCGCTCATATTTTTTAGAGCTAAACCTTACTACGTTTTCAACTTTAACTTTGCCGTCAATGGCAAAGTTACGCGCTTTTCCCACATAAGTGTGGGAAACATCACCAGGGGTGATGATTTGAACAAAATTTCTTCTTGACATAAATGTGCCTCCTTCTATTGGATAAATACTATTCTAACATATTTTTTACCTTTTGGCAAGGGTTTGAGGAAATAAAACTGGCAAATTCTGGCGAAATATGGTAAAATCGATATAATTATGGCTACAATGAAGGAATTGCGCGAAGAGCGCGTGCGAAAATTAGAAGAAATTAAGAATCTCGGCTTGAATCCGTTTCCGGCCAAAACTCAACGAACGGCGATGGCGGCGGAAATCGTGGATAATTTTGAGGCGATGGAAGGGCAAACCGTATCTGTTGCGGGGCGAATTGCGGGCATTCGCAAATTCGGCAAATTGGCGTTTATTGTGTTGCGCGATTTTTCGGGCAAGATTCAGCTTTTCATTACAGCAAAAGATTTAGCAGAAACCAGCGCTGAGCAGAATTTTATCGGTATTAAAGATTTGAATTTGCTTGACACAGGCGATTTTATTCAAGCGAATGGCGAAGTGATAAAATCGAAAACGGGCGAGATTTCGGTGGCGACGCGCGAATTGAAGCTGCTTTCGAAATCGCTCCGACCGATGCCAACCGAGCAAGACGGCTTTACGAATAAAGAAGAGCGTTTCCGCCGCCGCTATGTGGATATGAACGTCAACCTTGATGTGCGCGACCGCTTCGTGCGCCGTTCAAAATTCTGGCAAGCTACGCGTGATTTTTTGAATGCGCGCGGATTTTTCGAAATCAATATTCCAGTGCTCGAACACACCACTGGTGGTGCCGACGCAAACCCATTCGTGACGCATATGGACGCGCTGGATAATGCGCAATTTTACCTTCGAATTAGCCACGAATTGCCTTTGAAGCGCTTGCTTGGTGCAGGTTTCGAAAAGGTTTACGACCTCGGTCCGCGTTTTCGAAATGAAAATTATTCTGACGAGCACTTGCCAGAGCATGTTGCGATGGAATGGTATGCGGCTTATTGGGATTGGCGCGAAGGAATGGCTTTCCAAGAAGAAATGTTTAAGTATGTTTTGGAGCAAACTTTTGGCACATTGCAGTTTAAGCTGGGCGAATTTGAAGTTGACCTTTCGAAGAAGTGGGAAGAATGGGATTACGCCGAAACAATCGAAAAGCGCTACGGTTTGAACCCTTACGACTGCACGCTTGAAGAAGTGAAAAAGGCATTGCAAGAAAATGGTTTAGAAGTGGAGCAAACCGAAAACAAAGCGCGCGGAATTGATAAACTTTGGAAGAATATTCGCAAAGATGTGGCAGGGCCGATTTGGCTGATTAACACGCCGACGTTTATTTCGCCTCTGGCAAAAACTCACCCTGAGCGCCCAGAGATAACGCAGCGCGCGCAGGTGGTGATTGCGGGCTCGGAGCTTTGTAATTTGTTTAGCGAATTAAACGACCCAATCGACCAGCTTAATCGCTTTACCGAACAGCAAAAAATGCGCGACGCTGGCGACGACGAAGCGATGATGCTCGACATCGACTTTGTGGAGATGCTCGAATATGGAATGCCGCCAGCTTGCGGAATGGGTTATTCGGAGCGCGTTTTCTGGATTTTCGAAGGTGTTACGGCGCGCGAAGGTGTGCCTTTCCCACAGCTCAAGCACGAAATTTCTGAAATCACCAAAGATATTTACCCAGAATTAAAATTCTAAAACAGAAATCGCTCTTTCAAACAGGGCGATTTTTAAGCTAATTCTCGCTATTGACTAAAGTGCCAAAATATGGTAAAATAATAAAGGATTTGAGCTTCTCGCAGTTCGAATCGGCACATTTAGATTTTCGAAAACCAAAAACCTTTTTTCGAAAATTGCTTTTTGGCGCTAAATTCACGAAGTTCGCGGGTTTGGCGCTGAAAAGCAAAAAATAGAAAAGAGGAATAAAAATATGCTTCTTATATATCACAACGAATTTACTGAAGGCGGCGCACCAATCAACTTGCCAGAATTTGAAACTGGCAAGTGGCTAATCGTTAGCCGCGTAACGGCGGAAGCCGCCAAAGCTTCTGGCCGAGATACCAGCGATTTGCTTTTAACCACGGACACCGTTCGTGATGAAAAAGGCAGAATCGTTGGCTGCCGCGCATTTTCGTTTTTCGAATAATTGGTTTTTCGAAAATCTCACACACCCCGCGAAAAAGCGGGGTTTTCTTTTCGAAAAAATAAGCATAAGTGGCTTGATTTTTAGAGAAAAAAAGCGTAAAATAGGCGTATGAGAATTATTGCTTATAGTGTTCGAAAAGATGAAGTGCCGTATTTCGAAAAATTTGCGGACGAATTTAGTATCGAATATGCCACCACCACTAAAGATTTAAACGCCGAAACTATCAAGCTAGCAGAAGGATTTGACGCGATTTCGGTTTATACTTCGAGCGAAGAAATCAACGAAACTTGGCAAGAAATGGCTAAAATGGGAATCAAAAACTTCACCGTGCGAACCGCTGGCTACGACGGTTTAGATTTGGCGAAAGCGACAGAGTGCGGCGTTCAAGTGGCGAATGTTCCAAAATATAGCCCCAGCGCGATTGCTGAATTTACGGTGGCGATGGTGCTTTCGATTGTGCGAAATATCCCTTTAGCGCTACGACGGGCGCGCGTGCAAGATTATTCGGTGGATGGCTTGATTGGGCGCGAACTCAACACGATGACGGTGGGGATTATCGGCACGGGCAATATTGGTCGGGCGGCGGCGCGAGTTTTTAAAGCTTTTGGTTCAAAGGTGATTGGCTACGATGTCGCTGAAAATGCCGAAGCGCAAGGGATTTTAGAATATAAATCGCTTGATGAAGTTTTAGCAGAAAGCGATATTATTTCAATTCACGCACCACTGACCGACGAAAATTACCACTTAATCAACGCCGAAACTATCGCTAAAATGAAAGATGGCGTGATTATCATCAATACGGCGCGCGGTGGGCACGTGAATGGCAGGGCTTTGCGCGACGCTTTGGTGAGCGGCAAAGTTTCGAAAGCGGCGCTCGATGTCTATGAATTCGAAAAGCATTTGCTGAAAAAAGATTTGAGCGGTCAGGTGATTCAAGACGAAATTTATCGTGATTTAAAAAACTTACCCAATGTAATTATGACGCCACATATTGCGTTTAATACCGATGTTGCGGTGAAAAATATGGTGAAAATTTCTACCGAAAATCTTATTTCGTTCCAAAATGCGGGCGTGAGCGACAACGAACTAACAAAATAGAATTTAAAGCCTTCTTTGAGAGGGCTTTTTTGAACCAGAACAGAGAGTGTGATATAATAAAATCATGATGAAAAAGCTTATTTTTAGTATTTTGGGTGCGTTGGTGGTGGCTTCGGCGAGCTTTGCTGGCGTGGCGCAGGCGGCGGAAAACCAAGGGGTGAATTATCGGCGAGTGCTGGATACGAACACTAATTTGACATTTAGCAAATTTGCCGCGAATTACGTTTTGCAGGCGGACGAAAAGGGCAATACGACGCTGGAAGTCACCGAAACGCTGGAGGCGAATTTTGAACAAGATAATATCAATCGCGGTATTGAGCGGGCGATTCCGAATGAATTTGACGGGCGTAAAATTTTCGACGGCAATATTGAGGCTTTTCGAAATGGTGAATCTGAGCGCGTTTCGGCTAATCGCAACGGCGAATATACCATTTTTCGAATCGGCAATTCGAAAAAATACGTGCAGGGCAAGCAAACTTACACTATCAAATACAAGCTTCATAACGTTTTGCGCACCACCGATGGCGAGCAGTCGCTATATTTGAATGTGAACGGCACACAGTGGCACCAGAGTTTTGGCGAAGTGGTGGCGGCGGTGAAAATGAGCGAGGAAATTCAGCAAAAGCTCAACTCGAAATATTCTTGCTATTCTGGCGCGGCTGGTGAATCGAAAAACTGCGATATTTCTGCCGAAAGCAACGGCGATTTCATTTTTCGCGCCAAAAATGTGGGCGTTGGCGAAAATATGACTTTCGCGATTGGCTTCAAGGCTAACTCTTTCGCTCAGCCCGATAAAATGCTCGATTTAACAGTGGTCGCAAATACAATATTGGCGATTATTTTCGTGGCGTTTTCGGTAGTTGCGGGGATGAAAATTCGTGAATACATCAAGAAAATTCGCGAGAATAATCCAGCTCAGCCAACTCCGCCGCAATATTTGCCACCAAAAATGAGCGAAATTGATATTATCGAGGCGGCGCAATTGGTTCCTTCAACCAATAAAATGACCGCGGTGATTCTATTTTTGGCGGTTAATCAAAATTTGCGTGTGGTGGAAAAAGAAAAGAAAACCGCTTTCGGCAGAACTAAAAAAGTTTATGAGCTGAAAAAATTGAACAACAAAGGGCTGAATTCCAATTTGGCGGCAGTGCTGGATAAGCTGTTTTCGGGCGGAAAAACCACGCTCGACCTTTCGAAAAAACTCAGCGAATCGCAATCGACGGCACTTTACAATATGGTGCAAAATCGCGATATTACTTCAACGCGTTTTTACGATAAAATCAACCGCAAAACCAAGCTAAACCGCATTATGACAGGCGTGCTTGTTTTCTGGATTGCGCTGTTGTTTGTTGGCGCGCCTATCCTTCGCGACCTCGGCATTTTCGACGCTTCGGTTGTCTTGATGATTGTGCTCAATTTTATTCCGCTGGTTGTTTTCTTTATCGTTGCTTATCTGCCAATTCTTTCGAAAGACGGCTACGAAATGCGTAATTATTTTGAAGGTTTGAAGATTTTTATCAAAACGGCTGAAAAAGACCGCTTGGCGTTTGCGCAGAGTTTAGAAAATTCGGAGCGCTTCAAGACGGAATTTGGCGGCTCGCGAATTAAGCTTTTCGAAAAACTTTTGCCTTGGGCGGCGCTATTTGGGCTCGAAAAAACTTGGGCGAAAGTGCTTGAGCTCGAAATGGCAGAAACTGACTATTCGCCAGATTGGTATTACGGCGTTTCGGCGTTTAATTATGCCACTTTTGCAAATTCGATTAGCTCGGTTAGTTCAGCCATAAATAGCTATTCTGCACCAGTTTCTTCATCTGGTAGTGGCACGGGTGGCGGCGGATTTTCTGGCGGCGGAGCTGGCGGCGGCGGAGGCGGCGGCTGGTAAATCAGCGCAATAATTCTGAAAACAAAAAGCTCACTGATTAAAAGTGGGCTTTTCGAATTTCGAATTTAGTTTTTCGAAAAATAAAAAACGCCCGCAGGCATTTTCGAAAATAATTTCTGGTGGGTGATTAGGGACTCGAACCCCAGACCCTCTCGGTGTAAACGAGATGCTCTAGCCAACTGAGCTAATCACCCATATGTAGCTATTTTATCAAAACGTGCGCGATGTGTCAACACTTTTTTCGCAAAAAATCTTTCAGCAAAAATTAAGCAAAAGCTTTATTTTGCCGCCGAGATGTGATAAACTATAAGCATTATGAAGAGAGCTTTGAGTGGTGTTATTGTTAAGATTACGATAGTAGCTATTTTTTGTATCTGTATTTTTGGTGTGTCTTTAGCTAACGCCGCCGTTACTAGTAATTCTGGTGTTATCGGTAAGTCTGATTGTATTAGCATGGGTGGTGAATGGGACGGCGAAGGAATCGGAACTAATGCCGGCGTTGGCTGTAAATTTCGATCGGGCGTTGCAAATCAACGAACTAGGAATTATACAACTTATGGCGATATGCTCTACAATATTGAATCCTATGTACCGGTAAATTCAAAGGTTTGCCATAGCTCATACGCTAAAGTTACAGATTCGAATGGAATGATTAACTGCCAAGTAAAGAGTAGCGCGCGTGAAAATGCAAGAAAAAACAGAATAAAAGAAGACGAATGCGCTAGAATAGGAGGAACTTGGTGGCTGCTTAGTTTATCGGGTGGAGACACCTGCCACATTCAGGCAGTAGGCTCAGACTATAAAGACACTAGAGATATAGTTATCAATACTGTAAACGATTTGCCAGATTATTATAGGGTTAATAGTGGTGATAAGTTCAAATCTTGTAAGAACGGATTTAACCTTAAAAAAGATGTAGAGGTGACCGCAAAAGACGGAAGAACTTACAGATATAGTTTTTGTATGAACAACTCTAAGCTTGACGACGGAGGCAAACCTACAGGTTCTACAGATAGTGATGGTGGCGATGTATCAGGAAATGCTACCGAGGGCTCCAGCTCTTGTGCTGTCGATGGTATTGGCTGGATTGTTTGCCCAACGACGAATTTCTTGGGTGAAATGGTGGGGTCGACATATAAATTCATAGCAGAGAATTTTTTAGCGATAAAATCAGGCGTTATTTTTGACCTTTCTAACGAAAACCAGAGTAAATATAAGAACAATCCTGGTGGAGGCGCACAGATTGTATACCAGGCTTGGGAAATATTCAGGAACCTCGCAAATGTAATTTTTGTTATTTTATTTACGATTGTGATTATTTCGCAAATTACCAATATTGGCATTAGCAATTACGGAATTAAGAAGATGCTGCCGCGCTTAATAATCTTTGCTATTTTAGTTAATATATCCTATTGGGTGGCGGTCATATTTGTGGATATCTCTAACCTGCTTGGTCAGTGGATATTTAATCTCTTTACGCAAATTGGGTATAATATTACCGAAAAAGATGCAAACTTTGGGCAGAGCATTACTGACGGAGTTTCTAATGTTCTTGCTGCGGGTACTGTTGCGGGTATGACTACTGTTGCTATGTCGGGGACACTTCTCGTTAGTTTAGTTGTTGCAGCTCTTTCGATCTTGGTGATGCTAGCAATTTTAACAATTCGCCAAGCGGCCGTGGTGATTTTGGTGGTTATTTCGCCAATTGCTTTTGCAGCGGCAATCTTGCCAGGCACAGAATCTATTTTTAACCGCTGGAAGAATATGCTGAAGGGAATGCTGATAGTTTACCCGATATGTTCGCTGATGATGGGCGGAATGCTCTTTGTTTCGGATGTTTTGGTTGCATCTGTCGAGAATGATGGTAACATATTTCTATCGGTAATGTATAGACTGATACCGGTTATTGGTTTAGGTTCGGTATTTATGGTGATTAAAGGCGCGCTTGCCGCTATCGATAAGCTCACTGGAGGTTCGATTACTGGAAAACTCAACAGTATCGCATCTGGCGCCAGGGAATCTGCCGCTAAGGGTCGACTTGGCAAGATTGATAAAGTGATTGGTAACAATACCAAAAGAGCTGTGGGCAGGTTCACAGGTGGCGGAAGGTTTGGCCGTCGGGTTGACCGTTGGGTTAAAGCGAATGAAGAATCGCTCAATAATGCTGAACGCGATGAAAATATCAATGAGCTCGGCGCTAAAGTTTCGGCAGGAACCGCGACTCGGGGCGAAGAATTACTTTACCGCAAGCTTCAGGCTGAAAAGCAAAAAGAAATCGATGGACTCAATGCTACCCGTATTAAGGATATGAGCGAACGATTCGGCTCAGGCGGAAACAATGCCTATGTTGATTTTGCTGCAAAAGCTTTAGATACGAATAACGGCGATGAACTCGGTATCGCGCTTCAAAGTTTGATGTCAAACAGTCGAATGTCGGGCAAAGATAAATACGCTCAGCTCACAAATATCTTCCAGAATCTTACGAAAGAACAAATGGCTTCGCAGTCGGTGAAGGAAGCTTTTACGACGCTTAACGATAAATATGGCGGCGATATTAAAGCCAACGACCCAGCTTTGATGAATGCGCTTGGTGATTTCGTCAACGGTAAAGCGCAAGATACCTCTGGCGCCGACCTTTACGCTTCGCACGCTGGAAATGCCGATACCTACCTCAACGCTTCGACCAACGACCGCGCTGGCTGGAATCAGCAAACTTTGGACAACATCAATAAATACAAAGCCAACTGGACGGAAGCTCAGCAGAACTCAATGGCCGAGCAAGCCGCTGCTGTGGTGGGCAATGCCCAAAATCGCGCTGGACTTTCTGGCGGACAGCTTGAAGGCCAGAGGAAGATTGCCGAGGACGCTGGAATTAAAATTCCACACGAAGGCGATAGTGCGAAAGAAGTTTCTCAAGCTATCAATGAGCTAACCAGAGCGCTCAGAGAAGATGACGGAAATAATAATCCTCCAAGAAGACCACCAAGAAGGTGGCGATAAAATAGCTAAAAATCACCTCTTCACGGAGGTGGTTTTTCGTGGTATAATCTAAAGTATGTTAGACATCAAATTCATTCGCGAAAACTTAGAGCAAGTCAAAAAAGATACACTCGCCAAGGGCTACAAAACTGATGTCGATGCGGTTTTAGCTTTGGACGACGAGCGCAAAAAAATCAATCAGCAAGCCGACGAATTACGCGCGCGACGCAATCAAATTGCGGCTTCGATGAAAAAGGCGGGCGGAAAACCAGCGCCAGAGATTATCGAAGAAGGCAAGAAAATTAAAGAAGAGCTTTCGAAATTCGAAAATCAGCTTCGAAATCTTGAGGCGGAAGTTCAGCGCGGCTTGAACGCTATTCCGAACGTGCTTCAATCTGATGTGCCAATCGGCAAAGAGGGCGAAGACGAACTGGTGAAAACTTGGGGCGAACATCTTTTCGAAAATCGCCAAGGTGCGCGCGACCATCTCGATTTCGCCAATTCGAAAAACTGGGTGGATTTCGAAAGAGGCGCGAAAGTTGCAGGAACGAAATTTTACTTCTTGAAGGGCGATTTGGCGCTTCTTGAAAACGCGCTTTATCAATTTGCACTCCAAAAACTCCTCGCTAAGGGCTTCAATTTTATGACAGTTCCGCATATGGTGAATGGCGAAGTTGCCACGGGGACTGGCTTCGCGCCGCGTTCGAGCGAACAGAGCGATGAATATTTTATCGAAAACGAAGATTTGAGCTTGATTGCGACTGCTGAAATGTCGCTTACGGGCTATCACGCGAATGAAATTTTGAATGAAAAAGATTTGCCGATTTTTTACGCTGGTTATTCGCCTTGTTATCGCAAAGAGGCGGGAACTTACGGCAAGCACACGCGCGGGCTGTTCCGCGTACACCAATTCAACAAGCTGGAAATGTATGCCTACACTTTGCCAGAGCAGAGCGTTGAGATTCACGAAAAGATTTTGGCGGTGGAAGAAGAAATTTATCAAGAACTCGGCATTCCGTATCGTGTGATAAACATTGCCAGTGGTGATTTGGGTGCGCCAGCTTCGAAAAAATACGACATCGAATATTGGAGCCCAGTGGATGGCAATTATCGCGAAATTACCAGCTGTTCGAACTGCACCGATTATCAGGCGCGCAATTTGAATATTCGCGTGCGCCGCGAAAACGGCGAATTGCAGGTTGTTCACACTTTGAATGGCACGGCGGTGTCGCTCGCGCGTTGCTTGGTGGCGGTGATTGAAAACTTCCAAGATGGCGAAGATTTGGTTTTGCCAGAAGTGCTGAAGCTATTTATGGGCGGTCGCGCACGAATTTAAACCGACCGTAAATTTTACAACACTAAATATAGCGTTTTTGCTTGATTTATTTAGGCGAAAGCGCTATAATTTTATTTAAGCTCAGGCTAAATAAAACAAGGGAGGTATGAAGAATGCCAGTACTTTTTTTAAAAAACAACTGCGTTGCCTGTAAGATGACTAAAAAGCATCTTGAGGCGGCTGGTGTTTTGCAATATTTCGAAATTCGAAATATTGAAACTGAAAACGACCCAGCTATCGACGAAAGAATCGACGAACTGAAAGCGGAATTCGGTTTTAAATCTGCGCCCATCTTGGATACGGCGGATATTGGAATCGAGCCTTTTGCTGGTTTTGTGCCAAAGAAGATTCGCTTGGTCGCAAGCGTTCTAAATGCTCGCTAATAATTGGCGGGCTTTTTCATTGACATTTTAAAGAGTTTATGCTAAAATTTAAGAGTAAAATAATTAAATCAAAGAAGGAAAATCGAATGATTTCACAGATTGAGATTACAGGAAATAAATACGAAGTTGACGAAACCACCCGAAAATATGCTGAGAAACATATCGGTAAATTAGACAAATATTTGCCACGTCACGCCAAAAAATCAGTAACGGCGCGCGTTGTTATCGAACAAATTAATGCCGCAAATGACAACAAATACGAAGTTGAGGCGATTTTGACTGTGCCAGATAAAACTATCGTGGCGAAAGACCAAAGTTCGAACGTTTTGGCGGCGATTGATATTGTTGAGGCTAAACTCGACCGCCAAATTCGCCGCTACAAAACCGAGAAAAACCCACGCCTTGGCAAAGCTGGGGTGATGGCGCGCTTCAAACGCAGTCTCAAACGCGGCTAAACTTTCGAAAACGCCTCGAAAATTTTCGAAAATCGAAATCGCTCTTCGAAAAGGGCGATTTTATGTTGCTAAAAATTCGAAAAATGATATAACATATCAACATAAGCAGAAATAACTCTTTAGAATTATTCCAGCTTGTTAAAGTGTAGATGAGGTTATTTCCTCATTTCTATGCTCTCATTATATCAAACATTAGCAGTTTTGTCAAGACTATTTTTGTAAAATAGTTTTTAGCCCTTATACTTAGCCCAAACATCACCCAAAACACCATCAAGTCCATGAAGATATCGTTGAGTGATGGCTGGGTCGCCATGGCGCATTAATTTTTGAATTTCTTCAATCCTTGCACCTTTTTTCTGCAAATCGGTAGCGAAAGAGTGACGAAGTTCATGAATCTGAAAGTTAGGGTATCCTATTTTAGACAATTCATGTTTTAATTGCTCCGTCATGACGGAAGCGCAAGATTCCGCCCTGCATTCTTCACGTCTTTTTAACAAATATATTTCTCCTGATTCGTTAGTTTTTGAAAACTGTTCAATTAATTTTTTAGTTCTATTTGAAAAATAAACAAAACCAAGTTTTCGACCTTTACCAATAGTTTTAATTTGATTTCCTACAATATCAGAGAATTTGATATTTACTATCTCAATTCGGCGAAGCCCCGTATCAAAAGCGAGTGAAATTATCATTTTAGATTTTAAGCTTTTACATTTATCGATCATATCGTCTATTTCTGCGCCACTATAGAATTTACGGTTAACAGGCTCGGGTTTTGGATTAACTATATACGGAAAGCGAATTTTAGTTCCACCCTGTGTATTATGAACCCATTTAAGAAAAGCCATTATCTGAATTTTCTCAGACCTCAAAGCGTTCACTGATATTTTTGAAAAGCCCTTATCTCCAGAAAGACGACAACGCACCCATTCGTTAACTTCATTTTCTGTGATCTCTTTAATATCGTGAATATTCATTTTTTCAATAAAACTCCAGCAATATGAACGCTTACTCCTAATGGTTGCTTCGGTAAAATTAGCAATAAATTGACACCATTCAATGTATTGGTAAACCTGTTTCTCAGCAGGTGAGTAATCTTCAAACATAAATCTAAATCTCCTTTATATAAAAATAAATAAAATTAAATCAACATTTATATAAACCATTTCGGCTTATTTTTTTATTAAAATTTCATTAAATTATCTCATCGCAGACTCCATTTCTGAAATAACGCAAGCATTTTATTTGACATTGTAATTTGAATATTTTTTACTATTTTACAATAAAAAATAATATGTTGTAATATTTTCAATGAAGCGCAAGAAAGAAAGGGTTAGAAACCCAAATTTCAATAAAAAATAAATTTAAATTACAATAGCGAGCTATGAGCTAATTTAGCATTTTTAAGCTCCATATATCTTTCACGTAAAGAAATATTCGCACCTTTCTGAGATTTACTAATTCGAGCTAGCTGTTTCTTTTCAAAACGAATTTTTGCAAGTAAAGATTTAGCACGATTAATAATGCTGCGTAAAATTTCAAGTGATTTATTTAGATTTTTAGAACTCCAAATATGAGCAAAATATTTACTCGCGCCGTTTTTAACTTTCTTGGCGAGCTCAACGCTTTTCGCAAATTCCTCGGGGAATCGTTTTTGTCTATTTCGGAACATTGGCAAATAGCGTTCGTCATCAATAAATTGACAAGCCTCGCCGAGCCGTTCTTTCATTGTATTTTTTCTTTTTTCATCAAGTTTAAAAATCATAGTATCTCCATTTTATTGAGACAAAACAAAAAGCCCCAATATTAAACTAATAAAATTGAGACTTTTGTTGGGGTTTTTATGATTTTTCAAAATTAAATCCTTCTTATTATAACAAACAACTTGAATT
>JAUMUX010000004.1 GCA_030530485.1 bacterium | reverse complement strand
GATTCCTCACTGCTGCCTCCCGTAGGAGTCTGGACCGTGTCTCAGTTCCAGTCTGACTGATCATCCTCTCAAACCAGTTACAGATCGTCGACTTGGTGAGCCATTACCTCACCAACTATCTAATCTGACGCAGGCCGTTCCCAAAGCGCCCGAAGGCTTTAATCCGAAGACCATATGCGGTATTAGCACACCTTTCGATGCGTTATCCCTCACTTTGGGGTACGTTCCCACGCGTTACTCAGCCGTCCGCCGCTCGCCGACATTTTACACAAAATTCTTGAATAAATCTTCCCTTTCAACCAGAAGCTTCCAGAATTCAGTGTAAAACTCGCTGCCGCTCGACTTGCATGTGTTAGGCACGCCGCCAGCGTTAATCCTGAGCCAGGATCAAACTCTCCATAAAAAGAATTATCAAATTGATAATCTATAAAATAGACTGACGATAAATTTGCACAATCAAATTGTTAACGTTCATCGTTCCTCCGCTCCAACCTTTGGGCGCTGAACTGTATTTAATTATACACAATTTATTTTTTTAAGTCAACACTTTTTTTCAACTTTTTTATTTTTATTTCAATCAGCAAAATAACGAGCCTTCAAGACCCGTTATTTACTATATATTATATTCCGAGAATAAATGAAAAATATCCAATTAGAAAGCCTAAAGACATGCCGACAGCAACTTCAAGAGGAGTGTGCCCCTTAACTACTCGAACTTTCGAAAGTTTCATTTTCTGACTTTCGATAATTTCATTAATTCTTTGAGCCTGGATACCGTTCGAATAGCGAACCTTCATCGAATCGTAAATTACAATCGCCGAAAAGACAACCGCTAAGCCAAAAATTGCTGAGAATATACCCTGCGTGAAACCTATGTATGTAGTTATAGAAATAACCACCGCGCTATGAGCACTAGGCATTCCGCCGCTTTCGGTGATGATACGCTTAAATCGCGCATCATCATTCTTGCGGGCTTCTAACAGATATTTTATTCCTTGAGCGATACCCCAGGCTAACACAAAAATTGTTAAAATTGATGGCATTATTTTTCCTCTTCTTTTGTTTCTTCCATTAATCCAACACTTGCAACACTATCATCAGAATTTAATTTCATAATTCGAACTCCCTGCGTTGTTCGACCGAGAGTTGGAATATCCTTAATCGAAATTCGAATGGTTTGACCGCTGTTCGAAATCATTAGCGCGTCTGAAACTTCAACTGGTAGAGTTTGAACAGAAACAATTGGTCCAGTTTTTGCCGTAACAATCGCAGCCTTTACGCCAATTCCACCTCGCCTTTTAATCTCAAAATTAGCAACTTTGGTTGATTTGCCGTATCCGTTAGCAGAGATAACTAACAATTTCTGCTCTTTCTCTGTCACAACATCCATACCGACAACTACGTCATTTGGTCGCAGCCTTACACCTCGTACTCCTCTGGCGGCGCGTCCCATTGCGCGAACATCAGATTCGTTAAATCGGACAGCCTGACCTGCGGAAGTCGACACGATAATATCATTCGAGCCATTCGTCTTTTGAATCCAGCGCAATTCATCGCCTTCATCAAGATTTATAGCATTAAGGCCGTTTGTTCGGATATTTGCAAAATCACTGAGCGAAGTTTTCTTTACGGTTCCCTTAGTTGTAGCCATAAAGAGATAATCGTCTGAACTACTATTTTGTTCAAGCTTAATAATCGATGTTATCTTTTCTTCTGGCTGAAGGTTTAACAGATTCACTGCAGCAACACCCTTGGCTTGAAGGCTCGCCGCTGGAACTTCGTAGGCTTTAAGTCTAAATACCCTACCTCTGTTTGTGAAGAATAGGAGCCAATCGTGCGTTCCAGCTGGAATCAACTGATCGATGATGTCCTTTTCCTTGGTGGTCATACCGCGTTTACCTTTTCCGCCACGATGTTGTCGGCGATAGTCAGCCAAAAGCGTTCGCTTGATGTAATTTTCAGTAGTTAGCAAAATCACACTTTCTTCTTCAGGAATCAATTCCTCGTCACTGAATTTACCAAGCTCGTGGTTGATAATCTTAGTTTTTCGCTCATCGCCATACTTTTCTTTCATTTCGAGAAGTTCTTCTTTGATGATTCGCAAAATCTCATTTTCGTCTGCAAGGATAGCTTCTAATTGAGCAATCAATTTCAAAAGCTCGGCGAGTTCTGATTCGATAGCTTCGCGCTCGAGTCCAGTGAGACGTCGAAGTTGCATCGCCAAAATCGCCTTAGCTTGAATCTCCGATAGACCAAATTTCTCTCGAAGCGAGTTTTCAGCAATTTCAGTATTTTTCGAACTTCGAATAATCGAAATCACCTCATCGATATTATCGAGAGCAATCTTCAATCCTTCGAGAATATGCGCTCGCGCCTTCGCTTTTCGAAGCTCAAATTCGGTTCGACGACGCACCACAATTCGACGGTGTTGAATAAATTCATCGAGAATTTCTTTCAAGCCAAGCACTCGAGGCTGAATTCCGCCACCAACCAAGGCAAGCATATTGTAGTGAAAATTACTCTGTAGCGGTGTGAGTTTGTAGAGTTGATTCAGAACCTTCTTCGGATAAGCGTCTTTCTTCAAATCAATTACAACTCGCACGTTTCCACGAGCAGATTCGTCGCGCAAATCGGCAATTGAAGTAATTTTCTTCTCTTTTACCAAGTCCGCAATCTTTTCGATTAAGCTGGCTTTGTTGACTCCATACGGAATTTCCGTAATAACAATCTGATGACGACCGCGTTTGGCTTCGACGATATCAGCAATTGCACGCATCGTTACGCTTCCACGGCCAGTTTTATACGCCTGAATCATTGGTGTGCCGCCGTAAACTGTCGCACCTGTCGGGAAATCAGGACCCTTAACGTGCTTCATTAAATCTTCAAGCGTTGCTTCAGGATTATCGATAAGCTCAATAGAAGCATCAACAACTTCACCGAGGTTGTGCGTGGGGATGCTTGTAGCCATACCCACCGCAATACCAACTTGACCGTTCAAAAGCAAATTCGGCAACTTCGCTGGAAGAACCGAGGGTTCATTTTCAGAGCCATCGTAGTTCGGACGAAAGTCAACAGCATCTTTATCGAGGTCGTTTAGCATAATGTCGCCGATTCGACCTAATCGCGCCTCTGTATAACGCATAGCCGCTGCGGGGTCACCATCCATCGAACCAAAGTTTCCCTGACCCTCAACGAGTGGATATCGCATTACCCAATCCTGAGCTAAGCGCACCATAGAATCGTAGATTGAGCTATCACCGTGTGGGTGATATTTACCCATCACATCACCGACGATACGCGCTGATTTCTTGAACGCAGAGCCTGGTCGAACACCCATTTCACCCATCGTGTAAAGCACTCGACGGTGCACCGGCTTTAGACCATCTCGCGCGTCTGGCAGCGCACGGTCAATGATAACCGACATCGAATATCGAAGAAAAGAATCTTCCATCACGTCTTCAACTGTTCGAAATTCGAGGCTTTTCGAATGAGTAGGTGCTTCTATAATTTCACCCTCTAATGGTTTTGTATTTTCTTTTTCCATAATTAGATGTCCAATTCCTCAAGGTTAACGTATTTAGCATTAGTTTGAATAAAGTTTTTACGCATTGAAACTTCCGAGCCCATCAACTTAGTAAAAATTGCGTCTGCGCGCTCGGCGTCTTCAAGTTTTAGCTGAACGAGCACACGATTTTCTGGATTCATTGTAGTTTCCCAGAGCTGAGTAGCGTCCATTTCACCGAGACCCTTGTAGCGCTGAATTCCGGTTAGGCCAGCCTGTTTAATTTCGCTATCTTCGGGATTAATTTGAGTTCCGCGAGCTTTTCGTTCTTCAATCAATTCCTTGATTTTTGCGTCGCGTTCCTCATCGCTATATACATAGTAGTGCTTATTCCCGGCGCCTTTTAGCAAGAATAGTGGCGGTTTTGCAAGATAAATATGTCCGCCTTCAACCACTTCACGCATATATCGGAAGAAGAAGGTCATCAAAAGTGTTGCAATGTGGCTACCGTCAACGTCGGCATCGGTCATAATAATAATTCGATTATACCTTAAGCCAGAAATGTCAAATTGGTCGCCAATGCCAACCCCCATACCTTTGATTAGCGAGACAATTTCGTTGTTTGCAAGCATTTTATCTAGACGAGCGCGCTCGGTATTTAGAACTTTACCTCGGAGCGGCAAAATCGCCTGAGTTCGCGCATCGCGACCGTTTTTCGCCGAACCACCAGCCGAATCTCCCTCCACAATGTATAGTTCGCATTCGTCAGGGTTTTTCGAAGAACAATCCGCCAATTTTCCAGGAAGGTTCAAGCCATCCAAAACGCCCTTACGAATCACATTCTCTCGAGCCGCACGCGCAGCTTTTCTCGCCCGAGCCGCCAAAATAGCTTTATTAACAATCTTCTTAGCGATAGCTGGATTTTCATCTAAGTAGTAGCCAAAATATTCGCTCATAACTTGCTGAACATATCTACGTACCTCTGGATTACCAAGCTTATTTTTGGTCTGACCTTCAAACTGTGGGTCTGGAAGCTTCACCAAAACAATCGCCGTCAAACCTTCTCGAATATCGTCACCGCTCAGGTTGTCTTCTTTTTCTTTGAGCAAATTATTTTTACGAGCGTAATCGTTAATAGTTTGAGTTAACGAACTTCTAAATCCAACGATGTGAGTTCCTCCATCTGGGTTAAGCACGTTGTTTGCAAATGCTTGAACATTCTCGGAGTAGGTGTCGTTATATTGAATCGCTACTTCAACCATCGAGTCTTCAACTTGTTTTTCGACATAAAAAGGCTGGTCTGACAGAACTTCTTTGCCTATATTCAAGTGTTTAACATAACTCTGAATTCCACCTTCAAAGTAGAAAGCCTTTCGTTCACCAGTTCTTTCATCATCAACTTGAACATATATGCCTTTAGTCAAATATGCCTGATGTCGCAAATAATTTACAACCCACTTATAATCAAATTCAACCGTCTCTTTAAAAATAGTTGGGTCTGGGTAAAAAGTAATGCTTGTTCCATCTGGACGCGGCGATTTACCAAGATTTTTCAATTCGGTAACTGGAACACCTCTTTCGAATTCAATTCGATAGAGCTTTCCGTTTCGAGCAACCTCTGCAATCATCTTAGTCGAAAGCGCGTTCACAACCGATGAACCCACACCGTGAAGACCAGACGAAACTTTATAACCACCCCCGCCAAATTTTCCACCAGCATGGAGAATTGTAAGCACGGTTTCAAGAGTCGATTTACCTGTTTTAGGGTGAACATCGACTGGAATACCTCGACCATCATCTGTAATATTTACGCCGCCATCGGCCAATATTCTAACCAAAACCTTTGTGCCATAACCAGCAATAGCTTCGTCAATAGAGTTGTCGGCAATTTCTTTGATCAAGTGGTGAACACCGTCGTAACCAGTTGAGCCGATGTACATCCCTGGGCGTTTCCGAACAGGCTCTAGCCCCTCGAGAACTTGAATTTGTGAACCATCATAGTTGTTTTCTTTTTGTTTAGGCATCAATTCCCTCTCATTCAGACTTTCTGTTAATCTTATCCTTTACCTCTTATATACAGTACAATTATAGCGTATTTTTCGAAAAATCGCAAATAAACCTTATTTTTTTATCGATTTTATGTTAAAATAGTTATGTTTAAGGTGTGGGATGTTTAGAAAAATTATTTTAGGATACTACTATAGCCCTTCGCTAGGAGACAAGCTGGTTTCTTTCGAAAAAGACCTTCGAAAAAAACTCAGGTGGCAGATCGCTAGCCTTTTTTCGGCTTTGCTATTTTTTTTCTTATGTTTCTTTGTCGTATCTCTCCCATTTAAAAACGCGAGCCATAATGGCTACACTCCTATCGAGAGAATAGCCAGTTCTGCAGATTTAGATCTAAGCTCAAAAATCGTTTACGCCCCCGAAAAAAGAATTCCAGGCTCAGAGATAGTTTTTCAGCTAAAGATAAAGAATACTTCGAATGAGCCCCAAATTGTTGATTTCAAATTCCAATCAAGTGATATTCTCGAATACGCAACCATCCTTAATCAAAAGGGGCTTACAGTGGGCGAAAAATACGCACAATGGAGTGATTCTGAATTGCAACCAGGAGAAACCGATATTCGTGAATTTTCAGTTAGATTGAAAGATAAAATTCCTGTTCATCGTCAAAATAAGACGAGTTATGATTACGCAATCGAGTTCTTTTTCGGCAATTCAACAAAGTTGGCTATTGACCGACCCATAGCCAAAAGCTTAGATGAGCTATTAGAATTCAGCAAGAAAATAGATGTAAACATTACAACGTTGTTAATTTGTGTGGTTGTATTTTTAACATCGTTATCTCTGTTACGAACAAAATTATTGCTCAAGCAAATTAAATCTATTAAGCTCCAAGAAAGGTTACCCTAAATATGAATGAAGATATTAAGAAACAGGTTGACGAGATATTAGAGTCTACCAATCCCGACTTAACCAAGTTCGAAATGGCTTTACGTCCGATATTTAACTCAAGATTCGCAGACCATGCCGAAAGCTTTCTAAATATCTTTTTTAGTCCAAAAATAATAACGATATCTCTATGTCTATCTTGTCTGTTGTTCTTTGCTCTTTTTATCATTAGTATCCTTAGTGGCGTTATTTTAACAACAAATCTCCTATTTTTATTTTTAATCCTTTCTTATATATCTCTTAACTTTATTAGAATTATTGTAAAATAGTCAACCGTTAATTTGGTTGACTATTTTATTACTTTTTATCTTATTTTGAATACAACTTCGTCTTCTTCTGGAATATTACCCCTGATATTAAGTTCATTATTATTCGCGTTCGAGTCTGGTGCGCTTCCTTGTTTAGCAGTATCCGCAACCAAAGACTCCTTCGGTGAACTTTGAGCTCTAATCTGTTCTCGTCTTTTTAGCCAATCGTCAAGAAATGAAGGCTGTTGATTCAATTGTTCAGCTTTAGCTTGAGACACTGTATTCAAATTATTTTCTACGACTTCTCGTCTCTCGCTTAATGAGTTATTATTGTCGCTTTGATTGAATGGAGCTTTTTTAATTGAAGGCTCTACAGAGCTTCCATTCACCTCATTCCGCGCAACAGACAACCTATCACGAATTTCAGCTTCTACCAAAGCCTTCGGACGACCATACTTAGATGCTGAGTATTGTTTTATGGCCTCTCTCAATTGAGGATTAGATTTTCCTAAGGGAGGCAGCAATTTTATATTAAATGGTGACGACGGAAAACCATTAACTAAGACTGTAGCAATTGCGTTATAATTGGGCGTCTTAATCAGATCTTCGGCCGTAAAAGTAGGGTGGAACGCTCTCTGCAATACTTCGGCATCGTCAATACCTATACGCCCCACCAATTTAGTCGGAACATTCCCCATAACGGCACCTTTTATATTTTCAGTCAGCTGCGTCATAAACTGATTCGCTAATATCAAGTTTAGGCGAAACTTTCTGGCTTCTGAAAGAATAGATTCGAAGCTATCAGTGGCAAAATTTTGAAACTCATCAACATAAAGACAAAAATCTTTGCGTTGGTCTTCAGGGGTGTCAACTCGACTCATTGCAGCAGCCTGAAATTTCATCACAAAAACCATACCAAGAAGTTTTGCAGCCCCCTCGCCCATCTTACCCTTAGATAGGTTTACGAGTAAGATTTTTTGGTTATCCATAATATCTCGAATATTAAATGAGCTGTTGATTTGGCCTAATATATTATTAAGTAAGCCATTTTCGAAAGGTGCCCATTTCGAAACAACCCAAGACACCAGTTCGCCGGCCTCGCTAGAACGTTGAGAAGCAGGCCATTCTTTAGTCCAAAAATCTATCGCTCGCTGATTTCTCAGATATTTAATTTTAGATTTAGCAAATTCTGGGTCGACTAAAACCTTAGGTATATCCATGAAAGTTCCACCATTAGGGTCACTCATTAGAAGTATTGCCGCATTTCGAACAATATTCTCCATACGAGGGCCAACCACGCCAGTATTGCCTGGGTCATATAGGGATTTAAGCATGGAGTTGGTTTCGCCAATAATAAAATCCATCTCAGACTCGCTTTTTGCTTCAAACATATTAAATCCAAGTGGATTTTCAGTATCACCAGGATTGAAATAGATTACATCATCAAGTCGCTCCCTCGGAATCATCCCAAGAAGCTCTTCCACGGAATCACCATGTGGGTCGATAAAAGCAAACCCATCGCCATTCATAATATCTTGAAAAGCCAAGTTTTCCAAAAGCTTAGATTTACCCATTCCAGTTTGACCTATAATATATGCATGGCGGCGACGGTCATTTTTGCTAAGCCTAATTTGCTTTTCGACACCTCTGTATTCGTTAACGCCCAGCAACAGCCCACTATCCATCACTTCAGTAGGTCCATCAACCTGCTTAATTCTCTGCCTTTCAACCTTTTCTGTAGAAATCGAATTTCTATCTGGTAGATGAAAAATTGTCGAAAGCTCAACTGAGTTTAATATTACACTCTTTGCATTTTGCGGAAAAAAGCGAAAAATATAAGATGTAATAAAGTTGTCTATATTTTGGGTCATATTAAACTTGAAGCCATTAAACCTTGGCGAATCAAAAAGAGAAAATGATGACACTATTCCATTCAGAATTGCCTGACTTTTTGCGGAAGTAGAAGATGATACAACAACTCTTATCAATACCTCATATCCTGGGTATTTAGTCTTGTTCTCGATAGCTTCAATTTCTTCTCGTTCAAGCGCAGATAATTGGTGAGCTTCTACTTTTTCACCTTCCCCGTATGTTGGCGGCTTCCATAATGCCTCCATAATATCCAAAGCGCCTTTAGCTGCACTATTCTTAGCTCCAGACCCTTTATTTAATATTTCGCTAGATTTCTGCATAGACTTTGCAGTCCACTTTTCTTCAGCTGGTCGAATCATGACCTGTATAGATGCGCCATCACCCCTAGAAACATTATTCAAAGAATCGATTATAGCCCTCATCGCATCACGCTGAGATTCTTTATAGGTCGCAATTGGGTAAATATAATCCTTTTTTAGAGTAAATTCTCCACCAATGACTCCCTGCATTTTCCCTTGACGGCTAAAAATATTCTTAATTTCAACTTCTTCTAACCGCGCGTTAGGATAGGCAGCAGAAATGGCCTGTCTAACAGTATCTGTGATAACTGCAGGAACTACGGCATAGTAATTAATTAGCCCATCACTCGCAACAATCTCAAAAGAGATATGCCTCTGGCCGTAAAGCTTAGTCTTGAATCCTTTTGTCGCCGTGCTAGCAATGATATTATACATTGTCTGCGCTTCGGATAAAACCTCATCTATAACATCCCTTTCATCGCGGCTTCCTGCATCTACGTCATCACTTGGCGGTGGAAGGTGAATCTTCATAGGCACCATTTTTAGCCCACGCTCGTAATTTTTAGCCTCCTGAATTGTCTTTTTATATTCATTAAAAATCAAAAAAGCCGCAACACATATAATTGCAAATACTACTGAACCAATTATTAAAACTTCCATTATTTACCACCGTTTATAATTCTATTATATCTCTTCTTAAGATAGTCCATTTGCATTTCTTTAAACCTAACTTGCCTATTAAAAGGGTCGCCTTTGGTTTCAAGAATCATTTTCTGTAAATCTTTAACCCACTCGTCTTCCATTAAATCAATATCTGCAGCCTTAGCCGGAGCTGAGCTTACGACAGCTCTATCTGTCTGCTCAATCGATCCTATATCGACCGGAAGCAACTGTGGCTGAGCGTTGATTATTTCCCTATTTTGCTCAAATTCACCTAAAGCAGAAAAAGCCGCTTCGTGCGACCTATCCATTTCAAGATTTTGCGCAGACTCTTGTTTTTCCTCATGTTGTATATTTTCGAAATTTTGCCCTTCGAAATTATAATTCGAAAAACTTTTTTCTACTTTAGGAAAGTTAACATTCTTCTGCGGTTCCATAACCTATATTATAGCATAAACATTAGCGTTTTGAAATATAAATGTAGGCTATTATTTCTAAAATAATTACCAAAATTATCTCAAAAACCCCTACTCCGCTAACTGATTGTTGCGCTACCAGAATTATAGGCATTAAAGCTAATGCTAAGGCATATTTTAGGTGGAATAAAATATCTCTCTTAGCAAATTTTATTTTTTCATTCCGGCTAAAGTTTAAGAGTATGAAATAAAGAACACGATTGGTGCCGTATAAAAATATCGTAACTATACATACAGTAAAAACGTATGCTAAGATAAAAAGGCCCAAAACTCCCCATGGGCCAGCCATAGATGGTGTAGTAAAGTGTAATATGCTAGAGATGCCAAGAATTGAAATCACTAGAACTGCGAAAATAATTTTTGAAATCATATCTAAATAATACCACATTTTAGATTTAGCCCAAAGAGCTAGCAAGACAGACATACCAAACGGAGCTAAAAACATTACTAAAATCCGTGGCTCTGCGGCTAGCCCTTTTGGACTATGTTGACCGCTTCTCTTATAGAGAAGCATACACTTGAGAGTTTCCTTGAATAATTTCATTTGAAACTATAAGTACTTGCCCTCGCGCTCTACGCATTTTTGCGGAGCTTTTTGGCAATTCAAAAAAGCTAAAAGGTCTAAATCACTTTTATTAATCTTTTTATAAATTGCCAATAAAGTCCACAAAAAACGATTTGGTCAATTTGATTCAAAATTCTATAAATAAGGTGCTTGGTGAAATGTGCTATTTTGTTTTATTTTTTGCTTTTTATATTTATCAAAGCTAATTAAATTGTATCACAACAATGAGTAAAAGTCAATATGCTTAGGCTTATTTTTCATTGTAAAAAAATCATCATTTTTCAAAAAAATTCGATTAGAAAAGTCGGTTAAAAAAATTGTTCAAAAAAGTCAAAAAAACTCTTGACTTTATGTCCATTTACGTATATTATAGGGGTAGCTTATGAATAAATATTTTATACATAAGCCAAAAATAAAAATTATTTCAGTAAAATTCTAGCTAAACTCCGCAGAAATGCTAGCAAAACAAAAAACTCCACAAAATAAAAAATGAGCGTTCCTCGCAGTCGCTCATTTTTTATTTTATCAAAAAACTAAATCCTAAATTGGTGGAGCTGCCGAGAACTGCCCTCGGGTCCAAAAGATAACAATCTAACAATCTACAAGCTTATTCTTTCTTATTTTCTCCATCCATCAAAGAAAGACAAAAATTAAATGGAGTTTGCAGAAAACAATTCATTCGAAGGTAACTGCCCTTCCTTCGAACTATCGACGTCAATATGACACCAGTCTAAGCTACCGCCGAAAAGCAAAGACTAATGATCGCTTAATTTAAGCAGCGATTGTTGCAAGAGCAGGAGCTTTAAAAAAGCTCTGAACTTTTGCTACAAAATTAGATTTTGCAATTAATTTAAACTTTTTCGTTGTCAAACGACCTGCATGCTAGTTTGTTAATTTCTCTTGTCTACTGCTAATTCAGCCCCACAATAAGTCAATTATACCATAAAAATTGATTTTATATAGAGTTTATGTTTAAATTTTAGTATGGTTAGTAAAGTTATATCAGCAGCAGCTATTGGGTATTCAGGCGAACTTATTGAAGTAGAAAGTGATGCTTCACAGGGTCTACCTACATTACAGATAGTTGGAATGGGAAATAAAGCAATTGATGAATCTAAGGAGCGAGTAAGAAGTGCTATCAAAAATTCAGGGCTTGATTTTCCAAAAAAGAAAATAACTATCAACTTAGCTCCGGCCGAAATACCAAAAGATGGAACCAGTTTCGATTTGCCAATAGCGATTTCAATATTAACGGTTAGCGGACAAATTAAGTCCAGCAACCTTTCTAATCGTGCGTTCACAGGAGAGTTATCCTTAGATGGCGAGTTACGACCAATAAAGGGTATTCTCAATATCGTGGAGCGCCTAAAAGACGCTGGCGTTAAAGAAATTTTTATACCATATGATAATTACACCCAGGCAAGTCTAATTACAGGCGTCAAACTAGTTCCTGCTAAAAACTTAAAAGATATTTTTCTACATATTAAAGGTGAAATTTCAATACAAGAGCCCGCCGAGAAATTCGATGAGGCCAAAAAAGTAGAAAAAACTACTCTTGACGATATTATTGGACAAGAACAGGCTAAGCGAGCTCTAACAATAGCTATTGCAGGCAGGCATAATATACTTCTAATTGGCCCTCCCGGAACCGGTAAAACAATGCTAGCAAAAGCAGCTTTAAATCTATTACCTGATTTATCTAGCCAAGAGCTCTTAGAGGTTGCTAAAATTCACTGCTTGGTCGAAAATTCAGAGCAATCATCGTTCGAACGACCTTTTAGAGCACCTCACCACACTGCAAGTAGGACATCGATAGTTGGAGGTGGACCAAAAGCTGCTCCAGGCGAAATAAGTCTTGCCCATATGGGAGTGTTGTTTTTAGACGAAATACCTGAATATCCAAAGTCAATTTTAGAAACTCTACGTCAACCTTTAGAAGATAAAACCATTACAATTAGCCGTACCAAATATCGCAGTACGTATCCTGCTAATTTTATGTTAATAGCCACGATGAACCCCTGCCCTTGTGGATTTTTCGGCGACCCAAACCATGAATGCACCTGCACTACCACCCAAATTATAAATTATCAAAGAAAACTCTCAGGGCCACTTCTTGACAGGATAGATATGGTAATCTCTGTAGATAGAATCCAAAACAGCAACTTATTAAAAACTTTAAGTAAAGAAGATAAACTCCATGAAGAGTCTAAGAATAAGATAGCAATATCGTCAAAAATACAGCAAAATCGTTATGGTAGTTGTGTAAAATACAACGGTTCTGCTAAAACTAGCGACGTGAAAACACTGTTTAAAATTAGTTCCCCTGCTAAGGATTTTATCGATACTGCAACATCGAAACTACATCTATCGGCTCGTAGTTACTTGAAGACTATAAAAGTTGCTCAAACAATAGCAGATATAGATAACTCCAAGACTATCGAAATAAATCACATAAGTGAGGCAATCCAATATCGCGACAAGCGAGAAACTCTTTAATTTCTATTGATTTTTAATGTTTTTCTTGATATAATTGAACCTGAGTGAATTGCTTTATAGTATCAATTCAGAAGGAAGGAAATAATTATTAGTAAAAGAGTCCGAATTAATGAAGAGATTCGCGCAGGCGAGCTTCGCGTAATTGGCCAGAGTGGCGAACAGCTAGGTATAATGCCTTTATCTGAAGCCCTTAAGCTAGCGCAAGAAGCAGGAGTAGATCTAGTAGAAATATCTCCAAATGCCGAGCCCCCTGTTGTAAAAATTATTGACTGGGGAAAGTTCCAATATCAAAAGATGAAGGAACAACAGAAGAATAAGCGAAATGCCAAGTCAGTTGAGCTTAAGCAAATGCGCTTTGGTCTAAAAATTGGCTCTGGCGATCTCGAAATTAAGCTTAGAAAAATTAAAAAGTTCCTTTCAAAAGGCGATAAGGTCAAGATTCAAATCGTCTTCAAAGGTCGCGAGATGGCTCACAAAGAACTCGGCTTCCAGATGGCCGAAAAAATCATTTCCCTTCTAGAAGATGACGCTATATTAGAGCAAAAACCTCAGATGGCTGGCCGCAATCTGAGTTTAGTAGTAAGGAGTAAATAATGCCAAAGATGAAGACTCATAAAGGCACGGCTAAGCGAGTTAAGCTTACTAAAACTGGCAAAGTTATTCGCCAGCGAGCCTTTAAGAATCACATGCTTTCGAAGAAAAGCAAGAGTCGTAAGCGACGAATCAACACGAGCGCTGAAGTAAAGGGCTCGATTGCAAAAAATATTAAAAGAGCACTAGGAGCAAAATAATGCGAGTAAAAAGAGGTGTAACAGCACGCGCAAAGCATAAAAAAATCCTAAAAGCCGCTAAAGGAATGCAGCACGCCAGAACTCGATCTTATCGATTGGCTAAACAAGGCGTAATTCGTTCTCTTCAATATGCGTATCGCGACCGAAGAAATCGAAAGCGCGATTTGCGAGCTCTATGGATTACTAGAATTAACGCTGCCGCACGCGATAACGGAACGACCTACGGTAAGCTTATTGCTGGGTTAAAAGCTAAAAATATCGAACTTGACCGAAAGGTTTTGGCTGAAATCGCAGTAAGTGAACCTAAAGCATTTACAGAAATTGTAAATTCTATCAAATAAAATAAAAGCATCCATCTGGGTGCTTTTATTTTAGCTCATCTATAAGCCGGGTTCTGTCTAGAGTAATCATCTATCTAGTTTTTAAATCGCTCTAAAAATCAAGCGGTTATCGAGCTTTGACGAACAGCCAACTTAAAAAGTATAGCTCTCCTTGCAGCCGACAGGGTTTACCTCCTATATCATGTCACCATGTATAGCTGCGAGCTCTTACCTCGCTCTTTTCACCCTTACCTTTTACGGCGGTATCGTTTCTGTGGCACTTTCCCTAAGGTTACCCTTGGTTGCCGTTAGCAACTGTCGTGTTCTATGCTGCCCGGACTTTCCTCTGAATAGCGCCATATCGACGCTATTCAGCGATTACTCAATGAGCTTCTTCAATTATATCATCTACTTCAAAATAACACAATCTTCGCCAAGTAACTGTACTATCGCCTTCAGAAAATCAGCGCCCGAATCAACCTTAAACGGCATTTTAAAAGCCGACTTGTTTTCTTCTCCAAGAACCATTATTATATCTGAAAATCCCGGGTATTTATCGCATAAAGCTCTGACATCTGACAAAGTTTGATGGTCGTTCGGGTTTTTAATATGAACATATACCTTTTGGCTTGCTTGAGGCGCGGTATGAATACTCTTATTAGCGTTATTCCCCTCATTTGAAGCCGCTGGCACTTTTTTTGCTACTTTAGGTTTAAGATTTTCAGTCTTTTTTCCTCCGCCCTGACTAACAGATTGTGCCATGTTTTTTTCAGACTTTCTATATTTTGCGCCTGCCTTAACTTCATCCATTCTACGCCCAGTGGATTCATAATTTTCGAGTTCTTCATCTGTAATAACCGAAATACTATCTGCTATCAATTGAGCGTCTGATTTCATATTGCCATCTCTATCCATAGCCGACACCTTACCTGTAATTTTTAGAGTAGCGTCAATTTGAATTTTATCACCAACTTCCGTATAAAGATTAGGAAAAACGATAACCTCACCTTCGCTGATTTTATCCTCTAATTTAACAAAGGCCATCTTAGTTCCAGATTTAGTAATGATTGTTCTAACGTCTGAGACCATCCCACCTACAGTAGCTGCGCCTCCGTGCTTTGCTGGAGTGATTGAACTAAGTGGATTTGTCTGTTCCCTAAAATAATCATTGTATTTATCTAACGGGTGAGCCGAAATATACAGCCCTAATAAATCACGCTCCCAGGTGAGTTTTTCTTTGTCTGTGTGCTGTTGAGGGGCGGCAGGCAAATCAATACCTACTTCAAGCTCGGCAACTTCTTCCTCGCCAGCCAAACTAAACAGGTCGGTTTGCCCAGATAGAGCCTCTTTCTGGATTTTAGCACCGTAAGATTGGATTTTTTCAAGATTATAAAGTATGTCCGAGCGAGTTCCAAATTCATCAAAGGCGCCAGTCATGATCAACGAATCCCAAGCTTTTTTGTTAAAAGCTCTCGAATTTACACGTTTCGAAAAGTCAAGCACGTTCTTAAAGTTTCCGCCCGTCTTGCGAGCGTCCAAAACAGCATCAACGGCACCCGAACCGACAGCTTTAACCGCCAATAGACCAAACCTAATTTTATTCTCATTCGGGATAATCGCGAATGATTTGTAGGATTCATTAACATCTGGTCCAAGAACCTCAATACCCATCGATCGACATTCGGCAATTTCAATAGCTAATCGGTCAGTATCATCAGAATCGGCCGTCATTAAAGCCGCCATAAAAGCGTCAGGAAAATGGGCTTTAATGTAAGCCGTCCAATAAGCAATTAAGGCGTAACAAGCGGCATGCGACTTGTTGAAGCAGTAGTTGGCAAATTCCTCTAGATGGTCCCAGAAAGCTTCAACTTTTGCGCGATCGGCATTCGAATGCTTTACCGCACCCTCAATAAATTCGCCCTTCATTTTCTTCATAAGGTCGATCTTCTTCTTTCCCACAGCTTTTCGAAGGGTATCAGCCTGGCCACCGGTAAATCCACACACTTCTTTCGAAATCTGCATGAATTGTTCTTGATAAACTAGGATTCCGTAAGTATTTTCGAGAGCGTTTTTCATGTGGTCTTCATAATAAGTAACTGGTTCCTCGCCGTGCTTGCGAGCAATAAACTTTGGAATTTCACTCATTGGACCTGGTCGATAAAGCGCAACCATAGCGATAATATCTTCGAATTTCGAAGGCTTAAGTTCGCGCAAATATCGTTTCATTCCAGCAGATTCAAGCTGGAAAACACCTGTAGAATCTCCTCGAGATAGCAATTCGTAGGTTTTCTTGTCATCAAGCGTTAGAGTCGAAAGGTCAATATCTACATTATAAGAACTTTTAATGATTTTTTGAGCTGTAGAAATGATGGAAAGGTTTTTTAGCCCCAAAAAGTCCATCTTTAAAAGTCCCAATTCTTCCACCTGCCCCATAGGCACTTGAGTTGCGACTACACCTTTTTGCGCCATTTCGAGTGGCAGATATTTCACCAAATCATCTGGAGCAATCACGACACCGCAGGCATGAACACCGTGGTTTCGAATGGTTCCCTCGAGCTGAATGGCGTAGTCGTAGACAGTCTTGGCTGTTGGGTTGTTTTCATATTCCTTTTTAAGGTCAGGGTCTTGCTGAATTGAAATTTTTAGAGGCGTATGCCGACCTTGTGTAGGGTCTGGCACTAATTTAGCTAAGCGGTCGGCCTCATTATATGGCACCTCTAAAACGCGCGCCACATCTCGCACAGCGTTTTTCGCCATCATTTTACCGAATGTTGCAATATTTGCAACACGGTCTTTTCCATATTTTTCAGTACAATACTGAATAACCTCATTGCGCCGCGTATCTTGAATATCGACGTCAATATCTGGCATGGAAATTCGATCAGGATTCAAAAAGCGTTCAAAAAGCAAGTCGTATTCCAAAGGGTCTAAGTCTGTGATATGCAGCGCATATGCAATAATTGACCCCGCAGCAGAACCACGCCCTGGGCCAAAGACAATTCCCTGAGATTTACCCCAGTTGATGAAATCTTGGACAATCAAAAAATATCCATTATAGCCCATTCCATCGAGAACCCCAAGCTCCATATCAACTCGATCGATAACTTCCGAAGAGAGTTTTCCACGAATTTCGGCAATACTCATTTTTTCGACGTATTCAACGGGTATTTTAGCATATCTTTCGCCTAAACCTCTAAAAACAAGTTTGTCTAAAAATGCTTTTTCGCTCGTTTCGCCCTCTGGGAGCGGAAATTTTGGAATTAAAATTTTACCAAACTCAAATTCGAAATTAACCTTTTCAGCCACCCTCTTTGTATTTAGAATAATCTCTGGGTCAATTTTTCCCCATCGTTCGATAATATCTTTTGGATTGGTCACAAAAAGGTCGAATTCTTTTAGACTCATCCGCTTTTCATCTCGTAGATACGATCCAGTTCCGACACAGAGCAAGATTTCATGAGCATCTTGGTCTTCATGCGTTAAATAGTGAGAATCGCAAGAAACAATCATTGGAATACCCAACTCTTTGCTTAGCTTCATCAATCCATCATTGATTTCTTTTTGAACATCCCAGTGATTTGGTGCTTCTGGGTGTCCGTGGTCTTGAAGTTCTAAGTAAAAATCATCGCCATAGACCGACTTATACCATAAAGCCAGCTCTTTAGCTTTTTCGAAATCTTCAGCCCGAATCGCCTCAGAAATCTCAGAACCAGCACACCCGCTTAAACAAATAATCCCCTCGGAATATTGCTGCATAATATCATGGTCGATGCGCGGCTTATAGTATTGGCCTTCGATACTAGCCTTCGAAGAAAGCATACACAGATTTTTCCAGCCAGCTTCATTTTTAACTAAGAGAGTCAGGTGATAGCGCGGCTTATCGTGGTTTGGGTCTCGGTCAAAACGTGAGCGAGCCGCTACGTAAGTCTCCATACCTAAAATCGGCTTCAGACCCTGATTTTTAGCCGATTGATAAAATTCAATCGCTCCAGACATAGTTCCGTGGTCAGTAATAGACACGGCCTCCATACCGTTTTCTTTAATCGTACGAGTCAAATCATCAATTTTCGTAAGCCCGTCAAGTAGTGAGTGGTATGTATGTGTATGCAGATGGACGAAATCACTCGCTACTAATTCTTCGTATTTTTTACTTTTTATCTTGCTCCCATTCATTCTTATATTATAGCATAAATCATGTTTGTAATTCAAAAAATATCGGCTAATCTATCATTGCTAATTTTATTTTTATTATCAAAAAAAGCCCTGGCTAGTTTTGATATTTCCCCACTTTAAAAAGTAAGGTGGATACCTCCTCAACCTATCACCACGATGATAGACCATCATTTGGAGTTCCTATATCTATGATTATTCAGGAAAAATCATACACTAGCCAAAGGCTAATTTAATTATAGCACTTTTTATTAGAAAATGCTATAAAAAACTGTAAGAATCCAGCTTTGAACTATCCCAATAAGATTGGCTATTTGCGATGAAAAAATCAATATTGCAAAAAACACAATCGTTGGATTCGAAGAAGCCCTTAAAATAAATCGCTGAATAAATTCTGGAGCAATTGGATAAATAATTTTAGAGCCATCTAAAGGTGGAATCGGTAAGAGATTAAATAACATTAATCCTAAGTTTATCCTAATAAAATAAACTACTGAAGTCGCCAGCAATCCAGCGTTGAGATTAAAGATAGACAGCACTGCAAAAGCGCCAAAAGCCATTAATAGGTTTGACATTGGACCAGCAAGAGCAACCAACGCCATACCCCAATCTCCGCCCTTAATCTTACGCGGATTAACTGGAACCGGCTTTGCGCCGCCAATTATCGGTGTGCCAAAAATAATACATAAAAGTGGCAAGAAAATACTTAGCGAATAATCAAAGTGAGCTATTGGATTGAGAGTTATTCGCCCTTCAACTTTAGCAGTATCGTCTCCCAGCCAAAGAGCTACAAGACCATGGGCAATTTCATGGATGGTTAAACTAAATATTAGAATCAAAAATATAATTGCAATCATCAATATGTTCATAATAATATTATACACTACTTGACCTTTTTCATAAAATGCGCTATAATTAAACAGATTGTAAATAATAAAGTAAAGAGAGTAAAAATGGCAGTATGTGATTTGACTGGAAAAGGAAAGCAACACGGCAATAATGTCAGCTTTTCTTTGCGAAGGACTAAGAGAGACTTTAAGCCAAATATCCAGAAAAAAACCGTAATTATCGACGGAAAAAAGCTTAAGCTCAACCTAAGTACTTCAGCAATTCGAACTTTGAAGAAAAAAGGAATTCTTTAATCCCTCTTTCTGAAAAGGCTAACTATAAATTAAAACCCCTACTAACGGGGTTTTAATTTTGCGTATATCTTTATTTTGTTCTCTCAACTTGAACTATTGTTAACTTTTCTGGCAAGCTAGTTAGTGATTTAACTTTATACTTCTGCGTTTTTTCAACATCCGCTCCAAGCTCTTTAATGAAAGTAGTTAAATCACCCTGTGGAACTTCATAATTTAAACCATCTTCTAAGTAATGAACTGGGATAACTACTTTAGGGTCAACATTGCGCACAATTTTTGCAGCAGAAGTCGCATCAAGAGTGTATCCATTGCCTCCTACTGGTAAAATTAGAATATCTACTGTACCCAAATTTTCAAGCTGTTCATCGGAAATCTCAGGACCAACATTGCCAATTAGCCCCACTTTTACTCCGTTTAAAATCTCAATACTATAAATAACCGATTTTTTACCCTCTTCTTCGCCGTCCAAATGGCGTTTTTCAGGAAATCCATTTATCGAAAAATCTCCAACCTCATAACCACCGGGATAGCTAATTGAAAGTGAAAAATCATCGTCTGCCAGAGAGAATTGCTCTTCTGTTGCAAGTTCTATTGCGTTTTTTACAACGTAGTCTTTTTGACCATGTATGGACAGTTTTGGGTCGGTCACGATTACTGATTTTTTTGTAGAAATTACAACAGTATTTGCACCCTTATATTCAATATCAAACATCATTCCTCCTATTTATCTAAAATTCCCTCTTTATCTACAACAATTTGGTATTTGTTCTTAAATATATTGTTTATAAAAGTATCTCTCGTAGTATACCTATAATAGAAATCTTCCATTGGTAAAACAACATAGTTTAATTCCCGACCTTCTTGCTTCTCAATTAGGTTGGCCCATTCAGATAATTGCCTGTTTGAGTTATCGCCAACTATAAGCATGTCAATATCTGACTTTGATTCATCCACTAAAACACCAGATATTACAACTATATCAATATATCGACGAACCTTTTTTAGCCTATCTTTCCAAGAATTCTTTACTTCTTCGAAATTATCTTGAGCAATCTCCGAAATAGTAGAACCTGCAAATATAGCTCTTAGCGGGATATAAAATTTAAATCTCTGATTAATGCCATAAAATAGCTTACGGTCTTCTGTGCTACTATTTAAAATTCCATACTCTTCAAGATTTTTTAGCTCACGTCGCACAGAATTGACTTGCTCATTAATAAGTCTTGTAATCTCTCGAACATAAAACCTTTTACTGGGGTTGCTCAAAAAAAGATTCAACAGCTTAACTCTCGTTTTTGAGCCAAATAAGGCTTCAATACTTTTATCCATAATTTTATTGTATCATATTTTAATAAATTTATACACTATTTTTACTAATTTCTGTTGTTAAAAATTGTTCAGCCTTATCTAAATCAAGCCAGATTATATCTCGATTTCTCTTCATGAATGTAATTTGTCGCTTTGCAAGACGCCAGTCGCTTGTATTCATTTTATCAATTAGCATTCTTTTTGAAATATTTCCGTTTTGGTATTCTTGAATTATTCTGTAGGCATTTGCGGTCATCGCTTCTGAATTCGTTCCATATAGTTTCCTATTTCGATTGAATTCCTCAATAATTCCTGAACTAAAAAATAGTTCATTGCGTTTTTTAATTCTCTTGATTAAATCTTCCTTTTTAGTTGTAATTCCTACAACTAAAAAATCGAAGTCGTAGTTTTTTATACAACTATTTTCTCTACCCGATTTATGTCTTTCGATTGCCCGAATAAGATATCGTTTATTTTTATAGTTTTCTGGCATCTTTAAGCCAAGACGCAGCACTTCTCCCTGAAGCTCTTCGATACTTTTACGATTTAAATCAGCCCTCAGCTCTTCGTCCGCTTCACTACCAAAACTATAATCATAAAGCACCGCATCGATATAGAGACCTGTGCCTCCAACTAAGAATGGGTTTTTTCCGCGACTCAAAATATCCTCAATCTTCTTATAAGCATACTCTTTAAAGTCGGCAGCTGTAAATCGCTCGCCAGGCTCAACCAAATCAAATCCCCAATGAGGCACACCTTCGCGCTCTTCAAGCGATGGTTTAGCAGAGGCAATATCAATATTTTTATAAATCGCTCGTGAATCTGCAGAAATAATTTCGCCATTAAAAAGCTTGGCTAATTTAATAGCCAAGCCCGTTTTACCGCTTGCAGTCGGCCCCGTAATTACAATTACTTTTTTTGTCATTTAAATTGATTCGATAAAATCTTTTAGTTTCGAAAGTGCAATTTTCTCTTCGACAAATTCGCCATTTTTTCGAAAACGTGCACTAACTTCATTGTTATCTTTATCTTTAGGTCCGACAATTAGCTGAACTGGGATTTTAATTGCCGTAGCTTCACGAATTTTCTTGCCCAAAGATTCATTTCGGTTGTCTACAGAGTAGCGAATCTCGTTAAATTTAACTGGCGAGTTCAGAACAGTTTCGCTCAAAATTTTCGAAACTTCTTCGACGTAATCATTTAACGTATCATTGATTGTCAAAATACGCACCTGCTCTGGTGCAGCCCAAAAATCAAACCAACCAGCCTTGTGCTCGATATAAACACTCATAAATCGCTCAATTGAGCCAAGTAAAGCACAGTGAATCATCACTGGTCGTTCATCTTGGCCTTCTGAGTTTTTATACGCCAACTCAAACCGTTCGGGCTGAACAAAGTCAAGCTGAACCGTTGCCACTTGGTGCTCGCGACCAATCGCGTCGGTTGCCATAAAGTCAATTTTTGGACCGTAAAACGCCGCTTCGCCCTCTTCTTCAAAATAATCTAAGTTATTTGCAATAACCGCTTTCTTCAACTGATTTTGCGCGCTCTCCCACACAGCCAAGTCGCCGAGATAGCTATCTGAATCGTCGCGATAGCTCAATCGAACACGAAGCTTCATACCGATACCCGAATAAAGCTCGTGAGCAGCTGCCAACAAATTTTGGATTTCGCCCTCAATTTGGTCGGTTCGGCAAAAAATATGCGAATCATCTTGTGTCAAAGAGCGAACACGGTTTAAGCCACCAAGCTCACCAGTTTGCTCATCACGATAATCGGTAGTTGTTTCAAGATAACGAATTGGTAAATCGCGATAGCTCCTTGGGTTTGAAGCAAAAATCTGCGTATGGTGCGGACAGTTCATTGGCTTCAAAGCAAATTGTCCACCAGTAACTTGCGATTGCACCAAGAAAAGCTCTTCACCAAATTTTGCCCAGTGGCCAGATTTTTCGTATAAATCTTTCTTGGTGATGTGTGGAGTCCAAACTTTTTCGAAACCATATTTTTGGCGAAGTTGGTTTGAATAATTCGCCAACACATCGCGCAAAATTGTTCCGCGAGGCGTAAATAGCGGCAGGCCAATCCCCACAAGCGACGAAACAGTATATAAATCAAGCTCTTTGCCAAGCTTGCGGTGGTCGCGCTTTTTAGCTTCTTCCATCTTTCGAAGATATTCATCGAGCTCTTCTTGCGTTTCGAAAGCCACGCCATAGAGCCGCTGCATTTGAGGATTTTTTTCATCACCACGCCAATAAGCGCCAGCCACACGCATCAATTTAAAAGCGCCAACTTCTTGCGTATTTGCAAGGTGCGGACCACGGCACAAATCTTTATAATTTCCATTAGTATAAAAACTCACCGTCTTGGTGCCATCGCCAAGCTCAAAATCACCTTCCGCAAGGATTTTAGCATCAGTCGTGCCAGCATTTTTTAAATCATTTAAAAGCTCTAATTTATAAGGCTGGTTAGTTTCTTTTGCCCAGGCGATTGCGTCTTCAATCGCAACTTCGCTTCGCACAAAATCTTGCTTTTCGGCAATAATTCGGCGCATTGCTTTTTCGATTTTGCCAAAATTATTTTCCGAAATTTTCTGCTCGCCCAAGTCGATGTCATAGTAAAATCCTTCGTCAATCGCTGGGCCAACACCAAATTTTGCGTCTGGATAAATTCGCTGAATCGCCGCCGCCATAATGTGCGCAAGGCTGTGGCGCATTCGAAATAGTTTGTCATCCTTGTCAGAATTATTCACTTTTTTCCTTTCAAAATAATAAAATTCTCCTTCAATTTTATCACCACTTGCAGTTTTTCGCAAGATTTGCTAAGATTGAAATACGGGCGATTAGCTCAGTTGGCTAGAGCGTCACATTGACGTTGTGAAAGTCAGAGGTTCGAGTCCTCTATCGCCCACCAAATTAGGCAAAACAAAACCGCAGGTTTTTCGAAATGCGGTTTTTATTTTTCGAAAATTATTCGTCGCTCTTTTCGCGATTATCTTTTTTACACAACATTTGACAATTTTCTGGCACGGTTTTTCCGCCTTTGCTCCACGGAATAATGTGGTCGGCTTCCATTTCTTCAATCGGGTAATATTTGCCGCAAATTGGGCAAATTCCCTTTTGCTGCTCATAAACTTGACTTTTAATATTCTTATCGAAAGCGCGCAAACTTAAATATTTTTTATCATCAGTTAAAATATATTGGTAAATTCCGCTCTTTTTAGCAACTTCATCGTCTTGATAAAGCTCTGAAACTCGCCGTTCGTTTTCTTCGCCAATCTTTTCGAAACCTTGGTCTTTAAATTTATTATAAAATTCACCCCAAGGCAAACCCTTCATTTCTCGGCGATAATTTGGAAAAACTGCCTGCACCCACTCCATAACATCTTCAAAATATCGCCAAAGCTCCTTTGCGTTCGCATCGTTTTGGTGAAGACCCATATAATTTTCGATTTTTCCGCCAGAAATCCATTTTAAAACTGTTTCCAAAACTTCTTGGCGAATATAACTCTTGTTCAAATAATTATTGTAATGCTCTTTAGCTTTACAACTATTTCCACTGAAATATTTTTTAGCACTCACCAGCCAACTTCCTGTATAAACTGAATTTCTGAGTTCTTGCGGTGTTAATTCCTCCCCTGCAATATTCACAATTTTAAACCAATCCAGCTTTTCGCGCGTTTCGCCCTCACAAAAATAAATCATCAGCTCGTATTCTTCGATTTGCTTTTGTTCTTCAGGCGTTAAGCTTGTAAAATAATTATTATCAACACTAAGCGTAGCAGGCGTTAAAAAATTACAAATCGACATCGTGCGTTGTTGCCCGTCTAAAAGTTCAAAAGTGCCATCACTATTCTTCGACCAATACATAATATTGAGCGGAAAACCTTTGCGAATCGTGCGAATCACCTCTTTTTGTTGCGCATCTTTATAAACAAACTCACGCTGATACGGCGGGCGAATATTTAATTTACCGCCAAAACCCACCACCCTGCCAGTTTCTTCATCATTCTTGAAGCCGGCAAACAGCTCTTTTACCTTAATTTTATGTAGTTCAATTTTCATTTTTCTACCTTTCTGTTAATTATAAACAATCTCTTAAATGTTTCTCTACCGTTCAGATATGAGCCTCTACCATACACGCCATCAGGGTCTTGATCGACACCGCGATTGGAACCTATGAGCTCAAACTGCTCAGGATTAAACTTATCTAAAAAAGTTATCGGCACGCCCATCACGCCGTTATAATCTTTGGGGATATCTTTCACTTTCGAAACCTCAATCGCGTCGTAATTGTCATATTTTGGGTAATCAAGCGGGTTGTATTTCTTCACCAAAATCAGTTCTTCGTGGCGTTTTTTGATATCTAAGTTGGTATACCAAGTTATTGCTGGCACATTGCCATATTTATTACCGTTTTTGTCAATATAATTCCAACGCTTATATAAATTACTCAAGCGAAAAGTCATTGTTTTGTTGGCGCTATAGCCAAGCCACATTTTGCCATTTTTAATTAGCGGAAAAATTTCTTTATAGGTTATCGCGTTGTTATTCCCCAAAATCACAAACTTTTTATTAAATTCAATTAGTTGCGCTACATATTCACGAAACAGCGAAAATGGCGGATTGGTGACCACAATATCGGCTTGTTTAAGCAATTCTTTACTTTCACTGCTGCGAAAATCGCCGTCGCCAATTAGTTTAGTCATTTTGCCACCTCTTTCGGCACGCTCTAAAATCTCTTTTACATCTTGTAAATTGATTGCACCATCGCCATTTTGGTCGTAAACTTCGTCAATCTCAATTTTATACGGCTTGAGTAAATCCTCAAAAGTAGCATTTCCCTTTTTCGCTGGGAGTTCTTTAAACGCCACGGGCGAAGCAACATAACTGGTAGCAATTAGTTTTTTGAGTTTTAAAGTATTAAAATTTAGCACGAAATATTTGAAAAAATTACTCTCGTAGGGGTCGTCGCAATTACAAAAAACCACTTTACCTTCAAAATGGTGGCGGTAATGCGAGAGTTCTTTTTCAATATCTTCAAGTTGCGTGTAAAATTCATCATTTTTTGATTCTTTGGCATTATGCAAATTTTTATTCGCCACGAAAAATCTTTCTTTCATCGAAAGGTTTTAAAAATTCTATATTATAAAAATAGGACAACCATAAACGGTTGTCATAAATTTATAATATAGAATCTAAAGATTGAACATTAAAAATTGCCGTAAATGATTGCCCTACAAATAGTTCAATCAAATACGAAAATCGCCTTTCGATTCTATACTTTATATAAATTTATGACCCTTTCATTATATCACTTCTCTTTCTTTTTTTCCACACTTTACTCAACTTTTCCACAAAAATATTTTTAGCGCTTGGCTTTTTTAATTCGCCTCGTGATATATTTTGCGTGAAACATTTTTTCTTTGTTCTCTTGACAATATCGCTAATTATGTTTTATTTGAAAGACCAAAAATCCTTAAAAGCGAACAAAATTATCAGTTGATTGGCTTAGGGATTTTACCTCGTCTTAACACTAAAAATCCAATCAACAAAAATCCGCTCTTTCGAGCGGAATTGTATTTGTATTAGACTGCGCGTAACTAAACAGGAATTTATACGCGTAAATTTTATTTTTTAGCCTTTTTCTTGCGGGCTTTGGCACGTTCAATATCGGCAATCGTGCCCTTTTCGGTTACATCAAACTTATCAAGATATTTACCAAGCGCCAAGCGAGTTTGCGAATAAGCCGCCGCCGCCGAACCATAACAGATTGAAGTAAATGGCATTAGCGCCCATTGTAGCACCATAAAAACAGTTCTGCGTCTCTTATATCGGGCTGGCTTAGGTGGCAGCATTTTGAGGCTCACGAAAATCGTAACCAATAAGCCCAGAGCGGCAATCTGCTGAATTACGCTAATTGTAGTGGGCAATTGGTGTGCTGTAAAACTGCGCGAAGCGTGATTATTTAGAAGTAGCGGAATCCAACCACCAAAAGCCGCCAAAAGCGACTGATAAACAATCGAGATATGCCCTTCAATCAAAATATAAAACTTAGCAAGCGAATCCCAAAAAGGAACGGTTCGCTCTTTAGTAAAAATATGTTGCGCAACATACGGCACATCACTGGCGCCATACATCCAGCGGCGAAGCTGAATAAATTGCGCTTTTAAGGTTTTTTTGAGAGTTTCGCTTAAAACTACATCTTGATAAATCGGCACCATAATCGGCACTACTGAATATTTTCCGTCAAAATGGAAATAGCTGCGCCAAAACTGATGACCGTCTTCAACAATAGTACGCACACTCCAAAAATCCATTTCTACCAAAGCATCGAGCGGCTGAGCGTGCGAGGCAAAGTTCCTCAAACGGTGTGGGCTCATCGAAACAACCAAATTCCAGAATGAATTACCCGTTGCCAAAACACGCATTGGCGCAGGTGCATCCCAAATATTGTTCAAAAAAAGTGAAATTGGCTGATACGAATAGTGCTTGCGGTCTGGCCGAACGATAAATTCATAAGTTGCCGATGCAAAATATTCCTTATGTGGCTTGTTGTCGCAGTCCAAAGTCGTCACCAGAACATTTTCGAAAGGAATTTTCTGCGTTTCGCAATATTCTTTTAATTTTCGACCCGCAAAAGTGATATTTCCCCCCTTGCCGATAACTTCATTTGGGATATTTTTTGGGTGCTTCACAATTTCGAAAGCTTTAAATTCTTTCGAAAATTCCTTTTGTAGCCGTTGAGCCGTTTTTTCGATTCCTTCACCACCACGCTCTTCATATGCGAAGAAAATCATCATCTGCTCTTTAGGATAATTCACCTCTGTTAGCGTTTTGATTGTCGGCTGAATAACTTCATAAGGTTCGTTATAAGCCGCCACGATTACCGCGTTAAGCACTTGCGACGGTTTGAGGAAATTTTTCTCTGCTGCAATGTGCTTTAGGTTTTCGCTATGTTCGTAAAATTCGAAACTCTTTTTTTCGAAATTCGAAGCATTTTTTAGTTTCAAATAGCTTTGTTTAGGATTTTCAAGCTCGTTTAAGCGCGCGAGCCAGTCGACTTTTAGCGCTTTATTCATTTTGCGGTAGCCACCAAAAGTGCGATAAGCCACGCCAATTGCCTTAACTAAAAGTGTTGCAATAATCAAAATTAAATATGCCGAAGCTAAAAATGGCGAGAAAATCGAAAGAATCACCATCAAAACAATAGCCCCGTAGCTCAAAAAAGCGGGGAGAATTTCGAAAAAACGGTAAAATTTAGTGCGTTTACCTTGTGGTATTTCAAGATTTTTCTTCATATTAGTTTGGAATTTCCCTTAAAATTGCCGCGGCAATCAAAAAGCCAATGAATGTCAAAAGTAGTGTCATTGCGGTGAAGAAAATTGCCATTTTTCGCCCAGATACGGCATATATTTTTGCGATAATTAGATTGTGCACAAAAGCCACTATCAAACCAAGCGAAGCCAGAAAGATGCGCGTGAACCAATAGTCTTTGTAAAAATGTTCGCCGCTAAAAATGGTATATCGAACATAAATCATACGGTCGTAATATTCGACACCAAACATCGTTGAAATGAAAAAAATAATTCCAATTATAAAAACAAAAGCCACCAAAAATAGCATTAAGCGGTCTTTGGCTATTAGTTTTAGATTTTTAGCAATATCTTTCATAAAATTTCCTGGAGCCGATGAGCGGGCTTGAACCGCTGACCTACGCGTTACGAGTGCGTTGCTCTACCAACTGAGCTACATCGGCAACCTTTTTCATTATAGCATAAAAAAGGCTAAAATAAAATAATAAAACCCTTGATATTATCGCGACAATTTGATAAAATAGGTTTAGTCTAATGAGGGCTCGTGGTATAGTTGGCCTAGTACGCCTCCCTGTCACGGAGGAGATCGCCGGTTCGAATCCGGTCGGGCCCGCCAAATATAGACAATCGAAAATCTCGCGCCTCAGGGTTTGAGATTTTTTATTTTGTGCAAAAAAGAAGAGCCTACTACTGCTCTTCAATTTTAATATATTTATGGATTTTGCCTTCTGATTCAAGATTTTTAATCTGTTCTTCCAGCGCGGTGAAGCTAATTTTAATGTATTCGTAGCTTAATTCTTTGTCGTTTTTCGCGATTAGCTTCACGAAATAATAACCGTCGCCCGATTTCGAAACAAACGCTTCCGAAACTTGCCCTGTATTTAATTTAACCGCTGCCTCAGCCTTACCGCCATCAACGTTCGACAAATTCACCGTGCCCGAAGCACCAACTTCAACATTCTGATTTTGGAAGTTTTCGGCTATTTTGGCGAAATCATTGTTGTTCTCTTTGAGGAATTTCGAAATTTCATCTTTCAAATTCGAAGCTTTCGAATCAATCGAAGCCGCAACTTTTTTTCGAATCAATGGCAATTCAGTAAAAATTCGCCGATATTCACTTGGCGAAAGGCCATAATTTGTCTCAATCAAACGATTAAACGCCGCCTCCGACATCTCCACGCCATTCACAATTCGCTGCTGATGAAGCACTTCGTTGATTTCCTCATCCGAAACCGTGATATTTTTTTCGTGAGCGATTTTTAAAGCGTAGGTGTTGCGAATCACGTTGTCCATCGCCTGTTTTTTATAGTTGTTGGAACGAGTATTTTCATCTTTTATTAACTCTAACATTCCAGCTTTTGATTGACTCAAATTCATATTCGCCCGATAATCGGCCAGATAATCTGAATACAAAGCATTTTCGCCATCAACATTCGCTACGGGCAGTGGCAAAACGGTTGAAATGCGATAAATCAAAGTGCCTGTATTTTGCGCGATGTAAAGCTGGCGCCAAAGCAAAATTCCGCTCGCAAGCGCAACAATCGCAGCGATAATCACCGTTACGGCAACTAAACGGCGCTTGCTATATTGCACGGGATATTTGAATTTTCGCCCATTATTTAAAATTTCCTCGCGCTCGGCTTCAAGTGTGCTATTAGTGATTTTCGCCAGCTGTGAATTCTCTTTCGAATTCTGTTTTGGCTTTTTCGAAAAAGGTTTCATCAATTTATTCATAGTCCTCCGTTTCAATTTCTCCTACCACATCCTGCAATCGGTTGTAAATTTCTTCTGGATGTTCAACATTTTCAATTTCTAAATCACCCACGATGGTTAAAATATTAATCGTGCCGAATTTAAAAATGTCTGCAAAAAAACCTGGAATGCGATAATTTATCGATTGAATTTTCGAAAGCGGAATATCCACTACTGTTTTACCAAAAAATCCTTTTTGATTAATCTGGCGGATGCGCTGGTCGGTAACAATATACATCGAAAAATACCACATCATCATATGATATAAGAAGAAAATCAGCCCTACTAAAAAGCCAACAAGCGGAATATAAAGAATTTCCATATTCGAGTTTTCAGCAAGAACACTAATCATCACCGGTAAACAGCTCAAAGTAAAAATACCTAAAAGTAGGTAAAAGCCCTTGCGCATCGCGATAATATGTTTTCGAAAAACGAATAAAAATTCCTCGTCATCACGCTGACCATTAAACGCTTTCGAATTTTCGTCAATATCTCTGTTCATATAATTTTCTTATGGTACCCCAGACAGGAGTCGAACCTGTAACCTTTTCCTTAGGACGGAACTGCTCTATCCAGTTGAGCTACTGAGGCATAATACTATTTTAGCATTTTCTCTTCAAAAAATCCACTTTCCGCTAACGCATAAACTTTTCGCGCGGCATTTTATATTCGTAAATTTCGTGCTCTTTAAACCAATGCGCGATTTCTTCTTCGGCTTCTTCTGGACTACCCGAAGCGTGAATTAGATTCGGTACACCTTTACCAGCTTCATCAGCATAGCCAAAACTCATATGCGAATAATCCCCGCGAATCGTTCCCGGCAACGCAGCCTTCGGTTCAGTGCCACCAATCATCTTGCGCACCAACTCTACCGATTCAACTCCTTCGAAAACCATCGCAATGACTGGACCTTGGGTCATAAATTCGAGCGTCATATCAAAAGCTTTTTCGCCCCGCCGTGTCACCATTTTGCCGATATTTTCGTAATGTTTATAATAGTGTTCTTTATTCGGAAAAAGCATTTTAGTTGCTAAAATTTTCAAGCCCACACGTTCAAAACGCGTTAAAATTTCACCGACAATTCCTCGCTGAACAGCGTCTGGCTTGAATAAAATTAATGTTCGCTGAATTTTACTTTTCCCCATAAATCCCTTTCTTTTCTTAGCCCTTATTATACTCTTTTTTCTCAAAAAATGCTATACTATGAGTATGTATTTGTCTGAAGCGTTAGAAGATTTTTTGGAATCGCTGGAAGTTGAATCTGGAAGGTCGCGAAAAACCGTCGAAAATTATCGCCTCTATATTGAGCGGTTGATTGAGTTTACTGGCGACATATTGGTTTCGAAAATTGATTCAGAAACCGTTCGAAAATATCGACTCTGGCTGAATCGTTATCAAAATTTCGAAGGCAAAGAATTGAGCCGCGCAACTCAGGCTTACCATTTAATTGCTTTGCGTCGTATGCTTACTTATCTGGCGCGACGCGATATTAAATCGCTTGAACCTTCGAAAATCGAACTGCCAAAAGTAGTTAAACCTCAGGTTAATTTTCTGCATTATGAAGAGGTGGAGCGTTTAATTGCTGCAATTCCGCTCGATGATGAAGCTGGTTTGCGCGACCGAGCAATTGTCGAATTACTCTTTTCGAGTGGCTTGCGCGTAAGCGAACTTTGCAATCTCGACCGCGACCATATCAATACCAAACGGCGCGAATTTATGGTGCGCGGAAAAGGCAACAAAGACCGTCCGATTTTTATTTCGAAAAATGCTGCCGAACAAATCGAAAACTACCTCAACGCTCGGCAAGATAATTTAGTTCCGCTTTTCATCAATTATTCACGGCGCTATAAACAACCATCGACCGATGGAAATTATCGCCGCATTTCGCCGCGTTCAATTCAACGTATGATTGAAAAATACGCTCGCATCGCTGGTATTACCAAGCACGTCTCACCGCATACCATGCGCCATTCTTTCGCTACCGACCTGCTCGTGAACGGTGCCGATTTGCGTAGCGTGCAAGGTATGCTTGGGCATTCAAACATCGCAACTACTCAAATTTACACTCACGTCACCGATCAACATCTCAAAGAAATTCACGAAAAATTTCACAGCGAGACAGAATAAAGGTTCGCCATTTCGACGAACCTTATTTTTATTTGCAGCCAATTGTTGATTCTTCGGTTGAATCGCGAATGGTCATCACTTTGCAGAATTTGCCATCTGTCGCCACCGCATAATCTGGTACAGGGAAACCAGTTTGTCCCATTTCAACCCGAGCTTGAACGCGTCGAAATTGCGTGTTTGCCCGACCAGTTGAATCGATTAGTGGCTGGACACCGTTAAAATTCACCACCGTTTTTTGCTCCGAAAGCATTTCAACCGAATAATTAGCGTTGCCATATTGTGAATTTAGCCGCAAGAACGCGCCGCTATCTCCTGCAACTTCTCGGTCTAAGCGCAAAACCGCACTGCACGCATAGGTTTTGGCGTTTAGATTTTGCTCACATTTTACTGCACTGAGCGAATTTGGCGAATAATCATAGCGACTACTCTGGTCTTGTACATTGATTAGTGTAGCTTGGAGTGAATTATCAACTGTCGCATTTTTTGAAGGGAGCAAAAAAGCCGTTCGAGATGAGCTCACGTCTTCTGCGCTAGAGGAAGTGTAGTCGTAGCTGCCGTCTGGCATCACAACTTGCGCACGCAAAACGCTTGGGTATTTATTCGAGTTCCAATTTTCTTTATTTTCGAAAGAATTTAATAAATCATTGCTGTTCGAATTTGGCAGATTAATCGCCGTTTGGTTATTGTTGTCTGCCAGCGTGTGCCAAGAAATTCGCAAATATCGAATATTCCCCGTGCCTTTTAGTTGAATCAATTTCGAAGAATCAGCGCTTAATTCGCCTTCGAAATTAGAGGTAATTGTGCTCATTTTTACGCAAGTATATGCCTGCAAAAGTTTCGAATCGCCACTATTTGTTTGGATAGTGGTTTCTGTTTGCGCAGGGTTGCCAATTCCAAAGCTCTCCGCCAAAACTCTGCACGATTGTTGCGACAAGTCTTTCGCCAGTTCAGTCTCCATTTTTGCGCATTCATTAGCTTTGGTGATGTCGGCGCAGGTTGTTTTATAGTTGACGAGAGCTCGCTTGCCGTCTTCCACCCCCGCCTGAGCTGAATCGTAGGCGCTTTGCGAGAGGTCTTGGCTTGAAGCGTTTTGGTTGTCGCGAATCACAATTCGGATAAAGCTTGCAACCATCATCGCCACTAAAGCCGTGGCAATGACCACCACAAACATTGATACTCCACCTCTTTTATATTTCATTTTAACCCCTTCCGATTGTGCGCACCGTTAAGTTAAATTTATTAATTGCGCAATAATCTTGATAGCTATTTCCTGGATTACACTGGCTATTGCTGACTTGACCATTGTCGCTGCGCGTGCCTAAAGTGTATTGAATATTAATCAAAGATTGACCAGAAACAGTGTTAGCATTAGCGAGTGTAAAGGAAATATCATAAATCATTAACCCAGTTTCGCCCGTCGAGAGCACTTCTGTCACTTCCGAAGTCCCTTTTGGAATTTTCGTCCATTCATTGCTGGTGTTGCAATATTTTTTTGAAGTATCCTTGATTCGAATCAGCCTGATTGCGTCAGAATTATTATCATCGCCATCATAGCGAACAGGATTTGGGTCGTTCGAATTTAAATTGCTGGCACTGTTCCAAAGGTAAGTAAAATTACCTGTGCAAAAAGCACCGCCATTTGCGTTTTTAATGTAGCTCGCGCCCGAAGTTGCGCTCGGCACCGATTCACCATTCCAGCCATAAACAGTCTGAACCGAGTTAAACCTTTCAGTAAAATCGCTATTGATAGTTCGCGCGGCAACGTTTAATTCTTTCAGTGTATTGCCTCGTGTCATAATCGCCGACATTTGCATTACCATCACCGCAATACCAATCATTAGCGCGGAAACAATGCCCATCGCCAACATCAATTCAACTATTGTAAAACCTTTTTTATTTAGCTGGGTCATATAACCTCACAATCGTTCCTAATGTTGTCGCTACTCTTTCGCCACTGGCATACCAGCAAGCTCGAATATGAAAATCGTAATAGCCTTCACCCTTTACTGGCTCAACCCAAATTCCTTCGGCTCGGGCAAAGTTTAGAGTAGCCCTGTCGTCGATTTTATTCGTATCGGCCACATTGCTATAAACCATTCGCGGATAGGTACTGGCGCTTTCCAAACTTGCGCTACCAGAACGCAAAGTCATCGAGATTGGGTCGATAACAAACCAGCTCGAATCGAATTTCGAACTTGTATTCGGACATTCATTCAAATCTGAAGCGCTATTTTTTGCTGCTTTTTGAATATTCTTCCAGGTTTTCGATAATTCGTCAGAGCTATTTGGATAATTCGAAACATAAACCGAATTTACATACCGTAAAATTTCCGCTTGTGCATCCATCGCATTGCGCGCCATTGTAAGTTGCAGCGTGGCTTGCGTTTTGGCAACCCCAGCGTTCATTAGCGCAATTCCACCAATCATCACCGAGGCAAAAACAGCTACCGCAAACATCACCTCAATCAGAGTATCGCCCTTTTTCATTCTTATCATAATGCAACTCCATCAATTATTACGCCGTCAAAACCAGTTCGATTATCACAAGATGAGCCATTTGGACCGTTTAACACCGCAATTTCGACTGAAGCCGAAGTATTACCGATTTTAATCACCCTGTTGCGGCCAAAAATAGTTTCTCCACTTAGCCAGCGATTCGCGCCGAGATTTCGAACGCACATATTGATAGTTTTCGAATTATTCACCAGCAAGCCTTCAGTCATCGACCAATGTCGAAATAGCGCAATCGACTGATTCACGCTCTCTTGGTCGTCGCCAACAGCTGGCGTTGGCACACCAAAAGTCATTACCGAGCCATCAATCGGCGAGCGCAAAATCATCATATTGCCAATGTGTGTTGTGATTTTGTTAGTTAATTGCGAGGTAATCGTTCCTCTTGATGTATCTGGCTCAAAAAGATGCGTGCCAGTTGAAGACTCGCGGTTATCTGTGATAACCTTATAGCCGTTGTCCCAGCTAACTTCTATCACCCTCGGATTGCTAATTTTATTCTTTCCAGCATTGATAACAAATTTTGTTGCCTTAAGCGCCTCAAGCGAATTAGTGCAAGGGCCACCACAAGCTTTGGCTGGGTCAATATCCAAACCAATAATATCATAAACCAAAATTTTTGTCTGGTTCAACTGATTATAGCCGATAATATTACCGTTAGAATCACGGGGTGTGTGAAGAATATTGTCGCCAAAAGTAACCATTTTACCAAGAATAATACAATTCGTGGCGCCAGCATTCGAGACATTGCCAGATACAGCGAGCTGAACATTCGTGCCGTCATCCGTACAGCTAACCGTGTTCGAACGCGGATTCGAAGGATTTTCAACCTCATTAAAAATACCTTGAATGTCGCTCTTTAATGTATTTACAGAATCGTTGTAGCGCTGCCGAGTAATATTAATATTCCAGCCAATCATCATTCCCACCGCTAAAAGCGCCGAGATTGACACGACCAATGTTGTTTCGATAATTGTAAAACCTTTTTTCATTTGCCCTTCCCTCATCCTAATTATATTATAACATAAGCGCTTTATTTTAGTTCAAAAAAATGGCCAGATTTTCGAAAAAAGGCTGAAAAATCAGCAGGAGCAACATCGCCAAAATCATAGCTGGGCCAAATGGTATTTGTTCTCCTCTTCGAATTTCTGTTTTTCGAAAAATTGCCGCGCTGAAAATCATCAACAAACCAATCACATTCGAAAATAGCAACATCAAAATCGCAAAAACTGGGCTCGCGGGCAGTAGCAAAATCAAGCCAAGCGCCAAAATCCAATCACCGTCGCCAACCCACGCGCCCTTCGAAATAACCGTTAGTAACAAATAAATTCCCGGAAAAGCAACCAAAGAAATCGCCAAATTCACTATATTTTCGAAATTTATTCCATTTTCGAAAAGGGTGATCGCGCAAAAAATAGCCGCCAAAATATTAAAAATCGTCATTTGTTTAACGGGTAAAAGCGACCATTTGGCGTCATAGATAAACAAAATCACTAAGCAAGAAATGGCACTGAAAAGCACGGCTATTTTTATCGCTTGCAAAATCGAAATTTGATTCGAAAAATCAATTCGAAGCGACCAGAGAACCAGCGCAAAAATTATTGCTGTCGAAATTTCCGCCAAAAACTCCAGCCAGCCGATTGGTTTTCGGCATTTTCGGCATTTACCGCCAAGCGAAAGCCAAGAAAAAATGGGGATTAAATCATACCATTTGAGATGGTAGCCACAGTTCAAACAATGTGAACGGTCGCTCACTTTTTTAGTTTCAGCTAAATGTTTTAGCTTTTTCCATTCTTTAGAATCGATTTTTTCGCCAGATTTTTTAGCTTGAAAAAGCTCGGCAGCGCGCAATCGCCAGACCTGCGCTACCGAAAAACTTCCAATAATTGCACCAAAAATTGCAATAAAAATATATGCTAAATATATCATTTTAAACTTTGTTTACTAATCCGTAGATTGGCATCAAAATTGCACCAACCAAACCACCAGCAACGACTGCCATCACAACCATCAAGATTGGCTCAATCATCGTGGAGATTGCTTTAATTTTTTCGTCAAGTTCGTCTTCATAAACCTTTGCGGTTTTTTCGAGCATTTCGTCGATTTTACCCGACTGTTCACCAATCGAAATCATCTGCGGCACAAGCAACAAAATATATTCCCTGTCGCGCAAAGAATCTGAAAGGCTTTTTCCGCCCTGCACCATACGGTCGGCTTCAACAAGCTGTTCCTGAATAATCACGTTGTTCACCGCCTCCGAAGTAATCCTTAGCATATCGCTCATCGCCACACCAGTCGAAAGTAGCAGCTGGCCAGTTCGCGCAAAGCGAGCCATATAAAGTTTACGGAAAAGGTCGTTAAACATTGGCACATTGAGCTTGAAGTTCGCGGCAAAACGGATACCCGAGTTGGTTTTTAGCCAATTCATAAAGAACCAAATTGCTACACCTAAAGCACCAAATACCAACCACCAGAAATTTGTCAAAAAGTTGGTTCCAGCCACCAAAAAGGCAGTCATTGCGGGAATTTCCTCGCCGAGGTCTTTATAAAGTTGCTCCACTTGCGGCACCACGGCAATCATCATATAAGCAACCACCAGCATAATCACCGCCAAAACAATTAGCGGATAGGTCATCGCCCCGCGAATTTTACTCATCATCGCAGCATCTTTTTCTTGCTGAGCGGCAATTCGGCGCAACGATTCATCAAGCGTTCCCGAAATTTCACCAGCACCAATCAGCGCCAAATAAACTTTATCGAAAACTTCTGGGTGTTTCGAAAAAGAATCCACCAGATTCGAACCAGCTTCAACGCTCGCGAGGATGTCATCAATCACGCTGCGCATTTTTTTATTTTCTGTTTGTTCAGAAACCGTTCGAAGCCCCTGTGCCAATGGCAAACCAGCGTTCACGAGGGTCGCAAACTGACGCGTAAAGACGATTTTATCTTTAGTCGTAATGCGGTTTGCATATTTTGTGTAGAAATTTTCTTTATCTGTCTCGCGGATTTTTAACGGCACATATCCCCGTTCCATTAGCATTTTTCCAGCTAATCGTTCGTTATCGGCCTGAATTTCACCCTTTTCGATTCTATCCGTAGCCTTATCTCGAACTTCGTAAGTGAATTTTTTCATTTATTATCCCCTCATTAACCTTTCGAATTCAGTTAAATCAACCGCATATTCACGCGCGTTATCATAAGTAATCACACCTGTTTGAACCAATTTAACAAGCGTTCTGTCCATCGTCTGCATACCTTGGTCGCCACCAGTTTGAATAATCGTATCCAATTGATGAGACTTACCTTCTCGAATCACATTTCGAACGGCTGGATTTGCAACCAGAACTTCCGCCGCCACAACTCGACCACCACCGATAGCTGGAATAAGTCGCTGTGCACAAATTCCCATCAGAATATTAGCCAGCTGCGAACGAACCTGAGGCTGCTGATGTGGCGGGAAAACATCAATCATACGGTCGATTGATTGTGCGGCTGAGTTGGTGTGAAGTGTCGCAAACACCAAGTGTCCAGTTTCAGCAATCGTAATCGCAGCTGAAATAGTTTCGAGGTCGCGCATCTCACCAATCAAAACCACGTCAGGGTCTTGGCGCAAGGCGCTACGTAGCGCTGCCGAAAACGAGTAGGTGTCGTAGTGAACTTCACGCTGAACAATCGCCGAACGCTTCGATTTGTGCGTAAATTCAATCGGGTCTTCAATCGTAATGATGTGTTTAGCTTTTTCAGTGTTAATTTTATCAATCAACGCCGCAAGGGTTGTCGACTTACCCGAACCCGTTGGGCCAGTAACCAGCACCAAACCGCGCGGGTAATCTGCAAAAGTCTGAATAACTGGCGGCATACCAAGCTCAGTCACGCTTTTGATGTTGTTTGGAATCAAACGCAATGAGGCAGCTAAATTTCCCCGCTCGTGAAAAGCATTCACACGAAACCGACCAAGGTCGCCAAACGCAAACGAAAAGTCGAACTCTTTGTCTTTATTCAAAATTCGTTGCTGGTCTTCGTCAAGGATTGAGAAAACCAATTTTTCAACTTGTTCCGAGTTTAGATTAGTATATCCCGCGAAAGGAATAAGCGCGCCATCTAAGCGCATCATTGGTGGAAGACCAACTTGAAGATGGAGGTCGCTCGCATTTTTGCGCACAATCTCTTCGAGTAAAATTTCTATTCTTAAATCTTGATTCATCTCTTCTCCTTTTTATGCGGTATCAGCCGCTACTCGATTAACTTCTTCGATTGTTGTAATTCCGGTTAATGCTTTTAGATAGCCATCTTGGCGCATCGTAATCATACCTTGTTTCATCGCCATCTTTTGCACTTCATTTGAAGTTGCGTGCTTGATAATTAGCTGCTGAATCTCTTCGGCCACCTCCATCACTTCATAAATACCTGCACGTCCCTGATAGCCACCTGGTGTCTGCGGTGTATCACGACCTTTCACTAGTGTGTAGGATTTTTGGTTAGCCAATGGGAGGTTTTTATAGCCCAAGTCTGCAGAAACTTGCTCAACTTCTTCTGGCGTTTTCGGCAATAAATGCCCTACCGTTTCGATAATGCTTTGAGTTTCAAGTGGCGAAGACTGATAGGTGTTGCGCTTGGCGGCCACCCTACGAACCAGACGCTGACCAATAATCGTATTCACAGTTGAGGCAATCAAGAACGGCTCAATTCCCATATCAATCAAACGTGGCAAAATACCAGCCGCCGAGTTGGTGTGCAGTGTTGAGAAAACTAAGTGTCCAGTCAAAGCAGCCTGAACAGCCAAGTTTGCAGTCTCACCGTCACGAATTTCTCCAACCATCACTACATCTGGGTCGAGACGCAGAATCGAGCGAAGACCAGCTGCAAAAGTTAGACCAACATCAGTATTCACCTGAATTTGGTTCACTCCATCCATTTTATACTCAACTGGGTCTTCCAGCGTAATAATATTCGTTTCTTCGCTTTTAATTTCTTTAATCAGTGCGTAAAGCGAGGTCGACTTACCCGAACCAGTAGGACCAGAAGTCAAAACCATTCCGTTTGGCGCGGCAATACCTTTTCGAATCATTCGAAGCGCACGACCAGCATAACCCATTTGCTCCAAATCAAATGAATTACCCGTTTTGTCCAACAAACGAATCACCACCTGTTCACCCCAAACCACTGGCGAGATCGCAATACGAAGGTCAACTTCTTTTTCGCCGACTGCAACCGCAAACTGACCGTCTTGCGGCACGCGGTGCTCGTCGATTTTTAAATTCGAAAGAATTTTAATACGCGAAACCAACGCCGGTTCGATGGTCTTCGGTAAATTCATAATTTCGCGTAGCACACCGTCGATTCGACAGCGAATTTTGAGCGATTTTTCGAGCGGCTCAATGTGAATGTCCGATGCTTTAGCTCGCACTGCATATTCGAGAATCGTATTTAGGGCTTTCGAAATTGGCGAATCCTGAACAATTGTCTGAACATTTCGCTTGGCTTGTTCGGCGGCAGTTTCTTGGGCGTCAATATTCGACGCAATTGCATCAACGTCAGAAAGGTCGGTTTTATATTGGTCAAGAACGTGCCTAATCGAATCTTGGCTCGCCATAAAGACCTTTAACGGTCGCTGAATCAAAGTCGAGAGATAGTCAACCGCCTGAATGTTCGTTGCATCAAGCATCGCAATCGCCAAACGATTTTGCACTTCCGCAATAGGCACCGCCATATTTCGCTCGGCAACCTCCAAAGGAACTAAAGCCAAAATATCTTGCGGAATATTAGTCGTAGCAAGATTTACGTAAGGTATACCCGAAACGTGCGAAATCGCGTGAACTAAAATTTCATTATCCAGAATATTTTGTTCAATGAGGTAGGTAATGAATGATTCTTCTTTCGCCCTTGCGTCGCTAATTGCTTGTTCGATAACCTCATTACGAACAAGCCCCTCTTCCACAAGGAGCTTTGCTAATCTTTCCTGAATATCGTTCGTAATTAAAGCCATTATTCCTCTAATTTAATTATTTTGATTTTGCTGATTCTGTTGGTTTTGTTGATTTTCACCAATCACCTGTTCGCCATTTTCGCCAATGGTAATTTTTACTGTCGGGTTAATTGCATTCGAGTTAAAGATTTCGCCATCTGGCTCTACTAAATCCGAAGAAATAGCACTCATAGTTTTAACCTTCACAGTTTCATCAGATTTGTCGCTTGCGAAGATTGCGTCAATCGCTAAATAAGATACAACCACGCTAATAAACGCAATCAAAATTACCATTGCAATATCTTGAGTTTTCATTATTTAGTTCCTCCCGTTGAGTTCGTCGAAGAGCTTGAATTGCTGGTAGAATTCGAGGTTTTATTTTGGCTATTGTCAGAAGTGATTGATTCTTCAGTTAATGAAACTGGTTTCTCTGGAAGATAGAAGGCCTGCCCAGAAACCGTCATCGAAATCTGGTTTGCCGTATTCATTTCAAAACTAAAGTTCGTAACTTTAAGCGTTCGAATCGATTTCTCCATTTTAGTCAAAATTTCCATCAAGATTTGGTTCGCTGAGCGACCCGATTCCTCCGAAGTCGCCGTAACCGAAAATGAAAAGCTGATTGATTTAGCATTGATGGTCTGACCAGTTCCACTACCACCTTCGACCACTACCGAGCCGCCACTATTGCTGCTGCTTGAGTTAGACGAGCTATTCGAGCTTGAAGAATCCTCTTCACTCGTCGTGAGTGAATCAATCGTAATTCCAGATACATTAAGAATTTTCTGGCTCAAACTTGCACCCAAAGCTTCGGCGTTTGCATTTGAAGGCAAAGCATCCAAAATTGTTTGAAGCGCGTTATCTTCGTCATTTTCCCGCGAAGAAATCAAAGCTTCATTGGACTGCAATTCCTTAACTTTAGTTTTTAGAGCTTCAATATTATTGGCACTTTCTTCGATTGATTTAAGCGTTTCGGATTGTTTCGAAATAACTTTGGTCTTAAAAACAATCTTTTGAGTTAAGAAGATTAAGCCGACAATCGAAGCACCAACCACCATCGAGGCAATTGCTACCGAGATGAACATCGTGCGATTCGCCTTCAAAATTGCGTTATATTTTTTAATCGCTACTTCTTTTCCGTTGCCCATTATTTTTCCTCCTCAGTCGATGTTTTTACAGTGAAAATATCATCACTAATAACCGTTTTCGAATCTGTAACATCTTTTTGAGCTGGCGATTTCACGGCAAAATCTTTAGTTTCGAATTTCAAAGCTTCGGTATTTAGCACAAAACTAACCGAAAAACGCAAAACTTTTTCGCCTTCACCACTATTAGCATACGAAGGGCTACCGACATTTTTTACCATTCCGTCTTGGGTTAAATCACCGATGTAGCAGCCATTTTCTTGTTTATTGGCTTCGCTCACCGTGCAGGTGTTACCTTTAGATTCTTTTCGATAAAGAATTTTGGTTTCGATAATTGTTTTCTTAAAGGCTTCGAGCGCCGAAAAGTCATTCGAAGTCTGCCCTTCAATCGTCACTGTATTTGTTTCTGGATTATACGATACGCTCGAAAAACTAACTTCATTTGAGCCAGTCGTTCGAATCGCTGGCAAAATCTGACCAATCACGCGCGAAACGTTTGGCGAAGATTTTCGAATATTACTAATTTCAGAAAGCTGATTTTGCACGATAATCGATTCGTTAATTCCTGAAATTTGCGAAAGTTCTTTAAATTTGCTATCAATATTACCTTCGTTCAAATTTTGTGTAACTTGAAGTCCGCCCAAAGCCAAAGCTGCAAGCACAACTAAGCCCGCTGAAATTCCGCCCAAGAAAATCGAACCAAGAATCACCCAGTTTCGAATCATTTGAGCGCGTAGTAAATCACGTTTTACATCTGGGATGAGGTTTATTTGAATCATTATTTCTCTATCCTTTCTGCCAAACCGACCGCCACCGCAAATTCATTGCCAATATTTGCAATCGTTTGTTGATATTTATTTGGCACATTGACGCGCTGGAATGGATTAACTGGACCAGCTTGTATTCCTGTTTTCGAACTTACGTATTCGCTAAGCTGCGGAATAATTCCAGCGTAGCCTGAAAGGGTAATTGTCCCAACTGGAACCTGTGGATATTTAGTTGAAAAGAATTTAATCGATTTAATCAATTCTTGTGCAAAGTTTTCTAAGTTCGCTTCAATCGCGCGGAAGACTTGAGCATCAAGCTTATCTTGAGCTAGGCCAAATTTAAGAATAAACTGGCGAGCTTGGTCTTCTTTGATATTGAGGTTTTGGACGGCGGATTTAACAAGTGTACCAATACCAATCGGAATACTGCGCACAAGACGCGGCGCGTTCCCGTAATACAAAGCGATGTCGGTCGAATTTTCGCCAAAATCAACAATCAACTGTGCAGCAGTCGAATCAATTGCCAGCGAGCGCGCCATCGAAATCGAATCTGGCTCAGCGGCAACTACGTTAAAACCGAGATTTTCGATAAATTCCAACCTATCTTCACTGTAAGCTTTCGAAGTGCTGGCTACCAAAACCTCTTGTGTTTCGGGTTTATCCGCCGAAGGGCCAATCATCACCCAGTCAACTTTGGCGTCATCAATCGCCATTGGAATATATTGGTCTAACTGATATTCCATCGTTTGCTTTAATTCTTTTTCATCTCGGGCAGCCACATCAATAACTGTGGTATATGTTTTCTGAGACGACAAACTAATCGCAACATTTTTAGCTTTAATATCACTCTGCCCAATCATTGTAGTGATAACTTCACCGAGCTTTCTGCGGCTTTCTTCAGACTCGCTCAAAACGAGTTGAGGGTCAACCGAAACATAGCCAAGCCCTGTTAAATTCCAGGAATTTTCGCCTGTTTTCGAAAGCTGAACTGCACGAATCGCGTTCGCGCCAATATCCAACGAAAAGAATTCGCCCACACCTTTTATATTTATCATACCCCCATTTTAGCATAAACATGTTCAATAAATCAAGCTTTTTATTTTCTTTCGAAAGACAATTCGAAAATTCGAAGCTTATCGCGATTTTCGATATTTATATTTTACTCTTTTTATGTTAAAATATAGGGAGTTTTAATTATTTTTAAGGAGAAAAATGAGTTTAAGTATCGGAATTGTAGGCCTTCCAAATGTTGGTAAATCAACTCTTTTTAATGCGCTAACCAACAGCGATATTTTGGCGGCAAATTATCCATTCGCGACTATCGAGCCCAATACTGGCGTAGTGCCAGTTCCCGACCCTCGGCTAAATAAGTTGGCCGAAATTTACGGCTCGCAAAAAATTATTCCCGCAACCGTAACTTTTGTTGATATTGCGGGTTTGGTGGCTGGCGCTTCGAAAGGCGAAGGTTTGGGAAATAAATTTTTAGCTAATATTCGCCAGTGCGATGCAATCGTGCATATTGTTCGGGCTTTCGAAAATAGCGACATTTTGCACGTTTCGAATCAAATCGACCCTCGAAACGATATCGAGGTAATCAATACCGAACTAATTTTGGCAGACATTCAAACTATCGAAAATCGTCTGCCGCGAGCGCAAAAAGAAGCCAAAGCCAACCCAAAGCTCCGCGCTTCTGTCGATTATTTAGCCGAGCTATTAACTGAGCTAAAATCTGGCACGCCTCTTTTCGAAATTCAAAATCTTAATCATGAAATTATCACTGACCTGCACCTGCTGACCGCAAAGCCCGTTATTTATGCTTTTAACATGAGCGAAGAAACTTTAACCGATGAAGCAAAAAAATCTGAACTTGCGAATATGGTCGCGCCTTCGAAAGTCATTTTTGTTTGCGCACGGCTGGAAGAAGAATTGAAAGATTTAGCCGAAAACGACGCAAAAGAACTTCTTGAAAGTTATGGTGTCGAGGAGACGGGGCTAAATCAAATGGTTCATGCAGCCTACGCAACGCTTGGTTTGCAAAGTTATATGACGGCTGGGCCAAAAGAAGTTCACGCTTGGACGATTCGCCAAGGCTGGACTGCACCTCAGGCTGCGGGAGTAATTCATACCGATTTTGAACGTGGATTTATCGCCGCCCAAATTATACATTACAACGATTTGGTGGCTTACGGTAGCGAGCAAGCCGCAAAACAAGCTGGCAAAATCCGAACTGAAGGCAAAGATTACATCATGTCGCCAGACGATGTTGTTGAATTTAGGTTCAATGTTTAGAGTGAATTCAAACGAACTAAAATAGCTGTATAAAATAATTATACGGCTATTTTAATTAGGTAGAATCTCTCTTGATTGCCTCTTGAACCCTTAACTTCACTATCTCTCTTTTGTTGAATAAATAATTTATTCAACACGCACCACTGTTCAAATTCCTGGAGTGTTTTTCGGCGTAAAGCATTGTTTTTTACAACACCTCGAATAGTTCCATTTCGGCCAACTTCAAACTGAGGCTTTACCATTGCTAATATTTTAGTCTTTGGGTTAGCCATTTTCACAACGCTTGGCAGAATTTCACGAATCGAAATAAAGCTGACATCAATCACTACGATATCAATATCTTCGTCAGTTTCGAAATTTCGAATATCGGTTTTTTCGAAAAGTTCAACCTTAGGATTAATTCGAAGACTTGGGTGCAGCTGGTTAGTTCCAACATCAACAGCGATTACTTTCTTTGCTCCGTTGCGTAGAGCATAGTCTGTAAATCCGCCCGTGCTCGAACCGACGTCTAAAACAACTTTATCACGAAAATTAACTTTTAGCGCCTTCGCTACACTCTCAAGTTTCAAACCCGCCCTCGAAACATATTGAACTTTTTGAGCAATTTTAATCTCTGCAGTTTCGTCGACAAAATAACCCGGCTTTTGGATAATTTTACCCGCGACCAGAATTTTGCCCAATCGAATATAACTCTCGGCCTGCGAGCGAGTTTGAACTATTTTTTTCTCTACTAAAAGGTGGTCTAATCTTTTTTTCATCTTCTTTAATTTGATAATTCTTCTATTTTTCTGGTAATTTCTGCAATTTTTCCCCAACTCTGGCCATCAGTCATCACAACTAAAATATAATTCCCGTTCGAAGAAAATACAATTCCAGCGTCATTCAATACGCCGTTTAGAAAGCCCACTTTATCAGCAACCGAGCCAGAACTACCCTTTGGAATGCCGTTTCGATAAACTTGAGCACGCATTAAATCAAGCAATTTAGAACGGTTAGCCGCTGAAAAACCATTGCCGTAATACAGATTTAATAACATTTTTCTTAAACTATTTGCCGTTGTTTTCGCTTCACCATTGCCAAAAACTGAGCCATAGCCCATACTGTTCAAATAATTATTTATTGATTGATAGCCGTAAGTGCTAATCCAATGTTCGGCACAATTATTTGCTGAATTAACAATCATTGATTGAAAACATTTTTCAACCGTAGTACCCAAAACAGGTGAATTCCAGCTTAACTGCCCTGCGTCAATCTTGTTCATAATGAATTGAGCTATAAATAATTTATAGGTGCTTGCCACCACCATTGTCTTGTCGCCGCCAGCCGCCGCACCGCTGAAATCGCCGCTAAGTTTTTGATACGCCACCGTAATCGAACCTTCACTCGAAACGTGGTTCAAATAAGCCTGAATCCCTTCATTAGTTTTAGTGAAATTGTGCTCATATTTTACCGCTGGCTCAATTACCTTGGTGGCAAGGTTAATCTCTAAAGAATTGCCGTTGCGCAGCATCTTCTCTTCGATACCTTTTTTATACGTTGCGTAATCAACACCCAAACCATTGGCGCCCGCTTTTCGGCTGGTCTCTTCGCCATTGGTAAGATATACTGTTGTCTCGCCTGGCGCAACATAAACTTTTTTATTAATCGGCTCATAAAGCTGCGTAAGTGCATCATCTTTTAATTCCAAAACATATTCGCCCTGCTGATTGCGCACCACCGAAAGCAACGAAGCTCGCTGCTCCACCGAAGTTGAAATTTTCTCGCCATTAAGCACAAAATAAATCGCGCGTTTAATTGCCGCTTCGGCATCTATTTTCACTTTTTCATAATCTTGTGTTCTAATTTCTGGTTCGATTTCTTCGCCTTCAATTGTAATTTCATTTTTCGAAATTTCGAATTTATTTTTTCGAATCTGCTCCTCGATTTTGCCTGAGCTAACTTTGATACCATTTTCGCTCTTTTTAATCGAAACTTTCTCTCCCTCAATAATAAATTCCGCGCTGTGTGCCTCTTTGTTCAACTTTGCACTAATTTCTTGTTCAGAGAAGTCTTTTAGTTTTTCTTGATTAAAATTAATGTTGCCAAATTTTAAATCCTGCTCGAAAAATAAAATCGAAAACGGCAAAAAACGCCACGGCAAAGGATAAACCTCCGAGCTCGAAGCGCTGTTATCTTCTTGATATTCGCCCGCCTCTAAGATGGCTTTACCAGATAGTTCGAAACTACTCAACGAGGTTTTAAATTGAATTTTCGAACTCGAAAAAGTATCTTTAATTTTCGAATTGGCCTCTTCTTTCGAAATAATACCCACACCATTCTCGCCAATTTTCGATTTTAATAGTGTATAATTGCTTGGCCAAAAAATTTGCACAAGAATTTCGACAAGAATTATCCCACCAAAAATGAGCAAAATCACCTTGCGATTTTTCAGGATAAACTCTTTTATTTTTTTATTTCCTGTTTTGATTACTGGTTTGAATTTTGCCCACTTTGTCATTATTTTACTTTTGCCTTTCTCGATATTCGCCAGTTGCAGTATCCACTGAAATTACATCATTTTCTTTAATAAAAGCTGGAACTTTCACTGTAATTCCCGTTTCTAATTGCGCGTCTTTTAGCACGCTTGAGGTGGTGTCGCCTTTAACCACATTCTCAGTGTAAGTTACCGTTAGCCAAACATTTTTTGGCAAATCAACATTGATAACTTTTCCTTCGAAAAATTGCAGATTAAGCTCTTCGCCCTCTTTGAGATAGCCCGCAGCTTCATCGATAATATCTTTCGAAAGCTGGAATTGTTCGAAAGATTCTGGGTCCATGAAGTGAAAATCTTCGCCATCATTATAAAGATATTGAACTTTGCGATTCGAGACTTCCGCTGGCTCAATTTTATCTTGTCCCTTAAAAGTCTTCGGTAACAATGAACCATTTATCAAGTTTTTTACCTTGACGCTCACAATGCTTCCACCGCGACCAACTACTTTTTGGTTGTATTCAACTACACGATAAGGCTGACTATCGAGTTGGATAACTACGCCTTTTTTTAAATCTGTTGGGTTATACATAATTCTCCTCTTAAATAATAAATTCCCCGCTCTAAAAGCGAGGAATTCGAAATTTTATTAAGCGTTTGCTACGAAAGCAAGTAGCGCTAGATGACGAGCTCGCTTGATTGCTACTGTCAATTGTCGTTGCTGTTTGGCGCTTAGACCAGTTTTGGTTGCTGGTTCAATTTGACCATAGACATTCACAAATTTTTGCAAAGTTTTTACGTCTCGATAGTCAAAATAAGCTGGAATTTCTTTTTTAAAACGTTTAGCCATTTTACTTCTCCTGTTATATTAGAAAGGAATATCTGAAAGGTCGATTGGTTCGTCTGAAATGTCTTCAACGACTGGCTCATTTGTAGCGCCGCTTGAAGCCGCCGCTCCGCCACGATTTCCATCGCTTACGAAGCTAAATTCTTCTACCACTACATCAATCGCGCTTCGATTTTTGCCAGTGTCTTTGTCTTGCCAAGTTCGTTGCTGCAAGCGACCGCTCACGAGCAATTGGCGACCTTTCGAAACATATTTCGCGATAGTTTCGCCAGTTCGACCCCACGCAGTACAATTAATAAAGCTTGTTTCTTCTTGACGCTCGCCATTCGCATTATTCCAAGTTCGGTTAATCGCTAGTGAAAAACTCGTTACGTTTTGACCGTTTGGTGTTGTGCGAGTTTCTGGGTCTGCCGTCAAATTTCCCATCAAAATTACTTTATTAAAAGCCATATCTTCCTATTCCTTATTTATCAATTATTTTTCTTCTGCTTCAACTACTGGGCGTTCTTCAGCTTTCACAAGCAAGTATCGCAAAACTTCGTCAGTAATGTTCAAAGTGTTGCTGATTTTTAGAGGCGCCGTAGCTGGAAGTTTAACATCCATCGCAACGTAAACTGCAAAATCTTCACCGGCAATTTTGTAAGCAAGTTTTTTCTTACCCCAATTGTCTTCTTTAGTGATTTCACCACCGTTGGCAGTCACAAGACCGCGAACCTTTTCAAGCGCTTTTTCCAAATCGCTTTCGAGGTCTGGATGAATGAGAACTGTAAGTTCGTAATCCTTCATTTTTACTCCTTTGGTTAAAGCCTATTCTCTCAAATAAGCTGAGCTAATATTCTTTTAAATTATATCACTTTTGTAGAAAAATTTCAAGAAAAAATCGGTGATATTATTCACCGATTTCATCTAGGCTCGAGATTAGCATTTCGCGCGGCTTTGAGCCACCTGGACTTGGGCCAACAATTCCTCGCTCTTCCATCTCGTCGATAATTCCTGCTGCGCGACCATAGCCAATTCGCATTTTACGCTGCAGCAAACCTGTCGACATTTTATTTTGCTCTAAGCCAATTTGCACCGCTTGGCGGAAAGTGTCGTCCAAGCCGCTCGAACCACCAGTCATTACTACACCGCCAGTCATATTGCCAATTTGCACTGGCTGGCTAATAATTTCGTCGTTATATTGTGGAGGCGATTGTAGGCGCAAGAAATCCATCACACGGTTCACTTCAGAATCTTCCAAAAATACACCCTGAACGCGCCGTGGCTGTGGCATAACATTCGCAAAGAATAGCATATCACCTTGCCCAAGCAATTTTTCTGCGCCACCGCGGTCGAGAATCGTGCGCGAATCGGCGTTTGAAGGCAATTTAAACGAAATTCGCGATGGAACATTTCCTTTAATCAAGCCCGTCACCACCGAAACCACTGGTTTTTGAGTTGCCAAAACAAGGTGAATACCCACTGCACGCGCTTTTTGAGCAATTCGAACTACCAAAGCTTCAACATCTTTTTGCGCAACCATCATCAAATCAGCCAACTCATCAATCACAATCACGATGTAAGGCATTTCTTCCATCTGCTCGGCTTGATTTTCGTCTTCATTCGAAGCTTTCGAAACTGCCGCCAGCATTTTATGATAGCTTTCAATATTTCGAATTCGCTTTTCGGCTAAAATCGAATAGCGCCGCTCCATTTCATTAACCGCCCATTTCAAAGCCGAAACCGATTTAGTTGGGTCGTCAATCACAGGGGTTAGCAAATGTGGTATATCCTGGTAAGGCGCCATCTCAACTTGCTTTGGGTCAACTAAAATCAGCTTCAACTGGCTTGGCGAATTGCGATAAATTAAGCTGGTAAGCAGCGTATTCATCATCACCGATTTACCAGAACCAGTCGTTCCGGCAATCAAGAGATGTGGCATTTTCGCCAAATCAGCAATCACGGTTTCGCCCGAAATATCTTTACCCACCGCAAAAGTTAGCGGCTTGTGGTCGTGCTTCCATTTTTTCGATTCCAAAATTCCGTGCAATCGCACCATCGCAGCCTTGCGGTTTGGCACCTCAATACCAACCACACTCTTGCCTGGGATTGGCGCTTCAATTCGAATAGTTTCAGCCGCCAAATTTAGAGCGATATTGCTTTCAACACTGGTCAATTTATTCAGTTTCACGCCGTTTGGTGGTCGCAAAGTATATTGCGTCAAGCGAGGCCCAACGTTCGCGGCTTCCATTTCGACATTGATGCCAAATTCGCGGAAAGTATCTTGAATCACCACCGCGTTATGCTCAATATCCCCCGCATCCGCTGGCGATTGATTTTTTTCAAGCAGCTCGGCGCTCGGCAATTCCCAATTCGAATTGTCGATATGCAAAATTTCGGCTTCTTTTTTCTCCTGCTCTTCCTTCTTTTTCGAAATCTTCAAGTTTGGTTTTTTATTGCGCTTTTCTTCATCTTCACGCTCTTTTTTGCTCAAAAAATCCACGCCCGCATTGAGCTTAATTTTTGGCTCTTCGTTATTTTCGAAAGTTTCACTCACCTTTCGAATTGTCTTTCTGTTGCGTTTTTCGTCGCGGTTAAAATCATTTTCTTGCAAAAGCGCCCCAATTTTTTCAATCACATCAATCGGCATAATGCCAAAAATCGAAAAAGTAATAATCGAAATCAGCAGCAAATAAATAATTCCCGCCACCACCGAATTGAGCATTTGTAAAGAAAAACTATTGATAAACGAGCCTGCCATTCCGCCAAAGGAAATTCCCGCACGCCCGTGAAATAGCCCAAAAAATGCCGATGCGAGCATAATTACGCAAAATAGCGCAAAAGTTTTGACGCCCGAAAGCTGATTTTGCTCGTTGCGAAAAATTTCTACCGAGAGAAAAATCAAAGCGGCGGGCAGAAGGTAAGTCGCCCAGCCAATTCCCGTCATCAAGCCTTGGTGAATCGCCACCAAAACACTGCCGCCATAATTAAACCAACTCAAAACCAAGAAAAAGCTAAAAAATCCCAGCACCACCGCAAAGGTTTGCATCCAAAATCCAGCTGGAAGAGCACTTTTTTTAGGCGCCGCTGCTTTTTTTCGAGTATTTTTTCTTGTCGTTTTTTTAGCCATAACTATTATAAATATACCACATTTTAGCTAAAATTCAAAATTTTTGATGGGCAATTTGCAGCAACAAACTCTCGATTAAATCCCACGCATTCGCACCCGTATTTTTCATTTCGAAATCAGTTTTCGAAAACATTTTAGCCATTTTCGAAAGTTGCTCAGAATTCAAATTCCGCTCATATTTTTCGAATTTACCCAGCGCCCAAGCATTCGCGCCAATTTCTTTACCGATTTCATTTGTGGTTTTCCCCGCACTTTTGCCAATTTTAAGCGCCGCCAAATTAAACATCTGCCCCGAAATTAAGCCAAAAAATTGATAAGCGCCCTCTGCTCCTTCACTAATTTTCATTTTCGAAATCTCGCTAATTACCATTTTGAAATCGCCCTTCAGCGCCAATTCGAAAACTTCGAAAGCATTATTTTCGCTATTTTGCGGAATAAATTCGCGCACCGCCCGCTCTGAAAAATCGCCAACCAGCGCCAATCGCTCCACGGCGTTCGAAATTTGCCATTCATCCGCGCCAACCCAATTGACCAAAAAATTCGCCTCTGGTAGCGCCAAAGTAGCGCCATGATTTTTGGCAATCATCCGCGCAAATTCCGCCAAACTTCGCCCATCCTTCGCGCCCAAACTCTTCTTTTCTTTCATTTCGGCGATTTTCGAAAGGTCTTTATAAATCGAACTTCTTTTATCGATTTTTTGCTCAATCAAACAGAGGTGAACGTCGTTGGAAATCCGCGCCAAAACTTGCGGTAATTTTGCCCAAACTTGCGGATTTTCGCTCAAATTGCGAATAATCACCAAGCGCTTTTCCGCCCACAAACTCACGCCGCAAATCGCGTTAATTAAATCTTCTTCACTGAGCTTTTCGGTTTGCAAATTTTCGATTTCGAAATTCGATTTTTCGGCTTGGGCTTTTATTCCCGCCAATTCGCGGGCTTTTTCGAAAGAATTTTCGCCAAAAATTACCGTAATTCGACCGCCAAGCATTATTTTTTCTCCTTTTTAATTCGCTTTAAAGCTTGGCAATTTTCGCAAAAATGCGTGCCTCTGCCTGCCACTTTTATCTTCGAAATTTCGGTTCCGCAACGTTTGCAAGGTTCGCCATTTTTGTGATAAACCGCCGCGTAATCTAAATAATTTCCGCGTGAGCCATCGGCATTAACGTAATTTCGGTCGGTTGAGCCACCCCGTCGAATCGATTCATTCATCACAAAGCGAATCGCTTCGTGCAGCCGCTCAAAATCGTCAAAAGACAAATCTTCAATTCGCGTCTCGGGGTGAATTTTGGCGCGCCACAAACTTTCGTCGGCGTAAATATTGCCTACGCCCGCAATCACACTTTGGTCGAGAATGGTGGGTTTTATCAAGCTGCGCGGTTTTTTGAGTAAAATTTCGCGCAATTGCGCCGCCGAAAAATCATCTTCCAGCGGTTCAGGGCCGAGCTTTTGAAAAAACGGCATTTCGTTAATCGCAAAATCGGGCATCAATTTCATATAGCCAAATTTGCGCTGGTCGTTGAAAAATAATTTCGAGCCATCTGTAAAATCAATTTCCACGCGGGTCGATTTATTCGGCAAATCCGCCAAAAAATCCTCATTCGGATGCCCCGCACCCCAATTTTCTTCGCCGCGATAAACCATTTGCCCCGTCATTCGCAAATGCGTCACAATCGCCCAGCCGTTTTCGAACTCGATGATAATCGCCTTGCCGCGCCGACGCACCGTTTTAATCGTCGCGCCAATCATAAATTCGCGCACTTCCAGCGGCGAATTTGGAAAGCTTTTTGCCCAATCGTGCTCAACTTTCGCGATTTTTTTGTTCAAAATTAAACGGTTCAAACCTCGCACAACGGTTTCGACTTCTGGCAATTCTGGCATTAAATCTTCTCCATTTCTTCTTTAAACTTATCAAAATCGCGATACAAAATTCCGCACATTCCTAAACTTTCGGCGGCGGCGACATTCTCTGGCGCGTCATCAATCATCAGACAATTTTCGGGTTTTTCGCCGAGTCGATTTAGTGCAATTTCGAAAATCCGCAGGTCGCGCTTGGCAACTTTTTCATTCCCCGAAAGCACGATTTCATCAAAAAGTTCTCGTTCGGCGGGCGAAAAAAGCTGTTCGAAAGAATATTGTGCGACATTAGAAATTATCGCGATTTTCGAACCTTTGCCCTTCTTTTTCGAAATAAACTTAAGCATTTCTCGATTTTTTTCGAAAGGGTTTTCGAAAATTTGACGCAAATTCGAAAGCTCCCGTCGCGGCACGACGAGAACTCCAAAAACATCAAAAATCAAGGTTTTCATTAGAGATTCTTGAGACCGAGGTCGTTGACGATTTTTTCGTTATCTGGAATTTGCGAAATAAACAAATTTTGTAGTTGCTTGGTATTGGCTTGAAGAGAACCTTTTGAACCCGCGCAAGTTGAAGTCCAAAGGTGCTTTTCAACTTCGTTATTTTTCAAAATCGCAAAATCATAAACGTGACCTGTAGCACAAACGCCGCGCATATTATCCGCTTCGCCCTTCAGCTCAGCACCCAACATCATATTAGCTTTATTGAGCGCGTTAACAAATTCATCATAAGCAATGTTTGAATTGTCGTATTTCACTTCGTCGATGATGTTTTCTGAATAGCCTTTGTAAGTTTTGAGCGAGCGAGCACTTGGCGAAACTTCCACCGTGTAGCTGCGCGCATCTTCGTTCGCCACAATCGGGCCACGCACCGTCATCTTGACACTTCGCCCAGCTTCAACCGTTAGCAAACTCGCGATGCTACTTTCTTTCGCCGCTTGGTCGTTCGAATTCGAAGATTCATTTCCCGCGCCAAACATCATTCGCCCAAGATTCACCACCAGAATAATCGACAGAACCGCAATCGCGATAATCAATAAAATTGGTGCAAGTCGTATAATTTTTTCCTTCATCTCTCTGTTCCTAATCTGTTAATCCAAATATTCGTGTAGTTTTTTCGAATCTTTATGCTTTCGCAATTTAATCAGTGCCTTGGCTTCGATTTGGCGAATGCGCTCGCGCGTCACTGCAAATTCGAGACCAACTTCTTCCAAAGTGTGCGATTTTGTGCCGTTCAAACCAAAACGCATTTCGATGATTTTTTGCTCGCGGTCGGAGAGGCTCGAAAGCACCTCGCGCACTTGTTCTTTGAGTAGCTGGCTTGAAGCCGATTCTTCTGGACTCGCCGTATCTTCATCTTCGATAAAATCACCCAAAGTTGAATCTTCGCCATCTTCGCCGTCGCGACCAATTCCTGCGTCCAGCGAAGTAATATCTTGCTTAATCTTGATGATATATTGGATTTTTTCTTCGTCCATATCCATTTCTTTAGCCAGTTCCAGATTGGTTGGCTCGCGATTCAGCTCTTGCGTCAGACGCCGCTGGGTGCGCATCAATTTGTTGATGGTTTCAACCATGTGCACAGGAATACGAATTGTGCGGGCTTGGTCGGCGATAGCGCGAGTGATGGCTTGTCGAATCCACCACGTGGCGTAAGTCGAAAATCGAAAACCTTTTTCTGGGTCGAATTTATCTACTGCACGCAAAAGTCCAGTGTTTCCCTCTTGAATCAAATCCAACAAATCCAAACCGCGCCCCGAATAACGCTTCGCAATCGAAACCACCAAACGCATATTCGCTTCAGCCATACGGTCTTTTGCCTTGCGGTCGCCGCTCATCGCGCGCTTGGCAAGTTCCATTTCTTCTTCGCTCGAAAGTAGTGGTATTTTACCGATTTCGCGCAAATACATTCGCACGCTGTCGTCCGAAATATCGTCAGTTAAATTGCCCGTCAAAATATCTTCGTCCGAAATATCCGCATCTTCTTCATTTTGCAATTCCGCAATATCTGGCTCATCCAATTCGTGAATGCCCACCGTCGCATCAACTACGCCGTTTTCATCTAAAATTTCCTCTGGTAGCTTATCTTTTGCCACTATTCAACTCCTTATTTAATTTAATAATTTCCGCCAGAATCTTCATTTTTAAAGCCTCGTCGCCTTGAACTTCGGCATCTTCAAGCTGCTTCTGGAGATTGTCTTTTTGGTTTTGTAAGTTTTCGGTTTTCACTTTATCCACCAAGCGTATCATTTCTGTCGTGGCACTTTCTTGAATTCCACCGTAATGCTCGTCTGCTTTTAATAGTAGAATTTTAACATAATTTTCGAAATCTTTCAACTTTTCGCGCTGATTTTGCTGAAGAATTTCGAAAATCTGGTTGCGCTGCTCGCCGTGAAGCGGTTTTGCGGGCAAATCCGCCAGGCTTTTTGCCAGATTTTCATCCATAATCGCCAGCGCCAGCAAATCGTCTTCATAAAGGTAATCGTCTTTTTTCGCCTCTGTTTTTTCAGCTTTGACGCGGCGTTTTTGTTTCGAATTTTGGGGCTTTTCTTCGAATTTTGCCAGCAAGGCTTCTTTCGAAGTGTCAATTCTTTTCGAAATTTCACCCAGATAAAATTCTTTTTCCACAGGGTCGCCGATATTTTCCAGCAACTTCAGCGCAATATTCGAAAATTGCCGTTTGCCGCTCGCCGTCGCCAAATCGAGACGCTTTTGATATTGGTCGAAGACCCATTCGACGGCTGGCTGCGGCTGCGAAATCGATTTTCGCCAAAGTTCAACATCAATTTGAATTAGCTCGTCGGGATCTTTTGCTTCACCGCCAGATTGGTCGAGTGTGATAATTGAAAGCTCCACGCCCGCTTCTTGTGCCAGCTTAATCGCGCGTTCGCTAGCATTGATTCCCGCTTGGTCAGCGTCGAAACAAAGGCGAATATCATTCGAAAAGCGTGAAATCGTCTTCAAGTGGCGCGCCGTAATCGCCGTGCCAGCCGTCGCAACCACGTTTTTCACTCCAGCTTGATGGCTCGAAATCACATCCATATTTCCTTCAACCACCACCGCAAAACCAGCTTTGCGAATTTCATTTTTCGCCTGCGAAATGCCAAAAACATTGTTCGATTTGTCATAAAGAATCGTTTGCGGCGTGTTTAAATATTTTGGCGCATTTTCGGCTTCCGCCAAAAGTCGCCCCGTAAATCCCACTGGCGCGCCACTTAAATCTTGCAACGCAATCACCATTCGGTCGCGAAAAATATCGCCGCCAAAACGGTTGGTTAGCCCCGCATCTTCGATTTCTTTTTTCGAAAATCCTCTTTTCAGCAAAAAATCCACCAGCGTGCGCTGACCTTTTGGCGCATAGCCGATTTTAAATTCCTGCACAATCTCTTTGCTCAGTTTGCGTTTCTGAAAAACATAATTCAACGCGGTTTTGTCGCGCACCAAAAAATGCTGATAAAAATTCGCGCTAATTCGCAAAATTTCATACAGCCGCTTCTTCTTTTCGGCGATTTGTTTAGCCCGCGCGCTATCAAACTGGCGCAATTCTACGCCCGCCTTTCGCGCCAAAAATTCCAAAGCTTCACGAAAAGTTAAGCCTTCAACCTCCATAATAAAGCCAAAAATATCGCCGCCCTTGCCGCTGGAAAAATCATGCCAAATCTGTTTTTCTGGACTGACGATAAAACTTGGCGTGCGCTCATTCGTCCAAGGGCTAAGCGCTTTAAAATTCCGCCCCGCTCGGCGCAGTTCAAGATATTCGCTCGCTAAATCCTCAATGTTAATTCGAGCCCGAATTTCGTCCATCGCGCCATTATTCATACCCCCATTTTATAACATTTTCAAAAATCGCGCAAATTTTAGCCCGTTACTTTGTTTAGGCTGTTAATTGAATTTTCCAGATTTTCGATAATCGGCTTCAATGCCTCGCTGGATTTTGTGGTTTTAAGCCGCGCGTCGAGTTTATTCGCCATATCTTTAACCACCGAAAGTTGATAACTCATTTCGCGTTTATAGACGTCATCGAGCGTTGTCTTCAAAAAAGCCTCGTCCAGCGTGTTGATAATTTTTTCATAATCGCGATTAACCGCAATATAATTGGTATCTTTCTCTAATTTACTGCCCTCTAAAATCGTGATGCTGCGCGAAGTCATATAATTCGAAAAGGTTGTTTTATTCGAAGCAATCGAAGTTGAAATCGAAGCATTCACCGAGGCTAAATCTGAATTTTTCAAGCGCTTTTGATTATTTTTGGCAATATTTTCCAGCTGAAGCAAATTGTAATAAAATTTAGTAATCGCTTGGCTGTCGGTCGTGCGGTTGTTTGGCATCAAGAAAATAACCAGTGAAAGCACCAAACCAATCGCAATAAAAGCCACCAGAAAAATCTTGCCCTTTGTCCAAAAACTTGGCGCTTTTTTGGGCGCAATGCTATTTAAATATTCAATCGAATATGGATTTTCGCTACCCAAATTTTGATTATAGTTTGGATTTGGCGGATTATTTGGCGCGTCGAATTGATTCGGCGGTTGATTTTGATTATAATCTTCTGGTCTCATACTACTTATGATTATATCAAATTTTTATTTTTTTAGCAAAAGAAAACCCCACGCGCGAAACGTGAGGTGGGGAGGCTAATTATGCCCGAGTGGTCGCGGATATTTCCGACCTTCAGTCGCTTCAGCGATTTGCTGAATAATTTTTTGCTGTGGGAATGAATTATTTCGATTCCCATCAACCGTATATTTTTTAGCAAAATTGATATTCATTCCGCCTTTAGTTTGGTTGTATTGCATTTTAAACCTCCGCATTTAAAGCCCGCCGGCTATAGTCTTTGCCCGAAAGCAATAACTTTATTTTATCACTTTTTGCAGAAAATGTCAAATTATTCCGTCACGCTGCGGAAAGAAAGGCGCAACAAATCCTCGGCTTCTTCTTTCGAAATCTGCCCAAAACCAATAATTTTACTCCATTCGCGCTCGCTCATCAATTTCGAAGGCACGACGCTTTCTTTCTCACGCAAAAGCCGCGCCAACTGCGCACCCGTTTTTACCTCGAAAGAAACTGGGAATTCAGCCTGGTGTAAAATTGCAAAAATAGGCGTGTGCTCCTCGGTATTTTCGAAATTCGAAAGCTGTTTTTCGAAAGTTTCCCGTTCGAATTCACCCAAATCGGCGCCTTCTGCTATTTTAGATTTCGCCAAATCTGCCAATTTTGCTAAATCCACCCGAAAAACCTCAACTTTTTGAGCCTCTAGAAATTCCACCGCCACAAAAGGAAAATTTTGCAAAATAAATTCTTTCAATTCTTCTCGCTTCATTTTTAGAGCTCCTTATTTTTTAAATTTCTTGAGGTAAAATTTCAACTCTTCGATACTTCCGCGAATATCGTCCAGCGCGCGATGGTTTTCGGGCTTCACAAAAACACGCTTAAATTTTGCGTTCATCACCACTTTCCACGCCGAAACATCCAGCATTCGATAATGCAAAAGCTTGCTTAAATTCTGCCATTCCGCGCGAATAAATCGGCGGTCTTGGTGAATCGAATTGCCGCCCAAAAGGATTTTTTCGCCATTTTCAAGTTCTTCAGCAAAATTTTCCTGCACAAATTTAATCAAATCCGCCTCAACTTCTTGCGAATTTTGGGTCGCCTGCGCATTTTGCGCCTGCAAAGCGTCGCGCGTTTCGCTAAAAGTTTCCCAAAAATCGCCCGTCATTCGACTTTCGACAATTTTTTCGTCAACCTTCACCGCTCTTTCGAAATTAGCAATTTCGTTAAAATCCCAGTCCGTCGCGATGGCGGCAACCTCTAAAATTCGGTCTTTTTCAGGGCTAAGACCAGTCATTTCTAAATCAATCCAAAGAATTTTTGCATTTTTCATCTATAAAATTATAGCATTTTTTCGAAAAAAGCGCAAAAAATACGCCTCCGAATTTTCGAAAGCGTATTTTTGATTTTTAGCGTTTGCGCATCAAGAATATGATTATACCCGCGGAAATCACAAGAGTTCCGCCTGCCAAAATCGCCAAAAGGTCTGAATTTTCGTTCTTTTGCAAACCAGTTCCTGGCGCGCTCAAATTTTTTCCGCTCGCATTTGCATTTGCGTTAGCGTTTCCGCCAGCATTTCCCGCTGATGAATTTGCGCTATTGCCTTGGTTTTGCGCTGCCGAATTTCCGCCTGAATTACCTTGATTTTGGTTGTTTCCTGGGTTGGCTGGATTGGCATTTTGCGCAGTCACTTTTAGGTCAAAAACGTCTTCACAACCATCTGGGAGCGGCACTGGATTACCGTTATACGGCTGAGTTTGAGGCAAATTCATCGCCGTAAGCATTTCGTTGAAATATGGCGAAGGCGTGCGGTAATATTGCGAAGAATTACCTGTGAAATAGATGAAACCTGCGTTACGTGCGCGACTCAATTCAAGCACTTTTTCTTGCTCGCTCGCCGAACTAATGCTGTGCACGATGTGATAAATTCGGTTCGAATTTTTAGGGTCGCGTTCGAAATTCGAAATTCTCTGCCAACGGCTCGAATTTTCGTCTAAATATTTATCCGCTTCTGATTCGAAAGTGGTGAAAATGTCGCTATATTTGGCAATTTCTTCATCTTGAAGATAAGTTCCAGGGTTTTGAATCACTAAAGTTCCTGGGTGCTTCACTTTAATATAATTATAAAGATTTGCCACATAGCAGCGCTGTTCTGGCGTTCCAGAAGCCATTTCATCGATAAAAATTCCCTTTAAATCTGGCTGAAGTTTGAACCAGAGGTCGATGTCCGCCGCCACCGCGTGAATATCGCGCCGCGCATAATCTTGGTGAACATAACCAATCGCGGTGTAGCCCTCGGCTTTGAGCTTCTCCATCGTGCTGGTGTAATTGGCATCCATTGGGTCGGGGCCAGGGCCGCTGCCAGGATTGACAATCGTGAATGGCACTTTGTTGCTGCCCGCGCCATAAACCGTATCCCAAAGCGGCGCATTGCGATTTGGATATTTATACATCGGCACGATAATCGACTGCGAAGTTGTCGCCGCAGAAGATTGCCCACCATTCAAAAATAAAAACCCAAATGTCAGCGCTAAAATTGCGAAAATTAAAATATTTTGTTTTTTCATTTTTCAACCTTCCTATAATTTACTATACCTATATTATACAAAAAAATAAAAATAATGCAAGCCGCTTAAGCTTTATTTTTTGGCAAGAAAAAAGCCCGGCAATCTGCCGAGCAAGCTATTTAGAGAATTCGCCACAAATTATTTTTTCGAATTTGCCTTTCGTTTTCGAAAAAATTGATGAAATGGCTAATTCTGGCGTTCGAGACCTGCCAGCGTCCGCCGCCGCAATCTCGAATTACAAATTTCTTTTTGCCCAATCGAATTTTGATTCTCTCGATCAGGCGACCATCTTTTACTCTTCCTTGTGAGAAGATGTAAATTTCTGGCTTTAATACGTAGCCTTCGCGCGGAACAAAAATCTCCGCCCCGAGCTCCATCGCATGAATGTGCAACGCGAGCTGGTGTGCCGTAGCAAATGGCGGCAGCTCTTCCTCGAAGAAGGAAATCACTTCGTCCGAAAATACTTGGATTTTATCGAAATCCATTTTTTTCACCCCCTAATTCCTCTTGGAATAGTTTATATTTTAACCTATTTTGCGCAAAATGTCAAGTTGAGTATTTTTGAAAAATAAAAAATCTTCGAAAGTGATTTTCGAAGATTAGTTGAAGTTTTCGAAAGATTATTTGGCGGAGAGAACAGGATTCGAACCTGCGAGGGCTTGCGCCCAACACGCGTTCCAGGCGTGCGCCTTAAACCACTCGGCCATCTCTC
>JAUMUX010000009.1 GCA_030530485.1 bacterium | reverse complement strand
CTGGTATCGAAGCCTTCAAAAAATCTCTTGACCAAGGTCAAGCAGGTGACAACGCTGGTCTTCTTCTTCGCGGTATTGAGCGAGACCAAATCGAACGTGGACAAGTTATTGCTGCTCCTGGCACAATCACTCCACACACCGAATTTGAAGCTCAAGTTTACATCTTGAAGAAAGACGAAGGTGGACGCCACACTCCATTCTCAAAGGGTTACAAACCACAATTCTACTTCCGAACAACCGACGTTACTGGTGAAGTTGAATTGCCAGCTGACAAAGAAATGGTTATGCCTGGCGACGATGTAACTTTCAAGGTAAAACTTCAAGCGCCTATCGCCATGGAACAAGGTTTGAACTTTGCTATCCGTGAAGGTGGACGAACTGTTGGTGCCGGTGTTGTTACAAACATCATCAAATAATAGTTTCTAAGACTATTTCGAAAAGCACTCCGCGAGGGGTGTTTTTCTTTGGCTTGATTTTCGAAAAGATTTGTGCTAAAATACTACAGTAATATAAAATTGCTTGAGAATTCGTTCGAAGTTATCTCAAAATTTCGAAAGAAGTTACAAGCGCAAAATAAGGAGACAAAATGGCAGAACAAGGCCTAACAATTCGCATTCGTTTGAAGGCGTATGACCACAAAGTTATCGACCAAAGCGCAAAGCAAATCGTTGACACAGCGATTCGAACTGGCGCAACTGTAGCAGGACCAGTGCCGCTACCAACTCGCAAAAGCACATTCACAGTAGTGAAATCACCACACGTTTACAAAATGGGCGGTGAAGCTTATGAAATGCGCGTGCACAAACGCCTCATCGACATCAGCAATGCGACACCAAAAACCATCGATTCTTTGCAAAACCTCAGCTTGCCAGCTGGCGTTGACGCAGAAATCAAAATGTAATTTTTACAGAAATCGCTTTTCGAAATTCGAAAGGCGGTTTTTATTTTTCGAAAAATAAATTCGAAACAAATAAAAAAGAGAACCAGTTCGATTCTCTTAATTTCTAATTTTCTGCCATCGCTTAAGGGTTTTAACCCTTTTCGACGGGAAAATATTCAAGCAATCTTTTTGTCGAATATACTCGATTAACGTCGAATCTGGCTCTAAAGCTCGCATTCGATAGCCACTGCGGTCGGCGCTGACAAAATCAATGGTGAGCTCAACCAAATCTTCGAGCATATCTTCTTCTGGCCGAAGATGTTGCAGCGTATTGACGATTTCCCAGCAACTTTTAAGATTGACGGAATTTTGCCAACCTGCTTTATTGTGGTTCATCAAATCAATGCGCATTCTCAGCTCTTGAATCGAGCTCAGCTCATATGCCTCAGGCTCGAACATCAGCTTTTTGGTTACCAAATCCCAGAACAGCACTTTGCTCATTAGCTCAATTCGCGCTTCAACCACGCGATTTGCGCCGCCTGGCGAATCATTCCGCGGAAAGCTATAAACCGATTCCACAAAACTTTCAAAATTCGCCTCGGGGAGTAGATTTATCGCGTTGCCGTAGTCGCAATGCTTAATGTCCAACTCGCGGCAATAAGCTGTGAATTCAGTTTTTTCCTCCCAGCTCATTTGAGCGAGGATTTTGGTCACGTCGCCGAGGTCGCCCTTTTTCAGGGCTTCTTCGATTTTATAGATTACTTTTTCGAAAAGTGCTACATTTTCCATTTTTAAACCTCCTTGGAAAAGATGTATTTATATTATAACACTTTTGCTGGATTTTTGCAAAAAGAAAGGTGGCGGCTTGGCGGTGGCGGGAAAATGTGATATAATCATAAGCAATATGAGCCAAAATAAAGAACGAAAATCGCGAACTTATGCGCGCAATCGAACGAAGTTGAGTCGGCGCGGCTTTGAGAAAAATCCCGAAAAAGACAGTATCTTTTTGCTAAAATTGCTTTTTAGCATTTTCGCGGGCTCGTTGTGGCTAAAATTTGCCCATCCACTGGATTTGGCGGGAATTACACTTGGTGCTTTGCCGCTTGGTTTGATAATTGGCTTGATGGCGGTTTCGAAATTCGAATCGCGCAGCGAAAATCGCAAAATCTTCTACGCGGTGATTTTTGTTTGCGCAGTGATTAGTTTTTTCGTGCCTTCTGGTATCGTGATTTAACACTTCCTTTATTGACTAAAACCGAATAATGTGCTATAATAAGATTCGACTTCAAAATATTTAGGAGGTAGGACTTTATGGGGGCTACGGTAATCACAGCTATTGCAATTATAGCAATAGTACTTATAATGATGCTAGTTAGATTACCAAACAAAATTTTGCTGCATTTTTTTGCAATTTTGTTTTGGGGAGCAATCTATATTCAAGTCGGACTGCTGAATGTTTCAGTTCGACTAATCAAGATTTTTGAGATTACGGCGGGTGAGCCAAATAATTTTATCACCGCTTGGAACACCTTTTCGAGTATTGGTGTTGCCGTAATTATCATCTTCGCTGGATTAACTTTCATTCGGCGAAGTAAAGAAATTTCTCCGAGAAGCTGGATTGCAACAATCATCTTTTCAGTTTTTTCAGCAGATTTACTTTTTAGCATTATGCCGAATCTGTTTGCCAATCCGCTGTGGAATATCGCGAGCGTGATAATATATTGCTTAGCTGTAGCGATATATTGCCAGAACAAAACGCCCGAAACCGAAGAAGCCGATTCTTCGGAAGAATATTATGAATAAGGTAGCACAAAGCTGCCTTTTTGTTGTAAATAAAACACGCTATATTTAGCGTTTAGGCTTGATTTTGAAAAGCAAAAGCACTATAATTATATACATACTAACGAGAGTTGGTAAGCAAATTAAAATATGTTTAACAAGTGCAAAAGGGGTGAAAAATATGAAAGAACAGCTGAAGCTTTTTAATGATGACGAGTTTAAATTTGGTCAAATTGAATTATTTGACCCATCTGAATATGAAAAAGGGGTGAAGGAAGATGAAAACAAAGGTTGAAGAACTGAAGATTGTTAAGCGAGATGGTCGCGAGGTTCGGTATGATAGCGAACGAATTGTGGCGGCGCTGGAAAAAGCGTTTGCGGCATATTACGGCGACCGAATCCGCGACTACGAAGTGGTTTTGCTGGCGGGAGAAGTTTTTCGAAAAGTCGAAAACAAGATTTTCGAAAACATCGAAGCTGGCGAAAATTCATTTACCGTTCCGCAAATTCAAGAATTTGTTGAGACAAGTCTCGACGAAGCGGGCGAAAAAGCGGTGGCAAAAGCTTATCGTGAATATCGCGAAGAGCGCGACCGCGAACGCGAATCGGCAAAATCGATTGATAAAACAATCGGTCGGCTGATTTCGAAAGAATCCACGACTGTGAATGAAAATGCGAACAAAGATTCGCAAGCTTTCAATACGCGGCGAGATTTGACGGCGGGCGTTTCGGCGAAAGCGATTGGATTGCAAATGCTTCCGCCGCACGTTGCGAACGCGCACCAAAAGGGTGAAATTCACTTCCACGATTTGGATTACAGCCCGTATGAGCCGATGACCAACTGCTGCTTGATTGATTTCAAGGGAATGCTTAAAAATGGCTTCCGAATGGGGAATGCCGATATTGAGAGCCCGAAATCGATTCAAACCGCGGCAGCGCAAATTGCGCAAATCATCGCTAATGTTGCTTCTAGCCAATATGGCGGCTGCTCGGCGGATAGGATTGATGAAATTCTGGAGCCTTACGCGGTGCTGAATTTCAAGAAACATTTGCAGGAAGCTGCGGAATGGAATATTGAAAACGCTGAAGATTGCGCCAAAGCGCGCACGTTGAAAGACGTGAAAGACGCGGTGCAATCGCTTGAGTATGAAGTGAATACGCTTTTCACTTCAAATGGTCAAACGCCATTTGTGACTTTTGGCTTCGGCTTGGGACAAACTTGGCTGGCTCGCGAAATCCAAAAGGCGATTTTGCGTACTCGGATTGAAGGCCTGGGCGCTGAAAAGCGCACGGCGATTTTTCCGAAATTGGTCTTCACCTTGAAGCGTGGGCTGAATTTGCGTGAAGGCGACCCGAATTACGACATCAAGCAACTAGCGCTGGAATGTGCCACTAAGCGGATGTATCCAGATGTGCTTTCCTACGATAAAATCGTGGAGCTGACGGGTTCGTTCAAGGTGCCAATGGGCTGTCGCTCTTTCTTGCAAGGCTGGAAAGACGAAAAAGGTGAAGAGGTGAACGCTGGGCGAATGAATCTCGGCGTGGTAACCTTGAACTTGCCGCGCATTGCTATCGAATCGCGGAATGCCAACGGCAACGGCGATTTCGAAAAGTTCTGGCGGATTTTCGAAGAACGTTTGGCGATTGCGAAGGACGCTTTGGTCTTCCGTGTGAATCGTACAAAAGAAGCCACGCCTGCGAACGCGCCAATTTTGTATCAATACGGTGCTTTTGGCAAACGGCTCGCGGTTGGCGACCAAGTTGATGAAGTTTTCAAGAATCGTCGGGCGACGGTTTCGCTGGGCTACATTGGCTTGTATGAAGTGGCGAGCGTGTTTTACGGTGGCGAATGGGAACAAAATCCTGAAGCCAAGGAATTTACGCTCGAAATCGTGCGCCGAATGAAAAAGGCTTGCGGAAGCTGGAGCGATGAATTTGGTTATCATTTTAGCGTTTATTCAACGCCGAGTGAAAGCCTCACCGACCGCTTCTGCCGTTTAGATACCGAAAAATTTGGGGTTATTGAAAATATTACCGATAAGGAATATTACACCAATAGCTTCCATTACGACGTTCGAAAAAATCCAACGCCTTTCGAAAAGCTGGATTTCGAAAAAGATTATCCAGCGGCTGGCGCGACAGGCGGCTTTATTCACTATTGTGAATATCCTGTTTTGCAGCAAAATCCGAAAGCTCTGGAAGCAGTCTGGGATTATGCTTATACGCGTGTGGGCTATCTTGGCACGAATACGCCAATCGACCACTGTTTGAAGTGTGATTTTGAAGGCGACTTCGAGCCAACGGAGCGCGGTTTTAAATGTCCGAATTGTGGGAACACCGACCCGAAAACGGTGGATGTGGTGAAGCGAACCTGCGGCTATTTGGGCAACCCGCAAGCGCGCCCGATGGTGAAAGGTCGCCACAAGGAAATTTCTGCACGAGTTAAACATATGAATGGCTCGACAATCAATTTTGTTGGGCGAAAAACAATTTAGTTTTTTGCGCTGGCTTCGGCTGGCGTTTTTTAATTTTTCGTGATATAATTAAAACACTTATGATTGCTCATATTTATGGAAAAATTGCTGAAAAATTTCTTGGTAGCGTGATTGTGGATGTCAATGGCGTGGGTTATGAAATTGCCGTGCCTGCGGGCGAATTTGACCGCGCGATTTTGGGCGAAGAAAACCGTTTTTATACTTATCATCACATCACCGACCGCACACAAGAGCTTTTTGGCTTTTCGAGCTTGGCGGCGAAGAAGCTTTTCGAACTGCTAATTACGGTGCAAGGAATTGGGCCAAAAGCGGCGCTGGCGATTATGAGCTTGGGCGAAAGTGAAACGGTGCGTAATGCGATTGCTCGCGAAGACGCCAAATTTATTCAAAAGGCGAGTGGTGTTGGTCCGAAAGCTGCCTCGCGCGTGATTTTAGATTTGAAAGATAAAGTTGGCTTGGCAACGAGTTTTTCGCCGCAAGCAGAAGCGGAAATTACGGCGAATGTGGCGGTTGATGAAGCGCTGGAAGCTCTGATTGCGCTGGGCTACAACCTGGCGGACGCTTCGAAAGCGCTCGAAAATGTTTCGAAAGAACTCTCAACCTCTGAACGCGTGCGAGAAGCGCTTAAAGCGGGAATTTAATTTTCGAAAAAGAAAAACCGCATTTTGCGGTTTTCGAATTTTGGAGGGACTTTAGAGAGATTTCGCAACTCGATTGAGCATTTTCTCCCAACGGGCTAAGTCTTCATCGCTTAGCCGATTTAAATCGATTAGAGTGAAGCCGTATTTATTTGGCATACCAAATCGCATCAGTGTGCGGTATTTTATCGACAGCCCAATTTTCCTTCTCGATTCGTTTAACATCAAAAACTTCTCATAATCTGGGCAGACGTCGGTTCGTAAATTATGTTCTTCGACATGAGTTAAATTACTAATCTTACCATTTTCATAACCTCTGACGATATAGAAAACGTGGCTTTCGATTTTGGCAATTTTATCTTTTCGCCAAACTTCCAGCGCTGAATTTTGCCCACTTAAATTCAGACCCTCGATGCAACGAAGAAGTTCTATTTGGTCTTTCGAACATTCGAAATTATGTTTCGAAAGGTCTCGCGAAAACCAAATTTCAGTTAGCCCATTGACTTTAATTTCCACCTTGTCGGCATAGACATTAAAATCGATTCGACCGATTGTGGTGTAGAAATATTGCGAGAGTATTTCCGCTTTCGAAAAATATTCTGCAAAGGAAACAAAATCGGTGAATATTCTGGCTTCAATTTCACTCCGATTGCTTCTGTCGACTACTGTTTTTATAACGCTACCACTCATTTTGGCGCCTCCTTAAAAAGTTCTAAACTCCCGAAAAGGAGCTTGATAAAACATATTATAACTTATTTTTTGAAAAAAAGCAAATTGTGATATAATTGAGAATAATGGCGATAGAAAGAATTGTAGATGCAGAAATTCACGAAGACGAACCGCAGGAAATGCAGGTCGAGATTTCTTTGCGGCCGAAAACCTTTGGCGATTATGTTGGGCAAGAACGGCTGAAGAAGAATTTAGCTTTGGCGATCGAGGCGGCAAAAAAGCGCAACGAGCCGATTGACCATATTTTGCTTTATGGTCCGCCAGGCTTGGGTAAAACGACAATGGCGAACGTCATCGCTAACGAAATGAATGCAAATATTCGAATTACCTCTGGCCCAGCAATCGAAAAAGCGGGCGATTTGGCTTCAATTTTGACCAATCTGCAAGACCACGATATTCTTTTTATTGATGAAATTCACCGTCTGCCGCGGGCGGTGGAAGAAATTCTTTATTCGGCGATGGAAGATTTTAAGCTGGATATTATCATTGGCAAAGGCCCAGCTGCGCGCTCGGTGCGTTTGGATTTGCCAAAATTTACCGTAATTGGTGCCACCACGCGTACGGGTAGTTTGGCGGCGCCACTTCGCGACCGTTTTGGGCATATTTATCGGCTCGAATTTTACACGCCCGCCGAGATTTCGAAAATTATTGAGCGTTCGAGCCAGATTTTAGAAAGCGAAATTACGCCAGAAGCTTCGAAAATGCTTTCGACACGAGCTCGCTTGACGCCGCGCATTGCCAACCGACTTTTGAAGCGAGTGCGCGATTTTGCAGATGTGAACGGCGACGGAATTATCGACGAGCAAAACACCACCAAAGCGCTGGAAATGCTGGAAATTGACGAGCTCGGGCTCGATTCTGCCGACCGTAATTTGCTTGGCGCGATGATTGATAATTATGGCGTTCGCCCGATTGGTTTGAATACGATTGCAGCGCTCACGGGTGATGAAGCTTCGACGATTGAAGATTTTTATGAACCTTTCTTGCTGCAGCTCGGATTTATCCAGCGCACACCGCGCGGGCGAGTTGCTACCAAGAAAGCATTTGAGCATTTAAACAAGGAATGGAAAGATGAATAAAGATAATTTAGCCGAAAGATTTGCCGAAGAAATCGCCAAAAACAATTCAAACGGAGCGCCAAATACGCCACCAACGCCACCTGCTATTTCGGTAATGCCGGTGGAATTTCCTGCGGGCGACCCAGAGGTGATTAAAGCGCGACACGAAGAATCTTTGCGCGAATATCCAGATGTTAAAGTTGACGAAGATGAATTTGTGGTGCTTTCTTTGCGCCGCACCAAACTTGGGCTTTTTGGTTCAGTTGCGGTGTGTTTGTTGATTTTTATCATTTTAGTTTCGGCTTGGATTTTGATTTGCTTCACGCCAAATCGGCTTGAAATTGCTGATTCGATGAAAGATAGCCTTTCGATGATTTTTGCTTCGCTTTCGGTTTTAACGGTGGTGGCGGGCTACATCGGCTATTCGGTTTATCGCGGAAATCGCTTGGTGATTACCAACGAGCGCGCGATTCAATGGCTGGTTTTTGGCTTGATGAGCAACAAACGCCAAACTATCAATCTTGAAGCGACCGAAGACATCAGCTATTCGCAAAATGGCATTTTTCAGAATTTATTCGGCTACGGCACGGTGCGACTCAGCACCACTGGCGACGAATCGACCTACACCTTTAACTTGGTTGATAATCCTGCCAAAGCGGTAGAAATTATCGAAAATTTAGCTGAAGCAGCGCGCGAAAATCAGCCCGTGCCAGATGATGTTATCGAAATGGCGCGCAAAATGAGCGTTAAATAATTTCGAAAATCGCGAGATTTTTTCGAAAAGCGCAAGGTAAATTTCGAAAACTAAAAATCCAGCCGTTCGAAAGGCTGGATTTATTTTTGCCATTTTCGAAATTAATTTTTCGATTTTTTGATGTAATCGTCTTCTTTTTCGAGGCTGGCGCGCAAAGTGTAATGCTCGCATTTTTCGCCATCGCAAGAAGTGGCTTCGTAAGTGTAGTTCGAATCTTTATCGCCTAAAACCACGCCATTTGGGTCGGTCAAAAGATTTGGGTCGAGCGCCTTGAGCGTATCTTCTTTAATCGTTTTTGGATAATAGCCATTTTGCGCATAAAAGACATTTTCCAGATTGTAATAAATGGCGTTGATTGCGACTTTGCGCGCCTTGTCTTCTTCTTGATTTTGAATGTCGGCTTTTTGTAGCCAAAAAATAATCCCCGCCACCACAAAGAAAATCGCCAAAACAGATAATTCGATAATCGTAAAACCAGATTTTTTATTCATATTTCGATTGTATCATATTTTCGAAAAAAACGCGAATCGATTTCGAACCAAATTGCTTTTTCGAAAAGTCTAAAAACGCTTGATTTTTTACCTTACTTATGCTACAATAGCAAATGAACTTTATTTACGTAAATAGAAACTTGGCTATACGGAGGTCGTAACAGGGAAAGCCCGATTTCGAAACCGCGTTCACGCCAAGCTTTAATCGTGGAAAGTTTAAACTAATATTAAACTAATGGGAGCATAAGTGAAATGAAAACACTTCTCGGTACCAAAATTGGTATGACCCAAATCATCGGTGAAGACGGTGTAGTTACCCCGATTACGCTTGTTCAAGCCGGCCCTGTGACTGTTACTCAGGTTAAAACTGTTGAAACAGACGGTTACAACGCAGTTCAAGTGGCATTTGGTGAGGGTAAGAACCTGAGCAAGGCCGTGGCTGGACATGTAAAACCAGCAGATGTAACTCCGAAATATATTCGTGAGTTCCGCGTTGACGAAATTCCTGCGGAAATTAAAGTCGGCGCTAAAATTAATGTTGAAGCGTTTGAGCTCGGCGACGTCGTAAACGTTACTGGCACAAGTAAAGGTAAAGGCTTCGCCGGAACCGTTAAACGCCACAACTTTAATACAAGTAAAAGCTCGCACGGTGGAAACGGAAACGTTCGCCGCGTTGGTTCGATTGGTTCAATGTATCCACAAAAAGTTTTCAAAGGTAAGCGAATGCCAGGCCGAATGGGTCACGACACCGTTACCGTAAAAAACTTGACAGTAGCTTACATTGACGCAGAAAATAACTTAATCGGACTTAAAGGTGCTGTGCCAGGACCAAAGAAAGGTCTTATCAGCATTGGAGGTAAAGCATAATGGCTGAAAAAACAACTCTTCCAAAAAGCGTTTTTGCAGTTGAAGTTCCAAATCACGAACTTTTGAAGCTTGCCTACGACGCTTACTTGGCAAACAACCGTTTGGCGAGTGCAACAACAAAACAACGAGGCGAAGTTCGCGGTGGCGGTAAGAAACCTTGGCGCCAAAAAGGAACAGGTCGCGCACGATTTGGTTCGATTCGAAACCCAATCTGGCGAGGCGGTGGTATTGTTTTTGGACCACGTGGTAACGAAAACTACACCAAGAAAATTTCGAAAACTTCGAAACGAGTGGCTCTTCGACAAGCTTTGACTTTGAAAGCCGAAAAAGTATTGGTTGCAGATATTAAAACAACTGGTAAAACTCGCGAAGTAGTGAAATTCCTACAAGACAATAAATTAAATCGCCGAGTGCTTATCGTGGCTGAAAAAACCGACGAACTCATTCGTGCGACAAGTAACATCAGTGAAGCTTTGCTTGTTTCGCCAATGTATCTAAATGTGTTCGATATTTTGAACGCCGACCACATTGTAATTGCACCAAAAGCAATTGAAACAATCGAAAGCTGGCTAGGAGGAGAAAAATAATGGCTATTCAACCTATTACTCCACGAGCAACTGAGAAAGCTTATGCTCTTTCTACAACAAAAAACGTTTACGTATTTAATGTACCGCTTTCTTTGAATAAGAACCAAATCAAAGAAGCAATTGAAAAAGAGTTTGAAGTAACTGTAACTGGCGTTCGAACTGTGGTTCAAGCTGGTAAAGTGAAACGAATCAACAAATCACGCAATCCAAAACGCTACGTTGCAGGTTCAACAACTCAAAAAGATATCAAGAAAGCTTACGTGACTGTAAAAGAAGGCGATAAAATTGCAATCTTTGAAAGCGCTGAAGCTGAAACTGCTGAGGAGAAGAAGTAATGGCTATTAAAAAATACAATCCTACGACTCCTGCTCGACGCGGTATGACGACTGAGGACTATAGCGAAATTACAACTCGAAAACCGCTAAAAAGTCTTCTTAAAGCGAAAAAGCAAAATGCTGGACGCAACAACTCTGGTCGAATTACAGTTCGACACCGAGGTGGTGGTGTTAAACGACATTACCGAATCTTAACTCACAAATTGCCAACAGGTTTAACTTTGACTGTTCGAGAAATTGAATATGATCCAAACCGAAGTGCACGAATTGCCCGAGTTCAAGACCAAAATGGCAAATTCTACTACGTTTTAGCTGATATATCAATGCACCAAGGAAAAGTTTTCCAAACTGGTAAAAAAGATGTTGAAATCGAAGCTTCAAACCGAATGCCACTTTCAGAAATTCCTGTTGGTTCGTTGATTTACGCAATTGAAATCACGCCAGGAAAAGGTGCGCAAATGGTTCGCTCGGCGGGTGCAAAAGCGCAGCTTATGGCGAAAGAAGGCGATTACGCGCAGGTGAAATTGCCATCTGGTGAAGTACGAAAATTCCGTCTTGAAGCAGAAGCTTCGCTCGGAACAGTTGGAAACATCCAGCACCAAAACGTGAAGATTGGTTCGGCTGGTCGAAATCGCCGTAAAGGTATTCGCCCAACAGTTCGCGGTGTTGTAATGAACGCCGTAGACCACCCACACGGTGGTGGTGACGGTGGACGACACGGAATTGGTCGAGCAACTCCACGCACACCTTGGGGTCAACCAACACTCGGCTACAAAACTCGCCGACGCAAGAGTACTAATAAATTTATCGTGAAGAGTCGTCACGAAGCTAAGAGGAGAAAATAAATGAGTCGTTCATTGAAAAAAGGTCCGTTTATCGACTTCAAGCTTGCTAAAAAAGTAGCGGCTCTTGGAGCTGATGACCGCACAGTTATCAAAACTTGGGCACGCTCAAGCACAATTTCGCCAGAGATGGTGGGTCGAACAATTGCTGTTCACAACGGTCGTTTGCACGTTCCAGTTTATATTTCAGAAAATATGGTTGGACACAAACTCGGTGAATTTGCCCCAACACGAAAATTCCGCAAACACGGTGGAAAGGATAAGAAGTAATGGCTAATGTAACAACACGAGCTTACATCAAAGGAATCAATCAAGCTCCACGAAAAGTTTCGATTGTAGCCAGCTTAGTTCGAGGTCGAACAGTAGCTGATGCTTTGGTGATTCTTGACCACACTCCACGCCGAAGTGCTTTGGCGGTGAAAAAAGCGATTCAATCAGCGGCGGCAAATGCCAAAAATAACGACAACGCCGACCCTAAAACTCTTGTAATTACCACTTTGTCGGTAACTGCGGGTTCACGATTGAAACGCTTCAAACCTCACATGCGAGGTATAGCGCTTCCTTTCCAGAAAAAATCTTCAAACATTTTGGTTGAAGTTTCTGGCGTTGTAAAAGAAAAGAAAGCTCCAGCTAAAAAAGCTGAAGTTAAGAAAACTACTGCTAAAAAAGCAGAGAAAGAGAGCAAATAATGGGTCAAAAAGTTAATCCAATTAGCTTCCGTTTGCAAGCTCACAAAAACTGGGATTCACGATGGTTTGCTCAGAAAAAAGATTTTGCGAAATTCTTGATTGAAGACGACAAAATTCGAAAAACTATCGAAAAACGATTTGAAAGTCGACCAACAATCGACCGTATCGAAATCGAACGAACTGAAAACCTCATCACTGTTTCGATTCACACTGCAAAAGCGGGCGTTGTAATCGGTCGTGGTGGTGCTGGCGTGCAAGAGTTGAAAACTCAGCTCGAAAAACTCGTTAGCCTTCCAGTTCGAATCAATATTGAAGAAGTTCGCCGACCTGAACTTTCAGCTAAGCTTGTGGCAGAAAATATCGCGCACCAATTGGAACGCCGTATCAATTTCCGCCGTGCCGTAAAAATGGCGCTACAAAACACAATGCAAGCTGGTGCGAAAGGTGTTCGAATTGAAGTTGCTGGACGTTTGAATGGTGCTGAAATGAGCCGCCGCGAGAAATTCTCGGAAGGTTCTGTGCCACTTCACACAATCCGCGCAGACATCAATTATCACGGCGCGCGAGCCCAAACTCCTGCTGGTATCATCGGCGTGAAAGTTTGGATTAATAAAGGTGAAAGGAACGATAAGTAATGGCTATTTTATTACCAAAGAAAACCGCTCACCGAAAAGTTCGAAAAGGTAAAAACCCAGGCCGAGCAACTCGTGGTAACACTGTTGCTTTCGGTGATTACGGATTGATGAGCCTTGAAAACGAGCGAATCAACTCGCGACAAATCGAATCAGCCCGAACAGCTATGACTCGTTATATCAAGCGTGGCGGTCAGGTTTGGATTCGAATCTTCCCACACACACCAGTTACCCGAAAACCACAAGACGTGAAAATGGGTAGCGGTAAGGGAAACCCAGAATTCTTTGTGGCTAAAGTTAAAGCTGGAACCGTAATGTTCGAAATGAACGGCGTTTCAGAAGAAGTTGCACGCGAAGCTATGCGACTTGCTGGTCACAAACTTCCAGTAAAAGTTAAGTTCGTAAAGAAAGGTGAAATCTAATATGGCGACTACTATGACAGGTGTTGTTTCGAGCGCAAAAGCCGACAAAACTATCACCGTAACCGTAACAAGCCGTGAAACACACCCAATTTACGGCAAACAATACACTGTAACACGCAAATACACTGCGCATGACGAGCAAAATCAAGCTGGCGAAGGCGACAAAGTGGTTATCAAAGAAGTTCGACCAATTTCGAAAACTAAAAAATTCGCTTTGGTTGAAGTGGTTGAAAAAGCCCGTGGAACAGTCGAATTGAAAGAGGAGGAAGCTTAAATGATTCAACAAGAAAGCCGACTCAAAGTAACCGACAACAGCGGTGCAAAAGAAATTTTGTGCATTCGCGTGCTTGGCGGTTCGAAGCGACGATATGCCCGCGTTGGCGACATTATCGTGGCTACTGTAAAAGACGCTAACCCAACTGGAAACATCAAGAAAAAATCAGTTGTGAAAGCAGTTGTTGTGCGAACTCGCGACCAAATTCGCCGAAAAGATGGTTCGACCATTTCTTTCGACGACAACGCGGCTGTGATTATCGCCGACGACAAAACTCCAAAAGCGACTCGCGTATTCGGCCCAGTGCCACGCGAACTTCGCGACCTTGGTTACAACAAAATTATCAGCTTAGCTCCGGAGGTACTCTAATATGGCGTTAAACGGAATTGTAAAAGGTGATACAGTTGTAATCATTAGCGGAAAAGACAAAGGTGTAACTGGCGAAGTTGTAAAAGTTTTGCCAAAGAAAAACGCCGTTTTGGTGGAAGGTGTGGGCAATAAACACCGACACGTTAAGCCAAATCAATTCAACCCACGAGGCGGAGTAAAAGACATTCACGTGCCAACTCCAATTCACAAGGTTAAAAAAGTAGAAGCTAAAAGCGCTAAATCAAGCAAAAAAGGAGATAAATAATGGCTAAAACTACTGTTTATGTTCCTCGCTTGAAAACTCTTTACAAAGAACAATATGCTAAAGAGCTCCAAAGCGAACTAGAGCTAACAAATATTCACCAAGTTCCAAAGCTTGAAAAAATCGTTGTTAGCGTAGGAACTGGTAAAAAGAAAGAAGACAAGCGTTTTCAAGAAGTTGTAAAAAACACGATTACTAAAATTACAGGTCAAGTTCCAATGGAACGCTTGGCGAAGAAATCGGTGGCAACTTTCAAAATTCGCGCAGGAATGGGTGCGCCAATCGGTTATAGCGTAACTTTGCGTGGCGACCGAATGTATGAATTCCTTGACCGCTTCACTAACGTGGCTTTGCCTCGCGTGCGAGACTTCCACGGTGTTGGTGCTAAAGGTTTCGACAAAGGCGGAAACTACAATCTTGGTATTATCGAACAATCGATTTTCCCAGAATTAACTTTCGAAGAAACTCAAATCCTACACGGTCTTCAAGTTACTTTCGTTATCAAGAACGAAAACGAGGCTCACAGCCGCGCATTGCTTGAAAAATTCGGCATTCCATTTGAAAAGAAAGGAAACGCATAATGGCTAAAAAATCAATGATTGCAAAAGACCTAAAGCGCAAAAAAATGATTGAAAAATATGCTGCTAAGCGTGCTGAACTAAAAGCTGCTGGCGACCAAGAAGGTCTTCAAAAATTACCGCGCAATTCAAGCCCAACACGCTTGAAAAACCGCGATATGTTCGACGGTCGACCACGTGGTTATATGCGCCGATTTGGTATGAGCCGAATCACATTTCGAACAAAAGCCTCAAAGGGTGAAATCCCAGGCGTAACAAAAAGTAGTTGGTAGAAGGAAGGAGAGACTATGTCATTACAATCAACTGACCCAATCGCCGACCTTCTAACTCGCATTCGAAATGCGGCAATGGTTGGCAAAACTGAAATTCGCGTGCCTTCAAGCAAACTTAAAGAAGTTGTGGCTCGCGAACTCGTAAAAGCTAATTATCTTGAAGCTGTTGAAGTTGAATCAGCAAAACCTCGCGATATTTTGGTGGTGAAAATCGCCAAAGAAGGTGAAGCGGTTCGCTTTAACGAACTTACTCGAATGAGTAAACCAGGACGCCGAATGTATGTCGGCGTAGAAGAAATCCCACGCATTAAAAGCGGTCGCGGAATGGTTCTACTTTCAACATCGAAAGGTGTAATGAACGGCTTCGAAGCTAAAAAACAACGCCTTGGTGGCGAATTGTTGCTAAAGGTTTGGTAATTCGAAATTCGAAACCAAGCTTCGAAAACAGACTTTCTTTTTTGAAAGTCTGTTTTTGTTTTATTCCACGCCGCCGTAGGTTTATTTGCTAATTTATGATAAAATAAGATTAATGCTTAAACAAATTCTCGAAAAAAGTTGGCGCACGGTTTATCAAAATAAATTCGGCTTACTGATTGGTGCTTCCACGCTGTATTTTGCGGTTGTGGGGGTTGGTTTGAATGCGCTTTCGTGGCTTTTGCGATTAGCGCTGGCTTTGGCTAAGCAGCCCAACTTGAATAAAGATAATTTTTGGCAGCTTTTTGCTAATCCGCTGAGCTTGGCGGTTTTGGTGAGCTATGCTTTGGTGGTGGCATTTTTGACTTTTATCGAATTTACAGTTTTGATTAATTTAGTGCGAGTGCGGCGCAATAACGAGCGGCTTTCGGTGCGCAAAATTGCTCAAAAAACCATTGCGCGGCTGCGAAAATTAGTCGGCGTGGAGATGATTTTTTTCTTGATTTTCTTCATTTCGATTATTCCTTTCGAAAATTTAGGGCTTTCTTCGGCGCTGACTGAGAGGCTTTATATTCCGAAGTTCATCATCGGCGAAATGTCGAAAACCAATCTGGGCGAAATTGCCTATTTGCTGATAATGGCGGTGATTTTTTACCTTAATTTTCGGCTAATTCTCACCTTGCCACTTTCGATTTTAAACCGCAAAAAGCTTTCGCAAAATATTCGAGAAAGTTGGCGTGCTACGCGAGAACATCAAGCTACGCTATTTTTGGCGCTGGCGATTTCGAGCTTGATTTTGGGTGCGCTGGCGCTGGTAGCGATTTTGGCGGTCAGCTGGCTGTTTGGCTTCATCGACCAAACGGGCAATAATTGGCTCATCAACACTATTTTTTACACCACAATCGACGCGATTATTTTTGGCTTTTTGGTTTTTGCTAAATTGATAATCACCAGTATTCTTTTGGAATTTTTGGTGGAAATTGACGGCAAAAAAAGCGCCGAATCGAAGCAAGAAACGGTTTGCGAGCAAACGCGGCGCTCGGTGCTTCTGGCGGGCTTGATGGTGATTTTTCTTTGCGGCACGATGCTTTATAACGGTTTTCAAATTTATCATATGAATTATAATTATAAAACGCTTAAAATTGCGCATCGGGCTAAAACTCGCGAGGGCGTGGAAAATTCGATTGAGTCGCTTTTGGCTTCGGCGCAGGCGGGGGCGGATTACGCCGAGATTGATATTCAATTGACGCGCGATGGTCATTTTGTGGTGATTCACGATTATAATTTGGCGCGCTTGGCGGGAGTTAATCAAGAGGTGAAAAATCTCACTTTGGCGGAATTGCAAACTTTGAATTTGCGGCAAGATGGTTTTGAAAGCCAAATTTCTACTTTCGAAGATTTTGTGGCGGCGGCGAAAGAAGCTAAAATTAAGCTTTTGGTTGAAGTTAAACCGCACGGTGGCGAACCGCAAAATTTTGCCGAAATGATAATTTCGAAAATGCGCGAACTGGATATTTCGAAAGAATATAAAGTGATGTCGCTTGATTTAGAGCTAATGCGGCAGGTGAAGAACCAAGCGCCAGAACTGAGTGTGGGCTTTGTGATTCCGCTCCAAATTGGCGATTTCGATAATTCTAATATCGATTTTTATGCAATTGAAGATTTTTCTTACACCGAGCTTTTGGCGAAATCCGCCCACCTGAAAAAGCGCCAGATTTTTGTCTGGACGGTAAATGGTGAATCGGAAATTGAGCATTATTTGCGCTCGGCTGCCGATGGAATTATTAGTGATGAAGCCGATGAAATTGGGCGAATTGAGGCGCGCGTGCAAAATGGTGAAAGTTATTTTGCCAAAGCCGAACGAGCTTTTTTGTCGCAAAATTAAAGCCCGCCGAAGCGAGCTAAAATTAGCGGATGGTCTTGAGATTGATTGATCTTCGCTGAACTTGGAATAAATCATAAAACCTTGCCGAAAGCATAAAAACTTCAGAGACGAAACCGTCATTTTCATCTTTCGCGGGCATAGTTTTGTCGCAAATTTCGGCAAAAGCACGCATCAGCCCCAAGAAATTCAAATATGAATCATCGAAAACTTCGCGGTGCGCTTTTATTGCCGCGATAAGCTCTGGCGTGAGAATCGGCGTGCCAAATTCTCTATCGAACTTCTGAAGCGCCATGTTCATCTTTTCGTGAGCATGGAGTAGCACACGGATTTTATTAATGCTTTTTCCGCGGTAGGTTTTTAGCGCCGCCACCGCACGATATTCTTCCGAAGGGAAAAACATATGATGAATATTTGATTTTTCGCCATCTTTAATCCTTGGAACTTCGTCTCTCAACCGATTAATTTCGAAATTCAAATTCGAAATTTCATCGCGCCAGATATAGCTTTTCGAAAGCATTTTCGCTGCCGTCATACGGTCTTTCGAAAGCGCTTCGATTCGGCGTCGCTCGCGGCGAATTTCTTCCAGCACGCGCAATTTCAAAGTGCCGTTTTCCAGCTCGTTTTCGAAACGCGTTTTGGCTTCGAAAAAGCGATTCGCTGGGTTTTTCAGCACTTTTTGCGCCTTCAACTTCGCCCATTTCCAGAATTCAATCTTGTAATAATGACCAAGCTGGCGATATTGATTGTAATAATGAAGCGAAATTTCTTCCAGAATAAAATCCAAGAAATCCTCATCAATGCTGCGAATTTCATAAATTTCGAGCTTTCGCCAGAATTTATGATTGTTCGAAATATGCTTTTCATTCAAAGTTTGGATGAAATCTGCGAGCAGTTCCTCAGGCAGAATTTTTTGCAAAATCAGGTCGAAAATTTCGCGCAGAGCAAAAGGTTCGAGCTGGTTGAAGTTTTCGAAATCGAGCAAAGTTCGAATTGTTTCGTTCGAAAAACTATGCATTTTGTCGTAATTTCGATGTCCGAGTTTGAGGTTCGGGTCGTCAAAATCGAGCCGAAGTGCGGTGCAAAGAATATTCTCGAATTTTTCGCGCTGTTTTGGTGAAAAATATTTCGAAAAAGGGAAGTTCATCAGAATTTCCGCCAGTTCATCGTCCAGCTTAATCCGCAGGAATTGTTCCTCCGAAAAACGCGTGCAGAATAATTTTGCACGTTTGGCAATTTCGCGGGCAGGAATTTCCAGCTCGCCGTTCACAACAATATCTTTAAGTCTCATATAGACAGACCTCCTTTAAAAGTGCTCTGAGTAGCAGTTGCCGTTATTATACAATTTTTTCAGTAAAAAATCAAGCGAATAAAAAGCTTAAAATACTTGAAAAATAATCTTGATTATGATAGAATTAGTAAGTTAATATTAAATTGCGAGTGAAATTTGGGAGATTTTGCGTTTCGCTTAATAAAGCGACAGCACGAAACAAAAATCACTCTTTAACGAAAGGAAAAGTTCAATGAGTCGAATCGGAAAACTACCTAT
>JAUMUX010000001.1 GCA_030530485.1 bacterium | reverse complement strand
GCGAAGGCTATGCCCTTCATCCAAAAGCTGTCAAAATTATGGCACGCAAAAGCGGTATTCCTGGTCAGCACTCAGGTTCTCGACAAGGAAAACCAAGCTTGTATGCTGTTCAGCTTCGAGAAAAGCAAAAAGTTCGCCGAATTTACGGACTTTTGGAAAAGCAATTCGCACGTCTTATGAAAGAAGCTTCGCGAAAAGAAGGTTTGGCTGGTGAAAACTTGCTTCAACTTCTTGAACTTCGATTGGACAACGTAATTTACCGCGCAGGCTTTGCAACCAGCCGACGACAAGCTCGTCAATTGGTCAGCCACGGACACTTTATGTTGAACGGTCGCCGAGTTGATATTCCATCAATTCGCGTTAAGGCAGACGACGAAATCGTTGTTCGACCAAAAAGCCAAAAATCTGGCTATTTCACAAATCTTGAAAATGTTATCGCAGACGCAAATCCAGCACCACTTAGCTGGCTAAAAGCAGACGCTAAAAAAATGGCAGTAAAAATCACTGGTCTTCCAAAACGTGAAGAAGCAGAAGCTGACATTAACGAACAGTTAATCGTTGAGTACTACTCACGATAAAAAGGGTAAGGAGCTAAAAGTTTATATGTCAAAATTAATTCACAATCCAGCGCTTGCTGAGATTCAGGATATTAGCGAAACAGCTGCAACTTTTGTAGTAAGTCCGCTTGAGCCTGGATACGGCAATACGCTCGGAAATAGCCTACGCCGTGTTTTGCTTTCGAGCATCAATGGCGCAGCTATCACTGCTTTTAAGATTGAAGGTGTAAATCACGAATTTACCGCTATTGATGGCGTTAAAGAAGATGTGGTTGACATTATGCTCAATCTTAAAAATATCAAATTTAAAGCTCATACTGATAGTCCAGTTGAACTTCGTTTGGAGAAAACTGGTTCGGGTGTGATTACTGCGGCTGATATTGAAGCGAATGCTGAGATGGAAGTTGTAAACCCAGACCAGATTATCGCTACTATCGATGATGAGAAAACTAAAATTGCGATGAACTTCGTAGTTGAATCTGGCCACGGCTATAAAACTATCGAAGAATCGAGCGAAGACCGAATCCACAGCGATATGATTGCTTTGGACGCTATCTTCAGCCCAGTTTTGCGCGTTCGCTTTAAGGTGGACAGCACTCGTGTTGGCCAAAATTCGAATCTCGACCGACTTGATTTGACTGTCGAAACTGACGGTTCGATTTCGCCACGAGAAGCTTTCGAACAAGCTGCCGCAATTTTGGTAAATCAATACACAGCGCTTGCTGGCTCAACCACTATGGAAGCTGCTCCAGCGCTTGGCGAAAATACCGAAGAAGAATCGAATGAACTTCTTACTCCAATCGAAGACTTAAACTTGACGGCTCGAACAACAAATGCGCTTGTTAATAACAACATTCGCACCGTTCACGATTTGATTAACCTTACCGAACAAGATTTGCGTGAACTCAAAGGCTTTGGAAGCAAGGCACTTGACGAAGTAAAAGATAAAATAGCGGAGTTAAATTTATAATATGCACCGACATGGATATAAAGGGCGAAAATTTGGTCGTGAACGCGACCAACGCCGCGCACTCCTCAAAGGCCTCGCTACTTCATTAGTGATTCACGGCAAAATTGAAACAACTTTGCCAAAGGCTAAAGAGACTTTGCGCTACACAGAAAAGCTTATCACCAAAGCTAAAAAAGGTGATTTACACAATCGTCGACAAATTATGGCAAAGCTTGGAAACATCGAAGCTGCCAACAAATTGGTTGACGTAATTGCTCCACAATTGAGCGGTCGCAACAGTGGCCACTTACGTGTTGAGCGAACACGAATTCGACGAGGCGATGCTGCTCAGATGGCAACTATCGAATTTGTTGATGAAATTAAGCATGAAAGTGAGGATAAGTAAATGGCTGTTAATGCAAAAACTTATTCACAAAAGCCAACTGAAGTTGAGCGAAAATGGTTCTTGATTGATGCTGCTGAATCAGTAACGCTTGGCCGACTAAGTGCAAAAATTGCGACAATTCTAACTGGCAAAAATAAAGCAACTTACACCCCACACACTGATGGTGGCGATTACGTTGTAGTTATCAATGCCGACAAAGTTAAAGTTACTGGCAATAAAGAAGAAGACAAAATGTATTACCGACACAGCGGTTTTCCTGGCGGCTTGAAAGAGGCAACTCTTAAAGAAGTTCGCGAGAAAAACGCCGCGATGATTATCGAAAAAGCGGTTTCGGGAATGCTTCCTAAAAATAAACTTCAAGCCGACCGAATGGCGCGATTGAAGGTTTATAACGGCGCTGAGCACAATCACGCTGCGCAAAAACCAGAGAAAGTTGAGGTGAAATAATTATGGCTGAAGCTAAATATTTTTACGGACTTGGCCGACGCAAAGCTGCAACAGCTCGCGCTCGACTTTACGCTGGAAAAGGCGAACTAACCATCAATGGTCAAACTGCGCTTGAATATTTTGACGGCAATAAGAGTATGGTTGCTGAAGTAACCGACCCGCTCGCACTTGCTGGAAAACAGAAAGATTTTGATATTTCTGTGAAAGTTAGCGGTGGCGGCTTGGCTGGCCAGGTTGATGCAATTAAATTGGCGATTTCGAAAGCGCTAACAGTTGCTCACGCCGACCTTCGCCCAATCTTGAAAAAGGCAAACTTCCTCAAACGCGACCCACGCGAAAAGGAACGAAAGAAATACGGTTTGCGTTCTGCTCGCAAGAAAGAACAGTTCTCGAAACGTTAATTCGAACGAAAAGCAATCATCGAAAGGTGGTTGTTTTTCTTTTCGAAAAATAGATTAAGCTTTTGAAATGATTGCCCGCTCATGGTATAATATAAGTTGTAAATGTTCGATGAATTTATCCATAAAACACTAAATATTCCGTATCGACTGACTTTCGAAAGGCTTCGAAAAGCGGAAAATCCGCACGCCACGGTGATTTTTATTCATGGCATTGCGAGTTCCGCCCAAATGTGGCACCAAGCCGAACATGAAATCGCGGGAGAATTTGATATTTTTGCGATTGATTTGCTGGGGCACGGCAAATCCCCAAAGCCGAAATGGGTAGATTCGCAAAAATTAGAAACTCAGGCTCGGGCGCTGCGCCGTTCGGTTTTGTTTTTTCGCAAAATGGGCAAGCCGCTTTTTTTGGTAGGGCATTCGATGGGTGCACTGGTGGCTTCGGAATATGCTCAAAAATATCCGCAGACGGTGGATGGCATTTTCTTGCTTTCGCCGCCAATTTATTCGCCAGAAGAGGCCGAGGATTCGGTGCAGGAAGCGATTTTGAAAAAGGGCTATAATCAGATTATTGAGGGTAAAGAAAAAGAGGTTATCGAGGCGCTGAATACGGCGATTGATATGAAAATAGCGGATGTTTCAAGATTTGAATCTGAGGAGCGGTTTCGCTCGGTTCGGAGGTCGCTAAAAGAGGCAATTATTCGGCAAAATACCTTCGAAGTGCTTTCGAAAATCGACACGCGCACGCATATTGTTTACGGGGCTTTCGACCCAGTGGTGATTGGCAAAAATATTCGCAAATTAGCGCGGAACAACCCGAATATCAGTTCTGCCCGCGTTTTAGCCGCCCACGACCCGACCAAAACGATGCTGGAGCAAGTTTCAAAAGGAATCAATAAAATTTTAAAGGAGCAAAATGAGTAAAAAAATTATCCTAACTGGCGACCGACCAACTGGAAAACTGCACATCGGCCATTATATTGGTTCGCTGAAGAATCGCGTGGAATTGCAAAATTCGGGCGAATTTGAGACTTTCGTGATGATTGCCGACGCGCAGGCGCTCACCGACAACGCCAAAAATCCTGAAAAGGTGCGTGAAAATGTGCTGCAAGTGGCGCTAGATTATCTGGCGGTTGGTCTCGACCCAGCCAAAACGACGATTTTTATTCAAAGCCAAATTCCGCAGCTCCCCGAACTGGCGATGTTTTACGCCAACCTCGTTTCGATTGCCCGCCTCGAGCGCAACCCAACCGTAAAAACTGAAATCGCCCAGAAAAACTTTGGCGAAGGCGTTCCGAGCGGATTTGTATTTTATCCAATTTCGCAGGCGGCTGACATTACCGCTTTCAAAGCAACCCACGTGCCAGTTGGCGAAGACCAATCGCCAATGATTGAACTAACCCGCGAAATCGCCCGCTCTTTTAATCAAACTTACCAAAAAAATGTGCTGATTGAGCCTGAAATTGTGCTTTCTGGCGAAGGCATTGAGCGACGTTTGCCGGGAATCAACGGTATGGGTGCAAAAATGAGCAAAAGCCTGAATAACGGAATTTACCTCGGCGATTCGTTTGAGGAAATGAGCGCTAAAATTATGAAAATGTATACCGACCCAGAACATCTTCGTGTTGAAGACCCGGGCAAAATCGAGGGCAATGTGGTTTTTGCCTATCTTGATGTTTTTGCGAAAGATAAGGCGAAGGTTGCCGAAATGAAAGCGCACTATCAGCGTGGCGGCTTGGGCGATGTGGCGGTTAAAAAATATTTGATTGAAGTGATGGATGAAATTTTGCGCCCAATTCGCGAAAAGCGTGCTGAGCTTGAAAAAAATCCTGAAGCCGTGTATGAAATTCTGCGCCAAGGAACTGAAAAGGCCGAAAAAGTTGCTGCCAAAACACTATCTGAGGTGAAAGCGGCGATGAAAATTAACTATTTCGAAAGTGAAGAAAATGGCGAAATTTAATTCGAGCGATATTCTAAAAATCTTGCGTAAATTTGGCGTGGCGAACGAGCAAAATGTTCCGCGCCATATTGAAGAGCTCAAAAAAGACAATCCCGATGAGTTTTCAGAAATTTTTAGCTTTAAATTTCAGGGCGATAAATTTTTCGTCATCAATGACGGTATCGCGGAGGATGACGAATTTTATATTCTTGAGCTTTTGCGTAGAAGCTATGGCGAAATCGAAGGACGCTTGCTCGAAAATCCGCAAGATGATTTTTCGAGTTTTGCGCTGCCTTTCGAAGGCAAAGATATTTATATTTTTCGAAATATTCCTTCGAAATTGCGCCTCGATGTCGTTTTAGCAGCGAAGAACCCTGAGCTTTCGCGCTCGAGCATTCAGAAATATATCAAGCAGGGCTACGTGAAAGTTAATTCGAAAGTGGTTTCGAAACCACGAGTTTTAGTTGGCGATTTCGATAAAATTGAACTTGAAATTCCCGAAAAAACCAGCCAAGAGCAGGCTTTCGAAATAATTTTCGAAGATGAAAATGTGATTGTGGCAAATAAGCCGCGCGGTATTTTGACCCATTCGAAAGGCGTTTTGAACGATGAATTTACGATGGCGGATTTTTTCAAGGCGCATGGAGCGAAATTCGCGAGCGAAACTAATCGTTGTGGGATTATTCATCGGCTCGACCGCGAAACTTCGGGTGTGATTATTGGCGCTAAAAACGACCAAACGGCTAAAAAACTACAAAAGCAATTTTCGGAGCGCACGGTGAAAAAAACATATTTTGCGATTGCGAAGGACGAAATTACGCCGCAAAAAGCGCTAATCGACCTGCCGATTGCTCGCAATAACTCCGCGCCGAGCACTTTTGTGGTGAACGCCAAGGGTAAACCCGCGCAAACGAGCTATGAAGTTTTGCGCCAGTCGCCGCATTTTTCATTGGTGAAATTGGCGCCGAAAACTGGTCGCACACATCAGCTGCGCGTTCATTTGAGTTATCTCGGCCACCCGATTTTGGGCGACCGCGTTTATGATAAATCGATTTCGAAAAAAGAAATCGGCGAGCGAATGTTTTTACACGCGGCTGAGCTTGAAATTACGATTCCGCCAAAAGCTGGCGAAAAAGATTCGCAAAGAATGGTTTTTGAAGCGCCGATTCCGCCAGAATTTGAGCAAAAAATGAACGAAAAATAATTTTCGAAAGGTCGAAAAAGTGAATTCGAAACGCCAAAATCTGAATCAAATAATTCGAAAATCACACGCGGTGATAATTGAAGTTCCGTGCGGGTTTGGTTTTGATTTTGCCAAAAAACAGATTGACTTTTTGCCGAGCGATGAAATTCTGGACGTTTTTCCGCAAGTTCATGACGGGCAAAAAACGGAAATTTTTAACGTTGAAGATATTGAAAACTTGCAATCAAAACTGAGCGCAAAAAACCAAAGAGAGCAGTTTTTGATTTTTCATAACGCTGGTAAAATGAATGAGCAGGCGCAAAATAAATTTTTGAAAATACTGGAAGAGCCGCGTGCGAATTTGCACTTTATTTTGCTGTCAAATTCTGCCGATGATTTTTTGCTGACGGTGCGTTCGCGCGCTCAGAGAGCGAAAATTGAACCAATTTCAGAGTTCGAATCGATTCAGCTCTTAAAGAAAAATAAGGTTGATGAAACTAAAATGCGCCAGATTTTATTTTTGGCGAATGGTTTGCCTGGCGAAATCGAAAGGCTCTCTACAGATAAGAAATATGCGAAGGGTAAGTTTGAAATCGCTGAAATGGCGAAAAAATGGTGTGTTGGCAACAAAATGGAGAAAATGGTGATTGTGAATAATTTGCGGACTAATCGCGAAAATGCGCTTGAAATGCTGAGTCAAGTTTTGAATATTTTGCGACGCACGGCGAATGAAAAAACCCTTCGAAATAACGCTTTCGAAATGCGAAAAATCCTTCAGGCTTATCGAAATATCGAAAAAAACGGCAATATTCGCTTGGCCTTGCTGGAAATAATTTTTTAGCCTAAATTCAAAAGCGGAAGATTGACTTTTTCGAAGTGGCGTGTTATACTTTAGCAAGTAATAAAATTACGCTGCCGCGATAGCTCAGTTGGTAGAGCGCATCCATGGTAAGGATGAGGTCTCGGGTTCAAGCCCCGATCGTGGCTCCAGAAAATATTAAATTTATTCAGTCCGCCGATTGCGGATTTTATTTTTTAACCTTGATTTTATGCATTTATTGTGATAAAATAGATAAGAATTGTAAATAATAAATTTAAGAGAGAATATGGCTAAAAAGAATACGAAACGAAAGATTATCGGTCTTGTGAGCGAAATTACGGGTGACCGAATCTACTATACTCGCAAAAATACTCAGAATACACCTGAAAAAATTTCTTTGCGAAAATACAACCCTAAAACTCGAAAACACGAAGTTTTTACCGAGACTAAAAAATCACTTGGTCGAAACGAAGTGAAACCACGCAAGGGTTAATAATTAAAAAAAGCTCCTATATCTTATAGCGAGCTTTTTTGATTTAAAGAAAATAGCAACTCGATGAATTGCTATTTTTAGGTTAAATTCGTTTAACTGCCTGTTGGTTTTCAATCCGATTTTTACGAATAGTTTTGTGGTCGGAACGAACCAAATCAAGCCGCTCTTTAATTTCTTGCGCCTTTTCGGTATTGCCTTCTTTAAGATAAAGCGAACCGAGCGAGCGTAAAATTTGCGGACGACCATCAAGTTCAGAGGCGCGTTCCAGCGCTTTAATCGCGGCTTTATTTTCGCCGAGGTTTTCGAGCGCCTTCGCGTAAGCAATATAGCGTGTAGGAAGGTTATTTTCGAGCTCCAGCGCCTGCTCAAAAGCTAAAGCCGCCTTGTGATAATTTTCAGTTTCAAGATAAATCAAACCCACGTTATGCAAGCTCGAAGGGCTGCTTTCGAGGCTTTGCGCGATTTCGAAACATTCAATCGCTTGTTCGAAATTCTTCTGGCTGGCGTAAATAATGCCCAGCCGATTATAAGCGGTCGCGTTGCGTTCATCAAAACGCAAAATCGTCAAAAGAATCTTCTCGGCACGAAGGTATTTTTTATCAATCAAAGCTTCTTGAGCGGCTCGCCAAAGCTTGTCCAGCTTTAATGAAATGCTGTCGGGGAGCGCATTTTTAGAGCTGCTTTCGGGTTTCTTTAAAAGAATATAGGCAGCCAAAACGAGAAGTAAGATTACAACTAACATAATAAAATTATACCACAAAAAAGATAAAATCGAAAATTATTTTTTGCTTTTCGAAATGGTGGTTTTGGGCTTTTTCGAAGCAAAGAAATTTTCGAAAAAGGCTGAACCGAGCGCCCAGACGATGGCGTTCGCGAGAAAAATTAAGATTGAAGCAACGGTGCCCGAAAGAATAATGCGGCCAAAATCGCGGTTGATAAGGCTGACCACGCTTGCCGCGAAAAAGCTCAAAATTGCCAAGGATAGGTAGATTTTTTGCAACTTGGCACGTTCGTTTTTAACTTCAATAATTTGCGAAAATCGCTCGATAATTTCATTCATGCTGAAATTATACCATATTTGGCGCAAAAGGTCAACTTATCGCAACGAAATCCAAAAGAGCAGAGATAAACTCAGCTTGGCTCCAAGTGAGTGGTGCCACCGAAAGCCAGCTTAAATCGCGCGGGTCGATTTGCTCGGGCAAAATACCCGTCGAAGAACTGCGATTTGCCACCCAATCCAATATTTCTTCAGCCTTTTGCTTCTCGGCGCGGGCAAGGTAAAATTCAGCACGCCAAAGCGAGGCAATCGGCCAAATATTCGCTTCATAATCGCCAAAATGATAATAAACATCTTGCTCGAAACGCGGAATGCCAATTTGCGAATTTGCCGAAAAATGCTCCTCCAGTCGATTAAGCGCTTGCGAAACTTCAGGACTGTTAAGTTCGAACAAACCAAACATAAACGCACCGTAGAAACTCGAAATATCAATCTTCGAATCTTTTTCGCCATTCGGCCAAATTCCGCGATAAAAATAACGATTTTGTGTGTCGAAAAGTTGTGTTTTGGCGGCATTTTGGAGCTTTTCAGCCTTCAATCGCCATTTGTAAGCGTCTTTAACGGCGCCAAATTCGCGGGCAAGCTCAGCGGCGGAATTAAGCGCGGCAAAAGTGATAGCGTTTGAATAAGTTGAAGAGATAAAATCCATCTCCCAGAGCTCGTAATTTGGTTTAACTAAGCCATTTTTATCGATAAAATCCGCCAAAAAATTAGCCATCGGGCGAATTAGCTCGGGGTAAAATTTGTTTAAAGCCGCGGTATTTTTGAATTTAGCGTGGAATTGCGCGTAAAGGAAAATTATCCCCGCTGTTTCGTCAATCTGAATTGGCAAATTTTGCGAATCACCACCTTGTGAATAAGGGTGCCAACTGGGGCCGATTTCGCCATTAGGCAAATATTTGTGATTCATAAAGCCTGCTGGATTTTTGGCTTTCGAACAGAATTCGAAAAACTTCTCGGCTTCTTCGAAATAGCCAATTCGAATCAGCGGCCAGATGGCGAAAAGTGCGTCGCGCGGCCAACAATAGGAATAATCGTCGCGCGCGTGATGGAGCATTTCGCTGTCGTTGCTGGCAATTGGCGCACCCGAGCTGGCAATGTGCGATTTCACCAACATCACCGATTGAATGAACTTTTTTTGGTATTTTTGTGGCAAGCGTTTGGCAATTTTATTTGCTGGAGCGAGCCATTTTTGCCAAGCGCGATGAGTTTTGGCGATTTCTTTTTCGAAATTCGCGCCACTGATTTTTTTCGAATTTTCGAAAGCCAAAGCGTGGTCGTCGGCACAAGAAATTGAATATTGAAAAATCTCTTCCGCGTTTTCTTTGAGAATAAAGCTAAAGCCCAGCGTCGAATCGGTTTGCCCGTGCTCAACATTCGCGCCCGCCAAAACACCATCTTCCGCGTCCATCCACGAGCCCGCCTTGAAGCCCGCCTTGTTTTCATCGCCAAAAAGCCCCACGGTATGCTGGTTAAATTTGCGAAAACTAATTTGCCCAATCCCATTTTTGGTTTTTTGCTCGGCTGAAATCACAAAAGCCCGCTTACCGCGATAGTGCAAAATCACGTTCGATTCAGGAATAAATTGCGCCGTGTCTGCCAAATGCTTACTACTGTTAATTGCAAAATTTTGATGAAAGAAAAGCTGAATTTGGCGCGAAAAATTATTCAAATTCACCACGCGGATTTCGCGCACAAAAACGTCTTTATCTTGCAAAATTGCATCGCGAAATTCCAGCTGAATCTGCAATCGCTCATTTTGCGCGCGAATTTTCGAAATCAAAGCGTCGGAAAAATAATCAAATTCGAAACGCCATTCGCCAGAATTGAGCCACGAAAACTCTCCATCAACCATCAAGCCAATGCGATGAAAAAGCTCGTCGCCAAGCGTGTGATTTTCGTAGCCGTTATCGGGAAAATAAAAATCCGAAACCAGCCCAAATTCATTCAGCCCAATATTAACATTGCCGTTGCTTAAAATTACCGTTTTCATTTAGCCTCGCTTTCTCAGTTTAAAATTGGTAGTAAATTCCAGATTTTTGCGCAAATCTTGCGGGTTGAATTTTGGTCGGGGAGCGGAAGGGCGGAGTTTGGTGATTTTGGGTTTTTCGAATTGAGATTTGGCTTTTTTCGGAAGTTTTTTAGGCGGTTTTTCGTTTTTCGAAACTTCGGTTTTCGAGATTTTGTTTTTCGAAACTTCAATATCGCGCAGGCGAAAATCCATATCGCGCAAAGCATCGAGATAGCACAAAAAAGCATCGTGCGGCGATTTATAAGATGAAAAATAAGCGTGAACGTCGCCGTCGTTCCAGAATTTTGTGCACATATAATAAGCATGGTCGCTGGTTTGCAGGCGGCGCCAATCTTCAACCAAATCGCCATCGTGCGAATTATAAACGCGCGGCTTCAGAGCGTAGAGTTTTTTCATCGCCTCTTGCTGCATATCGTTGCCGAGCCACGCGGTCAAATCGCGCTCGGTGTCCGCCCAAGTAACGGTTTGCGGCATTAAAATTTCCGCCACGGGTTGATTTTGCGCAGCTTCAGAAACCGTTTTAAAATCGTGATTTGGATTTTTTAGCCATTCCGCCACGAAATTTTCGAAAAAGCCAAAAATGCCGCTTTCCGCCCATTGATGTTCGCCAAAAGTTTCGTAATCCATAAATAAATTGATAAAATCGCCGTGATAGCTGGCAGCTTCTAGCCAAGAAATATATTTGCCCGTCGAAAGCGGATATTCTTCCCAATTTTGATTCGAAAAACGAAAAGCGAGGTCGTCGCTGAGCTTGTAATTCTTTAAAAGCAGGCGAATATTTTGCGTTTTGGGTGGGCGATAAATGTGATTTGGCGAGCGCCACTGCAAAATCGAATCCCAGCCTTCCGCCAAAATTGCCTTAAAGCCGAAGTTATCCGCCCACTGACCAAGCTCGTCGTTGTAAGCCAGCTCGGTGTTGCGAAAAGCGGTGGTTTCTACGCCGAAAATCTCGCGGATTTTGGCTTGGTGCGCGTGAACTTGCGCCTCGAATTCCTCACGGTCGAAGAAAAAAGCCAAACTGTGATAGTAAGTTTCTGCCACAATTTCAACTCGCCCCGTGCGAACCAAACGCTTGAAGCTTTCGAGCACTTCTGGCGCAAATTTTGCGGCTTGGTCGATAAAAGTTCCCGTAATCGAAAGCGAAAGTTTAAATTCTGGGTGCTCGGCAAGCAGTTTTTCGAGCAGATTGTTCATCGGCTTGTAAGATTTTTCAGCCACTTTTTTGAAAATTGCGCCGTTGGTATTCGAATCGTTCGGAATATCTTTTCGAAAATATTTCGAATTTTTGCCAATTTCGAAAAGATTGTAATAATCGTTGATTCGCCAAGGTTGATGGACGTGAAGATACAAAACAATCGATTTTTTAGTCATTTTTCACCTCTGTAATTGAAAGATATTCGCCCATAATTTGCTCGGCAATATCGCCCCAAGAAATCCGCGCGTATTCTTTTCGAACGCCTTTTTGCAAATCGCGAAGTAGCGACGGAGAAGTGGAAACTGCCAAAATGTGGCTGGCGAGCTTTTGAGTATCCCAGAAATCGTAGCGCAAAATATTTTTAAGGATTTCGCCCACGCCAGATTGATTTGAAATAATCAACGCATTACTGAAGTGCGCCGCCTCTAAAGCAGTCAAGCCAAAAGGTTCATTCACCGAGCTCATCACGAAAATATCCGCCACGCCGTAAGCATCGCGCCATTTTTTGCCACGCAAAAAGCCCGTGAAGAAGATTTTATCCGCAATACCGAAGTGCGCCGCCATTTCGATAAGCTCATTGCGTTGCTCGCCGTCGCCCACCAAGAGAAGGGCGATTTTAGGATTGTTCTTCGCCGCCTCAGCCACCGCTTCCATCAAATAATGCAAACCTTTTTGCACGGTAAAGCGCGTCAAAGTCATCACCACGGTGTAGCCTTGCGACTTGAGGTGTTCAAGATATTGGTAAGTTTGCGTGTCGTAATCTTCGGGCTTGGCGAGCTCTTTTGGTTCGATAGCATTATAAACCACCTCGACCTTTCTCGGCTCAACTTGGTATTTTTCGAGAATCACTTGGCGTGTGTTTTTTGAAACGGCAAAAACACGGTCGGCTTTTCGAATGCCTTTCGATTCGATTTGGTGAATTTCTTGATTGCCAAAATTACCACCCGCGCGGTCAAATTCGGTGGCGTGGATATGCAAAAAGAGCGGCGCGCCCGTGATTTCCTTTGCCAAAACGCCCAATTCGGCAGTTAGCCAATCGTGTGCGTGAATAACATCTGGGCGATTTTGCCCATCGCGCAAAAAATCTCGCAAAAATTGCGCGTATTCTTTTTGAATTTCACGAATGCTTGGCAGATGTTTGTTTGAATTGTTGGTGATTTTTTGAAAATTCGCCGAATCATAAGCACCCGCACCGAATTTATGCAAAGAAGAATAATCGGTCGCGTTGATGACGCGCATAAAATCAATCTCGCGGTGTTTGTTGGCATAAGGCACGATAAAATCAATCTTGGCGCCATCTTGAGCCAGCGCTTTCGCCATATAAAAACAGGCTACCCCTAAGCCACCGCTGTTATGAGGAGGAAGCTCCCACCCGAGCATTAAGATTTTCAATTTATCGACCCTCTTTTTGTTACAATTTACATCAATATTATACCACAAAAGGGCAAAAAAACGCAAGCACTTTGCGAATTATTTTAGGCTAAATATTTGGCGAAAATTGCTTCATCTCTTGCACGTGTTTTTTGTAATCGGGGCAATATTTCGCAACTTCTGCCCAAAAACTTTGCGAATGGTTCATCTGGCGAGTGTGGCAAAGCTCGTGGATAATCACGTAATCAATCAAGTGGTGCGGCAAATTCATCAGCGCGATATTGAGCGAAATCGTGCCACTCGAAGAGCACGAACCCCAACGCGTGCCAGTGTGCGAAAAGCGCAGTTTTTCGAAATCGAAACCGTATTTTTCCGCCAAAAAATCCACACGGCGCGGCAAATACGCCTTAGCTTGCTTGCGTAAAGTTTTCGAAACGATTTTTCGAATTTCGCCCTGAACCAGCGGATTTTCGAAATTCAGATTTTGCGGAATTTGCACCACGATTTGATTGTTTTCGAAAGTGATTTTGATTTCCTCGCCCGAAAAATGGCGCAAAAAAAGCGTGTGTGTTTTGCCGATTAAATCACCATTTTGATAAATATTTTTGGCGTTATGTTGCGCGAGCATTTCGCGGAGTTCGCGCCGATTGTGGTTAATCAGCCGCTGCACCGCAAATTCGGGCGAATAATAAGGAATCGACGCACGCAAAAAACCATCCACGCCCACCGAAATCTTCACCGAGCGCGCCAGTTTATTTTTGCGAATTTTCACCTCGCCAAACTCCTTGTCGAAAATAACCATATAGTCCTTATCTACGTAAATACTTTTATTTTAGTGGGAATTTTACCATTTGGCTATCTATTATCGGGAAATTATATTCTGCCGAACATTCTTGATCATATTTATAAGTAAACCAGTCTGTTATATCTACTGTTCCTTCAGGTCCTTTATTGCCATTTTTTACAAAATAGACGCCTAAATGGCCTAATTCTATGCCTGAGAAGCACCTAATATCCCCACCATCTTCGACACCAATTGAAATTGTAGTCGGAAAAATATAATTATTCTCTATATAGCCACGTACGCCTAAAAGTATTTTAGCTATATCTGGTATTACCTCCGCCATATCAAAATCTACTATTGAGCAAAATTTCGCCAACAGCCCTCTGGCTATATTGTTCGGTTTAAAACTTTGAATTTTCATCATAAATATTCCTCTCTCTGAAGCACTCTCTTTTAAAGTAGGCTCTTTTGGAATTGATTTATACATCGCGCGATTAAGAGTATCAAAAAAATCTATCAATGATTTATCATAAAGATACCCAACCTTACTATTACATTTTTTGCATAAAGTTGTTTTATTGTAACCGTTCTGAAAGGAATTGTACCTTAAGGGCTGATTGTCAAGTGATTTTAGCAGTTGATCGCTATAATACACTTTGTTCATTTTATGTATGCTTGAACGAGGTATTATATGCTCTTTTGTTAATTTTGCTTCTTTGCCGCAAATACGACACTTTCCGATTGTAGATCCCATGCTTATATTATATCACTTTTGAGTATAAAAATAAAAAACGCTTCGAAAAGCGTGAAATCGTCGAAATGGCACGGGCAGAGAGACTCGAACTCCCGACACCAGGTTTTGGAGACCTGTGCTCTACCAACTGAGCTATGCCCGTATGAGAATATTTTAACACAAAAAAAGGCAAAAGTGAAGAGCGTTTTTCTTGTCTATTGACAAAAAGAGCTAAATATGCTAAAATACAGTCAGCTTAAGCTTTAATTTTGGAAATTGGGCTTGGGCTCGTATTTTACAAAATTGGCTTTTGCCGAAAATTATTATTTGGAGGCTACTATGGCAATTATAAACTGGCTGGAAGCCGCCGATATTCAAGCAGGATATCGCAACACTAGAAATTCGAAACTTGAGCCAAAACTTGGACGGTTCGAAGTTCAAGAGAAGATTGAAGAATCTTACATTAAAGATGATATAAGTAGCTTGATTGAGTGGCTCACTTACGCACAGGTCTTCCGTTATAGGATTAGTGAAAGCAGGGAATTCTTCAGACGAATTGAAGAAGAATGGCCCGTAATACAAAGAGACCATCCAAATCTCGCAAATAAATTTAATTATCTGAACTCTATATTTTCAGATAATTACAGCACTAGAAACTGTAGTACGCAGATGTGCGACTATAGTGCAATAATTGCAGAACTTTCTTGGCAATAAGCCGGCAAATAAGCCCGAAACGAATCGGGCTTTTTCTTTTGGTTTAAATTTCTTCGCAATAAATTGGGAAATCGGCTTGAGAAGCGTGTCGATTATCGCCATTATCTAAAAGAGTGATAACCGCCGCTTTACCCATTTTTTGCGGCAAGGCAACAGTTCGAAAAGTGCCGCCAGTGTCAGGGCAGCCCAGATTTTTCATCACGATAATTCGACCAGTCACCGCCCACCAGTTATTCACGGTGAATTTATAATTATTGGTGCTGTCGTCGAAAATTTTTATCGAATCGATATTTTTGGGCAAATTTAAAGCTTCGAAATATGAATACATTGGGTGATTTTTCAAGCCGTCGTTATTGGCATTTCTCGGATAATAGCCGTCGTTGCCTGTAGCTGGCGGCAAATCACCGCGATTATTGGATTTATAGTTTTGGATCGCGCCAACAATCAGCGAGACGTTATTTTTATATTCCTGATTACGCTGAGAGCGCTGAAGTGCGGGCAGAGCGATAAAAACCATCAAGAAGATTAAGCCCGCAATCGCCAGCACCAAAACCACCTCGATAATCGTAAAACCGCGCCACGCTGTATTCTGATTATGCTTACTTTTCATGCTAAGATTATATCACCCCCCCCCTGAGATTAGCAAGGGTTTTCGAAAATTTCGCCTGGTTTTCGAATTATTCGGCGAATTGCGAATTGTAAAGCTTGGCATAAGCGCCGTTTTTAGCGAGCAAGTCTTCGTGATTTCCTTGCTCGACGATATTTCCTTGCTCCATCACCAAAATCAAATCGGCATTTTTGATTGTTGAAAGGCGGTGCGCAATCACAAAACTGGTCCGACCATTGGTCAAATTATCCATCGCAGATTGAATCGCCGCCTCGGTGCGCGTATCCACCGAACTGGTGGCTTCGTCTAAAATCAACATCGGCAAATTCGGCAAATTCGCCCGCGCAATTGTGAGCAACTGCTTTTCTCCCGCCGAAACGTTATCCACATCTTCCGAAATCATCGTGTCGTAGCCTTTTGGCAAAGTGCGAATAAAGTGGTCGGCGTGCGCTGCTTTAGCGGCTTCAACAATTTCTTCGCGCGTGGCATCTTTTTTGCCGTAGCTCAAATTTTCGGCAATCGTGCCGTTAAACAGCCACGTATCCTGCAAAACCATTCCAAAGAGGCTGCGAACGTCTTTTCGGTGCAATTTCGAAGTATCCACGCCGTCGATGGTGATTTTGCCGCTGTCGATGTCGTAAAAGCGCATTAAAAGATTGACTAAAGTGGTTTTGCCCGCGCCAGTTGGGCCGACAATCGCCACGGTCGAACCCGCTAGAATATCCGCTGAGAAATCAGTGATAATCGGCTTGTTTTTCGAATACGAGAAATTAACCTTCGAAAATTTCACCGCGCCGCGAACATCTTTTGGCAAAGTGAGATATTTTTCGATATGCGATTCTTCTTCCGCATCAAGAAAATCAAACACGCGCTTACTGGCTGCCAAAGTGGATTGCACCACAGTCATCGAGCTGGCAACCTCTGAAATCGGGCGATTAAATTGCGAAACATAAGTGATGAGCGAAGAAAGGTTACCGAGCGACAAATCACCTTGAATCACGCGGATTCCGCCCAAAATCGCCGTCGAAAGCGAGGAAAGGTTACCGATGAAATTCATCACAGGGTAAGTTAAGCCGCCAAAAAGTTGCGATTTCCACGCCGCAGAATACATTTCACTGTTGATTTGGTTGAACTTGCGCACCGAACCAGCCTCGCCGTTATACGCCTTGATGATTTCGTGCGAGCTAAGCATTTCCTCGGTGTGCGCGTTGATTTTGCCAGTCGATTTTTGCAAATCCGAGAAAAAACTCTGCGAAGAACGGGCAATAATTACAATCAAGAAAACCGAAATCACCGCCGAACCGAGCGCAATCAGCGTGATTTGCCAGCTAATCGAAAACATCATCGCCGTAACGCCAATCAGCGAAATTGAAGAGTAGAGAATGGTGTTGATGCTTTGCGAAAGGCTTTCGCTGATTTTTTCGATGTCGTTGGTGATAATTGAAACAATATCGCCAGTTTTGCGTTTATCGAAATAACCCATCGGCAAAGTGGCGATTTTTTGGCTGAGTTCTTTGCGCATTTTGAAGGTGATTTTTTGCGTCACGCCCGCCATAATGAAATTTTGCAAATAGCCAAACGCGCCGCTCACCAGATAAATCGCCACCAAAAGCAATCCGAGCCGCGCGATTTCGCCAAGGTCGGGAGTGAAGCGAATGCCACTGGCGGTCATTTCGAAATTCGCCGAAACCGCCGAAACCATATCGCCCAGAATTTTCGGCCCAAAAATCGCCGAGACCGTCGCAATCACGCCGCCAATCGCCACCAAAATCAGTTGAATTTTAAACGGCTTAAAGTAAGTTAAAATCCGCCGAACCGATTTGATGATATTTTGCGGCTTTTGGTTTTTTTCTTGCGGCTCCATTATTTTGCTCCTTTCTAGGTTGATTTAGTGTTTTTCGAAACTTTTTTCGAAGATTTTGATTTTTCGAATTTGGCGATTTGCGCTTCGATTTCGCTTTCAGAAAGCTGCGAAGAAGCGATTTCGCGATAAAGCGCGTTTGATTTGAGCAATTCGCCGTGCTTACCAATTGCCTCAATTTTGCCATCATTCAAAACGATGATTTTGTCGGCGTGAGCGATAGAAGCCACGCGCTGCGCCACGATAAATTTAGTTTTGCCTTGCGTTTTTTGGGTCAATTCGGCGCGCAAAGCCGCGTCGGTTTTGTAATCAAGCGCAGAGAAGCTGTCGTCGAAAATCATAATTGGCGCTTTTCGAGCAATCGCGCGAGCAATCGAAAGGCGCTGTTTTTGCCCGCCAGAGAAGTTTTTGCCACCTTGCGAAACGCTTTCGCTCAAATCATTCGGCAAATTCTGCACAAAATCCCACGCTTGCGCAATTTTTAGCGCCTCGATAATTTCTTCGTCGGTCAAATCCGAACCGTAAGCGACATTCGCGCGCACATCGCCCGAAAAGAGGCTGGCTTTTTGTGGTGCATAACCGATTAAATCGTGCAATTCCGCCTGTTTGAGCTTGGCAATATCGCGCCCGCCGATTTTAATTTTACCTTTCGAAACGTCGAAAAAGCGCGGAATCAATTTCGCCACGGTGGATTTGCCCGAACCCGTGCCGCCAATCACCGCCACTGTTTCACCTTCGGCAATTTCAAAATTCAAATCTTTCAAAACGTAATCTTCGCCGTCTTCATATTTAAAGCTGACGTTTTCGAATTGAATATCGAATTTCGAAGGAATTTTAAGCGTTTTCGAAACATTTTGAACGGTGAGTTCGGTGTCGAGCACCTCACGAATACGCCCGCCCGAAACCGCCATTCGTGGCAAGAATGAAAAAATCATCGAAAGCATAATAAATGCAAATCCAACTTGCCCAACATATTGCACCAAAGCAAAAATATCGCCAACTTGCATCGAGCCATCTTTCACGAAATAAGAAGCCAGCCAAACCACCGCCACGCTCGCGAGCCCAGAAATCATCGTCATATATGGCGAAATCAAACCGAAAACTTTATCGACAAAAGTATTAGTTTTGGCATTTCGTTTATTGACTTTGGCGAATTTTTGCTCTTCGAATTGGTCATTTCGAAAAGCGCGAATAATTCGAAGACCAGTCAAAGTTTGGCGCGTTTGAAGATTGAGCGCGTCGATATTTTTCTGAATTTCTTCAAGTTTTGGAATCACCACCGCAATCAGCGTGCCCGTGAGAATCAAAATCGAAGCGACCAAACCAGCCACCACCCAGCTCATCGAAATCGAAAGCGAGAAAACATTGATAATCGCGCCCACGCCGATGAAAATCGCATAAACACCCATCCGCAGCGACATCGAGAAGGTTTGTTGAACTTGCGAAGCGTCGTTCGTCACGCGTGTAATCAAGCTCGAAACCGCAAATTTATTAAATTCATTCAGTGAAAATGATTCGATTTTTTCGAAAGTATCTTTTCGAAGGTCGCGGGCAATTCCAGCAGCAATTCGGGTCGAGAAAAACATACTCAAAATCATCACTGCGCCGCCGAGTAGCGCCAAGCCAATCATCTGCCAGCCCAGCGCATAAACCCGCGCCATATCGTTGACCGCCACGCCTTCGTTGATGATTCGGCTCGTGTAGCCTGGCAATTCGAGGTTGATTTGCGCCGAGAGAATCGTCAGCGCCAGCATCACGATAATCTCGAGCCAGAACTTTCGAGCATATGAAAAAATAAATTTGAACATTTTACTCCTTTGTTATTTTATATTAAATATATTTGCAATTCTTTTAATTATAGCACAATCCGCTCGACAGTCCAATAAATTTCAGCCCCAACGAGTAGGACTCCAGTATAAGCGTTTATTTGTATCCATCTTGCGTATTTCCTCTATATCTTCTTTAGGTAGCTCAAAGTCAAAAATATCTCTATTTTCCATCATTTGCTCAGGCTTAACACTTTTTGGAAAAACAATATGACCTTCTTGAATGTGCTATCTTAAAACAATTTGGGCAGAAGTTTTGTGATGTTTTTGAGCAATTTCTGCAATAATTTCGTTATCGAAAATCGGGAAATCTCGCCCGCCTAACGGACTCCATGCTTCAATTGTAATGTTATTATCTAAACAATATCCTTTTAGTTCTTTTTCTTGAAATAACGGATGTAATTCAATCTGGTTTGCCACTGGTTTTGGCAAGCCACATTCTTTGAGTTTTTCTAAGTGATGAACTTGAAAATTGCTTACTCCAACATTTTTTATATAACCTTCTTTTTGCAGTTCTAAAAGCTCTTTATATGCTTCAACATAATTCGTAGCAGCCCAATGGAGTAAAACCATATCTACATAGCTTGTTTTAAGATTTTCTAAAGACTCAAAAAACGCCTCTCGGGTTCTTAGTGCTACAATATCCTGAAACCCAATCTTGGTGGTTATAAAAAATTCTTCTCTAGGGAAGCCAGAAAGTTTTATTGCTTCAGCTACATTTCTTTCATTTTTGTAATTGTAAGCGGTATCAATATGTCGATATCCGCTCTTTATTGCATATAAAACCGCTTCTGTTCCAGCTTTATCATTAGGAATTCGAAAAGTCCCAAATCCTAATTGCGGAATCTTATTATTGTTGTTTAACGTAATTTCAGGAATTATATTCATTATCTCCTCTTTCTATCTATTTCAAACCCGACTGGTTAAATGACATTATCTAACTCAATTATAGCATCAATCTCATCTATCCCAACAAAAAAACTCGCCTTTGAAAGCGAGCTAAAATCCGTTTTTTGGTGACCTCACGGGGAATCGAACCCCGATTGCAAGGATGAGAACCTTGTGTCCTAACCGTTAGACGATGAGGCCATTGCCCCAATTTTAGCAAAAAAATCGCCTCAAGTCAAACCGTTTTTCCGCCTCCCTACGCAATTTCTGGGGCTTTTAAAGCTTGCCTTTTTTTGATATAATTATAAATATATGAAAACTAAACAAATTGACGATTTTTGGCTGTATAAATTTCGCTATCAAATAACTTACACAATTCTTTTTGCATCTTATTTAGCAATTATTTTTTATTCAATTTTTATCGCACCGAACGGGCTCACCAACGCTGAAGTCGAGAGCGCCACGTTTTCGGCAAACCTTGATTTTTCGCAGATTTTTTCGGCGCAAATCCTCAATTTTCCGTTTCGAATTTTGCAGAAAATTAGCATTGGCATTTTTGGGCTTTCGAATTTTAGTATTAAATTGCCCGCGATTCTCATTTCGTTCGCCACAATTTTTGCGATAATCCGCCTTGCACACATCTGGTTTGAGCGCGGCACCGCCACGATGGCTTCAATCATCGCTATTACTTCAAGCCAATTTTTCTTCATTGCACAAAACGGCACGCCCGACATTCTATATATTTTTTACCCGATTTTGCTGATTCTTGCAGGCGGGCTGTTTATGGAATCGCGCAAAATCACGCCGCTAATCGTGGGCTTTTTTGTGCTGGCGCTGAGTTTTTATACGCCGCTCACTATTTATATTGTGCTGGCGATGTTGCTGACAATCCTCGCGCACCCACGTTTGCGCTTGATGATTACTCGCGAAATTAAAAAAGCGCGGATTTTTGGCACATTCGCCTTGTTTTTGTTGCTTGCGCCACTTGCCGTTGCGATTTTCTTCGAACCCGCAATGCTTAAAACTATTTTCGGCATTCCCGATTCACTCAATCTTTTCGAAAATTTCAATCTGTTGATTTCGAATTTATTCAGCTTTTCGAGTTCCAATTCGGGTGGTGTGATTGCGCCAATTATCAATCCAGCGGCGGCGATTTTGATTGCCATCGGCCTGTATTTCACCTTTTCGGCAAAATACACCGCCAAAAGCTACTTGGTGAATATTTGGTCGCTAATTTTGCTCGCTGTTTGCGTCATCAACCCAAATCTCACCACCATTTTGTTCACGCCAATTCTGCTGCTTACCATCACGGGCTTGCAAAGCTTGATTCAAACTTGGTATATGCTTTTTCCAAAAAACCCTTACGCGCGCGTTTTTGGGCTGTTTCCGATTGTCTTTTTTGTGGTCAGTTTGCTTTTGACCAGCCTCAATCACTTCCAGCAAAGCTACGTTCATTCGCCTGAAGTTGCCCAAAATTTCAGCCAAGATTTGCGACTTTTGCTCGAAAATAGCGATTCGAACCGCGTGTTGATGGTTTCGAAAGAAGAGCGAGATTTTTATGCGATTCTCGAAAACCAAAACGCCGCCAAGCTCGCTTCGAATTTCGAAAATGAGCAGATTATCGTTTCGAAAAAGTTTTTCGAAAATCTCAAATTGCCAAAAGAATATCGAATTAGTCGAATTATCACATCCAGCGCCAGCAAAAATAGCGACCGCTTCTACATCTTGCATAAAATTTGATTTTGACGCAAGATTTGTGGTAAAATTAGAGAAATAATTAAAGGAGGAAAAATGGCTGGAATTAAAGACCAGATGAAAATGGTGCGCGAATTGCAAAAAGCGCAAAAAGAACTGAAAAAAGAGATTATCGAAGTTGAAGCGGGCGAAGGTGCAGTGGTGATTCAATTCACTGGCGAGCTCAAAATTAAAAGCGTTAAACTCGACCCAGAACTCCTCGATTTTGAAGATATTGAAGAGCTCGAACACTGGATTCAAATTGCGGTGCGCGACGGCTTGGAAGAAGCACAAAAAGTTGCGGCTGAAAAAATGCAACCTTTGATGGGTGGTTTGGGAAACTTAGGTCTGTAGCCTGAAGGATTTTTGTGGCGCAAATTTTACCTGAAGCTCTACTGGAAACTATCGAAAGTCTCGGAAAATTGCCTGGCGTTGGCTCGCGAACTGCCGAACGCTACGCTTATTATTTGCTCAAAAATAATGCAAATATCAGCGAAAAAATCGCCGAGAGTCTTTTGAATTTGCATAAAAATGTCAAGAGCTGCCCTGTAACTTTTGCGCTGATTTCGGAAAACGAAGAAATTTCGCCACTTTATGCCGACCCAACTCGCGACAAAAAAACGATTGCCGTGGTCGAAGAGCCGCTCGATATTGTGGCGCTCGAAAAAACCAAGCAATTCAACGGCACTTATCACGTTTTGGGCGGGGCGATTTCGCCAATTGATGGAATTGGCCCGGCGCAATTACACTTCAACGAACTCGCAGCAAGAATCGCCAAAGACGAAGTTCGCGAGATTATCATCGCCACAAATGCTAGCGTGGAGGGCGAAAGCACCGCGCTATATTTGCAACAATTTTTGCGCGAAAAAGGCTTTGAAGATTTGGTGATTTCGCGTTTGGCGCGCGGAATCCCAGCAGGAGTTGACCTCGAATACGCCGACCAAATCACTTTGGCGCACGCCTTAGAAGGGCGCAGGAGTTTATGATGAATTTCGAAAATGCCAAAAACCTTATCGAAAACGCGCAAAAAATTTGCGTGATTCAAGCCGAAAATCCAGATGGCGATTCGCTCGGCTCAGCTTTAGCTTTGGAGGAAATTTTGGGCGACCTTGGTAAGCGAGTTCATCTTTTTTGCCCCGTAGATATTCCAAAATATCTGCGTTATTTCGAAGGCTGGAGCCGCGTCGAAACGAATATTTTCGAAAAATTTGATTTGTTTATTATTGTCGATACTTCGAGCCAAATTTTACTTTCGAAAATCCTTGAAAATCCACTTTATAAAAATATGCTCGAAAACACGCCTGTTTTGGTGCTCGACCACCACATCGACGCTACACCAGATTTGACTTTTTCGCACGAAATTATTCTACAAGAGGCGAGTTCAACTGGCGAATTGATTTTCGAAATTGCCAATTCGAACGGCTGGCACATCAACCAACGAGCCGCCGCCCACCTTTTGGGCGCAATTTTGAGCGACACTTTAGGGCTTTCTACCTCAAACACTTCAGCACAAACTTATTTTGTGGCGGGCAAATTAACCGAACTTGGCGCCAGCTCGGCGAAAATCAACGAAGCGCGCCTCGAATTTTCGAAAAAAGCGCCAGAAATTCTCGAATACAAAGGGCGATTAATCCAGCGCGTGGAATATTTTCTTGATGGAAAATTGGCGATTGTGCACATTCCATGGGAAGAAATTCGCGAATATTCCGACAAATACAACCCAAGCATGCTGGTGATTGACGAAATGCGAATGGTGGAAGGCGTGGAGGCTTGCGTAGCGATAAAAACCTATCCTGATGGCAAATTGACCGGGAAGGTTCGGGCAAATTCGCCAATCGCCGCCGACATCGCGGGCTATTTTGGCGGTGGCGGACACGCTTACGCCGCGGGCTTTCGAGTTTACGAAGAATACGACCAAATCTTGCGCGAATTACTCGATTGTTGCGATAAAATTTTTGAAAGGTAGTTTTTATGCTGGCGGAACCTCAACAGACACTCATTTACGCCGCCTTTGCTTGCCTAGGAAAAACTACCTTCGCTCAAAAATATCCTAATTTAGCGGAATACTTAGAGACTTCAACTTTTGATTTTCCTCAAAACTACCTTAGTCAGCTGGCAAAAATCTACAATCGTAAAGGTATTATTTTCATTCCCCTATCACCAGAAATTCTAAGTGCTTTAGATGCTATTGGTATAAAATATACGATTGTTTACCCTGAAAAAAATATGCTGCCCGAGCTCATTCGCCGAAGCAAAAACCGAGGAAATTCACAAGATTTTATTAATATTATCACGAAAAATCTTACTTCAGACGACGAAATCAATAGCTTAAAGGAAAATTTTAAGCCCAAAAAAGTTATTTATGCAAAAGGTAGTGAGACGCTTGAAGAAATTCTCCAAAAAGACCCTGATATTAAGAATATATCGCTATATAACTCCGGTTTTACATACAAAGATGTTCATTATTCCGTAGAATTTCATTCGCTAATAAATAAAAAAATACCCGAAAAGAACTGGACGCAGGTTTATGTTGTGGGAAATTTTAAAAATAAAGTTCCAGTTGTGATATACAATAAAAAAGGTAAGGGCAGACTAAATCTACCTGGCGGCGGAACCGAAGATGGCGAAAATTTCGAGCAAACGCTCAGGAGAGAGATTATAGAAGAGTTAAATATGGATGTTGTAAAATTTCAACCTTTAGGCTACCAAATAAATATAGCTCCTTCAGGAGAGAAATTCTATCAATTACGAGTCGTGGCGGAATTGCAAAAGAAAGGTGATTTTCTAACTGATGTTGGCGGAAGCGTTGTTGGTTATAAACTAGTTGATATAAAAAATCTAAACAACGCTATAAATTGGGGCGAAGTAGGCGATTGGTTTTCGCTTGTATTGCAAGAAAAGTATGAATAAAAATTTTATAATTTCGGGTATTTCAGGAGTAGGGAAAGATTTTACACTCAATGAGCTGGCCCAATCAGACCACTTCGAATTCACAAATTTACATGCGGGCAGCTTTATTAAAGAGTCTTTTAAGAATCATCCAGAGAATGATAGTGAAGAAAATATAGATTTGGCATTTGATAAAATTAGAGAAAGAATGAATAGAAATCTCGGTAGGACAGCATTGAATTGTCATTTAATATACGGTCTCTACCCAAATCTAATGTCAAATTTAAATCGCCTCTCGAGCATTCCTCACGAAAAAATTATTGTCATCAAAAAGTCTCCTGAGACAATCATTAAGCAAAGATTGCAAGACTCGGAAAGGCAGCGCCCAGCTCAGTCGATAGAAGATATAGCCTCAACTCAAAAAGAAATTTTGCAGACTGCAAAGAAACTTGCAAAAACAGCAAATTCACTTCTGAAAATCTATAATCCTGATTTAGAGAAAATTGATAATTTACGCGATTTTCTTGAATGATTTCATATTCATTTCATAAAGCTTCGGTAAAATATTCTTAGTTATCAAATTAAGAATATAGAAAGGAGGCTTGATTTGAAAACTCTCGAAAAATCGGTAGCGTATATTTCGCGCAAGAAAAAACGCACCGCGATTATTTTCGTGATTCTTTCGGTGATGCTGACGAGTTTATATGCTTGTTTGAATATTCTGAAATCAAGCGCTGAGCTCGAAAAAACGCTTTATCAAATTTCGAATTCTTCATTTTCGATAGTTCGAAAAGATGGTCAGGAGAATTTTAAATTCGAAGATATCAAAAGCGTAAAAAGTGTGAAAGAAATTAAGGAATTTTTGCCTGAATATCAAGCTTTGGCGCAAGCGAGCGGCAAAAAAGCGGTCGAAAACGGCGAGCAACAAGTGCAGCGCGAAGACCTCGGCGAGGCTTTAAAAAATACGCTGGCGGTTCAGGCGGTTCGCAATTCTTCGAAAAATACGCTTTTTAGCAGCGGCGTTTTTAAGCTGAAAAAGGGCGCACATCTCGAGGCGAATGGCGCAAAAGTTTTGATTCACGAAGCCTTTGCGAATAAAAATAATTTGCACGTTGGTGATAAAATTAGTTTTGAATTTGTTGATTCGAACGGCAAGAAAAATTCGAAAACCGAATTCGAAATTGCGGGGATTTTCGAAGGCAAAAAGCAAGAAAAATATACGGGGCTTTCTGCCGATTTGAGTGAAAATACAGTGTTTGCCGATTTCGAAACCAGCCAGCGCGCCTTGGGAAACGCCAACGACAAGGCGCTGCTCAACAAAATTTCTCTTCACGCCGAAACGCCCGAAAAATTGGATTTGGCGATGAAAAAAGTCGAGAAATTGAAGATTGATTGGTCGAAATACAAAATCGAAAAAAACACGGCGGCTTTCGAAAATACGCTGGAATCGATAGGCGGAATTCGAAAAATTATCAACCTGACCGCTGGTTTGATTGTCGTGGGTGGCGGCGTGGTGCTGATTTTGATTTTAATCTTGTGGCTGCGCGAAAGGGTTTATGAAATTGGCATTTTGCTGGCGATTGGCACGCGCAAAATCGTAATCGCGGTGCAATTCATTTTGGAGCTCGTGCTGGTTTCGATTCCAGCGGCGGCAATTTCGCTAATTGCAGGGAATCTTCTGCTGGGCGCAATTTCGAAAGGCTTGAGCGGCGGCGAAGAGACTGCCAACGTGGCGCCGAATTTGGCGAGCGGCGGCTTCGAAATGAGCAATTTAGCAACTTTCGCCCAAAGCTACGGCATTCTTTTGGCGGTGATGATTTTGGCGGTGATTTTATCCTCGGCGATGATTTTAACCAAAAAACCAAAAGAGATTTTATCGAAAATTAGTTAGGAGGAATGATGAAAATATTGGAAATTAAAGATTTAACTTACGCTTATGCGGATTCGCGCGAGAAAGTTTTGGCGAAGGCGAACCAAAGTTTTGAGCTGGGCAAATTCTACGCGATTATTGGTAAATCTGGCGCGGGAAAATCAACTTTGCTTTCGCTTTTGGCGGGCTTGGACGAGCCAGACGGCGGTGCGGTGCTGTTCAACGGGTGTGACATTCGCGGAACGGGTTACAGCAACCATCGCAAAAATGATATTTCACTGGTTTTTCAGAATTATAATTTGATTGACTATCTTTCGCCAATCGAAAATGTGCGCTTGGTGAATCGCCACGCCTCGGAAGAGATTCTGTTGGAACTCGGCTTGGACGAAAAGCAAATCAGACGCAACGTGATGAAGCTTTCGGGTGGACAGCAACAGCGCGTGGCGATTGCGCGAGCTTTGACTTCGAGCGCGCCCGTGATTTTAGCCGATGAGCCGACGGGTAATTTGGATGAATCGACCGCGAGCGAAATCATCGAAATTCTTAAAAAATTAGCTAAAGAATTGAATAAATGCGTGGTGGTCGTGACGCACAGTAAAGAGGTGGCGCGGGCAGCCGACGTGGTGCTTGAACTCAAGAATAAAAAAATCAATAATCGACGCGGATAAGGAGAAAAAATGCTCAAAAATGCTTTTAGATACACAACCCGCAAGGGTTTGAAATCGCTGGTGATTTTGTTGGTGATTTTGGTGATGTCGACTTTGGGGCACATCAGCCTTTCAATCAAACACGCCACCGACCAAGCTTCAGAAAAAACTTTCAGCGGCATTACGAATAGTTTTTCGATGGAAATTAACCGTCGTGCTAATCAAGGCACGCCAAGAGGCGGCGGCAATCTCAAAAATCAAGATATTCAAAAAATCACCGATTCAAAAGATGTCGAAAGCTTCACCAAGCGAATCAACAGCGTGGCAGATTTAGACAATCACGAGATTATCGAAACGAAGGAGACTTTAGCCAATCAATCGCCGCAACGCGCGAAAAACTTCAAGCGCACGGTGATGCTCACGGGCGTGAATGATTCTTCGAAAGAGAATAAATTCGTTTCGGGCGCATATCGCTTGACCGAAGGCGCACATCTCACGCAATCCGATAAACACAAGATTTTGATTCACCAAGATTTAGCGAAGAAAAACGGCTTGAAGATTGGCGATAAAATTAAACTTAAATCGAATACTTTCGACGCCGATAACGAAAAGGGCGCGAAAGAGACGGTTGAAGTTGAAATTAAGGGGATTTTTGACGGGCACAATAAAGGCAGCGTGACTTCAGCGCAAGAGCTTTACGAAAATACTTTGATTACCGATATTCACACGGCGGCGAAAGTTTATGGCAACACCGAAGAAACCGCACCATATCAAGACGCGACTTTTGCGGTCAAGGGCAACAAAAATCTCGACGGCGTGATGAAAGATTTGCAAAAGTTAAATATCAATTGGCGCGAATATAGCTTAGTAAAAAGCTCTGCGAATTACCCAGCCTTGCAACAATCGATTTCAGGCGTTTATGCGGTGGCAAATCAGCTCTTTATTGGTTCGTTGGTCTTCGCTGGCGTGGTAGTTTCACTACTACTCTTCCTTTGGATTAACGCTCGCCGCAAAGAAATCGCCGTTTTGCTAGCAATGGGGCTTTCGAAATTCGAAATCATCGGTCAATTCGCTTTCGAATTAGCCTTCGTGGCGATTCCAGCTTTTGTTGGCTCGTATTTCTTGGCAGGAATTACTGGAAAATACATCGGCAACAATATTTTGCAAAGCGTAACTGGCGGGATTGCTAAGCAAATCGCCAAACAATCTTCGTCTGCGGGACTTGGTGGCGGCGCCGAAGTGGATGGCTTCAACAAAACACTCACCAGTTTAGATATTACCATCAACCCTGAAATGCTCTTCTGGATTGCGCTAATGATGACAATCGTGCTGGCGATTTCGCTTCTCGTGGCAACTTCAGGAATTTTGAAGAAAAATCCAAAAGATTTGCTTTCGGACGTAGAATAAAAAACAGCCAAATATCAGTGCGCTTTCTGCACTGATATTTATTTGGCGCCAAAGCCCGCTTGTTATATAATATTAAAAGGAGAGCCGATGAAAATACTTATCGTAGAAGATGACCAGAATATCCGAGAGGGAGTTTGCGAATATTTAGCCGCTTCGGGATACGAAACTATGGAAGCCCAAAATGGCGAAATCGCTTTAGAAAAATTTCATTCAACCAAAATTGATTTGGTGATTTTAGACATTCAATTGCCACTTTTGAACGGCTTAGAAGTGCTCAAAAAAATTCGCAAACAGAGCAAATTACCGATTTTAATGCTGACGGCTTTCGGCAGCGAAGATTACAAAATCATCGCCTTTTCGAATCTGGCGGACGGCTATATCGAAAAGCCTTTTTCGCTGCCCGTTTTGAAAGCTCGGGTCGATGCGCTGATAAAAAAGCACTATGGCGAGCTGGAAACTTTTAAATATAAAAATCTTGAGGTGAACTTTGCGAGTTTTTCGGCGAAAATTGACGGCGAGAAGATTGAAGTAAATGCCAAAGAAATCGAAATTTTGAAGTATTTGCTAGCAAATCGCGGGCGAGCTCTCACGCGCCAGCAAATTTTAGAAAACGTCTGGAAAGAGAGCGAAAATATTCCTTTCGACCGCGTTATCGATGTTCACATCAAAGAATTACGCAAAAAATTCGGGCTGGATTGCATTAAAACCGTGCGAAATGTCGGCTACAAATTGGAGCGATTATGAAAAATCTCAGAATCTTCCCTAAAATGTTTTTTTACACTTTCGCCGCGCTGAGCACTTTGGTGATTCTGATTCACGCGCTGGTTTATTTCATTTTTCCGCAAATTTATCTCGAAAATCGCAAGCAAGAAATCGACCTCAAAGCCGACCAAATTATCGAAAATATCAAAGGCAAAAATCTTGAGCACATCAGGCAAACGCTGGATTTTTATTCGCAAAATAGCGAAATCAAGGCTTTTGTGGAAGAAAAAAATGGCGAAAACGAGCTCAAAATCGAGAAAAATATCGAAGCGGATTTGACCAGCAATCGCAATTCGGTGGTGATTAAAGAGCGCGAAATCGAAACCAATTCGAAAGAGAAAATTTCGGTTAAATTTATTTCCACCGCCGATATGGAGAAAAATGCCGAAGAATTAGTTTTTCGATTTTTGCCGTTTTCGGTTTTGCTTTCGTTTTTTCTTTCGATAACCATTTCGCTGATTTACGCCAAAATTATCACTAAAAATATTCAAGAAATCAAAAATACCACCACTGAAATGATGAAGTTAAATCGTGCGGCGCGGCTCAAAATCAATTCGAATAACGAAGTTGGCGAGCTTAAAAGCCAAATCAACGAATTATACGCCACGCTTTTACAACTGATTGACGATTCAGAGAACAAAAATCGCGAGATTTTGCGGCTGGAAAAGCTCAAAAGTAATTTCTTCAAAGGCGCTTCGCACGAGCTGAAAACGCCGCTTTCGAGCCTGAAAATTATCCTCGAAAATATGAAATATAACATCGGTAAATATCGCAATAAAGAGAAATACATCGAAAATTGCATCGAGATTGTCGACGAATTGACTCAAAATATTGGGCAAATTCTTTCGAATTCTTCTTTCGAATATCTTAAAAACGACGAAGAAAATTTGATTATCAAAAATCAGCTGGCGGAAGTTTTGGCGAATTATGATTTTTTGATTGAGCAGAAAAAGCTCGTGGTGCAAAATTCGCTGAAGCAAGAAAAAATCTACATCAGCAAAACGGCGCTCAAAATTATCCTTTCGAATTTGATTAGCAACGCGGTGAAATATTCGCCCCAAAACGGCGCAATCAATATTGGCGTCGAAAACAACCAGCTGTTTATCGAAAATTCCTATTCGAAAATCGAAAGTCTCGACCTAAAAAACTTTTTCGAAAAAAGCTCAAATTCGAAAAAAGAAGCGAGCGGCGGCTTTGGCTTGTATATTGTGCGCAACATTTTGCAGAATTATCACATCAAATATCGGGTCGAAAAAACCCAAATTGGCGTAAAATTCCTGATTGATTTGTCAAAAAAATAAGCTTATAGTAAAATATTAGTAATATGCTAAAAATCTACAACACCCCGAATCGTAAAATTGAAGAATTTAAGCCACTTGACGCGCAGAATGTCAAAATCTACACTTGCGGGCCAACAGTTTATGCCACGCCGCATATCGGCAACTGGGCGGCGTTTATTTACTGGGATATTTTGGTGCGCACACTTGAGGCGAACGGTTTTGGCGTCAATCGCACGATGAATATTACCGATGTGGGGCATTTGGTTTCAGATGAAGACGAGGGCGAAGATAAACTTGAAAAGGGGGCGCGCCGAGAAGGCAAAACGGCTTGGCAGGTAGCAGAATTTTATACTGCCGAATTTCTGAGTGGGTTTTCGAAATTAAATTTAATCCAGCCGCAGCATATTTCGAAAGCGACCGATTTTATCGAAGAGCAGATTGCGATTATCGAAGAACTTTCGAAAAAGGGTCTCACCTACGAAACCAGCGACGGTATTTATTTCGACACGGCAAAATTTCCGCGCTACGCCGATTTTGCACATCTTGATTTAGAAAAATTAAAAGCTGGCGCGCGGGTGAATTTTAATCCAGAAAAACGCAATTTGGCGGATTTTGCGCTTTGGAAATGGTCGCCCGAGGGCAAAAAGCGCGATATGGAATGGATGTATCGCGGAAAAGCGGGCTTTCCTGGCTGGCATTTGGAGTGTTCGGCAATCGCCATCAACACTTTGGGTGCCACGCTCGACATTCACACTGGCGGAATCGACCATATCCCCGTGCATCACACCGACGAAATCGCCCAGAGCGAATCTTTCACGGGCGAAAAATTTTCGAATTATTGGTTGCATGCGAATTTTCTCACCAGCGAAGGCAAAAAAATTTCGAAATCGCTCGAAAACGGCTTCACTTTAGCAGACTTAGAAGCGCGCGGATTTTCGCCGCTTGATTTCAAGATGTTGATTTTACAAAGCCATTACCAAAGTGGCGGTGATTTCACTTTCGAAAGCTTGCAAGCAGCGCAAAATCGCCTAAAAAACTGGCGAAATATCGCCGCAATCCGCTGGCAAATCGCGGGGCAAAATGCGGGCGAAATTCCAAGTCTTGCCAGCAAAAAAGCCTTGCTCGAAATCATCAATCATAACCTCGACACGCCGAAAACGCTTTCGAAAATCGATGAAATTTTCACTGAAATTTCGAAAACCGCGCCGAATAAACTTTCGAAAACCAATTTGCAAAATCTGCTCGAATTTATCGACGATTTGCTCGGCTTGGATTTGCTCAACTCCACACCAGATATTAGCGAAGAAGCCAAGCGCCAGATTTTAGAGCGGCGAGAAGCGCGCGAAAATAAAGATTGGGCGCAAAGCGATAAAATCCGCGACGAATTGCTCAAAGCGGGAATTATCCTTCGCGATACGCCAGCCAAGACTTTTTGGGAATATTCACGCTAAAATTTAATTTCCATCAACGCACACTACGCCGCCAACTTCAAGATAATATTGAATGGCGTAACTGTTTGTCGTACTAACCCGACTTCCTCGATAATCCGTTCCACCTTTATTATTACGAAAAACATCTTTATTATCCCAACAACCGCCGCCAGCAGTAACAATAATTTCTCCCAGCTTTGGATATGTCTGACTATAAGCATAAGAATTAACTCTTTTATCTTCCCAATAAATCACCCTAACATTATAATCTCCACCCGAAGGCTCTTTGAATTCGCCTTCGTTTTTCTTTAAATAACTATTGAGAAAATCCTCCAAATTAATCCGCGAGGTCACTTCTTGAACACCATTGCTGGAAAGACGAATATCATGCCAAAGCGTTTTGCCGCCATTATTCGTACGGTAGCGTTCGAGCGCATTTTGCAGCCGCGTGATGTCTTGCTTGCGCTGCGTGTCGCGCTGAGTGCGCTGAAGAGCAGGCAAAGCCACAAAAACCGCCAAAAAAATTAAGCCCGCAATCGCGAGAACCAGCACCACTTCGATAATTGTAAAACCTTTTTTGTTCGACAAAGAATTAACCTTAAGCTTTTTCATGATTATATTATAGCCAAAATAAAATTGATTGTCAAATCACAAAAAATAGCCTTCGAATTTAGATTTCGAAAGCTATTTATTTTTTTTGAAAAACGCTTTAAATTGATTTTAGCAGTTTAGCGATGGCGTTTTTGTCGTCTTCGGGGCGCTTTTTCTGGCGCGAAAGATAAAATTCTTCGAACAGAATTTTGACGCAAGCCGCCACTGGAATCGAAAGAAACGCGCCAAGCAAGCCAGCCGCATAAATACCAATCGTTACCGAAATAATGATAATTAGCGCCGAAAGATTGTTGCTTTTAGCCTGAATTAGCGGCGAAATCACGCTGTTTTCGATTTGCTGATAAATCAAGAAATAGCAAATAAAGATTAAGCCTGCATACCAAGTGTTTAGCGCGATGAGGATTGAGGCGATAATTCCCGCAATTAGCGCGCCGAACATCGGAATCATTCCAATCAAGAAGAGAATCATACCCACAGGAATGGCAAGATTCATCGGAAGCCCAGTCATCAGGCTAAGAATTGCCGCCGCCAGCGCACCACACAAGCCCGAAATTGCGCTCACCGTGAGCTGACCATTGACATAATTCGCCACCGCGCGATACATTCGTGTTGCGATGCGCTTGTGCTTTTTTTGGCGCTGTTTATCTGAATAAAGCCGCCAGATTTTGTTCATCCAGCTTGGGCCTTCCACCAGCATTAAGAAAGTGAGCGTCAAAACAAGGAAGAGCGAAACCAAGAAATTCAAGAGCGAAGTGAGCGTTCCCGAAAGGATATTTGCCAAATTGCTTGAGAAATTATTAGCGATTTGAGTTAGCGAATTAACCACTTCATTGATTACACCACCCAGATTATTTTGCTCAACGAAAATTCGCAAACCAGAATTGTGCGCAGTGAGATTTTCGATAGTTTGCGGCACTTCAGCGATAAATTTGCTGGTTTGCTCGATAAAAGTAGGCACGATGAAGGCACCAACCACGCCAATCACCGCCACAATCAAAATATAAGCCACCGCCGTCGCGCCCGCACGATTCTTCTTTGAGCCAGGCAGAATTTTAGTGATTTTCGCCACTGGACCATTCAGCGCCAGCGCCAAAAAGGCCGAAATCACCAGCAAAATCAGCGCATCTTTTGCCAGCCAAATCGCAGCGCCGACCAGCAAAAAGCCAAAAATTACCAGCCAAAAGCGAATAAAAGTTTTTGTATCAATCTCAATCTTTACTTTCATGCTTTTATTTTATCACACCTTCAGGTTTTTTACTATAATTTATTGTTTTTGCGTTTCGAAATCTTTTGCACGCTTTTCGCCATAATATTTGGTCAAAAATTCGCGCTTATATTCGAAAAATGTGCCGTTTTCGAGGCTTTCGCGGATTTTATCCACCGTGTTTATCACAAAAAATTCATTGTGAATCGAAGCGAGCGTGCTGGCAAGGATTTCGTCGGCGCGGAAAAGATGATTGATGTAAGCTTTGGTGAAATTCTGGCAAGTGTAGCAAGCGCAATTTTCATCAATCGGCGAAAAATCTTCTTTAAATTGCGCATTTTTGATATTGATTCGCCCCGAATAAGTAAAAATCGCGCCGTTGCGAGCCTGCCGAGTTGGCGCCACGCAGTCGAAAGTATCCACGCCAAATTCCACGCCCAAAAAGAGGTCGGCGGGTTGCGCGCCCATGCCGAGCAAATGCCGCGGCTTGTTTTCGGGCAAAGTTGTATTCACCCAAGTGAGAACTTCGGGGATTTCCTCGGGCTGAAAAACACCGCCAATCCCAAAGCCGTCAAAATCGCGCGCACCCAAAAAACTGGCGCTTTCTTTGCGAAAATCCTCTTCGCGCGCACCTTGCACCACCGCAAAAAGCGCCTGCGGATTCTCGCCTTTTTCGAAATGCTCAGCGTTTAGTTCGTTGTGGCGCTTCAAGCATTTTTCTGCCCAAAAATGAGTTTTATTCAGCGCCGATTTAATCTGTTCGCGCCCAGCCAGCGGCGAGGTGAGCTCATCGAAAGCCATATGAATATCGGCGCCAATTTTATGCTGAAGTTCCATCGAAATTTCTGGCGACATAAAAATCTTCTCGCCCGAAATGTGCGACTTAAACCACACGCCGTCTTCGCCAACTTTCGCCAATTGGTTCGAATTATGCCGCGCGAGCTTTGAATCGCCTTTCGAAATGTGCGAAGTAGCGTCAATCCCTTTTTTATAAGCCATTCCCAGCGAAAAAACCTGAAATCCGCCCGAATCAGTGAAAGTCGGCGCGTTCCAATTCATAAATTTGTGAATACCGCCAGCCTTCGCCAAAATATCCGCGCCAGGGCGAAGCATCAGATGATAAGTGTTTGCCAGCACCGCCTGCGCGCCCGTTCCCGCGATTTGCTCAGGGGTCAGCGCCTTCACGGTGGCGTTAGTGCCGCCCGCAATATAAGCTGGCGTTTTGATTTCGCCGTGCGGAGTTTGAATCACGCCAGTGCGCGCCAAAGTGCCGTTCAAGCGAGTTTTAATTTCGAAATTTAAAGCTTTTTTCATCTGTAAAATTATACCATTTTCGAAAGCTATTTTCAAATTTTCGAAACGTGATAAACTATTATTATGCAAATTCGCGCCAAAATTAAACCAAATTCGAAAAAAGGCCCGCTTGCGCAAAAAATGCAAGACGAGCTGGGCGATTTTTGGGAGATTTTTGTGCGCGAGCCAGCGGTGGAGGGCAAGGCGAATCGGGCGGTGATTGAAATTTTAGCCCGCGAATTTGGCGTTTCGAAAAGTAGAATTAAGCTTTCGAAAGGGCAAAAATCGAAATTTAAGATTTTCGAAATTGAAGAATAATTTTCGAAAAAAGAAAAAGCCGAGCAATTTGCTCAGCTAAAATTTAGACTTGCTTCTGACGCAAAAATGGTGGAAATTCTAAATCGAAATCTGCCAATTCTTCTTTTTGCAGAGCAACGATTTTTTCTTCAAGCAGAACCTCGGGCGCGATTTTGTAGCCAATCACTTCATCGCGACTATTCGCCAAAACCTGAACGCGAGCAATCTCGGTCGCGTGGATTTTACGGCTTTTTTCATTGCCAGCCAGATGAATAATCTTAGCCGAACCGCGAATCTCCAGTGCTTCATCCTGAGGATTCCGTCTCACAAAATCTGGCGAAATTTTTATCACCGCTTTTTGTTGGTAGAAATCAATCGCAAGTTCCTGCTCAAGATAAAGCGCCTGAAGCGCTCGAAGCTCCAAATCTAATTTCGCAAAAGTCATAATAATGTGCCTCCTTTTTCGGGATTTCACTCTATAGAATATTTTAGATTATAGCATTTTTTGGGCTTTTTGTCAATTGCGCGAAATTTTATCGAAAATATTCTTGACACCCCGCGCGGGTTTTGCTAAAATAGGAACATACGCGGGTTTAGCTCAGTTGTTAGAGCGCTTCCTTGCCATGGAAGAGGCCAGGAGTTAGAGTCTCCTAACCCGCACCAATTCGAAAATTCCACTCCCACGGGTTAAATCTTGTGGGAGTTTTTTTGTTTTTTTCAAAATATAGCAGCCGGCGAGTGAATGTAGCCGAAAGCTACGTCAAAAAAGGTGGAATTATGATTGGCAAGTCAAATATTCGGGTGAATGATTATGCTGACATTGACACAGCTGGCGCGCACCCAAATTGTAGCTGCGTGGATAAATATGGAATTGAAGATAATGGCGAAGATGAAATCTTTGATTACTCGAAACTCGACCGCAAAGACCCAGAATATATATCCGCACGAGCAGGATTTTTACGAAAGACTGTTGAAGAATTTTAACAGCGTCGAGCGAATACCAAAAATGAAGACAGAGGCTTCGAGTGATTTCTTAATAAACGGCACGGAGTGGGAACTAAAGAGTATACTGTTGAATAAGCCAAATAAACTTACGATTCGCAATGAAATATATCGCGCAACCGATAAAGGAAAACGCAATATATTTATAGATATATACAATGACAAAATAAATACAGACGAAGTCGTCGAGAAGGCTAAAAAGCACATCTCGATTAAGAAAAATAACGAAAAGATAGATAACCTAGTGGTAGTGAATGGAGATAAATTCACCAAAATCAAGTAACAAAAAAAGAACGGCAGCGTTGCCTGAACCAAAATCAGGTGCATTACCGTTCTTTATACTTTTATATTACCACAAGTTGTTTAAAAAATCAAGATATAACAAAATGTTATATCAAGATGTAACAATTAACAGATGCAGATGTTATAACAAGATGTGCAATTTAATTTTTAAATAATATAACATTGTGAAGTATTTTGTTCCACTCGACTATTTCTGATTATAATAAAACTACAATAGCAAATTTAAAGAGGAAATATGGCAGAAAAAAGCCCAAGCAAATAGCTTGGACTTTGATAGTATGATACTTATCGTTGAGATAACTAAACTTTACGTAGCAATACGTAAAACCCTCGGCGATAAGTAAACCTCTTTCAAAAGCTGACAAGACACAATGCCTACTTCTTGTTAGCTTTTGGCGCAAAGTGCAAACATTTTTCTTTTTCCAAAAAATGTTTCACTATCGCATTATATCAATATTAACTATTTAATGCAAGCTTTACCTGCAAAAAAATAAAACCATCTTCGAGAGATGGTCTGGTGGGCTCTACTGCCCGAAAAACATTTTAGCTCGCCGAAGCTTGCTTTATTTTAACTCGTCGTGTTAAATCAGAGAGTACTAAAACAAAACGCGAATATCGGCTGGTTCACGCTGAGTTTTAGAGTCGTGTTAAATAAGAGAGTACTAAAACAGGGAAACAATCAACAATCTTCAAGAACAAGTTTTAGAGTCGTGTTAAATAAGAGAGTACTAAAACGAGTGGCGATTTTTGCGCTACTCTTATCAAGTTTTAGAGTCGTGTTAAATAAAACAGCTCTCGTTACAAAATAACGAGAGCCGAGAACTAAAAACTTTAACGGACTAATAAAAACCCATCAAAATCATAAATAGCTAGGCTAATAGCCAAGCGCCTACAATTATAATTCCATCCTTTCTAAAAAATCAAGCTTTTTGTGCTATTGACTTTTTTTCGAAAAATGCTATAATTTGAATAGATTTTCGAATTTCGAAAGTACTTTATTATAGGGGGTGTTTTATGAACACAACTGAAAAAACCTTAACCTGCGAAAAATGCGGCGGGGATGGCAGAGAAAATCACACAATCGGCTGGACGCCGTGTCCAAAATGCGGAGGGACAGGGGAAGTTCCAAATCCAGACTATGGTAAAAACCCATTTGCGTTCTGGTAAAACCTTCGGGCGGAAAATCCGCCTTTTTTTCTTTGCATCTTTTTTGCACCGCCGCCAAATCCGTGTTATAATATAAAAATGAAATTCGATTTTTGGCAAGAAATTATTTCGAAAACTGGGACTTTCGAAAATGGTGTTCGAAAGCCGTTCTTTTCTTTGGCGCCAATGGAAGCCGTCACGGATGTGATTTTTCGCCATGTGGTAGCTAAAGCCGCGCGGCCTGATGTTTTTTATACCGAATTTACCAATTCTGCGAGCTATTGCAGTGAAAAGGGCGAGCATTCCACACGCGGGCGACTTCATTTTACCGAAGATGAGCAGCCGATTGTGGCGCAAATTTGGGGTTCGAAGCCCGAAAATTTTGCCGAAATGAGCAAAGGTTTGGCGAAAAAAGGCTATCGCGCGATTGATATAAATATGGGCTGCCCAGATAAGGCGGTGATAAAAAGCGGCGGTGGCAGTGATTTAATTCGCAATCCTGAGCTGGCGGCGGAGATTATCGCAAAAGCCAAAGAGGGCGGGTTGCCGATTTCGGTGAAAACTCGGCTGGGCTTTTCGCGCGTTGATGAATGGCAAGATTGGCTCACGCATATTTTACGCCAAGATGTGGCGGTTTTGACTGTCCATTTGCGCACCAAAAAAGAGATGAGCAAAGTTCCTGCGCATTTTGAGCTGATTCCCGAAATTCTCTCTTTGCGCGACCAAATTGCGCCGCAAACTTTAATCCAAATCAACGGCGACATTTTAAGCGTGGAGCAAGGATTAGAGCTTGCGCAAAAATATCCCGGAATCGACGGAATTATGATTGGTCGCGGCGTTTTTGCCAATCCTTTTGTTTTCGAAAAGCAAACTCGCACGCATTCGAAAAGCGAATTACTCGATTTATTGCGGCTTCACCTCGATATTTTCGATAAATACGCCACTCGTTTCGAAATCCGCAAATTCGAGCCTTTAAAGCGCTTTTTCAAGATTTACGTCCGCGAATTCGACGGCGCTTCGGAATTGCGCGCGCGCTTGATGGAAACTAAAACCACCACTGAAGTGCGCGAAGTTTTGGCTGAATTTTTAAGCGAAAAACAGGTTTAAATGCCCCGCAAAAATAATCGTTCGAAAATCAAATTTCAACCTTTCGAAATGAACGTGCCCAAAAATTCGAAAAAGCGCTACGCTTCGAAAATCGAAGCCGAAAAGGCGGCGGAATTTATTTTGCTTACGCGCGGGGTCGAACTCGCCGTTTATCGCGACATCGACGGCGGCTGGTATCTGACGAGCCAGAAAATTTAATGCTTTTTTAAGCAAAATATGCTAAACTACAAAATATGAAAAAAGTTATAATTTACTCAGCGCCTTGGTGCAGTTTTTGCTCGGCGGAAAAAGATTGGCTTGAACACAACGGCATCGCTTTTGAAGAAAAAGATATTGAAGAGCAAGACGCGGCGGGGAATTTCATCAATCGCGACGAAGTAATCGCCAAAATGAAGGGCAATTTTCAGGGCATTCCCGTCACTGATATTGACGGCGAAATTGTGGTTGGTTTTGACCGCCCGAAGCTTTCACAATTGCTTGAAATCAAACGTTTTTAGCCGAATATTTAGCGAAATATCATTTTTGCGCCGTTTTTGAATATTCTAATTGCCGGTCCGCTCACCAGAATTATTTTTGGCTGGATTTTTTTGAAGAAAGAAAAAGACCTCGCCAAATTAGCCGAGGAAGAAGCGTAGTTTATTCGCCGATTTTTAACGTTTCGAAATCTTTTTCGGTGGCGCGCATCGCTTTTCGAAAATAATCATCGTGGCTAACAAAAATTATCGCGCCCGAAAATTGCGTCAGCGCGCGCTCCAATTCTTCGATACTCGGCAAATCGAGGTGTGAAGTTGGCTCGTCTAAAATCAAAAGTTGCGGCTCGTTGGAGAGCATTTTAATCAGTTGAAAACGCGCTTTTTGCCCGCCCGAAAGCTCTCGAATTGGCGTTTCGAAATCTTCGATAGAGAAAAGATATTGGTGCAAAATTCGGTAGATTTTTTCTTCTGTAATCGAAAGATTTTGGTCGAGATAAACTTTTTCGACCGCTTCTTTGAGCTGCATTTCGAAAAATTCCGCGCCGATTTCTTGCTGATAAATGCCGATTTTTACTTCTTGGTCGAGAAAAATCTCCCCGTCGTAAATTTCGGCTTTTTCATTTTGTGAGCCAAAAATCGTTTTAATCAAACTGGTTTTTCCTGCACCATTTCTGCCGAAAATCTCTAAAATTCCGCCAACTTTCAAATCAAAATTGGCGTTTTCGAACAAAATTTTGGCGCCATTTTTGCCTTCAAGCGCGTCTTCCAGCGAGCCATAGCCAAGCGCCAGATTTTCCGCGCGCACCAAACTGCGCCGCGATTTAGTTTCTTCATTTTTAGTGGCGATTCGCATATTTTTCGCCTTAAATTTTGCGTAAGATTTTGCCTTTTTAAAGTCCAATTGTGCGACATTTTCTTGGTCAATCCAAAAAGTTGGCTTTTCGATTTTTTCCAGCGCCGCCAGTTCTTCGCGAGCCGCATTTTCAAGCCGCTTAAACCGCTGAATGGTGCTGGGGTCGCGCGCCCGCTCCTTCATCCGCTGATATTCGCGCGCCTTATCTTTCAAATTCGCAATTCGCCGCTGAATACTTTCGAAATCCTGAATTTGATTGGCGGTCGAAAATGAATTTTGGCGCAAATATTCATCGTAATTTCCTTTAAAAATCAAACTTTTACCGTCGCGAATTTCGATGATTTTATCTACTTTCGAAAGCACATCGCGGTCGTGCGTAATCACCAAAACCGCCTCTTGCGCATTTTTCAGCCAATCCAAAAAACGCTTTTTGGCGTGCGAATCCATAAAGTTGGTGGGCTCGTCAACCAGCGCCAAATCAGCTTTCGAATGAATAATTTTGATTGTATCGACCAAGCGTTTTTGCCCGCCCGAAAGCATTTTCATCTGGCGATTTTCAAAATCTTGCAAACCAAAATCGCGCAATTCCGCCTTGATTTTATCTTCAATGAAGTGAAAATTCTTCTCTTGAAAACGGTTGAGCGCGTCGGTGTATTTTTCAATCATCACTAAATTATCGCCCATTTTTTCGGGCAATTCGCGCAAAAGCTTCGAAAGGCGGGCGTATTCTGGCAAATCATTCAAGATAAAATCGAGCACGGTTTGCTCGCCGACGTTCGAATATTCCTGCTGCGTGGTGGCGAGCACGGTGGATTTTCGAAAAATAATTTCGCCCGCAAAATCTTGGTCGCGCCCCGTCAAAATCGCAAAAAGCGTGGATTTGCCGATGCCGTTCCGCCCGATAATTCCCACTTTTTCGCCCGCGTCAATACTAAATTTAACCGCTTGAAGCAGCTCCTTTTCGCCAAAGGATTTTTCGCGAATTTCGACGCTTAAAATCATTTTTTCGAAGAACTTTCTGTTTTCGAAACCGCTCGCGCCAGCTTTTTGAACCAATTTCGCGGTTCTTGTTTTTTCTTTTCGATAATAAAATTATAGATTTCTTCGAATTTCGAAATCGTGAAGTTTAAATCGTGATGTTTGATAATTTCGAGCCCGTTTTTCGAAAATTCCGCCGCGAGCTTTTTGTCGCTTAAAATCTTCGAAATACTTTCTGCAATCTGTTCGACGTTATCGGTTTCGCACAAAAAACCATTCACGCCATCTTGGCAAATTTCTTTCACCGCGCCAACATCCACGCCAATCACGGACTTGCCGCACGCCGCCGCCTCAAGAAAAACAATTCCTTGCGTCTCGGTGGGGCTGGCAGAAACAAACACGCTCGCCGCACGGTGAAAATTCACCAAATCTTCGCCAAGTTGCGTGCCCATAAAGCGGACATTTTTCGAAATTCCCAATTTATAAACCAGGTTTTCCAGATTTGGGCGGTCGGTACCATCGCCAACAATCACCAAAATCGCTTTTTTATTCTGCTGCAAAGCTTCGTTAAATGCTAAAATTAAAGTGGAAATATGCTTTTCGGCGTCGACGCGACCAATATTCATCACAATCGGCGCGTTTTGCGGCAAATCAAACTTTTCGAAAAACTTTTTCGAAGGCTTTTCGGGCGTGAATCGACTCAAATCAATCCCGTTCGAAACCGCTTCAATCGGCATTTTAGCTTTTTCAGGATTTCGAAAATGGCGTTCAATCGCTTGGCGCGTCGGCATCGTGGCATAATCCGCCTGGAGCGCAAAACGCTTGGTGTAAAGTAAAACCGTGCGATTGATAATTGGCGAAAGCGGTGCCAGCATTTTCAAATTATCGAACAAATTCTCAGGGCTGGAATGATTGGTAATCACCACTGGAATATTGTGTTTGCGCGAATAATCAATCATCGCCTGACCCACAAAAAGTTGCAGCTGAATGTGCGAGACATCGGGCTTGAAATTATTTTCTTTGCAAAATTTTTTAATTTCGCGATACGGGAAAAGCGAAAGCCGATAGCCGTTATTGAGGTAAATTCGCGGCACGGTGATTCGCCCGCCAGCGATTTTGCGCGGCTCGGGCAAAGTTTCAGTTTGGTTCGGATAAAAAGGGAAGTTAGTTGAAGAAATTCGCACCACGCGGTAGCCATCAACTTCTTCGATGTGATAATCGCCCGTTTGGCTTGGCGCAAAAACCACCACTTCGTGCCCGCGCGCAGTCATTTGTTCGGCTAAATTTTTCGAAAAGACCGAAATTCCGTTAATCATCGGCCAGAATAAATCAGAAGCGATTGCAATTTTCATAAGCTACTTTACTATACTTTCGATTATTCTAATAATATCAATCCTGTGTGGTTCAGAGAGTATTCCAAACATCTTTAAAAGTTCCACAAATACAAAAATATTATCCTTTGAAATTTCAAAATAACCAAACTCTTTAGAATTTGCCGCTCTCCCGATTAAAGGTTCTTTAGTTAAAAGTTTAACTATTGGAAAACAGAAATATAGCATAGGTTGGATGCCTATAGCCCGTTGTTTTTCCGTTATTTTAATTTCCGATATTATTTCATACTCACCGAATTTATGTATTAAAAGAGGGTAATTAACTTGAGTATATTCAAAATTGAAACCATTAATGTTCTTTTCTATAGCATGACTCCTTGTTATTTGAATTTCTTTATTTTTATCAAGAAGCTCATCGCCGTCTATATCATTTAAATATTCAACTATACCTAGCAAAGATTCTTTATCTATAATATTCCAATTATAAAAATAGTAGATATATTCAGACAGTTCGTATAGAGCCTTATCTTTACCATTGGCACCAGTAAAAGCTGAATTAGGTAGGGTAGTTTCTTTAATTTTCTTACTATCTTTCACCCATACATCGTAACTTATCTGCCATTCGATGTAAGAATCCAACCCAAAAGAAATTTGTTTAGTCGCAAAAGGTATACCATATTCATTAACCATTGACCTTTTTTTAACTCTAATTTTTCCGCTATTAGCAGTAAGTGGTATAGAAACTAGTATCTTTTTATTTATATTATCTACCTTCAACATAGTGTTCTCCCAACAATTTTCTAAAATATTCCTCAATCTTAACTTTTGAATTTAAAACTTCTCTAAATTTAAATTTATTTTTTAATACATCATTTGTGCTTATACTTTCATAAATAAACGCATCTTTATTTTTATTAAATTCATCTATATCTATAATTATATCAAAGTTGCCAAAATAGTAAGGAATCTTATCTGTATACTTTTTAAATATATCAACATAACAATAATAAGGTAATTTCTCTTTTTCTATATATACAGTATTTGCCATATCTTCTTCTATGAATGTTCTACTTCTTCTTAAAGCATTTACGTCTCTCATTGTATAGAATTTAGCCACGATATTGTTTTTATTCTTAATTCTATTTTTATTTGGATACTTATTCAGATATCGGTTTATATAGTCATATTCCGACATTCTAAAACATTTACCGTCAATGGTCTTAAAGTTATAATTAATAATATCTTCATATTTCATACCTATTTTATCTTTTTTATATATAGCCGCTAGTACGGGGAAGGACATAGCTTTAGAAGTGCCATTAAACTCGCTACTACTAAAAACAGCGCTATCGATCAATCTATAATTACTCATAAATTTTTCAATTAAGCTAAAATTAGTCCTTTTAATTATATACGACAGCGGGTGTAAAATACAGACATAATCAGCATTCAACTTATCGTAAGACAGTATAAACGACATTCCTAAATCTCTTGTCTTAATATCATTATCTATTTCTATCTTCTTGTTTTTATTTTTTATATTACTCCTAATAATTGACGTAGTATCGTTGTATGGGGGATTTCCTACGATTATAATAGATTCGTTGTTCGCAATATTGAAACTATCCCTAGAAACTCCATATAAAGAATTGCGACAATACATCTCAGCTCCTTTCGCAGTAGCTTTACTTATAGCAATCTCATCTATATCTATGCCTATTTTCCTATTCTTAATTTCCTCTCTCAAAAAAGACCCATAGCCACAAGAAGTATCTACTATAGTATACTCATCAAACCCTGGAAAAGCTTTAATTCTGTCATAAAACCAGCTAACTATATGAATAGGGGTATAAAAACTACCTAGATTTATACTATCAGTTCGCGAAAGATGATTTTGCGCAATTTTCATAAGCTCGATTATAACAGATTTTGCGCGAAAATTCAATTATGCTTAAACCGCCTACGTTTGCAAAAATCTCAACTTTATAATTAAATATATTCATAGCTTTCGAGCTGGTAATTTTATATAGAAGGAAGTGATTAAAATGTTCGAAAAATCTGTTTTCGAAAAACTTAAAGCCACTCGCGACCGAGCTCTTTTCGCGCACTAAAATTCGCACAAGAAGATAAAAAGCGCTCAGGAAGAGAGCTCCACGAAAAACGAGGCGACTTAAACGCCGCTTGGGCGAGAGTTGAGTCGGCGCGGCAAACGATGAATAATGAGTATTCTATCGCAAAAGAGCTTTCAGGTTCTAAAGATTCTGAGTGGTCTGTTTATTGTAGCGAACAGGATAATTTATCCAACCAAATTTCGCACGCAAAAAATCAGCAAGAAGAGTATCACAAAATGTCGCAAGAGTTATTTCAAAAATCGCGCGATGCTTATAACTTTGGCGACAAATCCAAAGCGCCGTATTATTCGCAACAAGCACGAAGTGCCCGCGACAAGCGTGAAGATTGGGCGCGCGAGCTTAAACGGCTGATTTCTCTTTCGAAAAATATGCAAAAACCGAACAATAACGTCAGTTGGCAAAGTTTCAATGACGCGAAAAAATCTTATTTCGACGAAAAAGCGAAACACTCCAAGATTAAAGCCGAGTATGACAGATTAAAGCAAATTCACCATGATAATTTAAGAAAAATCGATACTTGCAAGGCAGAATTCGACCAAGCCAAAAAAGTGGTTGATGATTATCGTCTTGCGGGGCAAAAAGAATCTGAGCGAATCAAGACGGAGAATAAAGCCCGCTGGGACAAGCTCGAGCAAATTGCAAAAGAGGCAGAGCTAAGACATATTGAAAAGGGACGTCGATTGCAATATGTAGATGACGGAGTTGAAGTTCAGATTAGGTCTGGATACGACAGGCGACATCATTGCATAACTACTGATATATTAGTTATCGACAGGAGTTCTAACGATGGGCTTAGGCTTCATTTAGTGCTCGACGAAAGCGGAAATGAGCTTCATCGCCACACTAAAAATAAACATGGTAGAATTTAGCCCTCGCTTCTTTTTTATTATTCCGTATGCTATAATTGTAGTATACGGATTTTTATTTTATGAACGAAGAAGAAATATTTCGGTATTACTTAAAAGAATTGGAGAACGATTGGAATCGGCACAAAGGCGCCAATTTTTCAAAAATCGCAAAAAAAAGTTTAAGCTCATATATCTCAATAAATGATATTTTTAAAGAGATAGAAAGGGTTTCGAAAAAAGAAGAAATACTGCAAAGCGACTTCGAATATCTTAAAAATCTTTTAGAGCAGCGTATTAAACTTTATTCAAGCTTAGAATTTAAAGCCGAAATTTATAAACAAGCAATCGTAAAAATCGACAAAACTAAAGATAGATTTGAAAAAGATGAATCTTTTAGTTTGGAAGATGTTGGGAATTATTTGCTTTGCGACTTTTTAATAGCCTATAATCATACAATTTTCGAAGAAGATGAAATCTTACAAGAAATCGGCGAAATTGGCGCCAGTTTGGAAATAGGAAATGCCGACTCGGAAGATTGGCAGCGAGTAACGGGCGAACTTCGCGATAAATTGCTTGGATTCGTGCAGCTTAACGAAAAATAAACAAACCTTATCTTTGACTTTTTTAAAATTTGCGCTGGCGAAAAAATCGTGTTAAAATATATCAAGCTTATGAAAAATTTAGTAATCGTAGAGAGCCCTGCCAAGGCAAAAACTATCGAAAAATATCTCGGCAAAGATTTTAAAGTGATGTCCAGCGTGGGGCATATTCGTCAGATTGCCAAAAAAAATAAAGACGGCGGACGACCAATCGAAACAAACAACGACTATAAAATTACTTTCGAAGTTGAATCGGGCAAGAAAAAAGTGGTGAGCGAACTTCGAAAAGCAGTGAAAGAAGCCGATGAAATTTGGCTCGCAACCGATGAAGACCGCGAAGGAGAAGCGATTGCGTGGCACCTTTGCGAAGTTTTAAAATTAAACCCCAAAACCACCAAGCGTATCGTTTTTCACGAAATCACTAAAAGCGCGATTGAAGAGGCGATTCAAAATCCGCGCACTATTGATATGAGAATGGTGGAAGCTCAAAAAACTCGCCAAACGCTGGATTGGCTGGTTGGTTTTGATTTGAGCCCAGTGGTGTGGCGCAAAGTTCCTGGCGGCAAAAGTGCGGGGCGCGTGCAAAGTCCAGCGGTGAAATTGCTGGTGGAGCGCGAACGCGAGATTGAAAAATTCGGCGCCAAAAGTTCGTTTAAAATTACGGGCGATTTTATCGTGCCAAATTCGGGCGAAGTTTTAAAAGCGGAATTAAATAAAAAATTCGAAAGTGAAAAAGCCGCAACAGAGTTTCTCGAAAGTCTTCGAAAAGCCGATTTCGAAGTGGCCAGCGTTTCGAAAACCCCTGGTACGCGCAACCCAAGTGCGCCTTTTACCACTTCCACGCTTCAACAAGAAGCCAACGCGCGGCTTGGTTTTTCGGCTAAAAGCACGATGGCGGCGGCGCAAAAACTTTATCAATCTGGACGCATTACTTATATGCGAACCGACAGCGTGAATTTGAGTAGTTTTGCGATTGCTACCAGCGCCGATTTTATCAAGCAGAATTTTGGCGAAAAATACCACAAAGCGCGTAATTTTGCCACAAAATCAGCTGGTGCGCAAGAGGCTCACGAGGCGATTCGCCCAACCGTGATAGCGAATCAAAAAGTCTCTTCCAGTGCCGACCAACAGCGCATTTACGATTTGATTCGCAACCGCACGCTCGCCAGCCAAATGGCGCCCGCAAAAATCGAAAAAACTACTGTTCGAATTGCGATTTCGAATAGCGAAAACTTTTTCGAAGCCAAGGGCGAAGTGGTGGTTTTTGATGGATTTTTGAAAGTTTATTCGAATAATAAAAAAGATGAATTTTTGCCCGAACTTGCCAACGGCGACAACTTGAATTTTAGCGAAATTATTGCAAAAGAAGTTTTCTCGCGACCGCCCGCTCGCTATAGCGAAGGCTCGCTGGTTAAAAAGCTCGAAGATTTGGGCATTGGTCGTCCATCAACTTACGCCACAATTCTTGATACAATTCAAGCGCGCGGCTATGCGGCGAAGGGCGAGGGCGAGGGAAATCCGCGCGAGGCGATTCAAATTGCGCTTTCGCAAAATGAAATTAAGCGCGAAATCGTGCAAGAAAAAACTGGCTCAACCAAAGGCAAATTGCTGCCAACGCCAAGCGGTGAGGTTTTGAGCGATTTCTTGAATGAATATTTCAACCAAGTGGTTGATTATGGCTGGACGGCGAATCTCGAAAACGATTTCGACAAAATTGCCGTGGGTGAAGAAAATCGGCGCGAGGTTTTGGATAGTTTTTACGAACCGTTTCATCAGTTGATTTTAAATTCCGGCGAAATTGACCGCAATAAAGTAGTGCCCGCGCGCGAACTTGGTCGCGACCCGAAAACTGGGCGCAAAGTTTTTGCCCGTTTTGGTCGTTTCGGACCGATGATTCAGCTTGGCGATAATCAAGTTGAAGGCGAAGAAATCAAATTCGCCGCAATGCCAGCTGGCGCTAAAATCGAGACGGTGAGCCTTGAGGAAGCGCTCAAAATGTTTGCCTTGCCGCGCGCCGTTGGCAATACCGAAGACGGCCGCGAAATCACCGCGAATATTGGTCAATATGGCCCGTATATCAAGATTGAAAACACTTTTGTCAGCATCAAGCCAATGTCGCCATTTGATATTAATGAAGAAGAGGCGCGAATGCTTTATGAAGAAAAACTTAAAGCCGACGAAAAGCGAGTCTTGAAGCGTTTTAACGATGGCAAAATTAAAATTTCGCGCGGTGGATTTGGACGCAAATATATTGCCGACGACGAAATTAAAGCAATGCTGCCAAAAGATTTAGATATTGAAAAAATCACCGAAAAGCAAGCTGTCGAATTGCTCGAAATTGCAAAATCACGTAAATCTGGTAAAAAATCAACCGCGAAAAAGGTTTCGAAAAGGAAGTCTTCTTCGAAAAAATCTTCGAAATAAAATACCATAAAATAAGCATAAACACAATCATAATGCCATAAAATTTCGAAAAAATAAATTTTTATGGCATTTTTTGTTTTTTCTCGCAAAAATGTGTTATAATAGTATCGAAAGAGAGAAAATGAGTATTGACAATTTCTAAGTATTATTTTACAATAATACTAGATTTCAAAAAATAATAATTTAACCAACTCACAAGGAAGTTATGGAAAACCAAGACCAGATTCAGAACGAAAAACTACAACTGATTGAGACTCTACTTCAAAAAGCGCTTGAATTGATTGAGCAGCCTCGCGAGCAAGAAATCGTGATTCGACGATTCGGGCTCAACGGGCCGAAAGAAACTTTGGAGCAAATTGGCGAGCGGCTTAGCATTACGCGCGAGCGAGTGCGTCAGCTCGAAAAAGCCGCGCTTATCAGATTGAAAATTGCCGCCGAAAAGGGCGAAATCGAACATCTGGCGGAAATCGAAAAAGTTTTAATTCGCAATTTGGCGGAATCTGGACGAATTGCAAAAACTAAAACTTTGAGCGAAAAATATCTTGCCAAAAAAGCCGACGAAAGCGATATTTCGAAAATTTCTTTTATTGCTGAAATCAGTAGCAAACTTAGCGTGGTGCAAGAAAATGATAAATATTTTGCGGCGATTGCCAACGCTGAATATGGCGATGAACGCGAAATAAAAACATCTATCGATAGAATTGTCAATATCATTAAAAAGAATAAAAGTCCAATGACCGTTGAACAGCTTGACGAAAACTTGGATTACGAACACCCAAGCCAAATCGAAGCTATCGCCAGCGTTTCGAAATTACTTGCCTCGCTTAACGGACTTTGGGGTTTGGAAAAATGGCCAAGCGTCAATCCAAAAAATATTCGCGACAAAATCTTCGTTGTGCTTGATTCGCAAAAAGAGCCAATGCATTTTTCGAAAATCGCCGAGCAAATTCGAGAAAGTGATTTTTCGCGCAAAAATGTAACCACTCAAGCGATTCACAATGAACTAATCAAAGATAAACGCTTCGTGCTAATTGGCCGCGGAATTTATGCGCTGGACGACTGGGGCTTTAAACGCGGAACAGTTGCCGACACCATCACGGCGGTGCTAAAAGAGGCGGGCGAACCGCTTTACCGCGACGAAATCGTCAAGCGCGTGCTCGAAAAGCGCAAAGTGAAAGAAACTACCGTGCTACTCAATCTTCAAAGTAAAAAAGAATTTGTGCGCGTGGCAAAAGCAACTTACGGGCTTGCCGAACAATAACTAAAATGAGCCTTCGGGCTCATTTTGCTTTTATATTGATTTTTTAAACCTTTTATGCTATACTTAATGCAGTTATGTCAGCAATTTTTAGTTTCTTATTTAGCCCGATTGTTTGGATTCCAATCGTTCTAATTTTGGCTTATTTAACGCGTCAAAATTATAAAAAAGTCGACCAAATCAACACTCTTAATACCGATGCAGTGCTTCTGGCGCTCGAAATCCCAAAAACCAACGATAAAAGTGAGCTCGCAGCTGAGCAATTGCTCGCTTCGATTCACGGAATTTTGCGTGACGCGCAAGAATTAAAAAACAACGGTGGCGTGCAAGAACACGTTAGTTTCGAAATTGTTTCCGTCAATGGCGCGATTCGTTTTTACGTCTGGACGCCAAAAATCCTGCAGAGCTTCATTGAGGGACAGATCTATTCGCAATACCCAACCGTGCAAATTTATGAGGCGAAAGAAGATTATGTCGATACGGCGCGCTTAAAACCCGTAATTTATTCGGCTGAAATTGATTTAATTGATAACGAAGCTTTACCGATTAAAACTTTCGATGGCTTTGAAGTTGACCCGCTGGCAGGAATCACGGGCACGCTCGCCAAACTCGACGGCACAAATTCACAAATGTGGATGCAAGTTTTGGTGCGCCCAATCGCCGATGATTGGCACAAAGAATCCGACAAATGGATTAAATCGGTTAAAGACGGCAAAAAAGCGTTTAAATTTGATGCGAAATGGTTTTTGCAGATTTTTGAAGCCCTCTGGAAAGCGCCCGAAGCAGGCGAGCAAAAAGGCGCCAAAGAATTATCCGAGCGCGACAAAACTCGGGTTTCGAAAGCTGAAGAAAAAGCCACCAAGCTTGGCTATCGGGTTAAAATTCGCTTTGCTTATTTAGGTGATGAAGAATCTACCGCGCGGCTTCAAATTCAAGCGCTCACGGGAACTTTCAAACAGTTCAACAGCACCAATCTTAATGGCTTCAAGATGGTGAATGCTTCTTTCGAACGTTCGAAATTAGACAAATTCGAAAATCGTGAATTTTTCGAAGGCGGTTTTATTTTGAATATTCAAGAATTGGCTTCGATTTGGCATCTTCCGCATACCAACGTGGAAACGCCGAATATCGTTTGGGCTTCGAGCAAAACTGCTGAGCCGCCTGCTAAATTACCAATGCTCAACGGCGACCCGGCGCACGACGAAAATATCTCGGCGTTTGGCTTAACCAACTTCCGCGGAATCAATCATCAATTCGGTATGTTGCGTCGCGACCGCTCGCGTCACCTTTATATCATCGGGCAAACTGGTGCTGGTAAATCGGGAACGCTCGAACTTTTGGCGCTCTCGGATATTTACCACAATCAAGGCTATGCAATTATCGACCCACACGGTGATTTTGCTGAAAATAATATGAAGTTTATCCCTGAAAATCGCTTGAAAGACGTGGTTTATTTCAACCCATCCGATACCGAATTTCCACTGGGCTTTAACCCGCTTGAAGTTACCGACCCAAGTCGAAAATCCAACATTTCATCTGAGGTGATTGGCGTTTTGAAGCGTATGTTCGGTGATTCTTGGGGCCCGCGCCTCGAATACATTTTGCGCTATTCGATTTTGGCGCTGCTCGACCGCCCAGATACCACTATGCTCGACATCACCCGCATCTTGACCGACGCGGAATTTCGCAAAGACACCATCACTTATTGTAAAGACGTCTCGGTTTTACAATTTTGGAAGCAGGAATTTGGCCAATGGGGCGAAAAACAGGTTAATGAAGCTATCGCGCCGGTGCTCAATAAGGTGGGAGCTTTTACCGCCAACCCAATTATCCGTAATATCATTGGTCAGCCAAAATCCACCTTTAATATTCGCGAAATTATGGACGAAGGCAAAATTTTGGTGGTCAATCTTTCGAAAGGTTTAATTGGCGAAGACAACGCAGCAATTCTTGGTTCGTTCCTCGTGACCAAAATTCAGCTGGCGGCGATGTCGCGCTCGGATATTAAAAATATCGAAGACCGCCGACCATTCTATCTTTACGTTGACGAATTTCAAAACTTCGCAACCGATTCTTTTGCGGTGATTCTTTCTGAGGCGCGAAAATACGGCTTGAATTTGACCGTCGCCAACCAATACACTTCACAAATGACCGAAAGCGTGCGCGACGCAGTTTTCGGCAACGTCGGTTCGATGATTTCATTCCGTATTTCGGTTGACGATGCACCAATTTTGGCTAAACAATTCGAGCCGCAATTCGACGCGCAAGATTTGGTGCAAATGAATAATCGCCACTTCGTGATAAATATGGTTATCAACGGCGAAAAAACCCCGAGTTTTTCAGCCACCACTTTAACTTTGCCGAAGCCAATCAACGACCAAACCGCCAAAATCGTCGAAAACACCCGTCGAATTTACGGCACGCCGCGCGCGCAAATCGAAGAGCAAATTCGAGCGATTTTAGCGCCGCCACAAAAATTGGTGACCAAAGCGATGGCTGAGCGCCAAGGTTTGCAGTGGAGTGCGCCAACCCAAAATGTCGCGCTGCGCAATAATCAACCTGCGCCAAAATCTGGCATAAAAAACCAGAAAAATAATTTTGAACCAGCGCAGCCAATGTTTAGTGCCGAGAAAGTTAATTTTGCCGAGCGAATCGACCCGCGTAAGCTTTCGCCAAATGCGGCAGAGCAAAAAGAACCTTCGAATTCGCTGAAAGACCTTTCGAAAGTTTTGGCCGAAAACGGCGTCGAAATTCCCCAAAATTCGAAACCCAAAAAGAAGCGGCGGCGCAAGCCACGCACCAAAAAATCAAATTCTGGCGAAATCAAAATTAACCACAATTAGGCTTAAAAATCAAATTGCGAAAGGAATAAAATGGCAGAACAAAAGCTAATTAGCGTGAAAAATCTGGTGAAGGTTTATCGCGATGGAAATTCATATTTTAAAGCTTTAAACGGCGTTTCTTTAGATATAAATGCGGGCGAAAGCGTGGCAATTATCGGTAAATCGGGAAGCGGAAAATCAACTTTAATGCACCTTTTGGCGGCGCTTGACAAGCCAAGCGAAGGCGAAATTTTGATTGACAGCAAAAATATTGCCAAGATGAAAAAACGCCAGCTAAATAAACTTCGCAACCAAACTTTTGGTTTTGTATTTCAGCAATTTTTTATGAATCCAAAAGATACAGTGCTGCAAAACGTGATTTTGCCGCTCAAAATTGCGGGCGTGGGTGGCAGAAAGCGCAAAGAAATCGCGATGGAAGCGCTGCGAGCGGTTGAGCTTGAAGACAAGGCTTCGAATAAAGCTTCGAATCTTTCGGGCGGGCAAAAACAGCGAGTTTGTGTAGCACGAGCAATCGCCAATCAGCCGAAAATTATTTTCGCCGATGAACCGACAGGAAATCTCGACACCAAAACCAGTGAAAAGGTAGAGGATTTACTTTTTGGGCTAAATAAAGAAAAAGGTATTACGCTGATTATCGTGACGCACGACGAAACTTTGGCGCAAAAATGCGACCGCCAAATTCGTATTCGCGACGGAAAAATCACCTCAGAAGGAGAAAACTAATGAAATTCTTAGACGTTATCAAAACCTCAGCTTCAAATTTGTGGCGCAATAAAGGCCGCACATTTTTGACGGTGATTGCGATTTTTATCGGCGCTTTTACCATCGCGCTAACTTCGGCGGTCAACGCGGGCGTGAATGATTATATTTCTCGGCAACTTTCTGTTTTCGGCGATAGCTCAATCGTTTATTTTCAGCCAAAGCAAGAACAAAATGTATCTTTCGGGCCGCAAGAATATCAAGAAGGACAAACTTCGAGCAGTGACAATTCAAGATATAATAATCTCAAAATGCTCACTTCGAAAGACCTCGAAAAAATCAGCAATATCGAAAATATCGAAAATGCTCAGTTTTACCGCGTAGCTAATCCTGATTATATTCAATACCAAGACGGCAAAAAATTCACAATCACTTCTTTTGTAGTTGAAATTGAAGGGCATAATTTCGACCTCGATTTTATTGCGGGCAAAAAGGCACAAAATAAAGGCGAGATTTCGATTTCGCAAGATTACCTCGAATCGATGGGCTTCAAAAACGCCGAAGAGGCAATCGGCAAAGAGGTGAAGTTTCAATTTTCAGACGCTTTAACTCGCGAGACCAAAATTTTTACGCAAAAAATCACGGGCGTAACTTCTAAAAGTTTAATCCAATCGGCAATGGTTTTTGTAAGCGAGTCAAGCTTCAACGAAATGTATAATTTTCAGAATCAAAGTATGCCTGCGGAAGCTAAAAATCAAAGCATTGCCGCTATGGCGAAACTGAATAATTTTTCGAAGGAGAATCTCGACAAAGTTAAGCGCGAGGCGGAAAAGCTCGGTTACTCGGCATACACTGTTCAAGACCAAGTTGAATCAATTATGAATGTGGTCAATGCGATTACTGGTTCGCTGATTTTGTTTGGCGCAATCGCTTTGCTTGCCGCCAGCTTCGGCATTATCAACACGCTTTATATGAGCGTGCGCGAACGAACTCGCGAAATCGGCTTGATGAAAGCGATGGGGCTTTCGAACGGCAAAATCTTCCAACTTTTCAGTTTCGAAGCGATTTTGATTGGCGTAATTGGCTCGATTTTGGGAATTTTGGCGGCAATAGCTGTGGGAGCGATGCTAAACAATTTCGCCGCTGAGAGTTTCTTAAAAGGGCTTGAAGGATTTGAGCTAACTAAATTCACTCTTCAACACAATCTAATTATCACCACGGTTATTGCTTTGGTGGCGTTTTTGGCGGGAACTCTACCTTCGCGCAGCGCCAGCCGAAAAGACCCAATCGAGGCTTTGAGATACGAATAGATGGCACGAAAACACCGTATTTCTCAGAATTTCTTGCGTTCGCCACGGATTGCGCTGATACTCGTCGGGCACAGCAATATTCGCAAGCGCGATTTTACGCTGGACATTGGCGCGGGTAGCGGTGTTTTTACTTTGGCTTTGAGTAAAAAATCGGCGCGGGTTTTGGCAATCGAATTTGACGGCGAAACTTTTCGAAAACTCCAAAAAAATGTTTCGAAATTCGAAAACGTTGAAGTTTTGAGGGCGGATTTTCTGAATTTTAATCTTGCTAAACTGCCCGAAAATTACAAAGTTTGCGCCAATATTCCGTTTCATTTGAGCTCGCCGATTATTCAAAAATTGCTGAATGCTCAAAATCCGCCAAAAAGCATTTATTTGATTTTGCAAAAACAATTCGCACGGAAGCTGATTGCTGGCGAGCAAAATTTCACTTCGGCGCTTGGAGCAAAAGCTTTTCCGTTTTTCGAAAGCAAAATCAAGAAGCCGCTGCATAAAAATGATTTTACGCCGCCGCCAGCGGTTGAAACGGTGTTTTTCGAAATGAAACGCCGCGAAATTCCGCTGATTTCGAAAGAAGAGCAGGCCGAATTTAACGATTTTATCGACCAAATGTTTGCCATGCCCGAATTTTATCGGCGAAATTGCCCAGCAAAATTCAAAATTAAAAAGCCGAGCGAGCTGAAAGGCGAAGATTGGCTGGAGATTTGGGATTTTCGAAAATTTAAATTGGCAAATCCTGCAAAAATTTGATAAAATAGAGGAATTATGGCACGAAAAATTAAATTCGAAACGGTAAAATTTAGCAAAATCACGCCAGGCGGGCAAGCTTTGGGCGAGCTTGAAAATGGTAAAAAAATCTTTGCATGGGGCGTTTTGCCGGGTGAAGTTGCCAAAATTCAAATCACCAAAAACAAAAAGCATTTTGCCGAGGGTTTTGCAGCGGAGATTCTCAAGAGTTCGCCCGCCAGAATTGAGCCGCGCGACTCAGCGAGCTTTCTTTCAACCAGCCCGTGGCAGATTTGCGATTTTGATTTTGAGCAAAAAACCAAGCAAGAATTGATTGCAGAAAGCTTTGCGCAAGAAAAAATCGAGCTGAAGAACCAAGACGAATTTTATTCCGACGGCAAGATTTTTGAATATCGCAATAAGGTGGAATTTTCATTTTGGTGGGAAAAATCAGCCGAAAACGAAGATGACGGCGAGCTAAATTTAGCCTTTTTTCGGCGCGGCGGAAAGGGAAAAGTTCCCATTTTGGGCACAAGTTTAGCGATGGAAGAAATCAACCAAGCTGGGCAAAAAGTGCTTGAAATCTTGCGTGCAAGAAAAGCGCAAAGCCGCGATTTAAAAACTTTGCTGATTCGCGCCAGCCAAAATGGCGAGATTGCGGCGCAACTTTATGTGAAAGACGAGCAATTCGAGCCGTTTTCGAAAGCTGAAATAGCGAAATTAGGTTTTCGAAATTTCGAAATTATTTTTTCGAACCCGAAATCGCCCGCAAGTGTAATTACCGAAAAAATCCAAACTTTTGGCGATGAAAAACTGCGCGACCGTGTGCTGGGCGTGGATTTTAATTATGCCACCGAGGGCTTCTTCCAGATAAATTTGCCTGTTTATGAGCAGGCTTTGCGCGACGCTCAAAAATTTATTGACGCTAAAAAGCCCACGGTTGATTTATATTCTGGCGTGGGTTCGATTGGGCTGACGATTGGCGCAGGCGATTTAACCTTGGTGGAAATCAACCAAGCGGCGGTAGCAGAAATGCAACGCAATATTGCCGAGCTGGGGCGTGAAAAAAGCGCAAAAGCAATCTTGGCGCCAAGCGAAAAAGCGCTGGAATTTATTCAAAAGGGCGCGAATTTAATCGTCGACCCGCCACGCGCAGGAATGAACCGCGAAGTTTGCGAGAAAATTCTGGCAGTTGAGCCCGAAAAGGTGATTTATTTGAGTTGCAACCCCACCACTCAAGCCCGCGACGTGGCAATTTTGAGCGAAAAATACCAGATAATCTATGTGCGTGGCTACAATTTCTTTCCGCGCACGCCACATATTGAAAACCTCATCGTGCTTGAACTCAAAAAATAAAACCACCAGCCCCAAAAAAAGGCTGGTTTTGTTTTGCCTTGCGCCGCACCGCACCCTAAGCGAAAAGAAAAACTCCCAAGAGGGAGCTTTTCTGATTTTAACTAACTAAGATTAGTTATTCAAGCAGTAAACACCGCCGCCTTCAAGTCGCATACCAAGAGCAACTTTTGCGTTACCTGTGCTTGCTACTACGCTTTCACCTCGGCAAGTTGCATTTACCCAGTAAGTGATTTTACCAGCTTCAAAACTTCCGTTTACGGCAGCTGATTGAGCAGTATCTGTAGCTGAGCCAGAAGCCTTCAAAGTAATTGAGTAATCTGTTCCTGATGGGTCAGCGAATTTGTCGCCGTTAACTCGTAGGTAGCCCGACAACAAGTTGTTGATCGTTGAAGTGTCGTTTGGCACAGCATTGCGGTTGTTAGCTTGGTAGCTATTAACCGCTGATTGCATTCGGCTAAGGTCGTTTTTGCGTTGTGTGTCTCGTTGGTTTCGTTGTAGCGCTGGAAGAGCGATGAATACCATCAAGAAGATTAGACCTGCGATAGCAAGCACGAGGACGACTTCAATGATTGTAAAGCCTTTTTTAGTGTTAATTTTGTTCATTGGAAATTTCCACCTTTCTATGAACGTTAGTTACTATTTTTATTTACGGCAGTTCCGTATAACCTTATTAAAGCACAAGCATTTTAAAAAATCAAGGCTTTTTTCAGTAAATTTTAAGTTTTTTTATTTATCAGATGATACTGCGATAGCTCAGCCGTTTTGCCACTCGCCAAGTGCCCACAGAATCCGAAGAATAGCACTTGATTTCGCCGTTTTTAATCTCGGCGATTTCGACCAAAGCAGGGTTGTAAAGCACGCGCGTTTTGTAAAAGCGCAGGTCGTCTTCCACGATTTCTTTGCGATAAGGGAACACCTCTAAAAACAAAACCTTGGCGCGGTCGGAGAAGTAATTTTCATAGCCGTTGGGTGGGAAGAATCTCGAAGGCTTGATGTTCATTTTCGAAAGCGTTTTCGAAACATCGCCCAGCGTGAGACGGGTTTCGCCAGAGATAAAAGCATAGAGTTTGTTATTTTTGGCGCGAAAAATCAGGGCTTCGCTGGAAAGACTCACGGGCAAATCGCGCGCGATAATTTCGGCAAAATTTAGTTTAACCGCGAAATATTTTTGAATAAAATCTTCAAGATTTTGGTCGGTGTAGGTGTTATTCATACTCAAATTATAGCAAATTTCAGCCAAGAAAAAAAGCTTTTAAAATTCGAAAAACCGCCGCAGATTTGTTATAATAATATAATGAATATTCTAAGCGGATTAAATAGCGCGCAGGCGGAAGTGGTGCAAAATGGCGACGGACCGATGTTGGTTTTGGCTGGCGCGGGTAGTGGCAAAACGAAAACTCTCACGCACCGCATTGCGTTTTTGATTGAGCAAGGCGTGCCGAGCGAGGCGATTTTGGCGGTAACTTTTACCAATAAAGCGGCGAAGGAAATGCGCGAGCGGCTGGCGGAAATGCTGGGGCGAAACGCCAACGACCGTTTTTTTATGCCGTGGATGGGAACTTTTCACGGAATTTGTGTGCGAATTTTGCGCTTAAAAGGCGAGCGAATTGGCGTGGCGCCGAATTTTGTGATTTATGATGAAGACGACCGCCGTGCTTTGATTAAAAAAATTATCCGCGATTTGGGCTTTGACCCGAAAAATCTCAAGCCGCAAAGTGTTTCGAGTGCGATTTCGAACGCCAAAAATCAGCTGCAAACCGCCGAGGAATTTTCGAAAAGCGCCAATTGGGGTTTCGAACAGCGAGTGGCGGAGGTTTTCGAAAAATATGAAGCCGAGCGGCAAAAAGCCAACGCGCTTGATTTCGACGATTTGCTCACCGAAACCGTGCGCCTTTTGCGCCACAACCCCGAAACGCGGGAGTTCTTTCAGCGTAGATTTCAGCATATTTTGATTGATGAATATCAGGACACCAACGACGCTCAATACGCCATCGTCAAAATGATGGTGAATGAGCAGGGCAATATTTGCGTGGTTGGCGACGATTGGCAAAGTATTTATTCTTGGCGCGGGGCGGATTTTACTAATATTTTGAATTTCGAACGCGATTTCGAAGGTGCAAAAGTGGTAAAATTGGAGCAAAATTATCGCTCAACCGAAAATATTTTGAACGCCGCGCATAATGTGATTATGAAAAATGAAGTGCGCAGCGAGAAAAAACTCTTCACCGAGCTTGGGGCGGGCGAGCCAGTGAAAGTGCAAAATTCGCGCGACGAGCAAGAGGAGGCGGCAAAAATCGCTTCGAAAATTTTGAGCGCGAAAAATTTGGGCTTACGCAATTATGCCGATTTTGCAATTCTTTATCGCACCAATTCGCAATCGCGCGCGCTGGAGGAAGCCTTGCGTCATCTGGGCGTGGATTATCAGATTTTTGGCGGAACTCGCTTTTACGACCGCAAAACTTCAAAAGATTTGCTGGCTTATTTGCGCGTGATTTACAATCCGCTCGACCGCGTGGCTTTTGAGCGCATCGCAAACGTGCCAGCGCGGGGCGTGGGCGCGGTGAGTTTGGCAAAATTTCTTGATTGGCAAGCGCAAAACGGGCTGGATTTAATTTCTTCACTTTTAGCGATTGACGGGCTTTCGACAATGCAAACCCGAGCGCGAAATTCCCTTAAACAGCTTGGCGAAATCTTGCGTGAAGTGCAAATTTTAGCTGAAAATTCGGAAAGTCCTGCCGAAATTTTAGAGCGAATTGTGGAGCGCACAAATTATAAATATTTCGAAAAACTGCCCGACGCCGAGCAGCAAGATAAAGAAGAAAATATTGGCGAATTGATTTCCGACACGCGAATTTATGCGGATTTGGCGAGTTTTCTCGAAAACGCCGCGCTGATGAGTTCAAACGACCTCGAAAGCGACGACCAAGTTTCTTTGATGACGCTTCACGCCACCAAAGGTTTGGAATTTCCCGTCGTTTTTATCGCAGGGATGGAAGAAGGGCTTTTCCCACATTCGCGCGTTTTTGATAGCAACCAAAGCGAGCTTGAAGAAGAGCGCCGCCTCTGTTATGTAGGGATGACGCGCGCGCGTGAAGAATTGATTTTGAGCTTTGCCGATTCGCGGGCAACTTTTGGTCAGCGAAATTATGCCAGCCCGAGCCGATTTATCACCGATGCAGGCTTGGAAATTCCAGAAAAGAAAAGTGCCTTCGGTTTGAATTGGGGGACGTATAGCGATTTCGAAAATATCCACGACGAATTCGACGGTTTTGACCAAGAATTTTCGAGTGAAGATTTTGATGATTTTTATGGTGAATCCGTGGCAGTAAAAGTGGGCGAAAAGGTGCGCTCGCCAGTGTTTGGTGTGGGCGTGATTCGCGAAATTGATGGCGCGGCGCTGGAAATCGAATTCGCGGGCGGCAAACGGCGCAAACTCAACGCCGAATATGCTCGGTTGGAAAAAGTTTAATTTTTTGCTCTAAAAGTATTGACTTTTTAGAAAAATTATTATACAATAATAGTGGTTTGTGTTATTTAAGTATTTTTCTCACAAACCTTTAAACCTCTTTCTATAAAAGGATAGCGAGAGCGGAGAGATAGGTAAAAGGGAAACCTCCTTAAAATTAAATTAGTGATATTTTTGCCTAAGACTCTCGCAGAGCCTATACACCGCCAAATTTGGCGGTTTTTAATTTGAATTTCAATTTCTTTTATGCTAATATAGATATAATAATGTTTGGGAAAATTATTCAATATCCTACCAAATCAAAACGAAAACAAAAAATTGTTGGCGCTTTTAGCTTTTTAGCTTTGGCTTTTGGCGGAATCCTTCTGGCGCAATCTTTGAAGCCCGCCGAAGCCACTGGTGAAGGCGCAAAAGTTTTGACCGTTTTCGAAAATAGCAAGCGAATTTCTTTCAAAACCGACGCCACCACTATTCGAGAAGCACTAAAAGAGCAAAATATCGAAATTGGCGCAAACGATAGCGTGGAACCAAGCCTGAATGAAGAACTCACCGACACTGATTATAACGTGAATATTTACCGCGCGAACCCTTACGTGATTGCCGACGGCGAAACGCGCACCAAGGTGATGACCGCCGCCAAAACTTCGAAAAAAATCGCCGAAGCGGCTGGGCTGAAGATTTTCGACGAAGATGTGATTTCAAGCGCGCCTTCACAAAATATCCTCGAAGATGGCGCAGTGACAGTGCTTACGGTCAAGCGAGCAAAAAATATCAAAGTTAAACTTTTCGGCAAAGAGGAAAATTTGCGCACGCAGGCTGAAACAGTGGCGGATTTTTTGGCGGAAAAAAACATCAAGCTTGGCGAAAATGACCAGCTTTCGGTTGCCTTAAATACCAAAATTAGCGAAGGAACTTATTTCGAAATTTGGCGCAACGGTAAGCAAACGATTACGGTCGATGAAGAAATCACTTTCGAAACCGAAAAAATCCAAGATTCGAGCAAAAATTCAACTTATAACGAAGTGCGCCAAAAGGGTGAAAACGGCGCAAAAACGGTTGTTTATGAAATCGAAATGCAAAACGGCGTGGAAGTTTCGCGCTCGGTAATTTCAGAAGTGCAAACCAAAGCGCCCGTTAAAGAAGTACGGGTGGTCGGCACGAAAGTAAACCTACCTGCGGGTTCGCACGAAGATTGGATGCGCGCGGCGGGAATTTCCGAAAGCGACTTCGGATACGTGAATTTCATCATCACCAAAGAATCAACTTGGCGCCCAACCGCCACAAACGGCCGATATTACGGACTTTATCAAACTTCAATTTCAACCTTGGCGAGCCACGGCTGCTCGGGCGAATCACTCAACGACCCAATCTGTCAGTTACGCTCGGCAAATATTTATCGCACCCGCTACGGCACCTGGGAGCAAGCCTACAACGCGTGGCAAAGGCAAGGCTGGTGGTAATGGCTTCGAATTTTGGACAAAAATCACAAAAAAAGTTTTCGAAAAAGGCGAAATCAAATTCGAAAGGCCCGAATAAATCGCTCGGTCAGCACTGGTTGCGCGACCGCGATATTTTAGACCAAATCGCCCGTGAAGCCGAAATCGAAAACGGCGATTTTGTGCTCGAAATCGGACCTGGGCTGGGCACACTGACTTCTTCGCTTTTGAAATTTGCGGGCAAAAATGGCGAGGTGCTTTCGGTTGAATTTGACGAAAATTTAGCCAGCAAGCTACCCGCCCAATTTCCGGGCAAAAATTTAACCGTTCGAAATGTTGATTTTCTCGAATTCGACCTTTCGAAATTGCCCAAAAATTATAAAGTTGCCGCGAATGTGCCGTATTACATCACCTCAAAAATCGTTGAAAAATTATTGACCAGCCAAGATAAACCGAGCGTGGCGGCGCTTTTGGTGCAAAAAGAAGTTGCCGAGCGAATTTGCGCCGAGCAGGGCGAAATGAGCATTTTGGCGATTGCCGCTCAGATTTACGCGCACGCTGAACTCGGGCAAATCGTGCCGCGCGAATTTTTCACGCCGCCGCCAAAAGTTGATTCGCAAGTGGTGATTTTGCGCACGCGCGAGCTTAATCTGCTCGAAGAATTTAACCGCGCTCAAAATACTGAAATTTCTGAAAATCAACTCTTTCGAATTATCAAAGCAGGCTTCGGCGCCAAACGCAAGAAAATTTCGAAAAGCCTCAGCGCGAATTTGGCGATTTCGAAAGAGCAAACCGCCGAGCTTCTGGCAAGTTGCGAAATCTCGCCCGATTTACGTGCCCAAGATTTATCGATTTCGAACTGGCTGAATCTGGCAAAAGCCTTTTTCGAAAAATAGCCAACCTTTCGAATTTTCGCCAAAATCCACGGCGAATTTTGGTTTTTATTTTCAAGAGAATATGTTATAATTATAAGCAATATGACGAAGAAAAAACTTTATATCACAACGGCGATTCCTTATGCAAACGCTTCGCCGCACATCGGAAATGCGCTGGATTATCTCTTGGCGGATATTTGGGCGCGCTGGCAAAAACAACTCGGCAATGAGGTTCGTTTTCAAGTTGGCACAGATGAGCACGGCAATAAAATCGCCGAAAAAGCCGCCGAAAACGGTTTGAATCCGCAAGAATATGTTGACGGCACGGTGCTAAATTTCAAAAATTTAATGGACAAAATGAAGGCAACTTATACCGATTTTGTGCGCACTACAGATTCGCACCACGTGGGCGCTTCGCAATACATCTGGATGAAACTTCAGCCGTATATTTATAAAAATAATTACGAAGGCTGGTATTGTTCGGGTTGCGAAAGTTTTTATACCGAAAAAGAAGTAACCGAATTTCACGGAATTTGCCCAAATCACCAAAAGCCTTTTGAAAGAATTTCGGAAGAGAATTATTATTTGCGCATTTCAGAATTTACACCGCGAATTATTGAGGCGATTGAATCCGACCGTATGAAAATCGTGCCAGAATATCGCAAAAAAGAGTTTTTGAATTTCTTGAATAACGGCTTGGAAGACGTTTCGATTTCGCGCCCACGCAAAAATTTGAGTTGGGGCGTGCCAGTGCCTGGCGACCCCGAGCAAGTGATGTATGTCTGGATTGACGCGCTCGCAAATTATTTGACGGTTATCGGTTATCCAGATGTTGAGGGCTGGGCGGATTATTGGCCAGCGGATATTCAGGTGATTGGCAAAGATATTTTGCGTTTTCACGCAGGAATTTGGCCTGCGATGTTGATGGGGCTGGAATTGCCGTTGCCTAAAACGCTCCTCGTGCACGGGCATATTTCAAGCGGCGGTGTGAAGATGAGTAAGTCGATTGGCAACGTGGTTGACCCGATTGAGATTATCGAAAATTACAGCCTCGACGCGTTTCGCTATTATTTCTCGCGCCATATCCCAACTCAAGACGACGGCGATTTTACTTGGGAAAAATTCGAAAATTCTTATAATAACGAACTCGGCAACGACCTCGGCAATCTGATTTCGCGCGTGGCAAATATGGTCAAGCGCTATCAGGCTGGCGTGATTGGCGAAGTGCCTGGCGACGAATTTGATATGCACAATTATCACAAGCATATGCGAGCGCTCGAATTCGACAAAGCGATGGATGAAATTTGGGTTTTGGTGCGCGCACACAATCAATACATCGAAAATGTCAAACCGTGGGAAATTGCCAAACTCGCCAAAGAGAGCAAAGACGAAGAAAATCACTTGGCGGAAGTTTTGTCGCATTCGGTGGGCGGAATTTTGCAAATCGGCCGTATGCTGGAGCCATTTATGCCAGATTCAAGCGCCAAAATTCACAAAATCTTCGGCAGTGGTGTTATCAACGACGAAGACGGAATTTTATTCCCTAAAATCTACATCAAAACCGAAGACCCACGCGCGGCAAAAATCGCCAAAGCCGAGCAAAAACAATCGAAGGGTAAAAAATAACCACCGAAGCCTTGGCTCAACGCCGAGGTTTCAAACTCTTGGAGAAATTATGCAAATTATTGATTCACATTGCCACATTCACGACCCAGATTTTCCGCTCGAAATGGTGGAGGTTTTCGAAAATATGCAAAATGCCGAGATTTCGAAAGCGATTTGTATTGGCGTTGATTTAGAAAATTCGCGCCAAGCAGTAAAATTTGCTGAGCGATATTCGGGCGAAATTGAACTTTTTGCCGCTGTTGGCGTTCATCCGCATGAAGCCGCCAAACACGATTTGGCGCAAACGATTGCCGAGCTTGAAAAACTCGCGCAAAGTCCAAAAGTTGTGGCGATTGGCGAAATTGGTTTGGATTATTTTTATCAAAATTCACCCGCAGCGGTGCAGCAAGATTTTTTGCGGGCGCAGTTAAAGCTTGCGCAAAAACTTGATTTGCCGGTCAGTTTTCACGTTCGCGAGGCTTTTGATGATTTTTGGCCGATTTTTGACGAAGTGGCGCAAAATGGCAAAATCCGCGGCGTGCTGCATTCCTTCACCGATTCGCGCAAAAATCTCCAAAAAGGTTTGGAGCGCGGGCTTTCGATTGGCATAAATGGAATCTCAACTTTCGCCAAAAAACCCGAAGAGTTGGCGATGTTCGCCGAAATCCCGCTTGAAAAAACTTTGCTCGAAACCGACGCGCCGTTTCTTGCGCCAAAAAGCAAGCGTGGCAAACCAAATCAGCCCGCCTTTGTGCGCTTGGTGGCGGAAGATTTAGCTAAAAAAAGAGAGAAATCGCTCGCAGAAATTGCCGAAATCACCAGCCAAAATACCGAAAATCTTTTCGAAATTTAGCTTTATCTTCTATTGACTTTTTACGCTTTTTATGTTAAAATAAAATCATTGACTAAAAGGAGGTAAAGATGGAAAAAAATCCCCAAAATACTTTTCAAATTCCTGATTACCACCGAGCGAAAGAAGTTCGGGCGCCTTTCGAAAAGCCAAAAAAGGCTAAAAAGCTAATTTCGAAAACGCCAGAAAATTTCGAAAATAAAAATATCTTTACCGATTTACTCGAAAAAAGTCAAGAGCTAACCGAAGCTCGCGCCGAAGCGGCAAAATTCTTGCGAGGCACGCGCTGATGAAGCAAGATTATTTTTATCAAAATCGCGCCAAGCGGCGTTTCTTCAAAAAAATGCGCGAAAACGAACTTTTCGACCTCGAGAGCGAACTCGGCTCGCAGGTTTTTGGCCCAGCGCCAAACGGCATTCGGCGGGAATTTTTCAACCTCAACGCCACCAGCTGGATTTGGCACGAAGAATACACCGACGGCAACGGGCAGTTGCGCAAATTCACCACGCGCTACGAAATTCAGCCCGACAAAGTGGTTAAAATCCAGCCCGGCCCGCGCTATTTTGAAGTGAAAGGTAAAGAGCTGGAGAATTTTTACGCGGCGGTCAATTCGTATCACAAAATGGTGCTGACCGAAATTTATCACAAAAATCCGCGCGCGTAACCCTTTCGAAAAGTGAATTTCGAAGATTTTTTACTTTCGAAAACGGCGCAGAGATTTTTCGAAAAGCCTTAAATATGTTATAATTAGAGTAATGAACGACGATTTTATTTATCTTGACCACGCGGCCACTACGCCCGTGAGCGAAAAAGTTTTGGCAGCAATGATGCCTTATTTTAGCACGAAATTCTTCAACCCAAGCGCGCCTTATTTTCCTGCGATTGAAGTTCGGCGCGATTATGAAGACGCCAAACACCAAATCGCCCAGAATATTGGCGGCAAAAGCGACGAGCTGGTGATGACGGCGGGCGCGACGGAAAGTATTAATTTGGCTTTTTCGGCGGCTTCGAAAAGTGCGGGCGACGAAATCTTGGTGGCGGAATTCGAGCACCACGCGGTTTTGGCGGCGAGCGAGAAGTTTGGTATTTCGAAAAAAATCAAAATTTCAAAAAACAGCGTGGTTGATTTGGCAGATTTGCGCGAGAAAATCAATCCGCAAACCAAAATCGTGAGCGTGATGTTGGCAAATAACGAAACGGGGGTGATTCAGCCGATTTCGAAAATCGCTGAAATGGTGCGCGAAGAGCGCTTGCGACGTTTGAAAAATGGCGATACCAACCCGATTTGGCTACACACCGACGCCAGCCAAGGCGTGGGGCAGATTGATATCTCGGTGGCGCGCCTCGGGGTGGATATGCTCACTTTGAACGCGGGCAAAATCTACGGGCCAAAGCAAACTGGGCTGTTGTGGGCGAATCGCGAGGTAGTTTTCGACGCACAAATTGTGGGCGGCGGGCAAGAGCGAAATCTGCGCAGCGGCACCGAAAATGTGCCCAGCGTGATTGGTTTTGCTAAGGCTTTGCAATTGGCAGAAAAACACCGAAAATCAGAGGTTAAACGGCTTCAAGGTTTGAAAGAAATTTTCGAAAAAAGCTTCCGCGAACATTTCGAAGAAGGCAAGGATTTCTTCTTTTTGGGCAATTCAAAAAAGCAACTCGCCAGCCATATTTCGGTTTCGTTCCCTGGAATTGACGCAGAGCGAATCGTTTTTGCGCTGGAAAATCAAGGCGTTTTGGTGGCGACAGGCTCAGCTTGTGCAGCGAATAAAGGCACGCGTTCGCACACCTTGGTGGCGATGAATTTGAGCGACGAAGAGGCTGACGGTAGTTTGCGCATCTCGCTCGGGGCGCTTTCGAATGAAGAAAATTCACAGCGCGCGGCTGAAATTATTTCGAAAACCATTCGCGCCGAATTCGAAAGGATAAAGGTTTAGATGTTTAAATTTATCGGCTGGACGGTAGCGATTTTTGCGATTTTCATCCTCAGCACCACGCTAATTATTAGTGAAAAAAATCAACTTCGCGCGCTTTGCCCGAATTTCGAAAACGGCAATTGCGCCGAGAATTTCGACGCGGTGGTAGCGATTTCGGGCGGCAACACCAATTCTCGCACCGAAGAAGCGATTCGAATTTTTAAAGCGGTAAAAGCTAAAAAACTGATTTTTTCGGGCGCAAATGCTGACCCGCGTGTGCCGAGCGACGCTCAACAAATGGCAAATTTGGCGCAAACCGAAGGCGTGGCGAAAAGTGATATTTTGCTCGAAGAAAATGCACAAAATACTCGCCAAAACGCTCAATTTAGCGCCGAGATTATCAAGCAACATGGCTTCAAGCGGGTGATTTTAACTACTTCGCAATATCACCAAGCGCGGGCAAAATTAGAGTTCGAAAAGGCTTTGCGCGAGGCGGGCGTTGAAGTAATTTCCGCCCCTGTTTCACACGACCCAGACTGGAACGAATTTTGGTGGTTGAGCACGCGCGGCTGGTATCTTTCGATGAGCGAACTTTTTGGAATTTTTAGATTTTACGTAGGAGAATAAATGGATAATTCGAAAATTAAAGTGTATGTTGGAATGAGCGGCGGCGTGGATTCTTCTTTGACGGCGGCGCTTTTGAAGGAGCAGGGCTACAAAGTGGTGGGCGTTTATATGAAAAACTGGACGCAAGATTTGCCAGGGATGAAATGTCCGTGGGCGGAAGATTTAGCGGACGCCAAACGCGTGGCAGTGCAGCTGGGAATCGATTTTAAGGTTTTCGATTTTGAAAAAGATTATCGCGAAAAAGTGGTGCAATATATGATTGACGAATACTCGGCTGGTCGCACGCCGAATCCTGATATTATGTGTAATCAAGAGGTGAAATTTAAGCTTTTCTTGGAAGCAGCTTTAGAAGATGGCGCCGATTTAATCGCGACGGGGCATTATGCTGGCGTTCGAAATAGCTTTTCGAAAAATCTACCCGCTGATTTCGAATTTTCGAAAATCGAAAACGGCGAATTGCTCCGCGCAAAAGATGACAATAAAGACCAAACTTACTTTTTGTATCGCGTGCGGGGCGAAGCTTTGGCGCGAACTTTGTTGCCACTGGGCGAATTCACCAAACCAGAAGTGCGCAAAATGGCTGAAGAGCGCGGGCTTTTTACGGCGCGCAAAAAAGATTCGCAGGGAATTTGTTTTGTTGGGCAAATCGGAATTCGCGATTTTCTCAAACAGTTTATCCCCGAGCAAAAACCTGGCAAAATCATTCACGAAGAAACTGGCGAAGTGCTTGGCTGGCACGACGGCGCGATTTTTTATACGCTTGGGCAACGCCACGGCTTGAATATCGGCGGCGGTTTGCCATTTTATGTTTGCGGCAAAAATATGCAAACTAATGAAGTTTTCGTCACGACCAATATCAATGATTCGCAGCTTTGGTCGAATGAAATTCGCGTTTCGGCGCTCCACTGGATTAACCGTGCGGCCGAAAATGGCGAAGAAATTCAAGTGCGAATCCGCCATCGTGCGCCGTTGATCCCCGCAAGAATCACTTTCGAAGAAGGCGGCAAAGCGCGCCTCAAGCTCGAAAGCGAGCAGCGCGCCATCACCAGTGGGCAAAGCGTGGTTTTCTACTCTGGCGAAATCTGCCTGGGCGGCGGAATCGTGATTTAAAAACCGCCAAACATTCCGCAAAAACATCAGCAAAAAAGCTGGTGTTTTTAATTGGCTTCGTGTATAATTAAAATACTTATGGTTAAAAAGGATTTACAATTATTGAAGTGGTGCTTGTGTTGGCAATCGCGGGGCTAATTTTCTTGATGGTATTCATCGGGCTTCCAGCTTTGCAACGTTCACAGCGCGACAGCCAGCGGCGCAGCGATATGTCGCGAATGAAAGCGGCTTACATCAGTTATAAAGCCAACAATGGCGGGCGAGGCATTCAGGGCGAATGGAACGCCGAGTCCAAATCTGAGCTCGAAAATTGGAAAACCTTTTTCGATAATTATTTGCGCAATGACGGAAGTAAATTCGAAGACCCAGATGGTCGGCGATACGTGGCGCAATTTGGCGTTTTCGGCTTCGACCGAGCAGAAAGCGATACGGTTAAAATCATCACTGTGAATATCGGCAAGGCTTGCCTCGAAAAACCAGACGCTAACAACCGCATTATCACCGATTCAGAGCAGGGCTTTTGGGCGGCGCGAATCCACCTCGAAAACGGCGGCGTTTATTGCGTAGATTTACAATAGTTCAGAATTTTCTGGGCTATTTTTGTTCGATTTTTTATCTTAAAAATGATAAAATAGAGTTATGGATTACGATAAGATTTTCGAGCAAAATTACAAAATGTTGAATGCCGAGCAAAAAGAGGCAGTCGATTCAATCGACGGGCCAGTTTTGGTGATTGCTGGGCCTGGCACGGGCAAAACACAGTTGCTCTCGGTGCGAATTGCGAATATTTTGCGCCAAACCGACACGCAACCGAGCAACATTTTGGCGATGACTTTTACCGACGCGGGCGCAGAAAATATGCGCGAACGCCTCACGCGGTTCATTGGCCCTGAAGCTTACAAGGTGAATATTTTCACTTATCACGCTTTTGCCAATGAGATTATTCAGAATTATCGCGAATTTTTTATTGGCCGCAATCTCGAAAATCCTATCGACCCGATTCGAAAACACCAAATTTTGAGCGAACTGCACGAAAAGTTGCCACACGATTCGCTGCTCAAAAAAACCACGCTCGGCAATCTAAGCAGTGCGATTGCGGATTTTAAGCGCTCGCTAGTTTCGCCCGAAAATCTACAAAAAATCGCCCAGCAAAACGTCGAGCTCGACCAACTTTTGCTTTCGAAAATGAAAAATATGCATTTCGAAAACTTTGGCGGCAACGCTGGCTTGGCGAAAAAAGAGCCGATTTATCTTGAAATTTTGGGTGCTTTGGCTGAAACGCTTCAAAGCGCCGAGCAAATTGCCAATGTTAAACCAAATCTGTTTTTCGCTTTCGAAAATCTGCAAAATGCACTCGAAGAAGCTCGCGAAATCGGCAAAGCCAGCCCTTTGACCAGTTGGAAAAACAACTTCTTTTCGAAATTCGATAAAGATAAAATCCCGCAATCGAAAGACGTTGTTGCCAACAAGCAAATGCTCGATTTTGCCAATTTTTATGCCGATTATTCGGCGCGCGTGCAAGCGGAAGGCTTTTACGATTACGACGATATGATTCTGGAAGTGATTAGCGCGCTGGAAAACAACCCCGATTTACGCTTTGAGCTTCAAGAAAAATATCAATATATTTTGCTGGACGAATACCAAGATACCAACCAATCGCAGAGCCGAATTATCGAATTACTCACCGAAAATCCGCTCAATGAAGGCAGGCCAAATGTGTTGGCGGTGGGCGACGACGACCAAGCGATTTACGCTTTTCAGGGCGCGAGCTCTTCGAATATGATTGATTTTTTCCGCCGTTATCGCGAAACGAAAGTGGTTAATTTGACTAAAAATTATCGCTCGCAGCCTGAAATTCTGGAAACGGCAAAAAATATCGCCGAGCAAATTTCTGACCGCCTGACCCAAAATTTACCCATCAATATCGAAAAAAACATTTCGGCTGAAGGCAAATTTTCGAAGCCGACCTCAATTATTCGCCAGAATTTCAAATCTGAACCAGCCGAATACGCTTGGGTTGCCGATGAAATTCAGAGATTGATTGCCGCGGGAATTTCGCCGCAAGAAATTGCAGTTTTGGCACCAAAACATAAATTTTTGGAGCGTTTTTCGCCTTATTTGAAGCACCGCGAAGTCCCCATTTCCTACGAAAAAAGAGAGAATATTTTAGACGAGCCAACCGTTCGCAAGCTGATTCAAATCGCTAAGCTAACGCTGGCGATTGCCGAAAAATCCGACGAAATCAACGAGCTTTTGCCTGAAGTTTTGAGCTTTGATTTTTGGCAAATTCCAGCTTCTGAAATCTGGAAATTAAGCTGGAAATCGCACGACGAGCGCGCCGATTTTTGGATAGAAAATATGCTGGCGAGCAAAAACCCAGAATTGCACGCGGCGGGGGAATTTTTAACCGAATTTAGTGCAATTCAAAAAGATAAATCGCTCGAAGAAGCGCTGGATATTTTGCTTGGCACCGATGTAATTTCGGCGCAAAACGGGAACGAAAATCACCAGCTAAAAAGCCCAATTCGTAAATTTATTCAGCGCAATGATGAAATTTTCTACGACACGCTTTCGAATTTGACCGTTCTGCGCGACCATCTGCGCGATTTTTCAAAAACCGCCACCAACACTTTGCGCGACCTCATCGAATTCGAAAAAACCTATCGCGAGGCGGAGCTGCAAATCGTCAATACCAATCCGCACAGCACCAGCGACAAAGCTGCTCAACTGATGACACCATATTCGGCTAAGGGCTTGGAGTTTTCGCACGTTTTCTTGCTTTCAACCAACAACAACATCTGGAATTCTACCGCGGGCGGGCAGCAAAAGCTTGCCTTGCCGAAGAATCTGGAATTTTCGCGCATCAAGGACGAAAGCGAAAATACTCGCAAACGCTTGTTTTTCGTGGCGATTACGCGCGCCAAAACCAATCTTTATCTCACCAATTTTGCCAAAAGTTTCAACGGTAAAAATCAAACTGCGCTAGAATTTTTGAGCGAATCCGACGGCGAAGCTAAATCGCTGCCCGAAAAATTCGCCCAAATTATCATCGACGAAAACGAAAAGCTTGAAGAGCAAGATTTGGCCACCAACTGGCACGAATTTTATGCGCCAAAAAACGAAAAACTGCGCGATTTGCTCCGTGCGCGCTTGGCGAAATATCAGATTAGCCCGACCCACGTGAATAGTTTTGTGAATGTGGAATATTCGAACGGACCAAAAGATTTTTACGAAAACAACATTTTGCAATTTCCGCAAAGATATAGCGTGAGCCCCGCGCTGGGAAATTTAATTCACGAAGCGCTTAAAGATTTGCAAGACGCAAAAAATCAAAATCAGCCATTGACAAAAGAGCAAGTTATTTCGAAAATATCTTCGAAAATTCACGATTTAGGTTTTTCGAAAATCGAAAAAGCCGAGATTTCTGCGCGTGCCGAAAAAATCATAAATAATGTTTTCGAAAATGAAGAAAAGTTTTTCGAAAGCGGAAATATCGCCGAAAAGAACTTTCGAAATGCGGGCGTGATTTTGGGTAATGCGCACCTCACAGGAAAAATCGACTTAATCAAAATCGACCAAAATTCGAAAGAAATAACAGTGGTAGATTATAAAACCGGCTCGATTCCTTTCAAGAAAAATAAGCTCTCAGAAATCGACACCAGCTCCAGCAAAATTCACCGCTACGAACAGCAACTTTATTTTTACAAAATTCTGATTGAAAGCTCGCCAGAATTTGCAGGATACAAAGTGAAGCGCGGAGTTTTGGAATTTATCGAACCAAAAGATGATGAAAAAATGATGTCTTACGAAATCGAATTTTCACCAGAAAAAGAATCTTATGTCAAATTATTGATTCAAGCGATTTTCGAAAGAATTAAGAATTTCAATTTCGAAATCGACGAGAAAATTCCACCGAGCTATTCTGGGATTCGTCAATTCGAAAATCAAATTATCGAGGATTTTGCGCGTCAAAATCAGCTTTCTGAAATCTACATCAACAGATTGGGCGCGCTCAAAAAAGGCGAAACGCGAATCGAGCACATCAAGTTCAATTAAAAGCGCAAGAAATTTGCATAGTATCTCTTTATATGTTAAACTGGTTATGTTTAATTTTAAAGGGAGATGAAAATGAAAAAGGGTTTGAAGAACAAAATTATCATTGCTGTGCCGATTGCTATCTTGGGGTTGGCGGGGATTTTGGCGTTGAATTTGGATTTTGCGAACGAAAATCGTGGCGTGGCGAAAACCGTTCAAAGCGATGATTTTTCGGGATACAACAGAGGCACAGAATATACCGACGGCGATAAATTTGGCGATTGGAATGTGGTTTTCACGGGCTACGGCAAGGCGCGCGTGGTTGAAGGCGCATCTGGTGGCAACGCACTTGAGCTCGCTCCGATGGCGCATTCTGGGCCAACCGACACTTCTTCGATTATGCTCACAGGGGCGGCAGTCGGCGACACTTTCACTTATCGCGGAAAAGTTTCCACCAAAGAGCAACTCCGCACGGGCGCCACGCCAAACGCCTGGGAAACCGCTTGGGTGGTTTGGAATCACACCGACAACGAACACTATTATTATTTCGTAGCGCGCGAAAACGGCTGGGAGCTCGGCAAGCGCGACCCTAAATACACTGGTGGGCAGCGCTTTATGGCGACTGGCGAAAAAAGCTGGCCGCTTAATTCAGAAAAAGAATTTGAAATTCTCAAAACCAATAACACCGTGCAAATAAAAATTAACGGCGAAATTATCACTACGATTGTTGATGACGAAAACCCATACAACAGCGGAAATATCGGGATGTATGCTGAAGATTCACGGATTGTGATGAGCGAAATTAACGTTGAAGACACGGCGAATTTCGACGCTTCGAATGCGAACCACGGCGGTATTGCCAAAATCGAAGGCACGCCTGAGGTTTTCGAAATTCTTAACGCCAAAATCGAAGATGCCGACGGTATTCAATCTATCGTTAATTATCAGTGGTATGCCAATGGTGTTGAGGTTTCTTCTGGCTACGATTCGCACGCCACAGATAACGACGGCAGCAAGGCGCTTACCGTGCGGATTACTTATATCGATGGAAAAGGGAATTACGAAAGCCAAATCAGCGCGCCTGTTCAAATACGCGACGACAATGCTAGCTCAAATAGTGTTGGCTCGGTAGCAATTAGCGGGCAGCCAAATGTTGGCGAAACAGTTATAGCGCAAGTGCGCGACCAAGATGGCGTTCCTGGCCGAGTTCAATATACTTGGTTGGTTGATAATCAAGTTGTGGTCGGCAACACTTCAAGCACGTTAGAAATTTTAGATTCTTACCTCGGTAAAACTATCCGCGTGATGGCTTATTATAACGACGGCGCAGCGCACGAAGAAAACGTCACCAGTGATTTATTTGGGCCGATTGCCGAAAGATTATCGCCAAATCCAACAACTCCTTCGTCTATTCCAGCGCCAACAGTAGGCAATAATCAAATCGATAATTTCGAAAAATATGATTCGAATCTCGAATTTAGCGCGGGCGAAACTTTTGCCGACTGGGAATTACTTTACGGTAAGGCGAATATTGAAGAAAGCGCTGGCAACAAAACGCTCACTTTGTCTTCAATTCAGGGGCAAGATTCAGCCAGTTTGATGCTCGGTAAAACTATTCAGAGCAATGATTTCACCTATAGTGGGACTATCAATTCGCTCACGCAACTTTCGGCGACACCTCAAAGCTGGGAAACTGAGTGGACTGTGCTTAATTACACCGACCAAGCGCATTTCTATTATCTTTCGTTGCGCGAAGACGGCTGGACTTTTGCTAAGCGCAACGGCGACGTAAATAATCCGCAAATTTTGGCTACTGGCACTGAGACCTTCTCGAAAAACCAACCTAAAAATTTCGAAATTACTCGCGAAAATACCCGAAGCTTTATTTTAAGAGTGAACGGCAAACTACTCGGAATGATTGGCGATGTTGATGGCAACCATCTCACCGGTGGTCGCATCGGGCTTTACACCTATAATTCTGCGGCGAATATCGATAATATTGCTTTTATTCAAGGAGCAGGAGCGACTACACCAAATCAGCCAGCCCAGCCAATTCAACCTGTACAACCTACTCAGCCGGGCAATCAATCTGGTGCGAATAATGGCAGCCAAAGCGGAACCGCTCAATCTGGTGGAGCCACAACGCAAGCCGCTACAACTCAAGCAAACACCAACACTGGAGCGACTGCGCAAGCCAACCAAGTTGCAGTGCCATCAACTGGCTTCGAAAAGCAAGATTCAAGCCCAGCTGGCTTAATCGCAATATTCGCGGCGCTTAGTTCAATCACTGCATTCACTATCTTTAAACTCAAAAAATAATGCACGGCAAAAATCTAATTTTAGCAAATGTGGGCTTTCGAAAAACCCGCGCAAACTGGCAAATTGCCGACCTCGATTTGGGCGAGACTACCGATTTCTCGCCCATTTTCGGCGAGCCAATTACGCTAAAAATCAATCTTCGTCAAAAATTCTGCACGGGCTGGCACAGTCTAGAAACGGGCGAAAATTTCATCTGCCCAGATAATGCTATTATTGACAAAACCTACAATCAATGCCCAAAATGCCAGAAGCGCACTGGCTTTAATCCTGCGTTTTACAATATGGCAGAAAATGAAATTTCCGAGCAACAAATCGTGCGAAATTCCCAGCCACACTTTGTCTATTTGGCTTATTTTCCAGATGAAATCGTGAAAGTGGGGATTAGTTTTGTGGGGCGCGGAATTGCACGCTTGCTTGAACAAGGCGCTCGCGCAGCGCTGATTTTGGGCGAATTTAACACGGCAAATATCGCCCGAAATTATGAAGAAAAAATCGCCAATATACCAGATTTTTGCGAAAATGTCAAGATGAGCGTCAAGCTTAAAACATTGGAGCGCAAATTTAGTTTTTCGAAAGCGCAAAGTCAACTTTTCGAAGCGCGCGAGATAATCGAAAAGGCTTTGAACGTAAAATTCGAAAGCGGTGAAGTGCTCGATTTAAGCGAATTTTACGCAAAAAATGGCGAAATTCCAAACGGCGAAATGATTAATGTCGAAAATTGCGCACAATCTGGCGAAGAGCTGATTTTTTCGGGCGTTTTAGAGGCACAAGTTGGCGGAATTTTAATCGCCAAGCAGCAGGGCGAAAACATCGTTTTGCCACTCAAAAAATTCGTGGGCTACAAAATCGAAATCTCAAATCAGCCGACTGAAATAATTCTCCCCGAACGGCAAGCCAGTTTGTTTGATTTTTAGCGCATTTTGCTATACAATATAACCAATGAGCAAGGCGTTTTATCGGAAATATCGAAGTAAAAATTTGAGCGAGGTTGTGGGGCAAAAGCACATCACAACCGTGCTTGAAAATGCTTTGAAGCAGGAAAAAATCGCCCACGCATATCTTTTTACTGGACCGCGCGGCGTGGGAAAAACCTCAATCGCACGAATTTTGGCGCACGAAATCAACCATTTGCCGTATTCTGAAGAGGATAATCACCCAGATATTATCGAAATTGACGCAGCCAGCAACAATGGCGTCGACGACATTCGCGAATTGCGCGAGCGGATTCAAGCCACGCCGTTTTCGGCTAAATATCGCGTGTATATTATCGACGAAGTCCATATGCTTTCAAAAGCCGCCTTCAATGCGCTACTCAAAACGCTTGAAGAGCCGCCTGCGCACGCTGTTTTTATTCTTGCCACTACCGACGCACACAAATTGCCCGCTACGATTATCAGCCGCACGCAACGCTTTGTTTTTCGCTATATTTCGAAAAAAGATATTTGCGCACACTTGCGATTTATCGCCGATTCAGAGAAAATCAAAATCACCAATGAAGCGCTCGAAATCATCGCCGAAAGGGGTGGGGGAAGTTTTCGCGATTCGATTTCGCTACTCGACCAACTTTCAAATATTTCGCAAGACGAAATCACCGCTGGGCAAATTGAAGAAATCCTCGGTTTAGCGCCAAAAACGCAAATTCACGCGCTGATTGAAAATTTCGAAAGCCAAAATGCGGGCGCGATTCTGGCGCAAATTGAAGAAATCCGCGATTCTGGCGTTGATTTGAAGCTTTTTGTTGAGCAATTTGTGAGCGAAATAAAAAATCTTTTGGGCGAAAAACCTCATCTGGTAGAACTGCTCGCGCCGCTCCAAACTGCCAAAAATTCGAACTTTTTAGAAATTGAATTGCTTTCGATTTTGGTGAAGCCGAGCGAATTTATCGTTCGGGCGCCAGCGGCGAACTCAGCGCCGATTCCCGCCAAAAAACTCGCGCCAATTCAGCCGCAACCCAGCGCCAGCGAAAAGCCAAGCGTGAAACCTGCGCCAAAAAGCGCTTCGAAGAGCACAGAGAATCTTTCGAAAAGCGCAGAGAATCTTTCGAAAAATGAGCCTGAACTTTCGAAAAGCAAAACCGAAAATTCGAAAACGATTCCCACCGAAGCAGGCGAGCGAAAACCTTTCGAATGGAGTGATTTTTTGCACGCGGTCAAACAGCGCAGTCAGGCGGTGGGCAGCATTTTGGCGCGGGCTCAACACGCGCTCACCGAGGATACGCTCGAAATTTACACGGGCGCTAAAATTAAAAAAACTCAGCTTGATAAAGCTAAAAACCGCACCATTTTAGGCGAAGCAATGGCTGAAATTGGTGCAGGCGGCTGGCTAATCGAAACTTTCGCGCACGAAAAACCGCCCGAAGACGCAAGTATGGCGGCGGCGCTGGAAGTATTGGGTGGAGGAAAAGAGGTAGAAATCGATGAATAATTCAGAAAAAAACGCGGGAAAGGTCCCACCACAAAATATTGATGCCGAGAAAAGTTTGCTCGGGGCGATTTTGATTGATGAAGAAGTTTTGGTTGATGTGGCAGAAATCGTCAAGCCGATGGATTTTTACGACAAGCGCCACTCGATGATTTACGGCGGAATTATTCGCCTTTTCGAAAAGCACAGCCCCGTTGATTTGCTCACGCTGACTGATGAGCTCAAAAAGAAAAACGAGCTCGATTCGATTGGTGGTGCGAGCTATCTTTCGGAGCTCACCAACTACGTGCCAACCGCTGCGCACGCCAAATCTTACGCCGAAATCGTTTCGCAGGCGGCGGTGCGTCGGCGCTTAATTAAAGCCAGCTCGGATATTTCGGAATTAGCTTTTAATGAAGAACTCACCGTGCCGCAACTGCTTGGGCAAAGCGAAAGTGAGATTTTTAACGTTTCGGATTCGAGCCTCAGCAATGATTTGATTTCGATTGAAGACATTCTCGATGAATCTTTCGAAAGGCTCGACGACCTCTTCAAAAACAAAGGTCAGTTGCGCGGAATTCGCACTGGCTATCGCGACCTCGACAACATCACCGCTGGTTTGCAGCGCTCCAATTTAATCATTCTCGCGGCACGCCCTGCGATGGGAAAAACCACGCTGGTGACCAACCTCGCTTACAATATCGCGACCATCGAGAAAAAGCCCGTGTTGTTTTTCAGCCTTGAGATGAGTAAAGAGCAGCTCGTCGACCGTATGCTGGCGGATGCTGCTGGGGTAGATTCGTGGAATATTCAAACTGGAAATCTGAGCGAAGAAGATTTTGCTAAGCTTTCTGACGCGATGGGTGAAATGGCGGAAGCGCCGATTTACATCGACGACACGCCAGGAATTACCGCGCTGGAACTTCGCACCAAAGCCCGCCGTTTGGCGCACGAAGGCGAACTCGGTTTGATTGTTATCGACTACCTCCAGCTGCTCGAGCCAACCACCAAAACTGGCAACCGCGTGCAAGAAGTCTCTGAAATTTCGCGCGCGCTAAAGTTGATTGCTCGCGAGCTCAACGTGCCTGTGATTGCGCTTTCGCAGCTTAGCCGTCAGGTGGAAAGCCGCGACGACAAACGCCCACAACTTGCCGACTTGCGTGAATCTGGTTCGATTGAGCAGGATGCCGACATCGTGATGTTTATTTACCGCGAGGCTTACTACAACCCCGAAACTGAGCGCGAAAATATCACCGATTTGATTTTAGCTAAGCACCGCCACGGCGCCACTGGCACGGTGGAACTATACTTCCACCCAGAGCGACTGCGCTTTATGTCGCTCGACCGCAAACACTAATTTTCGAAGCTTCGAATTTGCCGTTCGAAGCTTTTATTTCGCCTTTTGCTTTTCGAAAAAGCTTATGCTACAATCGTAGGGAAAGGAAAATTACAATGAAAAAATTCGCTTTGCCAACAATATTAACCGCTATGTTTTTGATGATTTGCTGTTCTTATGCAGTGATTTATTCGGTGGTGGATTCGCTCAATCAGCGGGCGGTTTATCTTGAAACAAAAATTTCGAAACTCGAAAACGACCTTCGAAATCGCGGAATTATCGACAAAGAATTGCTTGGCGCAAACGAATACAAACCATATTCGCTGGAGCAAATGAGCGAATTTAAGGCTTGGGCAGAGGCGCAAAAATCGCAGGCGGAATAGCCGAATCAGCTTTGCTTTTTTAAAAAGCTTATGCTAAACTATTTTTATGAATGATTATCAGGATTCGAATAGCTTTCGAATTAAACTTTCGCTTGGCTTAATTATCACGCTATCCGAAATCGCCATCATCTTGCTCAACCACGATTCGCCCACTTGGCGGCAAATTCTCATCGTGGCGGCAATTTTTGCGCTGAACATCGCGTTTATTCTTTTTGGTTTGCGCCAAAATCGCACCCATCGCGCGCTGGTGGAAAGTCGCAAAAAAGAGGCGCACGAACACGAACGCTTGCTCACGATTATCAACAGTATTCCCGACGCCATTCTGACGGTGAATCCGCGCGGCGACATCGAACTTTTCAATTCGGCGGCGCTCAATCTCGCCAACACTAATTCCAGCCTGATTGAAAAAAATATTCACAAAGTTTTTAAATTCACCAAAATTACAGGCGAAAAATTCAACCTGCGTGAAGTTTTTCGAAACGGGGCGGCGTTTTTTTCGACTAACAATTTGATTTTCGAAAGCGACGGCGCGAAAATTCGCATCGAGCTGGAGGTACTTTTGGTGCGCGGATTTTACTCGCAAAAAAAATCGCAAAAAAGCTTCGCGGTGATTTTGCGCGACATCACCAAGCAAAAAACGCTCGACGAAGAGCGCGACGAATTTATTAGCGTGGTTAGCCACGAATTGCGCACGCCCGTGGCGATTACCGAGGGCGCGATTTCGAATTTGCAACTGATGGTTGAAAAAAACACGCCGCACGAGACGCTTAAAAAAACCGTCGATATGACCTATAAACAGATTACATTTTTGGCGACGATGATTAACGACCTCTCGACGCTTTCGCGCGCCGAACGGGGCATTGGCGAGCAGCGCGAAGAAATTTCCGCCAAAAAACTTGCCGAAGATTTATTCGCCAAATATCTCAGCTCCGCCGAAGAAAAAGGGCTCAAGATGAATTTAAATCTTGGCGCCGATTTGGGCAGCGTCAAAACCAGCCGCCTTTACATCGAGGAATTGCTCCAAAATCTCATCACCAACGCCATCAAATACACGCGCGAAGGCAAGGTGGAAATCGATTTTCGAAATTCGAAAGACGGCAAAAATGTGATTTTCGCAGTGAAAGATTCGGGTATTGGCATTTCGAAAACCGAGCAAGCCAAAGTTTTCGAAAAATTCTATCGTAGCGAAGATTGGCGCACCCGCGAAACTGGCGGCACGGGGCTGGGGCTTTATGTTTCGGTGAAGCTCGCCAACAAACTCGGCACCGAAATCCAGCTCAAATCGCGGCTTAACCACGGCTCAACCTTCTTTTTTGAATTGCCCAAATTGCCAGAGGCCGAATAGCGTAAAAAAGTCTTGCTTTCAAAAAACGCTTATGCTATAATTTTCCTACAGATTGGAGAAAAATAGAGAAATGAAAAGAATTTTTGAAGTTGGGGTGTTGATTTTGGCGATGGTGATTTTTATTTTGCCAAATAACGCCAGCGCGGTGACATTTTCGAAAATGGCCAGCGAAAAGGGCTTGAAATATTTCGACTTTGCCGAAGAAGTGCGAATGACTAGCGCCGAGTGGGCGGAGTTTTCGAAAGAATTTTTACTGAATGACAATGGAGGTTTTTCAAGCTCAAGCTATACCAACGAAGAAGCGCGCGAAAAATTTCAACTTTTGCAAAAATACGCAGACTACAAGCATAATCTCAGTTCTGATTTCGAAATAAATGGCCTTGATATGCGCGAAATCCCGCACAACGACAAAGAGTTCACCGTTAACCCACCTTATTTCTTTGTGACCAACGGCGGCTTTAAAGAAGGTGAGCATATCCTTTCGGTATCCGTTCAAGCCCACAGTCAGCAGTATTGTGGCGATGAATATACCGCGGAATATCCATCGGACGTAGTTGGGGCATATCTTTTTCCAACTAATACTCCTTCTGAACCATATGGAATTAATGAAAACTTAGGTCCTCATTCCCCTGGCTGTGGCGAGGCTACATATAGCGCCAGCTTCCACATCGGCGTTATTATTGATAAAATGCCAATAGCTAAGCCGCACCAAGCGAGAATAAACCAACCACTCAACTGAACGAAAATCAAAATTCCGCCGCCGAAAAACCCGCGCAAATCAGCGCACCAAACACTGGTGTCAAGCGTAATTCGCTCGATTTTGTCTCAATCTTGGCAGGATTCACCGCGCTGGGCATTTTATCTTTCTTCGCCTTTAAAACGCGCAAATAATCGCGCAAATTCCTCGTTCGAAAATGGGCGAGGATTTTTTGCTTTTTCGAAAATTTTATGCTATACTTGACATATTAAGCCAAATTAGGCTTTTTAATTTTGGAAATTTAAGGAGAAAAATGGCAAAGAACGACACGAAAATCAGGCGCGTAAAGGCGAAAGATTCGCAAAGCGCAAAGGCTTCGAAAAAGGCAAAAACGCAAATTTCGAAAGCAGAAACCGTTTCGAAAGAAGTTTCGAAAAAGCCCAAAATGAGCAAATATGCCGCGAAAGTGGCGGGCGTTGAGTTAGAAAAAAGCAAAAAAACGCCAGCTTGGATTCGTGTGATTTTGGCGCCGTTTAAATTTATTTGGTCGATTATCTGGTGGATTTTGACACCAATTCGCAAAATCTTCGCGCCAATCAATCGCTACTTCGCCGAATCTTGGCAAGAGCTCAAGCTGGTGCGCTGGCCAACCCGCAAAGAAACCTGGAAAATGACCCTCGCGGTAATCATTTTCTCGGTAGGATTCGCCACGCTTATCGTCTTACTCGACGGTTTGTTCAACTGGATTTTCACAACAATTTTAGGTAAATAATCAATTTCGAAAGGATAAAAATGGCAAAACAACAACGATATGACGATACTCGACAGTGGTATGCGGTTACCACTTATGCGGGCTATGAAGACAAAGTAGCCGAAAGCTTGCGCCAGCGTGCCGAAGGTGTGGATATGGCTGACAAAATTTTCGACACACTCGTGCCAAAAGAAAAGCAAATTGAAGTTAAAAACGGCAAGCGCAAAGTGGTTGAGCGCAAAATTTTGCAAAGCTACGTTTTGGTTGAGCTCAAATTGACCGAAGAAACTTGGTTTATCGTGCGTAATACACCAGGTGTGACTGGATTCATTGGCTCAGATTCACCAACACCAGTTACCGAAAAAGAAATGCGCGAAATTCGCCGCCGAATGGGCGTGGAAGAGCCAAAATACGATATCGATTTTGCGGAAGGCGAAGTTATCAATATCACCGACGGGCCATTCAAAGGCTTTGAAGGCGCTGTGAGCGAAGTTGATGCAACCAAAGGTAAGCTCAAGGTGATGGTTTCGATGTTTGGCCGCGAAACGCCAGTTGAACTCGACGTTTTGCAGGTGAAGAAAAGTAATTAGATTATAAAAAATCTAACTATTCAGAATATTAGAAAATCATCGATTAGCTTCAAACCGCTTGATTTTCTGGCTAAAATCTGTTAGAATTGATACGTTACGCACTTGTTTTATCAAGTAAATTTTATAAAGGGAAAATATGGCAAAAAAAGTTATTGGAAATTTGAAACTTCGAATTCCAGCTGGCCGCGCAACAGCAGGTCCTCCAGTTGGTTCAACGCTTGGTCAGTGGGGCTTGAATATGATGGATTTCATCAACCCATTCAACGAAGCAACTAAAGATATGATGGGTAAAGACGTTATTGTTCACCTTCAAGTGTTCGAAGACCGAACCTTCGCGTGGAAATCACTTGGACGACCAGTTGACGATATGATTCGCGAAAAAGCTGGCATCAAAAAAGGCGCTGGCAACTCAAAAACCGACAAAGTTGGCAAAATCACCAAAGCGCAACTTCAAGAAATCGCTGAGGCTAAAATGGAACACCTCAACGCCGTTTCAATTGAAGGCGCAATGAAAACAATCGCGGGTTCAGCACGCTCAATGGGCGTCGAAATCGTAGAATAGTTTTCGAAATATAAGGAAATCGCTTTTCGAAATTCGAAAGGCGGTTTTTGTTTGGTCGAATCTTGTCAAAAAAACCCGAATATGATATGATTATTGTTATGAAAAAACGCCTGGTGCTTGTGATAAATTCGCGTTCGAGCGGATTTAAAACTATTCAAACCAAAATTCTACCTCATTTAAACGAACTTCAGCTCAACGAAAATCAGTTGGCAACTTTCGAAATTCAGCCAACTACGCCAATCGAAAACGCGCACGAAATGGCGAAAATGCTGCACGACGACGATGTGATTTTGGTGGCGGGCGGCGACGGCACGGCGCACATCGCGACCAATGCGGCGATGCTTTCGGGTAAAAAAAATATCCAAATGAAATACACTGGCTTCGGCAATTTCAACGATTATGCCAATAGTTTTTCGAAAAATTCGGGCAAGGCGGCGATTTGGGCTTTCGAAAACGGTGAAGTGAAAAGCCGTATTCGACCTCTGGAAATTCGTATCAATGGTGAGTTTTTTCGCTATGCGCCACTGTATGCCACGGTCGGTTTGACCGCCGAAATGGCCGAGATTTTTGAGAGCAAAAAACTGCGCAAAGTCTTGAAAAAATTCCACGGGCGCAATTCGCGATTGATTTTAAGCCTGATAGCGGCAACTCGTTTTTATTTTCGCCATCGCCAAAATTACAATTTAGCAATTTCGAAAATCGAAATAGACGGCAAAGAAATTTCGAAAAAGACCGCCAAAATTACCGATTTGGTTTTTATGAACGGGCCGCGAATGGCGCGAATTATGCGTTCGAAAATCAACAAAACTGATGCCGAACATTTTGGTTTTACCGCAATGAACGCAGGAGATTTTCGCGCGAATATCCCGTTTTTGGTGCGTGGATTTTTGGGTAAAATTCCGCTGCAGCGCATTCGAAAATCGAAAATCGAATTCGAAAAACCCGCCAAAATCGCACTTCAAATCGAAGGCGAAGCGACTTTTTTGCGCGAAGTGAAAACGCTTGAAATTTGCATTACCGACAAAATCATCGAAATTTTGTAGGCTAAAATCGGCTCGAAGGCTGATTTTATTTTGACTTTTTAACTAATATTTGGTAAAATTAAAAGGTTAATAAATCAATGTTGGGAGGCGAAAGCCGATATTACCACAGAAAGGAAAAAAATGGCAAAGAAAAAAGCCGATCTTATCGAAGAAGCTAAAGCTCTTGGACTGGAAGTTTCTGAAAAAATGACAATTGCGCAGATTAATGACGCAATTAAAGCAGCTAAAGCTGAGGAAATCGCTGAAGAAATTGTTGAAGTGGTTGAGGTCGCAGAAGTTTTAGAAGAAGCTGTTGAAGAAATCGCTAAAGAAGAAAAATTCGCTAAAAGCGGAAAACGCAGCAAGAAGCACGCCGAAGAAGTAGCCAAAAAAGAAGCAAAAGAAGCTCGCAAAGCAGCTGGCGGCACAACTCCACTTGATGGTTCTGAAGCAGTAGTAAAGAAAGGTCCAAAACCAATTACCCGACCTCGACTTGAACGCCGTGGTAAAAAATACCAAGCAGCCTTCGCAAAAATCGAAAAAGGCAAAGTTTACAGTTTAAACGATGCGCTTAATTTAGCAACCGAAACCAACCCAGCTAAATTCGACGCTTCAGTAGAAGTGCACGTCAAGCTTGGCGTTGACCCACGACAAGCCGACCAAAACATCCGCACCACAGTTGTGCTTCCAAACGGAACTGGTAAAGATGTGAAAGTTGCTGTTTTCGCTCCAGAAAACGAGCACAAAGCTGCTAAAGAAGCTGGCGCTGATATTATCGGCGATGAAGAATTCTTGAAACAACTCGACAAGCAAGAACTCAACTTCGACGTGCTTATCGCAACGCCTGCTTATATGGCTAAACTTGGAAAATACGCGCGCCTTCTTGGACCACGCGGTTTGATGCCAAATCCAAAAGCCGGAACTGTTGCGGCAGATGTCGCAAAAGCTGTGACCGAAGCTAAAGCCGGAAAAGTGGAGTATCGCGTTGATAAACAAGCGATTGTTCATCTTTCAATCGGTAAAGTTTCATTCGGTGGCGAAAAACTTGCCGAAAACGCCAAAGCATTCTTCGACAGCCTCGCTGCGCAAAAACCAGCTTCAATCAAAGGTGCTTATGTGAAATCTATCTCAATTTCTACCTCACAAGGTCCAAGCATAAAAGTTGAAAACCCAATCGCTTAGTTTTCAAACCAACTCAAAATTCCACTCCATACGGGTGGTTTTTTGATTTTATAAAGTCCAAACGACAGAATGACATCAAGCGCTTTCGACCGTAATTACGCGCCGATTTCAAAAAGTGCTATAGCAGTCATTTTCGTTTGCTATAGCAAACTCCGAAAAGTGCTATAACAGATCTTAAAAAGCACTAGTCTCCTTTTTAAAAGCACTATAGTGGTTTTGGGAAAGTGAGCGGTTGGTTTGGGTAAAGGGGGCAGGGTACTTACAAAACAGGTGTTAGATGTTTTAATTATAGATATCACTTTAAAAAGGAGGACTAAAATGATTTTATTCGAATCTTATAGCAAGTGGATGAATGCAATTACCCACACCGCCCCTTATCACGCTGATGAGGTCTTTGCAATTGTAATGCTGGAATTTTTATTTCCAGTTAGGTTGCTAAGAACTAGAAATAGAGACATCATCGATAGCACAAATGCTATCGTATATGATGTCGGTGGGGAGTTTAGCGCTGAAAAGAAACGCTTTGATCACCACCAAAAGAAATTCACGGAGGCGCGCCCAAACGGGATAAAATATACCTCCGCTGGATTGATAATGGCGGGAGTATGGCGGTCAGATCATCAAAGGTGTCTTAAAACCAAGATATTGACGATCTGACCACCGGCCAAATTGAAATCGGCAAAGAGATGTCGATTTCAAGCGCCATCGGACTCTTCAATCCCCTCTGGGATAAAGATGAAGATGACGATGTAGGCTTCATCGAGGCTTGCAAGCTGGCCAGAGTAGTGCTAGCTTGCACGGTCATCGCCGCGGCATCAAATATCCGCAGCGAAAAGATAGTAGCCGAGCTGATAGAATCGGCTACTGATGAGCTGCTGGTAATGGAGCAGTTCATTGGGGGATGGCTAGAGACTATCCTGAATTCAGATAGCCAAAAAGCCAAAAGATTGCTTTACGCAATCTTCCCCGACAGAGATGGCCACTGGGCCATCCAAGCCATTCCGCCAAGTGCGGACAATCGAATGGGACAGCGGAAGCCGTTCCCGAACGATTGGCGCGGCTTGAGCGGGGAAAACCTCGCAAAAGCTTACGGTGGTATCAAAACCGCCGTCTTCTGTCATGCAGCTGGCTTCTTTGCGGTCGCAGAAACCCGCGAAGATGCTATTGCCATAGCAAGCAAAGCGGTGGATATACCCGCGGCGCAGTAACCGTAACCGTGTAACCTCCTAAGTTTGATGGTCGGATTGAATCCGGCCTTTTTTATTTAACTAATCAATTTTTCATGCAAAGCGTGCGAATTTGTTGCAACTCTTTCCAAAAAGATCAGTTGAGCTTGCCGAATATTTTCATCTTTTCCACGCCAAGCTTGAAGGGCTGAAATCTGAAGGGTCCGCGCATAGCTGTAAGTCACGCCCCCAATCAAAAGGCCCAAGATTAGTGATCACCTGGAGATTATCTGTCGCTTGAATTACATCCTGACCACCCGACAAAAATACTATTCCAGCCAAGTCTTGAGGAATGGTTTTTCTTAAAACATTAACTGTGTTTCAGCTGCAACTTCTTTTGGCGAAGATTGTATCGCGGAATTTTTACCGGTAGAAACCATGTTGGTTTTTAAAATTATAGCTCTTAAGTCAACACCGAAAAGCTTCAATTCTTCAAAAAGCGCAAACAAGACTCGTCCTGTAGCTAATCGACAAGCTTTGACAGAGTGATTTCCATCAAAAATAACTTCTGGCTCAACGATAGGCACGATCCCAAATTACTGGCAAGCTTTAGCGTAACGCGCTAAAACCTGAACATTAGCGGCAATAGCAGCCTCACTAGGAAGATCTTTTTCTTCATCTACCTTAAAAGCTACTCTCCATTTAGCAAAATTAATCCCGCACTTTGAATATTTTTCAAGCTTTTCTTCAAGAGAATCCAATCCAGCCGTAATTGTTTCATTTTCGAACCCAAATAGTGGCCTCAAACCTTCATCTAACTTTACCCCAACTAACAAATTTCTATTTTTCAGATATTGAACAAAATTAACCCCTTGCGAATCAGTCTGTTCTGTAGTTTCTTCAAACAAAATCACACCACTTAAATAATTTTCAATATCCGGAGTTAAAAATAACATTTCACGATATCGACGATGATTCTCTCAAGTATCGTCCAAGCCGATGCTTTCAAATTTTTTATGAATATTTCCGCCCGATTCATCAGCCGCAAAAATTCCTTTAGGGCGTTCAACCATCATTTTGGCAATTTTGCGCATTTTTTAGGTCAAATTCGGTTCATCTCGTATAGATTCCACAATATACCTTTCGCTATGGATTCTTGAAATTTGCTCCGCAAAAATCGACTTCAAAATATTATTAAAATCAGATTCTTCAGCAACTATTAACGCCGTTTTAAGATTTTTATCAAAATCATCACTATTAAAATGTTCAGCAATATAAGAAGACTGAAAAATTTGCTTTTGGTAAAAAGAATTAAGTTTGAAAGTCGTTTTAATCCTTGATATTTTTTTGATTATTTCCAGTGATTATGTATTCACCATCCATCAAAACTATACTTTTAACGCCAAGGATTCTTTAATGAATCAATCGCATTTTCGACCGTTGAATAATCAATTAAATCAGTTAAAACAGGTTTTTTAAAATCAACAAACACCAAACTAGCCCGCGACAAAAAATTCTCTAGCTAAATCATTATCAAGATCGTTCAAACAAAAAACTAAATCAATATTCTGATGATCTAAAAGATATTTACGAAAAGACCCTAAATAGCTTTTGGAAAAATTAGAATCAGCAATATAGATCCGTCTCTGGCACAAAAATCGGCGCAACCCACTGAAGATTACGAGGTTTATTCGACAAAATTTTTATACGAAATCGTATATCGTTCTAAAAATGGATATTTTTCTGTTTTAAAATTAAAATTGGACCCCCCCCCCCCGTGGATTTACATTAGAAAAACTTTTTAGATGAGCAGCTTAAAAAATATTCTCGCTCAAAATAACGCCACCAAAAATCCCCGCCTGACGCTCATATTCAAGAGCCTAATCATCAAAAACTAAATCATAATGAAACAGATTTTTTCATCAATAAAAATCTTGTCACGTTCATTTATTTCTAAAAATATATCTTTTGTTACGTTTCCAATTGATAAAATTGACGGAACCATTTCCCGCCTTTAGACTATTTGATTATGTTTATGTCTAAATTATAGCACAAAAAAATCTATTTTCCAAATCTAAATCTGGTTTTATTTTTAGGAATTTAGATTGTAATATATTTTCCTAATATTCTTGCCAGCATTGAAATTTAAATAGAGCAGAAAAAGTTAAGAAGACGACATTGAAGCTGAAAACTGAAATTCAAAAATCCGCCGAAGCCGAAAATGACGAACGGCGCATTAGATTTGCGACTAATTTTGCTTTTAAATAAAAAATATTATATAATATATAAAAGCCCAGTAGGGCTAGAAAAAAAAGGGGGGTGAAAAATGAGTAATTGGATCTCAGTTAGTTGTTATAAAATTTTAAAACAACTAACTGACAAAAACGGTTCAGGCACATACTCCAGAGACGATAAGAAAATAAAAAACTCTTGTCGTCTCTGGAAAAAAGATTCGGAAAATCAAGTAGCTATGAAATATTTTACGCTGATTTTTTTGAATCATAAGTTTACTGTTGATATAACTGAACGTTATGTCGTGGTAAACAAAATCTATTAGGCTTCACGTACGAGGCTTTTTCTTTTAATTAAAGCACAAAAATTAAATCAAATTTCCTGGCAATAAAGCAACCCTTCGCCTTCTTCAAGAACCGTTGAAACAGTCGTTGATCCTTTTGAATACGGAAAATGATAACCGCTCTCAAAATCGCCATTTACTGGACATTTTGACCGTTCAACAATTAAAATTCGCCCATAGATAGTTGAACCAAAATTACGCGAATTAATTGTTAGATTAGAGTTCGAATCTAGACGCCATATTTTAAAATTAGTTCCGTCCGCAAACCCAGCATTATCAATATAACTCTTCAGCGGATGAGTTGCGTAATCTGGATTCGCTTGACCCGTAATAAATCCAACATCATTATGAACCGTCGGAATCAACGCGTTTTATTGTTAGCTTTATATCTCTGGATTAATGAAATCGCCATTGAAACATTATTCTTATAAGCCTGATTACGCTGCGATCGTTGTAAAGCCGGTAAGGCAATAAAGACCATGAGGAAGATTAAGCCAGCAACGGCTAGGACTAGGACGACTTCAATGATAGTGAAACCGAGTTTTGTATTATTATTTTGGTTATGGTTATTATTCATATTAGTTATTATATCACCTCCCCTTGAGGATGGCAAGAGAGGAAAGTCCTTGCCAAAAAACTATTTTTGTGCTAAAATAAAACAAGTTGCCAGAGACAGTAGCCGCCTCGCGTTAGCCAGGCTTAATCCGCTACCGAGGAATACTTTTTCTTTCTGCCAACGAGTTTTGAAGGGAGGCTTTCAAAACGCTAGAATCTTAACAATTAGGTCGAAAAAATACTAACCAAAAAAGGAGTTTTTATGGCATTATCACGCGATAAAAAGAACCAATTGGTTGCTGAATTAAGCGCCGCTCTAAAAGACGCAAAAATGACAGCTTTTGCTGAATACAAAGGTTTGACAGTTGCCGACCTTCAAGAACTTCGAAAAGAAGCTCGCGAAGCTGGCGTTCAAATCAAAGTTGTTAAAAACCGCCTTGTGCGCGTTGCAATGCAAGAAGTTGAAGCTTTGAAAGCATCTGACACTTCTGCGCTAAAAGGTCAACTTGTTTACGCAATTTCAAGCGAAGACGAGATTGCCGCTGCGCAAGTTTTGGGTAAATTTGCTAAAAACCACCCAGAAATGAAGCTCGTTGGTGCATTTGCTGACAACGGCGACGTAATGGACACTGCAACTGTTACAACACTTTCAGAACTTCCAGGCAAAGACCAACTCATTGGTCAAATCGTGGACACACTTCTTTCACCAATCAACGCGATTGCTGGTGGTCTTACCAACGAAGATTTGGATTTTCGAAAAGAAGCAACCAATTAATTTATTTTAGAATACTAACCACTTAATTTTTAAAGGAGTCAAAAATGGCTGACATTAAAAAATTGGCTGAAGAATTGGTAAAATTGACTATTCTTGAAGCTAACGAATTGAAAGAACACCTCAAAAAGGAATACGGAATTGAACCAGCTGCCGTTGCTGTTGCCGCTACTGCTGGCGCCGCTGATACTGGTGACGAACAAACAGAATTTACAGTTACTTTGAAAGACGCTGGTGCGCAAAAAGTTGCTGTGATTAAAGCAGTTAAAGAAATCACAGGTCTTGGACTTGGTGAAGCTAAAGCTATCGTTGACGGTGCTCCAGCACCAGTTAAAGAAAAAGTTTCGAAAGATGAAGCTGAAGAAGCTAAAAAGAAACTTGAAGAAGCTGGCGCAACTGTTGAGCTTGCTTAATTTTAATACAAAACAAATCGACCTAATTTAAGATTTTTCGAAAATCGCTTGCTTGCCGCGGGCGATTTTTTGATTTTTCGAAAAAAGAAAAAGCCGTTTCGAAAAACGACTTTAAATAAAATTGAGCAGGGAAGCCAAAATGAATGCTATAGCCACATCGATTATCGTCTCGAAAAGCGGAACGATACCTACCGCAACAATAGCCACGAGTTTAGCTATCCAAATATAATCAGCACCAACCTCAATGTGAGATTTTCTTCTTCTCGCCTGAAACCGTCAATTGTCTCGGGTGTTATCACGGTGCATATTCTGCAAAAACAGGCAAGCAAAATAGGCAAAACATTAAATCCCTGCAAAACAAAAAGCGCACAATTGAACAATGCAAGCATTCTGAATGCAGTTCTCGCCATCGTGTTCATCGAAAGAGCCACCTCCAAATTTGGTATTTTCAAATTATACCATTGCAGAAGATATTGCAAATAAAGCTTTGTTTTTAAGCATAAACATTTTTGTAAAAAATACAACGTTTTTATTCGAACAGATTAAAAATTGTGGAAAAACCTTTAATTTTGCTTAAAAAATCATTTCTGCTTGACAACTTTAGAATTTTTTGGTATTATGATATGGATTAAATTATAAATATCAAACAGACAAAGGAAAATGCGAGGAATATGTCTGAATTACCAGAAAAACAAATTAAGCGGCTTAAAAGCTTGATTCAAGAAGCGGAAACGAATCTAGCAGCTGCAAAAGAATTGCTCATCTCGATTAGCGGAGAAGATAATACAGTAGTAGCGCCAAACACTTCGATTATCGAAAGCTCACAGGGAAAAGTTATCGAAGGAGTTTTCGACGGTCAAACAATGATTGGACCAGATGGCAAAAATTACCCAGTGCCAGCAAACTATGCTTCAAAATCTAAGCTTGTGGAGGGCGATATCTTGAAGCTTACAATCAACGACGATGGCGGATTTATCTATAAGCAAATCGGTCCAGTGCCACGCCGACAAGTTATCGGCACGCTCATCAATCACGATGGTTCGTATTTTGTAGAAGCGGGTGGTAATGAATACAAAATTCTGCTTGCCAGCGTTACTTATTTCAAGCTTAAAATTGGTGACCAAGTAACTATTATTATCCCAGAAGATAGCGAAGACGCAACTTGGGCAGCCGTAGAAGCTTCATTCTAAATTTGAGAGGTTTATATTAGTCAAGAATCGTGCGAAAATTATTATCGCGCAATTTTTGATTTAAATTCTTACTTGACTTATTTACGTTTTTATATTATAATTTGTTAGCCTGAGCTTTTAAGCTTGGAGTTTTTTAAGGGAGGTGCCGAAGTATGGCATCAGAAAAAAATGTATTAAAAAATCGCCTTAGAAGGGCGAATAAACGGATAAATGAAATAAAAGAAGAGCGTGTTTCGCTCAGAATCGAAGCCGCAAAAACACGCCTGGAATTAATCGACGGGCTAAAAGATGCAGTGGCGGCTTTTCCGAACGATTCGCCAAATTGTAAGGAGTTTTTGAGTCGCTTCGTTTTGCTCGAAACAATTATCGCCGAAGAGATTGTGAAAATTAAACGCCTTGCGCGTGAGCATTGGAATGAACGGCATAAGGCCGAATTTCTCGGGCGACCAAGAGATATTCAGAAGAAGCTGGAAATCGAAAAAGAGCAGAATACTCATCGAATCGAGATGGAATTTGCTCAAGAAATTTATACCATCTTGCTCAAAAACGCCATTCGAGAAGCTCAAGATAAACGATTGGTTGAGCTTTTCGAAAAACTGAGCGAATTTTCGAAAAAAATTGGGGCGATTTCGAAAGAAATTAAAAACCTCCGAAAGGCGAAAATTCATCTTCAGAACACTCGTTTTAAGTAACACCTCCTTCCCGCGCTAAACGCGCGGTTTTTATTTGAATAAACCTCGAAAAAGTGGTAAAATATAGAAATGAAACTTGAGGATTACACTTATCATTTACCCGAGGAATTGATTGCCAGCCACCCGCCAAAAACGCGCGGCGGCTCACGACTTTTGGCTTTAAACCGCGAAACTGGCAAGATTAAAGATACTTTTTATCGCCAAATTTCTGATTTTTTTCAGCCTGGCGACACGCTAATTTTAAACGACACCAAGGTAATAAAAGCGCGAATCTTTGTGCAAAAAGAAAGCGGCGTTGAGCGTGAATTGGTGATTTTGGAACGCCACGGCAGCGACGACGACTGGCACAAGCACAAGGTGATGTATCGCGGTAAAATTAAGGCGGGTGATATTTTAACCATTAAAAATTCGCACGAAAAAATCAAAGTTGAAGAAATTTTGGGCGATGGTTTGGCGATTGTTCGCTCGCAAAAAGATTTGCGTGAAATTTGCGAAAAATTCGGCACCGTTCCGCTTCCGCCGTATATGCGCCGCGATGCTACCGCGCTGGACATCGAGCGTTATCAAACTGTTTTTGCCGAAGAGAAGGGCTCGGTGGCGGCACCGACTGCCAGCCTGAATATGACGGAGGAAATTCTGCAAACGTTGCGCGAAAAGGGCGTGAATATTTGCTATCTCACGCTTCACGTCGGACTGGGAACTTTCTTGCCGATTCGGGCGGAAAAAATCGAAGAGCACCAAATGCACCAAGAATATTTCGAAATTCCCGCCGAAACCGCCAAGCAAATTCGCGAAACTAAAGCTGCAGGCGGGCGCATTTTTGCGCTCGGCACTACTGTTGCCCGCACGCTGGAATACGCCCACAATGCGATTTTCGAAAAAAGTTTAGTGGGCAATTCAGGCAAAAATTCGAATTTCGAAAACCCAAGCCAGATTTCGAAAAAGCCCAACGGCGATTTAACTGGCGAAGCCGATATTTTCATTTATCCTGGCTATATTTTCGAAACTATTGACGGCTTGATTACCAATTTTCACGCACCAAAATCAACCGTGCTAATGCTGGCGAGCGCTTTTGCGGGCTGGGAAAACCTCGCGCAAGCTTACGCACACGCCGCCGCGCAGAAATATCATTTTCTTTCTTACGGCGACTCGATGATTATCTTTGATTAAACCAAAACAAAAACGCGACTGCCGTTTCAGCAAGTCGCGTTTTTGTTTTATTCGCCCAAATAATATTCGTTCAAAACATTCAAATCGTCGTCGAATTCGAAAACCAACGGCGGGAAGTTTGGAATTTCGACGCCCATAATTTCGTCGTCCGACAAGCCTTTAATGTGCTTGACTAAAGCGCGAATTGAATTGCCGTGAGCGCCCACGAAGACATTTTGTCCGCTTTTGAGAGCTGGCGCAATTTTATCTTCCCAAAATGGCAAAGCGCGCTCCAAAGTAACTTTCAAATTCTCGGCATCTGGCACCACCGAATCGTCGAGCAGAGCATAACGACGGTCGTTGTGCGCCGAATTTTCATCATCACGCGGCATTTCTGGCGGAAGCGTATCGTAAGAGCGGCGCCAAATATGCACTTGCTCGTCGCCGTATTTTTCGGCAGCTTCGGCTTTATTTTTGCCCGTCAAACCACCGTAGTGGCGTTCATTTAGTCGCCAAGATTTTTCCACCGGAACCCAAAGCTGGTCAGAAAATTCCAGCGCTAAATTGGTGGTTTTAATCGCTCGCTTCAAAACCGAAGTAAAGGCAATGTCAAATTCGATTCCCGCATTTTTTATCAATTTACCCGCGTCAATCGCCTGCTGAACGCCTTTTTCGCTCAAATCCACATCCGCCCAACCCGTAAAAAGATTGGCTTTATTCCATTCACTTTCTCCATGACGCGCAAAAACTAATTTTGGCATTTTTCTCCTTTCGAAATTATTCTACACTTTTAATTTTACCATCATCAAAGCGTTAGGGCAATATCTTCGAAATTATTGACATAAGCATTCTGGCTTGCTATAATGACCGTAGCATGAAAAACAATCGCAATAACGCAATCATCATTTTAGGAATAATACTGAATATTGCCGCTTTCTTGATTTTATTTTTCTTGATTTTTCGCCTCAATAACGGCTTAAATTATGCGGTTGAAAAAGGCACTCGCCGCGAAGCAATCTTAACTCAAAAAATCGAATGCGCCAAAAATCCATCTTCAACTTGCGAAGAAGAAATCGAAAAATCCGAAGCCGAATTCGAAAAATGGAACGAAGCTCAGCTAAAATAGTTCGCCAAAAATAACCGTTTTTTGCTTTTTGGGTGTATAATAAAAGCATGGAAGATAACGCAATCACAATTAAGGATTTCGAAATTTCGTTTGGCAAAAAGAAAATCATCGACGGTCTTTCTTTTGAAGTGAAGAAGGGCGAGATTTTTGGTTTTCTCGGCTCAAACGGAAGCGGAAAAACAACTACAATTCGCGCGCTTTTGGGAATTTATCAGCCAGATTCTGGCGCGCTTTTAATCAATGGCGAGAAATTTTCACCCGAAAAATCGAGCTTGATTGGCTATTTGCCAGAGGAGCGCGGACTTTACAAAAAGGAAAGCGTGCTCGACGTGATGACTTATTTTGGTCAGCTCAAAGGGCTTTCGAAAAAAGAGGCTCGCGATTTTTCGAAAGATTTTTTGCGGCGCGTGGAGCTCGAAGACAAGGCGAACACTAAAGTTGAAAAACTCTCGGGCGGTCAGCAGCAAAAAATTCAGCTCGGTTTGACCATTATCGGCAAGCCAGATTTGCTAATTCTCGACGAGCCAACAAAAGGCTTCGACCCCGTGAACCGCAAACTTTTGATGGAAATTATCGAAGAAGAAAACGCTCGCGGCGCGACGATTATTATGGTCACTCACCAGATGGAAGAAGTGGAAAAGGTTTGCCACCGCGCGTTGTTGCTCAAAAATGGCACGAAAGAAGCTTACGGCACAATCGATGAAATCCGCGATAAATACGGTAAAAATCGCATTTTGGTGGAATTTTCAGGCGAATTGCCAGCCAGCGAAAAATTCAAAATTATCACCAAAGAAGCCAATTATGCCGAGCTCGAACCACTCGCCGATTCGCAAGAAATTCTGCGCGAATTAGCTGAAAAAATCAAAATTTCGAAATTCAGTATCGAAAAATCAACTTTGAACGAAATCTTCTTGCAAATTTACGGCAAAGAAGAAGAGATGGAGGTAGAAAATGCATAATCTTGGCGCAGTTTTTAAGTTTGAAATTGTGCGCGCAATCAAAAAGCCCACATTCTGGATTGCGGCGTTATCTTTGCCTTTAATTTATGCGGTATTTTTCGGCTTGGGGCAAATGCAGGGCAGCGAAGCGAGGCGACAACAAGAGAAACTCTCGAAAGAAGAAATCGTTTTTCAGGTGACCGACGAATCGAAAATTCTAAACGCCGAAATGCTCAAAACGCTGGGCGGTAGCTTTTCGCAAGATAAAAATGCTTCAATCGAAAAGGTAAAAAAGGGTGAAATCGACGCTTATTATTTCATCCCAGCCAATTTAACCGAGCAAAATATTGAAGTCTACGCGAAAGACGCCGGGCTGTTTGATTCAGCTAAATATTCTGCTATTTTGAAGGGCTTGCTCAAAAATTCCTCGAATGAATCCATCGAGCCGAATAAAATCGCCATCATCAATGACACAATCAAAATTCAATCAAAGCTATATAAAAATAGCAAGGAATATAATCAAGTCAAAGAAATGATTGCGCCGGGAATATTTTTGGTTGTTTTCTATTTCATCGTGGCGGCTTTTTCGAGCCGAATGCTCACCAGCACCACCGAAGAAAAAGAGAATCGCGTCACCGAAATGATTCTCACCAGTATTTCGGCGCGCACGCTAATTGTGGGCAAAATTCTGGCGCTGATTGTGCTTGGCTTTTTGCAAATGCTTACGGTGGCGCTACCAGTGATTATCGGCTATTTCTTACTGAAAGATTCGCTCCATCTTGGCGACGTCAGCGAATTTCTCACCGATATAAAATTTGAATTTTGGCCAATCTTTATCGGATTCTTGATTTTCATCACTGGATTTTTGTCGATGACGGGCTTTATCGTGGCGCTCGGCTCATCAATGCCTACCGCCCAAGAAGCCGCGCAATTCGTGGGAATTATCCTGATGTTTATGATGGCACCATTCTTCATTTTTACCGCGTTTTTGTCGAACGAAGTCAGCCTTGCCGTGCAAATCATAAGCTTCTTCCCGCTCACTTCGCCAATCGCGCTACTTTTGCGCAACACGCTCGGCACGCTTTCCTCCACCGACGCGATTATCGGCATCAGCATTTTGGCGATTTTCTCGGTCGTTTCAATTTGGTTTGCGGTTCGAATCTTCCAATCAGGCGCAATTTCTTACGGCTCAAAAGTTAAACTCAAATCTATCTTTTCGAAAAAATAAAATTCCGTTTTCGAAATTCGAAAAACCCGAAATCGCTCTTTCGAAAAAGGGCGATTTTGATATTTTCAAGCTTTTTTAAGCAAAGCGTGGTAAAATGGAATCATGAGAATCTTGGTTGTTGAAGATGAGCGGAAAATTGCTCGGGCGCTGGCACTGGCGCTAAAAAACGAAAAACACGCCGTGGATATTTCACACGACGGCACTGACGCTTATGCGATGGCGAGCGCGATTGATTATGATTTGCTAATTTTAGACCGTATGATTCCTGGCGATTACGACGGCGTGGCGCTGACCAAAAAACTGCGTGAAGAGGGCAAAACTGTGCCGATTTTATTGCTGACTGCGCTGAGCGAAATTTCCGACAAAACCACTGGGCTTGACGCTGGCGCCGATGATTATCTCACCAAACCTTTTGCGCTGGACGAGCTCCTCGCGCGAGTGCGAGCGCTGTTGCGCCGTCCGCAAACCAAAGCTGAAAGCGTGCTCAAAATCGCCGACCTTTCGCTGGATTTAAATTCGCACGAAGTTCTGCGCGCGGGGCAAAAAATCGAACTGACCAACAAAGAATTTGCGCTGCTCGAATATCTGCTTCGAAATACTGGAATGCCCGTTTCGAAAGACCAAATCATTGCGCACGTTTGGGATTTCGACGCCGATATTTTACCGAATAATATCGAAGTTTACATTAGTTTTTTGCGCGAAAAAATCGACAAACCATTTAAACAAAAATTGATTAAAACCGTGCGCGGAATAGGATACAAAATTGATGAAGATTAAATTCGAACGCGCCAAATTTGAGAATATTTTTCGCTCGGCAGAATTTAAGCTGACGATGCTTTATTTTTTGATTATTCTGGGTATTTTGCTGGTTTTTAATATCGTGATTTTTGCCGTGATGAGCACCGACCGCTTGGCGATTTCAAACGATTTTGCGGAAAGTTTGATTACTGAAAATTTCCAAAAAACGATTATCGAAGCGCGCAATTCGCAAGCCGACCAAAAAATGACCGAATCGCTGGCGGTGCTCGATGCGTTTATCATCGTGATTGGCGGCTTGGGCAGTTTGGTTTTGGCGCGAAAAACCCTTGCGCCGCTCGAAAAAGCCCACCAGTTGCAAAGCGAATTCGTTTCGAACGCCAGCCATGAAATTCGCACGCCACTTTCGACTATCCAGCTTGAAACTGAGCTAATTTTGAAGGATAAAAACGCTTCGAAAGAAGATTTGCGCGAGGTGCTTTCCAGCAATCTTGAAGAAGCCAAATCGCTGACTGCGCTAACCCAAATGCTGTTGCGCCTTTCGAAAATCGAAAAGCTCAAATTGGAGCGGGTCAATCTGAATGAAGTGATTCGCAATCGCATCGAGCGGCTTGGTAGCGATAAAATATCTTTGGAAGAAAGCAAGACCTTCACGGTGCACGCAAACGAGACGGCGGTCGACGAGCTAATCACCATTTTGCTTGATAATGCTTTACGCTACAATAATTCGAAAGAGAAAATTGCGGTTAAAATTTTTCGAAGTTATGGGCAAGCGGTTTTCGAAGTTTCGAACGCCAGAGAAGAAATGAGCAAAGAGCAACTCGACAGAATGTTCGAAAGATTTTATCGCGTGGATTGTGCGCGCAGCTGTAATTCGAAAGCCGACGGGCACGGATTGGGGCTGGCGATTGCTCAAAAGCTCGTCGAAAACCTCGAAGGCTCGCTTTCGGTTCGCAACGAAAAATTCATCACCGAGCAAAATCCAGAGGGCGAATTTCGAATCACTTTTCGCGTTGGCTTAAATTTCGAAAAATAGATTGACAATATTCGTTAAATATGTTAAAATTATATTATCAATTTTAAGGAGGTGCTGAGATGGCACAGAACTTTACAGCATATAGAGCAGTGATTGCCCCCGTTGTTTTCAAGTGGGGCGATTTCACCGAGAGAAATCGCCTACTTATTTACGATGCTGAGTCGGGCAGTTTGGTGGCAGAGGTAGCTCAAAGCTATTACCCAGAAGAAGATTGTGGGGTAGTAAGTTTCGACTTTTTCTCTGCAGAGTTTGAAGAAGCTTACTATGCTTGCTCTGAAGAAAATGATGAAAATGGCGACGAATTTAATGTCGAGGATTTCCTGCTAAAACATTTTAACGTTAAGCCTGTTTTCGAGGAGAAGAATAATCACTTCAAATTCGAATACGCTTAATCCTGAAGGTTCGAAATTTCGAGCCTTTTTATTTCGAAAAACATCACGCTTATGTTATACTTTAAGATGAACAAAGACGAAAGGGAGCAATGGATTTTTACAATTTTTCAGCAAAAGAAACACTGCAAAAGTTAAAAAGCCGGCCGAGCGGGCTCACGCAGGCGGAAGCGCAAAAACGGCTGGAGCGCGACGGCGAAAACGAAATTAAACTACAAACCACGCCGCTTTGGCGCAAACTTTTAGAGCCGATTTTGGATATTTTTATGCTGGTGTTGGTTTTTGCGGGCGTGGTTTCGATTTTTCACGGCGATTATCTCGACGCGATGATTATCTTTTTCATCGTGCTGGCGAATGTGGCGATTGCTTACGTGCAGGAATTTTCGACTGAGCGAATTTTGCGCAATCTGCAAAAAACCAGCGAGCAAATCGTGGAGGTTGTGCGCAGTGGCAAAGTGCGCAAAATCAGCAAAAGCCAGCTGGTGCAGGGCGACGTGGTGCGAATCTCCGAGGGCGACAAAATCCCTGCCGACGGGCGAATTTTAGCCAGCGATTCTTTGCGCGTAGATGAATCGATGCTCACTGGCGAAAGCGAGCCGATTTCGAAAACCAAAAAAGCGCTCAAACAAGAAAATCTCGAAGCTTACCAACAAGAAAATATGGTTTTTCAAGGCAGTTTTGTGATTTCTGGTAATGCCGAAATCGCCATCACCGCCACTGGTATGCGCACTGAATTTGGCAAATTAGCCAAGCTTTCCACCGAAATTTCCACCCAAAGCCCAGTTCAAATCAAAATCAATAAGCTGGTGCAAAAAATCATCATCGCTACGGCGATTATGGCGGTTTTTTGCTTGGTGCTCAGCCTTTGGCGCGGGATGGATTTGCTCGAAAGTCTTAAATTCGTGATGAGCCTCAGCGTTTCGGTAGTGCCCGAAGGTTTGCCGATTGCGATTTCGATTATTCTGGCGCTGGGAATGCGCAAAATGGCGCGCGAAAAATCGCTGGTGCGCAATATGCGAGCTATCGAAACGGTTGGCGTGCTGACCGCTATCGCCACCGATAAAACTGGCACGCTCACCGAAAATCGCCTCACTTTGCAGAAATTTTTCACGCTTCGAAATGAAGAAGAGTTTTTCGAAACGATTTCGAAAGCCAAAAATGATGGCGAAAAAACTCGCGACCCGCTCGATTTGGCTCTGCACGAATTTCTAGCTAAAAGCGGTAAAAGTTTCACCGTCAATCCGCCGATTGCCACCTTCGGCTTCCACCAAGATTTGGCGATGAGCGGCAATTTGTTTCACTTTGGTGAGAATTTTTCGCTGGTGGTGAAGGGCGCACCCGAGCAAATTATTGCGCGTTCGAAGCTTTCGAAAAGTGAAAAAGCCAAAATCGAAAGCCACCTCGACGAATTTACGCGTGAGGGTTTTCGCGTGTTGGCGCTGGCAAAAGTTGAGCTGAAAAATCAGATTCAATCGCTCGATGAAATTTCGAAGGCGAAATTCGAATTTGTCGGCTTAGTGGCGGTGGCGGATATTTTGCGCAAAACCAGTGCGCGCGCCATCAAACAAGCCTTGGCGGCGGGCGTTTCAGTGCGCATGATTACTGGCGACCACCCCGAGACCGCCTTTCATATTGGTGAAAAGTTGGGGCTCGCCAAAACTCGCGAGCAGATTTTCGACGCTTCGAAAATTAAAAACCTCAGCGAAAAAGATTTCGAAAAAGCGATTCGAAAAGCCCGCGTTTTTGCTCGCATCACGCCAGAATCAAAATTCAAAATTCTTAAGGCGCTAGAAAAAACCGAAATTACCGCAATGACGGGCGACGGTGTCAATGACGTGCCCGCTTTAGCCGCCGCGAATGTGGGCTTTGCGATGGGCTCGGGTAGCGAAATCGCTAAAGAGGCGGGCGATATTATTTTGCTCGACGACAATTTCAAATCAATCATCACCGCGATGCGAGAAGGGCGCACGGTGGTTTCGAATATTAGCAAAATGATTTTTTACGCGCTGGCAACCAACGCTGGTGAGGCGATGACGATGATTGGTGCGCTGCTTTTGGGAATTCCGCTGCCGCTGGCGCCAGTGCAAATTCTTTGGATTAACCTCGTGACTGATTCAGCGCTTATCATTCCGCTAGGGCTTGAGCCTGCCAATGCTAAAATCCTCAAGCAAAAACCTAAAGCGCCGAACGCGCCTATCTTGAATAAAATCCAAATTCAGCGAATGATTTTGGTGGCGGCAGTGATGGCGGTAATGGCGCTCACGGGTTATACTTTTTATTCGGCGAAACTTGGCGCTGAAACGGCGCGCACGCTCACCTTTGTGATTTTGGTGGTTGCACAATGGGCGAATGCGCTCAATTCGCGCAATATAGACGAATCGATTTTTGCTAAAAAATCCCTCAAGCGCAACAGCAAATTCACGTTGGGGCTAATCGTGGCTATCGTTTTGCAATTCTTAGCTTTTGTCACGCCGCTTTCACAAATGCTCCATATTTCGCCAGTCTCACTGCAAGATTTAATGCTGGTTTCGGTGGTGGCTTTCATTTTGCCGATTATCACTGTAGAAATTCACAAAAAATTCTTCAAAAGCCTTGATTAAAGAAGACTGAATTGATAGAATAGAAAAAATAAGCTTTAGCAAAATAAAACTACAGGAGATGAAGTGAAAAAAATTAGTTTAAAAAGTTTAATTGCGCTGGCGATTTTGAGCGGCGCGCTGATATTTAACAGCGCTCCAACGCACGCGATGCAGGTTGATAAAAAATTCGAAACCACCAATATTCAATATCTCAAAAATTTCAACGAAGATATTCGCGTGTCGTCTAGCGAATTTGAAGAAATCAAAGCTTCTTTGCGCGAAAACAACACCACTGCGGTGGAGAAATATTTCAAGCCTGAGCTCAGCTATAATAATCCGCTGGTTAGCCGAGAATATGAGATTGTCGATGTCGAAACCGAAGAGGAATACGAAGCTGAGCCCGAGAAATACAGCCCTATTTATCCAGACCACAAAATCGAGCGGTTTATCGTCGAAAAGAAAGACCCCGAGCGAATATTCTACATTCGCACAACCTTAACTTTCGACACCGACGACGAGCTTCGAAATAATCTCTCGATGTATTCTTGGGAATATAACGAAATCGGATTGAGTGCTTTTTACCCTTATGAATCGATTGTTCCGCAGGTCGGCGAACAAAACTATGAAATGAGCAAGTGTGAAATGAGCCTCGGTCCGTGCCTTGAAGAAGACGAAAGGCTTTATGTTGTTTCGTTCCTTACTCGGGTAACTTTAGATACTGCATTGAACGGTGCGGGCGAAAATCAAGCAAATGGCGAAGCTAATGGCGCGGCGCAAACTACTCCGCAAAACAGCGGCACTGGCGCAGCGACTTCTGCGAATAACCAAAACAGAACGCCAAATTCGAGTTCGAGCCCAAGTCAAACTAATGGCAATGAACCTCAGCAAAAAATATCGGCACCAAACACTGGTTTTAACCAAAATTCAAACTTTGGATTGATGGATCTATTGGCGGCTGGCGGGGTGGCAGCGATAACCGCAGCTTACAAGAAAATTCGCAACAGCAAAATCAAGCTATAAAAACAAAACTCTCGAAATTTAAATTCGAGAGTTTTTTAGATTATTTTTGCGCAAGTTTTGCCGCCAAAGCTGCCGCAATTCGTTCGCGTCGTTTTGCTTCGCGTCGTTTTGCAACCTTTAATTTCGCTTTTAGCGCACGCTTGCGGTCAGCGCCATGCCAACTTTTATGTTTAGCCATTTTATTCCTTTCAAAATTACAAACTGATATAAAGATTCCAATCAATTGTATCATAAAATCCGCAAAGAGTAAAGCCAAAATAAAAGACCGTCTTGCGAACCGGTCTTTTACGTAATCATTTCATTTGGCTGGGATGGAGGGATTCGAACCCCCGAATGCCAGGACCAAAACCTGGTGCCTTACCACTTGGCGACATCCCAACGGCAAAAACTATTATATCAAAGCTTTTATAAAAAATCAAGCATTTGCAAAAATAACCTGCTTATGCTAAAATTTGAATTGAAATTATTAACATAAGCTCATTGACAATTGAAGATAATATTTTGTTATTATATCACAATAAAAGACCGCCTAAGCACGGGTGGGCATCGCTCAGGCGGTCTTTTATCCCTTCGACGCACCATCTGCTGGCTCGATTTCTCGAAGCTTAAGACCCACCTCAAATCAAACAAAGGGTCCGCCGGTCAAAGGGGTTATTATGCATAATATCTTACTAATGAAAAGGAGGGGGAGATAAGAAAAGGATGCAAAAGTAGGATATTATACACTATAACAAATAGGTAATATGTTCTTTTGACAAAATCGTTTTATATTTTATCAATTGTCAATATAATAGCACGAATTATTAAATAAGTCAATACTTTTAACATACTTTTTATGAAAATCAATGAAATTATTCCAGCGGAACATCCTTACACTGCCGATTTGCAGCATTTTCCGCAACCCGTGAAAAAACTTTTCTACCGAGGTAAATTGCCAGAAAATCGAATTCCTACGGTGGCGATTATTGGAACACGCAAGCCTACGAGTTATGGTCGAGAAATCGCTCAAAAAATCGCCAGCGAAGTGGCTCGTAATGGCGGAATTGTGGTGAGCGGTATGGCGCTTGGGATTGACGGAATTGCCCATAACGCCGCGATGGAAGCGGGCGGAATTACGCTGGCAGTTTTGGCGAATGGTGTGGATAAGGCTTATCCGAGCTCGCACGCCGCAATGGCAAAGCGAATCCTCGAAACAGGCGGGGCGATTATCAGCGAATATCCCGAAGGCACGCCGCCGCTACCCTTTCAGTTTTTGGAGCGCAACCGTATCGTTTCTGGCTTGGCTGACGTGGTGGTGATTGTCGAAGCCGCCGCGCGCAGCGGGACGCTTTCGACCGCCAACCACGCGCTCGAGCAGGGAAAAGATATTTTCGCGGTGCCTGGCAATATCACTTCGCCGCTTTCGGCGGGCTGCAACAAACTAATCCGCCAAGGCGCCCAGCCGCTTGCCGAAATTCAAGATTTAATCGATTTTCTTTTTCCAAAAACCAAGCAAGAAAAACAAACCTCGCTCCTTCAGGGCGACACACCAGCCGAAACCGCCATACTTGAGCAAATTTCGAAAGGCGTTCGAAAGGGTGAAGAAATCCTCAAAAATTCGAAAATATCACCCAGCGATTTTAGCCAAGCCGTAACTATGCTCGAAATCAAAGGAATAATTTCTTCGAACGGCGCCAACGAATGGCGAATAAATTAAGCTTTTTCGAAACGCCCAGTTTGAAAACGCTCGCCAAAAATGATATAATCGAAGAATGAAAAAGGCCAAAACTTCTGCTCAAAATATCGTCAATCGCCGTGCGCGGTTTGATTATGAATTGGGCGAAGAAATCGTGGCGGGAATGAGTTTGCGCGGCGTGGAAGTGCGAGCGGTGCGCGATGGGCGCGTGAGCCTGAAAGGCGCGTTCGTCACTTTACGCAACGGCAAAAAAGGCGCCGAGCTTTGGCTCAATAACGCCAGCTTTTCGCTCAAAAATCAAGGGCAGGGCGCGCAAAAAAGCGACGAAATCGACACCAGCCCCAAAAAGCTTCTCGCGACACGCAAGCAAATCAACGATTTTGCCGCTCAAAAGCAGGCTGGTTTTACGATTGTGCCGCTCAAAATTCTCGCCGAAGGTCGCTTTATTAAAATCGTCATCGCGCTGGGTAAAGGTAAAAAACTCCACGACAAACGCGAAACTATCAAGCGCCGCCAAGCCGAGCGTGAAAACGCAAAATTACTCAAAAGGTGGTAAAATGAAAATCTTTTCTTGGAACGTCAACGGTATTCGAGCAGTCGAAAAGAAAGGTCTTTTGGCTGAATTTTTCGCGCAAAAAAATCCCGATATTGTCTGTTTTCAAGAGATAAAAATCGACGCCAGTCAGATTTCGAAAGAGCGATTCGAAGAAAAATACCCCGAATATTTCAAATTTTATTCTCACGCCGAGCGCAAAGGCTACGCGGGCACAGCCATCTGGAGCAAAATCAAGCCGCAGATTGTTTTGAAAAACTTCACCAAAAACCTGCGTGAAAAATACCAACTCACCGACCAATTCGGCGACGCCAGCACCGAAGGGCGCATTTGCGCGGCGTTTTTTGGCGATTTTTGGCTGCTCACCGTTTATACGCCCAACACCAAAAACGATTTGAGCCGCTTGGCTTTGCGCGAAAAATGGGACGCCGCTTTTTTGGATTTTGCCAAAGGTTTAGAGAAGGGCGAATTTTCGAAAAATGATTTCGAAGAAAGTGAGATTTTCGAAAATCAGCCAGCTTTCGAAAAGGCAAATTTTGCTCAGGCGCCCGTTTTCTTTTGCGGCGATTTAAACGTTGCGCACCAAGAAATCGACCTCGCAAACCCCAAAGCAAACCGCGGAAAACACGGCTTTACCGACGAAGAACGCGCGGGATTTTCGAAATTTTTAGCTTTCGAATTCGAAGATATTTTTCGAAATCAACACCCAAATCAGCCCGAACTTTACACTTGGTGGAGCCATTTTGCCAAGTCGCGCGAGCGCAATGTTGGCTGGCGGATTGATTATTTTTTGCTTTCGAAAAATGCGCAAAATGCTAAAATTGAAGCCAAAATTCACCCCGAAATTATGGGCAGCGACCACTGCCCAGTCTCGATAGAATGGAGTGAAAATGTTTGATTTTTGGCGGGTTCAATCTGAAAAATTACTCTTTCCAGAAATCGAGTGGAATCGACCCGAGCAAAAAAATCACGCCGGGAAAATCCTGATTGTCGGCGGGCAAGCCACGCAATTTCGCGCGCTGGCGCTGGCTTATGAAACCGCGCTCAAAACAGGGGCGGGCGAAGTGCGAATTTTGGCGCCCGATAGCTTGCGGAAAGTGCTCAAAATCGAAAAATCCACCGACATAACTTACGCGCCCAGCAATAAATCGGGCGGCTTCAGCAGCCTTGCGTTTTCGTTTTTGACGGCGGGCGAAGAATGGGCGGATTCAATTTTATTCATCGGCGACACTAATCAAAATTCCGAAACCGCAATTCTTTTCGAGCGGTTTATTTTGCAAAGCGAAAAGCCGATTTTTATCGCGCGCGACGCGGCGGATATTCTGCTCAATTCTTCAGCACAAATTTTAGAAAAAGAAAACATCACGCTTTTGGCGAGTTTTGCCCAACTTCAAAAAATCTTCTCAACCGTTTTTTACCCCAAAATCCTCACTTTTTCAATGAATCTTGCCAATCTCGCCGAAACGATTCACAAATTCACACTCACTTATCCTTCCGAAATTATCACTTTTCACGCCGAAAATCTGGTGATTGCAAAAAATGGCGAAGTGTTTTCAAACCCTGCCAACGCGCCGATTTCCAGAGGTAAAATTTCGCCAATTCGCCTTTGGAGCGGTGAAACTGCCGCGCGCCTCGCCGTTTGGCAAATCTGGAACCCCAGCCAACCCGCCCAAGCCGCCATTACTGGCGCCGTTTCGGATTGATATTTTTGAGCATTAGCGTTATAATCGAAGTATGAAAAAGTTGGCGCTAAGATTCAAAAAACTCACAAAAAAGCAAATTTTAATCTTGAGCGGCGGGCTGATTGTCGTTTTTGCGGGCGCATTGGGCGCTTTTTTCTATTTTTCGAAATCGAAAAAGCCTGAGCCTGAAATTTCGAAAGCCGAAGAGAAAAAGCCTGAGCAAGATTCTCAGCCGACCAAATATTACGCGGCACTTTCTGGCTTGGAAGTGGATTCGGCAGAAAAAGTGAACGCGCCCGTGATTGGCGTGATGATTGAAAATTCGCCAAATGCCCGTCCGCAATCGGGTTTAGCCGAGGCGGAGGTGGTTTTTGAAGCAATCGCTGAAGGCGGAATTACTCGCTTTTTGGCGCTTTATCAGCAAAATCACCCAGATTTAATCGGCCCAGTGCGCAGTCTTCGCACTTATTATTTAGATTGGGTGAGTGGCTTTGACGCTGGAATCGCCCACGTTGGCGGCTCTGGCGACGCTTTGGCTCGAGTGCGTGATGGCAGCCACCGCGACCTCGACCAATTCCGTTTGGCGGGTTTATATTGGCGAGCCTCCGACCGCCGCGCGCCGCACAATGTTTATACCACTTTCGAAAATTTGGCCAATCACGGTCGCTCGCAAGGTTGGAATAATTCGAATTTCGAAGGTTTCGCTTTTAAAGAAGATTCGAAAAGTGAAAGTCCCAACGCCAGCCAAATCCAGATTGTGCTGAGTGGTGCGCAATATAACACTTTTTATAATTACAACGGCGAGTGTAATTGCTATTCTCGCGGGCAAGCTGGAGCGGCGCATTTAGACCGCGAAAAGGGGTATATTTTGCCAAAAAATGTGGTCGCGCTAAAGATGGATATGACGCTTGGCGCAGACGGTTTGCATAATTATTATTCAACTATCGGCTCGGGCGCGGCGGTAATTTTTCGCGATGGCAACGCCGAAGTTGCAACTTGGCAAAAAGAGAGCGAAAGTGCGCCGCTAAAATTAAAGAACGCAAATGGCGAAGACGTCAAGCTCAACAGGGGTCAAACTTGGCTGGTTGCCGTGCCAAACGACCGCGGAATAATCTCTTACCAATAAGCTTGCGCTTTTCCTTAAAATCGGTTAAAATATCTTTATGAATTACGACCCTTCCAAGATTCGAAAATACTATTATTTTTTTCGAAAATCAATCAGTTCGTTTTATTTTATTTTGCTTTTTTCGAGTATTTTTTCGCTAATTGTGGCGGGTTATTTTATCGGAATTGAAAATCGAATTTTCTGGATTTTTAGCGCCACCATCATCGGGCTGACGATTTTGCAAATGCTAGTTTTTCGCCGAATTTCGAAACCGCAGCTCGACCTTTCGAAAGTGATTTTTGGCATTTCGAATAAAATTACTCCCGAAAAAATCCCCAACCCGCACGCCGAAAAATACGGCAATAGCGGTTTTAGCGAAGTTTTGAAATTCATCTACGCGCTGGATTATGAGCCTGAAAATAAAAACGAAAAATCGCCCGCGCTAAAGTTCTCGCAAATCAAATCCATTCCCGAAATTATGCGCAATTCCAAGCTCGGTTTTGCGGTTTTGAATACTGAAAATAAAATCGTGTTCAAGCATAATGCGGTGAATTTTTCGAAGTTGCGCAAAAATAAAGTTGATGAAATCGCCACGTGGATTGAAGAAGCCCGCCAGCGTAAAATTCGCGATTCGAAAGTTTGGGAGCGCGTCTCGAATATTGCCGACACACCCGAGAATCAAAGGCTTTACGACATCGTGGTGTTTTTCGAAAAGCAATTCGAAAACGATATTTTGATTTATTTCATCGATAAAACCGCCAATTATGAGCGCGAAGAAAGCGACTTGAATTTCTTTGCCTTTGCGGCGCACGAAATTCGCGGGCCGATTACCATTATTCGCGGCTATTTGGATATTTTGAGTATGGAGCTCAGCGGACTGCTTAGCGATGAGCAGCGCGAGCTTTTTACGCGGCTGATTGTTTCTTCAAATAAGCTCAACGGCTATATCAACAACATTCTCAACGTGGCGAAATTCGACCAAGACCGCTTGGAATTTTCGCTTGAAGAACACGAAATTTCGGAGATTTTCGACTCAATTTCTGAAGACATCACCGTGCGCGCCAGTTCGCAAAATCGCAACCTGCAAATCAACCTTCCGCATAATTTGCCCACTGTTGGCACAGATATTTACGGCGCCAGCGAGGTGATTATCAATCTGGTGGATAACGCCATAAAATATAGTAGCGACGGCGGAATGGTGAAAATTTGGGCGGAAGAAAACGGCGCTTTCGTGGATGTTCATGTTGAAGATTACGGAATTGGGATGCCCGAAAATGTGGTAAATAACATTTTCACTAAGTTTTTCCGCAGCCATCGCAGCCGCGAAACCGTGGCGGGAAGCGGCATTGGGCTTTATATTTCGAAAGCGATTATCGAAAAAATGAAGGGTAAAATTTCGGCGAAAAGCGTGGAAGGGAAAGGCTCGAACTTTACGCTCTCGATACCAATTTACGCCAAACTTTCAGAGATTTCGCAGTTGCCCAGCGCGCAAATTAAAAATCACGGTAGGGTTTTCTAATGATAAAAGAAATTTTGGTTATCGAAGACGACCGATTTATTGGCGAAATGTATGTTCGCAGTCTCAAAACGGCGAATTATAACGTTGATTGGGTGGTTGACGGCAACGACGGGCTGGTGATGGCGCTCAATAAGCCTTACGATTTGATTTTGGTTGATATTATGCTGCCCGAAAAGCGTGGGAACGAGATTATTGAGGAGTTTCGAAAAAAATCGCCCAATTCGAAAAACACCAAAGTGATTTTTATGACTAATTTCCAGCACAATAGCGAAGAAAAAGAAAATTTGCTCAAAATCGCCGACGGATACTTTATTAAATCCGAAGTTATGCCGCGCCGATTACTTGAAATGATTGAACGGCTCTGATTGAATTTCCTCGCCTCGAATACGATACAACACTAAATGAAAGCGTGGAGGATAATGTAAGTAACAAAGCTATCTACTTATTAATTATACTAGCATCTTAATCGGGGATACGATTCTACTAACTTTTTTCAATCTGCTATTCTGGAGTGCAATTCCGAGTGCTCTTACGAAATTGGATAAAACTCAGTTTTGGCGTATTGGCTTTTCCTCAACAGCCTCAATTTTTATAAATGTCTGTACCCATTTCGTCTTATGGACTGGTGATAAAACAACTAGTTTTATGGATAGTAGCACGGGGTTAACTTTTGCAGGCTGGAGTCATTTTTTATATAGTACGCTACAGATGGCGATTATAATATATTTCTTATCAATCCTACCGAGTATCATTAGAAAAAATGACTATTTAAGTGTCGCTAAGACTCTTAGTAAGATTTTAATATTATTTACATTCTTGCGAATTCCAGACTTTATTATTCGAAATTGGTCTATTCTACACCACGGCAATATTATAAATACAATCTTATCAGATGGTTCATCAATGATAACAATCCCTATCGTTGCCATTTATACATTTATAGTATTCCGTAGAAATGAAGCTAGCTCCTCGAGGCAACTCGCTAAACGTTAATCATTTAAAACATCGGGATAACCCTCAAAAGAAAAAATCACCGCAAAAAGCGGTGACATAGTACATGTTAGCCTCTAATATTGTAACCGTTAAGGCTGAACTTATAAAAAAGAAATCTTCAAACTCAATGAGGACCACCTATCATTGAGTTTTTACTTTATCTCAGAAAACATTTATCTTCTGAGATAACATTTTGTATTATACGGTTTTTGAGAAAATTGCAAGCATCTGGGCGGTTATTGGACTGCTGAGCGAGGTGTGGTATAATTTTGCTATGGATGAAATTATCACGCTAACTAAAAAAATCGTTGAAATCCCGAGCGTTTCGGGCAATGAGGCTGAACTGCTCGCTTTTTTGGGTGATTTTTTGCGCGCGCAGGGCGGAGAAGTTTGGCAAAACCAAGATTTTGCGGCTGGGCTTTTTCGAGGGAAGAGCGCAAAACGCGCCGTGATTTTAACTGGGCATATCGATACGGTTGCGGCTGGTGATTTGGCTGGCTGGGCGCATTCGCCGTGGGATTTTCAAGAGAGTGAAGAGCAAATATCTGGGCTGGGCGTGTGCGATATGAAAGCGGCGGTTGCAACTGAGTTTATCGCGGGTGTGGATTTTTGGCGAAAGAACCAGCCTGATTTTGACCTCTGGCTGGTGGCTGTGGCGAACGAAGAAACCGACGGAACGGGAAGCGCGGCATTTTGCGAATGGCTGAAAGAAGAGTTTGAATATGTTGAAATTTCGGGAATTATTGGCGAACCGACCGATTTGGCTCAAATTGAAGTTGGGCATCGCGGAAACCATTTTATCGAAATCAACTTCGAGGGAATTTCTGGCCACGCTTCAAGGCAAGAAAATTTTCGAAAATCCGCACTTTCGAAAGCGAATGATTTTCTGAATATTTTCGAAAAAATCTTGGAATTTTCGAAAGAACGTTTTTCGAACCAAATTCTTGGCGAACCAAGCATTGTGCCGACTTCAATAATTGCGGGCGAACAAACCAGCCCAAATAAAACCGCCGCCAGCGCAAAAATCATTTTAGACGTGCGCACCACGCCCGAAATGGACGAAAATTTTGCCAATTTTTGGAACGAAATGGCCGAAAAATTTAATTTCGAATGGCAATATGCCGTGCCTGCCGTGCCTGCAAGCTTGGTCGCTAGCGATTCGAAAACGGTTCGCGCGCTTTTAGCCGCTTCGAATTTAGTCGAAAAAGCGATAACCGTCAGCCCTGGCGCCACCGACCAAGGCGAATTTGTTAAAAGGCTCGGCGCCGACGTTGTAGTTTTCGGACCAGGAGATTTTTCGCAAGCCCATCGCCAAAATGAATATATTTCGAAAGCTAAAATTCGAGAATTCGAAAAAATCATCCAGAGTTTTCTTAGCCAAATTTAAAAGCCCTCAACGGGGCTTTTCTTTATTAAAGGAGCTTTGCGACCGCGAAGTCGCAACAATAGAGATTGTTTCGCAAGTTTTGAACATACGCCCAGATAACCTCTTCGTACGTTCTTATTTTCTCGCTGTCTTTTTCGACAGCGATTTTTTGCTCAAGCGCAACAATTTCTTTCTCAAATTTCTTTTCACGAGCGAATTTTCCCGCCAAAAGTTCAGCATTTTCAGCCTCACTCAGGGAATCTTTTTCGCTCAAATCCATCAAGCGAATTTTATCTCTGTGCCCGCAAACGGTTCTGCATAGGTCAGTTGCGGTTTTTGGCAGTATATCCGCCACATTTAGCCGCTTGCCAAGATAATTGACTTCAGCACGATAGCCCGAGGAAATCACCAAATCACGCGATTTCTCACTGATGAAGGCGTAAATTCCATCTACCGCGTTGGAATTCGCCGCCCATTCATCAATCTGATGAAGCAAATAAGTCGCACAACCTTTGCCACGCCATTCGGGCACAGTAATCATCGTGCCAACCTCAGACATCATCATCCCAAAAGCGTTCGCTTCGGGCTGCATTAATCCTGCGCAACTGATGAATTTGTTTTTTTCGTCCAAGAGAACCAAGAAACACGCTCGGCTACTTAATTCCTTATAATGAACTTCGAGAAGATTGCCGTCGCCCTCCGAGGTCGAAGAGATGTATTCGGCAATTTCTTTTTGCTTATCTCTTTCAAGAGAAGAAAAGTGCAAAAGCGACAATTCGCCGCTGTCAATTTTACTTTGAATAACATTTTCCATACAAACCACCTCCTTATGTGATGGAAAATTACTATATATTAAACCATTTTCGGCAAAAAAAGTCAATAGTTTGTTCGTCTTTTGCGATTTGGTTTAAGGCAGAGCGAAGAATATTTTGTTCGTTTTTTGTTTATTTTCCGATTGTGAAATTTTATTTACGGCATCAGTTAGACCAAACAGGTCTTTTTTATCTACAAGGTAGTCGATTTCAAGACCGTTTTTGAAGCGGATAGTAAGCATAGTGTAGTTATTACCAGTTCGTTCAGATTTTCGAGTTTTGAGAGCTACACGAGCTACAGCTGAAATAATATTGTCTTGATTTAGTGGTGAAGTGTTCATATACTTGTTTTTCCTTATATAATTTTATTAAATTTGATTTACAATTGCATATTAGCACATTCAAAAAAGAAAAACAAGATGTGTCGCACAATATATCGACAGCGACATATTTAAAGGAAAATTATGATTATTAACTTAATTATATCAAAAAAATAATTCGTGTCAATAAAATTTTTATATTTTTCTCAACATTTTAATTACGTGTTGTTTTAATTCGTCTTCGCTAATAGTTATATAATTTATTCGAAGAAGAGGAATGCCCGCTTTTTCAAAAATATAATTCACGATTTTATCGCGCTTTTGACGCTCAGGCTGATTATGCGTTGAATCATCAAGTTCAATAGCAAAAAGTGTTTTAAAATCTCTTGAATCAACAAGAACGTAATCAACAGATAGTCGATTTATATACCTAAAAGCATGCGCAAAATTTTGACCTTTTATTTTATGCCAAAACAAATTAGATAAATGAATTTGGGGGAAAATATAAATCGAATTACCGCAAACTTTTTGAAGTTTTCTGTAAAATATTATTTCACGTTCAGTCATCACTTTATTTTTTCGGGTATAAAAATAAGGTGATTTTATGCGATTACTCTTAGAATTCGAAAGAATACCTGAAAATAAAAAAATAATCAATAAAATAGGTGAAAAGAAGATAAAAAATACAATTAAAGAAGCTAAAATATAAACAATTATATCCATAAGCACATTATAACAAAATGACTGAAAAAATAAAAGGTAATTTCTGGGCTTTTAAGAGTTAGCCCAGAACCATTTATTTTTTTCTTTTCTTGCATGAAGATGAACTTCTTGAGCAACACCTAAAAATTCAAAATATTGTGTGAAAGAGGGGATTTCATAGATATCATGATAATCATGTGAACAAACCTTGAATAATTCAGGAATTTCAGTTCGTTCATCAATGAAATTTTCAATTATTTCAGGGCGTTCAAGTCCTTTAGAACACCAAAAACGTTTAACGTTTTTTTCAACAATAAGGTCTTTAGTAATATATTTTTTGATATAGCTTGACATTTTAGTTTGGTCGCGAATAGGTTCAACTTCTGAACGTCCTAGATCGTATCGAAGTAAAAATTTTCGATAAGCAGGGCGTTTTGGATTTTTTAATTCACTAACAGTAATGAATGGGTTTTTTGAACTATAGAAATCCGCAGTTTCATTTTTGTAGTTTTTAAGTAGAGCATGAAAATGCCATGCACCATTTTTATGACGTTCAGGAACGATTAGATATGCAAATTTTTCACCATGGTTTCGTTTATGATTAATTTGTTCAGTATTCAACCAGTTAATAAGTAGCCGTGACATTTTTTGAAAATTATGGCGGTTTTCTTCACCGTTAACGAGTGAATTATTTGGATCAAATGTAAATGTAGCAAAATGCGTGAATTTATTACACAAAATAAGATCTGATATTTTGGTTTTAGTTCGGTTAATTGATTTTTCTAATGAATCACGTTCAGGCTCTTTTTCTTCATTAGCAAAACCATCTGAAATAGTAGCAAAACCATCTGTGATAATAGGTTTTTTATATTTAACGATTCTAATAAAATCAGGGTAAATTTTTGCATATGAAGAAATTTGTTTATATTTTTTTGATGGGTCTTTTTCGACAATTCGTTCACTAATCGAATTATAATTTTTGTTGGTCATATGGCTCCTTTGTTGGTTAAGTGTGGTCTATGACAAGGGGTTCCCGCAAGCGGGAACCGCCGACCACAATTTTTAATAATTTGTATTAACTACGCGCTGAACTCTGTAAACGTCTTTAAATTCGAGCGCTGAAATATCATCAAATGTTTTACGTTTTTCTGTATAAATTATTAAGGTTTCACCATTTTGCAATAAATTCACTAAGTGTCTGAATACGGTTTGTTCTTTATCTGATTGAATGAATGATTTATATAATTTGAATAGTTCGTCTTTAGCTTGTTTTTTAGTATTTGTTCGATAGATTTCAGAATTATTTCGTTTAATTATGTAATTATATTTATATCTTCGCTTAATTTCGATTATGAACATTTTATCATCTCCTAACTTGGCGCCTTGCGGGGGCTGTAAGCGACCCCGCTAACGGCGCTTAATCTTCTTAACATTACCAATAATAACAGGGTTCGAAGTTTCGAAGTCTAATTGTGCTTGACTTGATATAACTTTTTGGTAAGTATCATACAAATCACGTATACGTCGATTGTGAAAAAACCAACCGCGACGAATCAATTTGCCAACAGAACGACCCGTTTCGCGATCCATTTTAAGCGAATGCGCGTCTACGACGCGCTGAATCGTAAAAACGTTCATAATCGTAGAGCATTGAATTTCGAACATCGCCTGTTCGCGGAATGGCTTCGCCATTCGATCCCATAATTGCGACGTGCCGACAATGCATTTGCGCTGTTTGCGCTGTTGCGAGATTTCAGTGAAAATGTAGGGCGGTATATTTTTCGAATCAAGCGCGTTGAAATACGTGTGTATTTCATCGATTAAGTAAACTACGCCATACGTGCCGTTGTTCACGCCAACTAACAATTCGGCAAGTTCATCAGCGGTTTGAAAAACATGAATACGATTTGCATAATCGATTAAATCGTGATTAAAACGCAAATTAGTTACTAATTTTGCTTTTGGGTAGCGACGCATAATATCGTCTACATGCTTCACGGCAGATAGAGTTTTGCCTGAGCCTTGCCAGCCTACATAAACAGTTGTGCCAGTAGGCTGAAAAAAGTCTTTATCGCGAGAGCGGCGTAAATCATCAATAACGACTTTAAAATTTGGTTTAAATTCTTTTTTGATAAAACTTAGATAACTCATCGTTTAACTCCCAAAGGTAATTTAGTAATAATAAATATCCACAAATCATAAATAATTCGAGTAGAGAAAATAGATAATGCTATAAAAACTACTAACGAAAACATAGTCCAATTACCAAAAATCCAACCAATAAAACCTATTGCTCCTGAAGTGAATGGAAAATCAAAAAATGACAAAACATTTTGATATACATTATCAGGTAAGTTCGGTAAATCAGGTATTAAATCAAGAACAAATACGAACATACTAACAGATGACGAAAGCAAAAATATACCAAAACTTACAAAAAACTTGCCCGAAAAAATAAATGTAAAAAATTCAGATAGTGGCTTTAAAATATCATCCATTTTATTCATCTCCTTTAGCATTTAGAAAACCGACAAGAGAAGAGCGCAAAAATAGAATAAATGCGAACAAAAGTGTGCCGTTTGCTACCATATTCAGAAAAGTGTAGAGAGGTGGAAACTTACGTTGAAAAACGCAAGCGTCTATATTTAGCTGATTTATATGAACAGAACAGCTAATTGCTGTTTTAGTCTGAAAATTGTTAATAAAGCGACCAGTCATATCAACAGGTATAAATAGAATACCGAATTGCTTGCGCACAGAGCGCGTAAATCTTGTAGATTCACAATTAAAACGCAAGTTGAAATCGTCAATCAAAGAGCAGGATTCAGCTTGCGCAGTTTGTTCACATATATTATCTTTACAATCTTTTGGATTTGCAGGATCAGTGATAGCTACATATGTTGAACCATTAATTACGATTTTTGTCCAAATAGGTTGAATAATTTTCGGCATATAATCAGGATGAAGCATACCAGGAAAAGATGTTAAAACATAGGTTTTCACATAATAAACACCATAATTTTCAAAATCGTAATTAAAGGCGTCGACTAAGGTTGAACCTTCGTATTTAAAAAATTGATTTTCGCGTTGTTCATCATAAAGTTCGAAAACAGGTTTAATTCGACCGTCAACCGCCCATTCGCCAATTGAATCGCCAGAATCATAGGCGCCGATGATAATACCGTTTAGATTTTTATTTTTTACGGTATAGGTAAAATAAGGGTGAAATGTTTGATTTTGATTCGGGTCGATTTCAGGCTCAGTTCGAGGTTTGTCAATATCATTGAAATGTTCAGGATAATCAATAGTGAACGTATTGAATACAGCAACATATTGATAACCATTTCTCAAACCCATCAAATAATAATTATAATAGGTACTGACAGAGATTTGAACGCTTGAAGTTGAAGGATGACACATATTTTCATTAGTTTGGCTGTTATTATAACAACGATTTGGATAAATACTTACATCTACAATGATGAAATTTTTATATTCAGATTGTTCAATATTTTTAAAAGTAAAAATATTTTCTTGCTCATCATGCGAAAAATGATAATCTTTTGAACCAATATAGGTTATAAAAGAAGCATTTGAATAATAACCTTGTGATTTATCGCCAGAATAAACCAAAGCATGCGGATATTTTTTATCACGCCAAGCTGAACAAGCGATTTGAAGTTTAGCAGCGTCATCACGATTTCGTTCAGTCAGATTAGTATCGAAGTATTGCGCATGATCACACATTGCATTTCCTAAATGCAAGCGAGCATCATATTTACCTGTATAATATGGATTATTATACGTCTTCTGAACTTCTTCGATTCTTTTAGGATGTGAATAATCGTTTTCATATTGATCGCGATCACGAATAAACATTTGTTTACTATAGCGAACGATGTTATATTTATTTTCTTGTTCATCAGCAAAAGCGGAAAGAGGCGCTAAAATGCCAATACCTAACACAAAAACCAACAAAACAGTAACAAATTTCTTCATTTTAGCGCCTTTCACCAATTTTAATAATAATTATTAGAGATATAACGAAAACAATAGCGATAGCCAACCAAGTTATATGATCAAAATAAACAGGTTCATGTAATGGCGACCAAATTCGAACAGGATTCATTGTTAAAATCTCCCTGTTTTAAATAGAACTGAAATAAACATGCGCCAAACAAGATAAACTCCAGCCAAAAGCCCGATAATAGGAATCATGAAAACGAAAAATTCACGAATCAAATCGAGAAGCGTAGTTAATACAAACATTGAATCAACAGTTGTGAAATGCATTTTTTGAATATCCTTTCTTAAATAATTTCAGGGGCAGTTTAACGACATTGCCCAGGTCGATGGATTAAACACGAACTTTCGTGAATTTTCGAAGTAGGCGGAAAGCCAAACCAACGCCAAGAGTAAAGCCGAGAAGGGCGATAATAATAGGCATATTAGCTGTTAGCACGCCAGTCAATCCTTCGATGAGTTTTGTAGCTGTATCAGCGGGAAAAATCGACATTTTATTTAATTTCCTTTTTTTATTAGTTTATATTTTTTGTTCGTTTTTTGTTTGATGAGGAAAAGTCGACCTACATAGCATTTTCCTCATCAAGCCAGTTTTCTTTTTGTTCTTCAGAAGCTAAAATAAGAATTTCAGCATTAGATTTTTTCGAAAGGTTAAGAGCGAGTTTAATAATTTCGCCGTTAACTTTAAGTCCAAGTTCGAGAACCGCAAATTTAATTTCTTGTCCAGTATCATCATTTTTGAAGCTGTTATGTTTGATTTCAGCAGTGTAAATTTTATTTAGTACGTTTTTAGGGTAGTTTGAATTATTTTGCATAATTTTCCTTTAAATTATTATGATTTACTATTCTAACAATCATCCTTTTCCTAACGTCGCACAATATATCTTTTACGTCATAGTGGATAAAATAATTCCGTGATTCAATGTTCATTTAAATATCTTACAAATATTAGTCTTTTTCCTCTTTTTTGATTAAAAATAAAATAGGGCGCTGAATTATATTTTTAGCGAGATATATTTTACAATTTCTATTATTTTTAATTCGCTTTAATTATCACTCACGCTCGCTCGGTAATTTCGAACGGGCTTTTTTAAGGCAGCCTCCAAATAAATTTAAATTCTGCGTTCAAACCCAAAACACAAAATCTCTCATTTTTCCACAGTTTTTTAAGTTTCTCCTCTTTTCTCGCTTTTTTGACAATTTGACATTTTATGTTTTTATATTGTAAATATATTTTTCTTGCTCTTCCTCCCTTTATTCACCTCTTACTTAAAGAACAAAAAGCGAACAAAATATTCCTACTTGTAATACCCTTTTCCCTCAACACGCAGGTCTAAATATTCTGGCGAGATACGTTTATTATTGAAGTAGTTTATTGCCGTTGCCAAATTCGCAACCTGCCCTTCTGGTGATTCGGTCGTCAGCATTTTTATCGAGTAATTCACTCCTTCGACCATAATATTAACCTGCCGAACAGATAGCGCAGGAATGGTGATTTTCGTAATTTTTATGCCTCTTAAATTAGCCGCCGAGACCGCTTTTCCGATAAAACTGATAAAACTGTTGCTGGCGATGACCGCCCCCGAATTAGTTTCGAAATTACTTTCGTCAGAAACGGTGAGCTCTGGCGCTTCGAAATAATTGGTTTCGAAAGAAGTGCCTGAATCGTCCACATACAAAGTCTTGTCGTTGGCGCTCCACGAGGCAACAGGTTTTCGAAATTCCAATTCGAAAGTGTATTTGCCAAAGCCAACCATCGAAATTTTTTCGATATTTTTGATTTCTGGAAAATCCGCCTGCAAATTAGTGAGCAAATTATTAACATTCAAATATGAACGGATTCGCTCAATCGGCTGGCGAGCATAATATTCTTCGATTTTTGCCGAATAATCGCCGGCTTTCGAAATCGCCTTCCCCGCCACATCTTTGACGCCAACGGTTGAAACAAATTGCGAAAGGATAATCAAAACCAGCCCAGAAACAGCGAAAAGGGCAAACAAAAAACCAGTAATCTTGCGCCTTCGCACCACTAATTTGCGGTTCTCTAGCCGCTCGCTCTGCTCTTTTTTGTAGCTCGAAATCGTCTGATTGCGATTAAAATTTTTGCCGTCCGAAGCATTTTTTTCGCGTTCACGAAGTTCGCGCAATTCCCGTCGCGTTAAAGTTTTTGGTTCTTTTTTCATCTAATTTATATTATACCACAAGCGTTTTTGAAACGCTATTTTTTGAAGAGCAAAATCATTTTCGAAACTTCAAAAGCCGCTTGAGGTTTGGCGAATTTCAAAAACTCAGCACTCAATTTAGCCATTTTTTTCGAATTCGAAAGAATCTCGACAATCTTTTTCGAAAGAATCTCGGGGTGCTTTTCAATTTCATCGTCAGAAACGATTTCAACCGCGCCAGTTTTTTGATAAACTTGTGCATTTTTAAGCTGATGGCCGCCCGTCAAGCGCGCATTTGGCACCAAAATCGTCGGCTTAGCCAGCGCTGCCAGCTCTAAATTCGAAGTCGCCCCCGCGCGCGCCACCACCAAATCAGCCGCCGCAAGATATTTCCACATATCCTTCGAAACGAAGCCCAGAAGGTGAAAATCCGCCGAAAATTCTCTGCTTCGCTCTTTCAATTCCTCAAATTGAGCCACCCCAGAAATCAGCAAAATCTGCGCATTTTGAGCTAACGCTTCAGCTTCACTAATTATCGCATTATTCAGCCGCGCCGCACCAAGCCCGCCGCCAGTTACCACCACCAAAGGCTTCTCTTCCGAAAATCCCAATTCGCGCTTAAAGTTCCTCTGCTCTTCTGGTGAATATTTTTTGAAATCCTCCATCACGGGAATGCCCACATATTTCGAAATCTCTCGCGGATAAGTGTAAAATTCGAGCGGCGCCCCCGTAGCGATTTGACGAGCAAATTTCGAAAGAATCCGATTTGCCAAACCTGGATGAGCGTCAGAATCGTGGATAACAATCGGAATGCGCAAAATCCACGCCGCCAAGCCAATCGGCACGCAAACAAAACCACCTTTGCAAAAAATCACATCTGGTCGCCAGAAAAGCATTTTCGAAAAAGCCTGCAAAACGCCAAAGATATTTCGAAAAACATCGGCGAAATTACCAAACACCACGCTCGGAATGGTTAAATGTTGCCAAAAAGTTAGGTGATTATATCTTCGAAATTTACCGCTCGAAATTTTCGAAACACGCACTGAATTTTCGAAATTATCCTGCATCATTTTCGAAGCCTGCGGATAGAATTTTTTATCACACCAAAAGCGCAATTCGGCTGTTTTTTCTTGTTTTAGAATTTCTTTAAATACGGCGACGACTGGCACTACGTGACCGCCCGACCCACCGCCCGCTGCGAGAATCTTCATCTTTCCCCTCCTTAAAATCATCAACTGGCGAAAATGAGGTGTAGGCCGAAATATTAAAGACCAAACCCAAAACGCTGGAAATAAACAAAATACTGGTGCCGCCGTAAGAAAGGAGTGGCATTGTGATGCCTGTAAGTGGTAAAAGCCCAATCATCGCGGAAACGTTCATCACGGTATGGAAAGCAAACCAGCCGCAAACGCCAGCAGCCAAAATACGACTGGCAGGGTTGCGAATATATGCTGAAACGCGCACCAAACGCAAAATCAACGCCAAGAAAATCGCCAGAATAATCACCAAGCCGATGAAGCCGTAAGTTTCGCCCAGAATCGCAAAAATTGAGTCGTTAATAGCTTCTGGCAAATAGCCCGTTGCCTGCACCGAGTTACCAATTCCTGCGCCAAAAATTCCGCCCGAGCCAATCGCAATTTTAGCGTGGCAAATATGATACTCGTCTTTCGAATCTTGACTGGAAAGATTTGAACAGTTTTCTTCGCCCAAAAAAGTCATCACGCGAGACATTCGGTGCGGCGCCACGGCAATCAAGCCGACCACCGCTACAATCAGCAAAATACCCGCAATACGAATATTTCGCCAGCTCAAGCCCGCCACAAAAAATTGAAAAGCCACAATCGAAAGAATCGAAATCGCCGTGCCGAGGTCTTTTTGCGCCCCAGCCACAAAGAGCAACATCGCCAAAACCAGCAAGCCCGCAGGGAGAATCGTCTCGCGAAAATCGTTGATTTTGCCCGCTTTAGCTTTTGCGCCCAAGAAAACCGCCAGCGCCAAAAGCACGCCAACTTTGAGAATTTCACTCGGTTGCACGCTCAAACTGCCCACTTCAAACCAGCGGCACGCACCAAGCTCGCATTTTGCTGGGCCGATTCCACCTGCAAAGCCCAAAATCGCCAGCAAAATACAAGCCACAAAGCCAAAAGCCAAAAACTTGCCCGAATGCCGATAAACCCAGTTGATTGGCAATCGGCTCGCCACCACAAAAGCCGCCAAGCCCAAACCTAAGCTCATCAATTGGCGCCAGAAAAAATACATTTGCGAATAATTTCCGCCATAGCTGGCATTCAAAAAAGCGGCGCGCTGCGGACTCAAAGAATACATCGTAATCACGCCAATCAGCATAATTAGCCCCATCCAAAGCGGAATTTGCAAATCTGGGCGATGCTTGCGAACCTTTTCTAAACCATCGATTTTGAGCGGTGCCTTGGCGTCAGCGCGCAATTCTTGGCGCAAATTACCAAAAGCCTCCACCACCGCAATTTTTACCATCTTCCAACAATCCGCCAAAAAAATCTGAAACGCAAAAAACAAACCTTCACGCGCAAGGTTGTTTCGAAAATTCAAACGAACCTTTTCGAAATTAAAATTCGAAGATTGACTTTTCGAAAAATTGCGATTTTGGCGCATTCGAGAACGTGGATTCATCTGTTAAAATCTACTCTCCGCTAAAGCCAACACAATTCCCACAAAAGCCAAAGCCACCGCGATAATCCAAAAACGCATCGTGATTTTAGTTTCTTCCCAACCTTTTGCCTCAAGATGATGGTGATATGGCGCCGCCACGAAAATCTTTTTCTTGAAAAGCTTTTTCGAAAGAATTTGCAAAGCACTCGAACCAGCTTCGATAACAAAAATCAAGCCAATTATTGGCAAAAGTAGTAACGAATTGGTGAGCATCGCCACTACGCCGAGCGAAGTTCCCCAGGCGAAAGAGCCCACATCACCCATAAAAAATCGCGCAGGAAAAACGTTAAACCAAATATAAGACATCAAAGCACCAATCACCGTAAAACAGAACGCCGCGAGATAAAATTGCCCTTGAATAATCGAAATTACGCCAAAAGAACCAAAAGCCGCCGCCAAAAGTCCGCCCGCCAAGCCGTCTAAGCCGTCTGAAATATTCACCGCATTTGAGGTTGAAACAATCGCGAAAGTAAATAGCGGAATTATCATCCATTTAATGTCGATATTTCCTACGAACGGAATCATCACCGAGGTAAAGCCCAATTTAACGGTGAAAAACCAGCCCAAAATCAAGCCCACGGCGATAATCATCGCAAATTTTACTGGCGCGCGCAAACCTGCATCTTTTCGATTCGAACCCCAAACATTGAGAATATCGTCGATAAGCCCAATTCCTGCGCCACCAAGCAAACCAGCCAGAGGCAGCCAAGTTTCCGCCCGATTAAGATTAAAAAACCACGTGATAATCAAAACCGCCACAACGCCAATCATACCTGCCATCGTTGGAATATTACGCGCGATTTTTTTAGCGTGAAGTTTAGAAACAATTTTGAGTTTTTCGCCCGTCACGCTGGCTGTTTTTTGCTTTTTCCAGAATTTGTATTTATAGGCAAAAAAAGTATAAACTGGCGTGAGCACCATCGCCAAAATAAATCCTGCGATAGCAAAAATTACCGAATCAATCAATTTGTGCGTTAGTATTTCCATCAATTTCCCTCCGGATTAACGTTTAAATAATTCAACAACCAATTTGAGATTTCCGTGAAGATTGGCTGTGCATGGCGATTTCCTTGCATATTTTGGCCTTTTCCCCAAGTTGCCACCATTATAACATATTTCGCCGAATTATTTCCACCAAAACCTAAATAACTACCAATGGTTTGGTCGTCAGAATAAACCCCATTCACAATCGTCTGGCTGGTTCCAGTTTTGCCGCCAACTTGATAACCAGGAATGTCGCCCGCCGTGCCAGTTGAAGCGCGCGCGCGAATTAAAGTTTCGCGAATTTGCTCGCTCGCCTCTTTCGAAATCACATTTTCTTTTCGAATTTTCGAACCGCTTTTGACCAAATTTCCTTCTTCGTCTAATTCGCCATTTATCAAACTCGGCTGATAAAGTGTGCCGCCATTAACAATCGAACTAAAAGCCGTTGCCGTCTGAATCATCGTTGTGTCCATTCCCTGGCCAAAGCTCATATTCGAATAACGCACCGCGTTTCCTTCGGCTTCATCTGGAGAAATCACCGTGCCTGGAGTTTCATAAACTTCAATTCCCGTATTTTGACCAAGCCCAAAGCGATTGTAATAATAATCATACATTTTTTGACGAGCTGATTTATTGATAGTGCCGCCGCCCAAACGTTGCGAAATTTCCACCATTCCAGTGTTGAGCGAAAAATTCATCGCGGTTTGAAAAGTGATTGTTCCCGTGTGCCCAAGCGAAGCATTCGAAATTACCGAATCGCCAATCTTAACGCGGTCGGTGTTGTAAAAAGTTCCGTTCGCCGTTGCTACACCTTCATTGATACCCATCGCCATCGTCAAACTCTTAATCACTGAGCCATTTTCGTAAGCCTTGGTGGTGGTGTTATTATTAAACACGCTCGCATCTTTTACGCTACCATAATCGGCTGGGTCGTAAGTGGGGTAATTTGCCATCGCTAAAACTTTACCCGTAGAAGGCTCCATCACCAAAACCGCACCGTTTTGAATCCCGAGCGATTGCATTTTTTCCTGCAAAACACTCTCAGTTTTTACCTGAATGTTGCGGTCAATCGAAAGCACCACATCTTTGCCGTTTTGGGCAGGAATATCAATGTCGTTGGCGCCAATCGTGAGCGAATTACCAAAAACGTCGGTGGTAGTTTTTAGCGAGCCATTTTTGCCCGTCAAGCTTTCGTTAAAAGCGGCTTCAATGCCATAATTTCCGCCATTCGAATTAACAAACCCCACCACTTGCGCCGCCAGATTACCCTCGGGGTAAACTCGCTGCGTTTCTGCCGTAAAGCCAATGCCGCTGTATTTTTTCTCTTTAATTAGCTCGGCTTGCTTGCGTGTGAGCTTGCGCGCCAAAACCTGATAGCGATTATTCTCTTCGAAAAGTTTTTCGAAATTCGAAACCAAATTTCCACCCGCAACTTCTTTCAAGCTAGCGATAATTTCACTTTTCTTCTCTTTATTATATTCTTGCGGGTCGACAAAAAGCGTATAAACCGTCTCGTTCATCACCAGTTTAGTGGGCTTATTTCCGTTCATCGCATAAATCAAGCCGCGCGAAGCCGCAATTTCATATTGCTTCATTTGCTCTTCGTTCGCCATCAATTTGTATTTTTTCGAATCGATTACTTGCAACCAAAAAAGCCGAGCAACTATTATTGCAAAAGTGAACAAAATTGTTCCTGCTAAAATAGATGCTCGACTACTTTTTTGGACTTTTTTCATTACTTAATTTTATCATACTTTCAAAAAAGCGTAAACTTTTTTAATTTTATTCTGCATAACTAACACTTTTTGGCGTGGTCATTTTTTTGGCAACTTCGCTATTCGAAATCGAATTGAGCGAATTTAACCGCGCATTTTCCACTTCTAAATCACTTTTCTTCACTTCTAAATCCGCAATCGCCGAATCTTGTTTTTGAATCTCGGCGCCGTAAGCGGTTGAGCGCGTAGCATTTCCGACATAAAACAAACCTAAAAGCACAAAAAATCCTGCAAACATTAAAACTCGCGAAACCACGCCAAGTTTTTTGGTTGGCTCGAAAATTGTAATGTTGGTGTTTCGTCCGTAAGAACGAGAATTTCGCGCGTTGTGGCGACGGCGGCCGGTGTAAGTCGTATTTGTATTTCGCATTTTTCGTTTTATGTTTTTAGGTTTGATATTAAGTTTTTGAATTTAATTTTGCCGATTTTAAAGCGCCAACGTTTTGATGACGCTTTAAAACTTACGCTCGAAGGGGCGATTTCCGCCTATCGAAAATTCACTTTTACGCGTGATTGTTCGTTTGCAAAATTTACCTTGATTGTTTTTGGCATTTCGCCTCCTTTTTATTTTTATTTCCTCATGCCCACTCGAAGTTTTGCACTTCGCGCGCGCGGGTTGTTAACGTCTTCTTTCGCGCCATCAATTGGCTTTTTGGTAAGGATTTCGAATTTCGATTCGAGTAAATTTTCACCGTCTTTTTTGAAAAATTCCTTCACGATTTTATCTTCAAGACTGTGAAAAGTAATAATCCCTACTCTTCCGCCCGAATTGAGCAGTTTCGAAACAAGCTTAAGCATTTCTTCAACTTGCCAAAGCTCCTCATTTACTGCAATTCGAATTGCCTGAAAAGTGCGCGTAGCGGGGTGGGTTTTTTGCCATCCGCCTTTATGCACGCTTAAAATCAAATCAGCCAGCTGTTTAGTCGTTCGAATTTTCTCTTTTTTTCGAACTTCTAAGATTTTCGAAACAATTCTTTCGGCAAATCCGCGTTTTTCTTCGCCAAATTCCATCAAAATTCGCAGCAATTCTTTTTTCGAAGCGCCATTTACAATTTCTTCAGCTTTTTTTTCTTGCTTTGGATTCATCCGCATATCGAGCGGACCGTCTTTTTGAAACGAAAATCCACGCTCGGCAATATCAAGTTGCGGCGACGAAACGCCCAAATCCGCCAGAATAATATCGAATTTTTCGCCCTGTTCCACTAATTCTTGCGCTGCCGAAAGAAAATCTCGATTAATCAATCGAACTCCTTTTTCTTCGAATTTCGCGAGCGTCTTAATCGCATTTTCATCCCTATCGACAAGCACCGCATTTTCGAAATTTTCAGTTATACGCAAAAATTCGCCAGCGTGTCCGCCATATCCAGCGGTCAAATCGAGGTATCTTTCTCCTTTTTTGGGCTGAATAACGGTTAAACTAGCATTTAGCAAAACTGGTATGTGAACTGATTTTTCCATTGTAATTCCTTTAAGATCAAGTATCTGATGATTAAACTGTTTGTTTTTGTTTGTTTTTGTTTTAAGAATTCATATAAGTTGACTTTTTGCTTAGCGTATAGCTAACCATATTGTCGTTTGAGAGACTTATATATGAGGTGGAGTTTTATTTTGGGAGGTTTTAGAATGTGCTCCGAATATTATTTTATACTGAATTTCGGTGATTGTCCAGCTGTTTAATCACCAGGTATCTGATCTTAAAATAAACTACAATTTATTTTTTAACGTACTTTTATTTTTATTTAGTGGTTTTTTGTTTAGGTCGCTTGCTGTTGCTTCCACTGATTTAATTTTAACGTGTTTATGATTTTTCTGCAAGACCTATTTTTGACTTTTCTTAAAAAATACTTAAAATAAAATGTAGTTTTTCCACAAAAGCTGTGGAAAAGCAAGTATAATAACAGATTATTCAAACTTTTCCACAAAACTTTTCCTGCTGTGTATTTTTTGGCTTTTTTAGCGGATAAGGAACGCTTGAACCAACGATGCGTCATACGCTGTTGTATATTGCAACACAATCCAGGTGATGAATACAACCAAGTTGATTGCAAGTGATAACACTAATACAGCGCTTCGGAAATCTTGAACTGTCGAGTCAACAATCACTTCTCCATTTTCGGCAATCATAATTCCATTATTCGTCAAAAGCTTTTTCGCTTTCGTAATATCCGATTTTTTTACGGCTTTTTCTTCTTTTTTAGTTTCTGTTTGTTTTTTGGGCATTTATTTCGTCCTTATTTTTGATTTGATTTTTTTAATCTTAATTGTTTTGTATGTTTTCATAATATCACAAAATATTGCTTATGTCAATATATTTCGTCGGCTATTTTTAAAATATTTCTAAAAATTGCGCCAATCATCTGTTCTCTTGACAAAACATAAAAATATTTTTTCTTATTATTTGACTTTATGCTTAAAATATTGCATTAAAATAAACCTCCTCTGTTATAAGGAGGTTTATCGTGGTAGAATTTAGCTTTAGAGCTCGATAAAATCTTCGCCGAAGTGCTTTTTAAGCCTAATTTTAATCGAATTTTGGTGCCGTCCGAGTTTTTGTGAAAGCTCCTCTAAAGATTCGCCTTGCAAAAAACCTTGCTTCAAATCTGCATCATCTTGCGAGCGCCAAGGCTTGTAGGCATTTGGATAATTTTCGCGCATTTTTTCGAGCCGCTCTGCCCATTTTGATTTGGCATTTTCATTTTTCGAAAGATTTGCCGAAATCTGGCGCTTTTCGAAATTATCCGTCAAAAAACTAAAGTCTTGCTCGGCTTTCGAACTCTGTTTTCGAAGATATTCATCGATATTCTGCGCCTCTTCGCTCATTCGAAGCGCCGTTTTATTGATGCCCGCCAGATAAATTTGACTCAAACTTCGCACGCGAGAAAGCGCCACATAACCCATTCCTGGCGCAAAAGCCTTGCGAAGGTCGATGCGCGCCGAATCCAGCGTCATTCCCTGTGATTTATGCACCGTAATCGCATAGGCCAAGCGTAGCGGAATTTGCGAAATGCTGGCGCGTTTTTTGTCGCCATCACGCATTTCCCAAGTTTCTGGAACCATCACCACTGTTCTGCCGTTTTGAAATTTCACAATTGGGTATTCCGTGCCGCCTTCGAAATCAATAACTTCACCAATCGAACCATTGACATACTGGCGATTCTGAGCATTTTTGACCGCCATCACCAGCGCACCTCGTTTAAGTCGCAAAATTTCGGGTGCTAAAACTGATTTTTGTAAAGTCGAAACATAATTTTTAGCGCCAGTTGTGCTTTGCGCAAAGAAAAATTCCTCTCCCTCCAGCAATTCGAGCTTTTCAAGATTGATCGAATCGACATCGAGATTCGTCGTGTGGAGTTCGGTTAGATTTTCGGCATTTTCAGGCTTTTCGTCAATCCGCGCTAGCAATTTTTCGGCGTGGCGACGGCGCAAATCATCAGAGCGCATCGCATTTAAGATTTCAGTTAAATCGTCATCGTTTTGGCGATAATTTTCGTCAAGATAGCAAATAATCGGCTTCATTTCGCGCCAGACATCAGAATGAACCGCAAATCCGCCCTCGCGACCGCCCGCCCGATTAATCGGTGGCAGCTGAAAAAAATCGCCCGAAAAAATCACCTGAATTCCGCCAAAAGGCTTTTCGAAATTCTGACGCACCGTTCGACAAATTTGGTCAATCAAATCAAGCCGAAAATCATGCAACATCGAAATCTCATCGATAATCAGAATATCGGTTGATTTAATAATTTCAGCCCGCGCTTTACTAAGACGTTCTACAAATTTGTTCGGCAAATAATCGTTAATCCCGATACCGCTCCAAGCGTGAATCGTATTTCCGCCAAGATGAGTCGCCGCCAGCCCAGTCGTTGCGGTCACACTAACCTTTTTACCTTCATTTTTAGCAAAGCGAATAAACTGGTTCAGCGTAAAAGTCTTCCCACTTCCCGCCGCACCAGTTAAAAATACATTCTCACCAGAAAGCATAATCTCCAACGCAAGATTTTGCTTCATATTTTAGCCAATCATTCTTGGCGGCTCACCGTCTGGCTCGTCCAGTAATTTTTTACTTTTAATCTCGTAGCGCTTACCTGTAATTTCACTCAAAATATAATCTTCGTTGATGAGATTGACGAACATATCCAAATCGTTGCCATCCATAATGATAATCGCGCCGTTGTCGTCGGTCATTAATTCCAATTGCATTTCGTCGGCATATTCTATCACTTTTTCTTGTTCAATTTCGCCAATATTTTCCATTTTTTCGAGTTTCGAAGCCACTTTGCGCTTTTCGCGAACCAAAGTTTGCAAATCTAAGCCATCAGGAAAACTCAACCGATATTTCGATTCAATTTCAACCACTTTTTTATCCGCCAAAACTTGCTTTTTGTAATCGTAATTGAAGAGTTTTTCGAATTTCGAAGGATTAAAGGCGAAAATATCGTTTTCGATAATCAAAACTTGATTGTCGGGCTGAATTTTTAAACCAAATTCAGGCTCAAAAGCGCCAAATTTACCATCTCTAAATTCCCAAGCGGTGGCGCCACGCAAAACTTGACCTTGCATAATCTGTTTGGCAACATAAAATTTCTTGCCATTTTTATCCGTGAAGCGCGCCAAAATTCCCTTCATTCGCTTGAATTCGTGCTCGCCTTCGTTAAATTCCAAAATATCTGAATATTGCGTTTCGATAACGTTAATCAGCGCGTCAGCGTGTTGAACCTTCTGCAAATCCGTTCGCAAAAGCACATCTTTGCTCGCGCCGCCATCCATTTCATAATCGCGCACACTCAAGCCCGTTCCCGCGCCCATATTCACAAAATTTATCATATCAAACAAAAAAAGTGGCTTAATTTGCGAATTTAGTTCGCTCGAAAACTGCACAGTGAATGGTGCAAAATTTTTATTGAACAAAAAGAACTCCACGTCAATTTCATTTTTCACGCCGTCGGTTAGATTAGCCCACTGAAAAATATCCACGTGCTCTGGTTCTGTGTTTTCGATTTTTTCGTTATCATTCGAAATTTGATTTTCGAAAATCTCAGTTTTATTTTCTTCCATATTCCCTATTCTTCCAATTTGATTATTTTGCGGATTTCATTTTCAGAATCTGCGCAGTGTAAGTGTCACCTTCGCCTGCCGAGCGGTCAATTCCCAAAACTTCGAGAATATTCCAGAGCTCATTTCGAACTTCTTCGATATTTTCATTTTTCGAAAGCTCTTTTTCAACCTTAATGTAAGTGCCCAACCCTTCCACATCGTCGAGGTAAAAAATCGTATCTTCCACTTGCAACTTCTGGCGATTGCGAGTTACCTCAGCCTTAAATTCGAATCCCAACTGCTGAACGATGTGCGCCGTTTCAGTGTAATTCAAAACTGGAGTTTCGTTCACCAAATCGACGTTTTCTTCTCGAAGGTGGCGCTTTTGAATTAGCTGAAACCAAGGTTTACGCTTCGGGTCGATAATTTCAGTGCGCACCATCAACTTCGGTAAATTGCGACTTGGCTGGTAGCCCCGTGGCAAAAAAATACGGTCGTTCTGAAAAATCACTTTGCCAAAATCGTGTCCCGTCGCCTGAATATTTTTTATCAAGCTAATTTTATCTTCAACTTTTGCCTTTACGATAACTCTCTTCATACTTAAAATTATACCACACCTTGACCAGCCGTCCAAGAAAACGTCGCGGCCTTTTATGGCGATTTTCTATTAAAATTAAAGCCTCTGGCGGTAGCTTTCGCTCAGACAAACCGTCGCCGCCATAGCCACATTCAGGCTTTCGATACGCGGATTTTGCGGAATTTTAAGCTTTTTATCCGCCAGATTTTGTAGTTCTTCCGAAACGCCCTTGCCTTCATTGCCAAAAATCCAAGCTTTGGCTGGCTTTAAATCTTCATCGAAAATCGATTTTTCAGCCTCAAGACTGGTGGCAAAAATCGGCACTTCAAGTTTCGAAATCTGCTCTTTCAAATCACAATTTTCGAAAATTTCAATTTCGAAATGCGCGCCCATTCCAGCCCGCAACACCTTTGGCGACCAAACCGAAACCATTCCTTTCGAACAAATAATTTGTTCAACTCCAAAAGCCGCCGCGCTGCGCAAAATCGTGCCCAGATTTCCTGGGTCTTGCAAATTATCCAAAATCAGCGTCTCAGCTAAAGGGTTAAAGCTTGCATTTTGTGGAATTTCAGTTAGAAACAAAATCCCGATTCCGTCAACAACGGGCGATATTTTCGAAAAAAGGTTTGATGTAATTTCGACAACGCGAATGTTTTTCGAAAGACATTTTCGAACAATTTCTTGCACTTCTGGCGATTTCGAATCCGCCGCGACCACGCAAATTTCGGGCGCACCAAATTTAAGCAAAAATTCTTGCGCCAAATGCACACCTTCAAGCAATGTCAGATTAGTTTTTTTGCGAAAACTATGCGAAGAGCTGACGCGAACCAATTTTTTAATCAACGGATTTTGCGCCGAAGTAATTTTTTCCATCTCACCCCACTAAATCTCGCTCGATTTTACCCGAATTTGCGAAGCATCATCGCGATTGCGCACGCTCACCAAACCATCGCCCTCAATCGTATCAAAATCAATCACCACCACTTTTGGCACGCCAATTTCATCCGCCTTGGCATAAACTTTACCCACTTTTCCGCTCAAATCAAACTCAACATTTTGGTATTTTTGGCGAAGTTCAAGATAAACCTCGCGCGCTTTTTCAACTAAAGCTTCTTTATTTTTTAGTAGTGGCGCCACAATAATCTGGGTCGGTGCCAAGTTTTCAGGCAAAGCCAAAAATGTGCGAATTTTGCCGTCGGCTTCCACCTCGCGATAAGCGTTTGAAAGCACCGCCATCAAAAGTCGCTCCACACCAAAACTTGGCTCAATCACGTGCGGAATGAATTTTTCACGAGTTTGTTTGTCGGTGTATTCCATACTTTTTCCGCTGGCGCGCTGAATATTCGCCAAGTCAAAATCAGTGCGATAGGCAATTCCCATCAGCTCTTCTTTACCAATCGGATAATTAAATTCGAAATCCACCGTGCGCTTCGAATAATGCGCGCGGTCTTCGGCGGGAACTTCAAGCTCATAGAGCGAACTTTGCGGCAAGCCCATTTTTTCGGTCAAAAATTTACGCACCAAATCGAGCAATTTCTCAAATTCGACTTCCCAATTTGCTGGATTTACAAAGTATTCGATTTCCATTTGCTCAAATTCGCGGCTTCGAAAAACAAAATCGCGAGGGCTGATTTCATTTCGAAAAGCTTTTCCTTGCTGCGCCAAACCAAACGGTAAGCTCGGATAAAACGAATCAACCACGTTTTTATAATTGGTGAAAATTCCTTGGGCAGTTTCTGGGCGAAGGTAAGCGGTCGAGTTTTCGCTCACCACAGCGCCAACATTAGTTTGAAACATCATATTAAAACTGCGAACTTCGCTCAAATCATTACCTTTTGGCGATTTGATGTTTTTTTCACGGATAATTTCAGTAATTTGCTCGTTTGAAAGCCCTTCCGCCTCGATTCCAGCATCTTTCAAAAGATGGTCAGCGCGAAAGCGTTCGCCCGTTTTCAAATCTTCAACCAACGGGTCGGCAAAAGTCGCCGCGTGCCCACTGGCTTGCCAAACCTTCGGGTTCATAATAATCGCCGCATCCACGCCAAACATATCCGCGCGATTTTCCACAAAAAATTCCCACCATTCATTCATAATTTTGCGCTTCAAAGCAAGCCCGAGCGGACCATAATCCCAAGTTCCGCGCATTCCGCCATAAACTTCGCTGCCCTGCCAAATAAACCCGCGACGCTTCGCCAGGCTGACAATTTTCTCCATCAAATCTTCGTTCTTCATTTTTCCTCCGTGTAATCTTTTTACATTATACCAAAAAATCCCTAAAAATTCGAGATTTTACCGCAAAATATAGCGCGATTTATTCTTCCACGGCGCGAATAATTTTATCCACTTTTTGCAAAATCTGGGCGCCGCCCGTAATCTTCGCCAAAACGCGTGGCTCGCTCGAAGCCATCAGGCGCAAAAATTTAATGTCGTTCGCATCGAATTCGCCGTTCGAATTTTTCACAAACACTTTTTCGAAAATATCAAAATCATATTTCGAATCAGCCCGCAATTCTTCGCCGTTCTTATCTGTCTGAAGATTGATTTCGCGACCCGAAAATTCCGCAATTCGCAGCAAAAACCATTTTCGAATTAGCTCGATGTTGATTTTCGAATCATTTAGGCTAACAAAAGTTTTCAATAAAATTTCGAAAAATTCCTGCGAATCAATCGAATCAGAAAGCCGCGCAATCTGTTGAATCGCAAAATAACCAAACTCAGTGCGCGCTAAATCTTTGATAATTTCGCCGTAAAATTCTTTCATTCGCGCCGAAATTATCGTGCGCATTTCGCTCTTGCCTTCCGCAAAAATAATTTCATTCAGCGCAAAAACTTCCAGCCCGCCCGCCAGCTTCGATTTTTGCTTGCGAGCCCCTCGCGCCACGCCCACCATTCTGCCCTCTGGCGTAATGAAATTGACGATTCGGTCGGCTTCACCGAAGTTGGTGCGGCGCAAAACCAAGGCTAAAGTTTTAGTTCGCTTCATTGCGGCAAACCTCCAAAATCTCGCGCGGGCGAATTTTTGATTTATCCAAAATCTGCCGCACGCCGTATTTTTTCAGCGCTTCCGTGTCCAGCTCGTCGCTTAAATCCGAGCAAACCACCACTGGAATTTTTGCCGTATCGCTGTAGCTTTGAAGCTCGTTGAGCAGCGCAAAAGCCGAATGCCCTTCCAGCAAAATATCCAACAAAATCAAATTCGGCAAAGTTTGGTCAATTTTCGAAATCGCCTCACCCGCGCTGGCTGCTTTCGAAATTTCGAAATCTGCGCCCAAAATTCTTTCGAAATTTTCGGCGATAATTTGATTATCCTCGATGATTATGATTTTTTTCATAATAAACTCAATTGCTCCGAGCGATTTAAATCAACGTAAAAAGTGCTGCCGTTGCGGTGGCGAATTACGCCGATTTGCGCGCCCATCGCGCGGGCAAAATTTTGTGCGATAAAAATCCCCAATCCCGAACTTTGTGGTCGTGAAGCGGCTCGCACGGGCTTATTTTGCTCCTTTTTCACCACGCGCCAGATCGAAAGCGGCAATTCTTCGCCAAAATCGCGCACCGAAATCCGGATTTTTTCACCCGAATTTTTAACCGAAACCTCTACTTTAGAATTTTTGCTTGCCGCATAAAGCGCATTATCGCTAAAATTGAGCAAAATCGAACGAAGCAAATCATAATTCGCCATTGCCAAATTTGCCACGCGTGCGGAATTTTTAAAGATAATTTCGCGACCGTGCAAAGCGTAAATTTGCGCCATTTCGCGCTGAATGTCCGAGCAAACTTTTTTCGTATTGATTGGCGAAAGTTCAAACATCGCATCTTCCAGACGCGCAACCTTAGTCAAATCACTCACAATCCGCAAAGCTCGCTCGCTGGTCAAATCAATTTGCGCCAAAATTCGTTGGCGCTCTTTTTGCGAAATTTCAAATTCTGGGTCGTTTAAAGTGAGCGAAAGCTGGCGAATTATCGAAAGTGGCGCTTTCATTTCGTGCGCCGCCACCAAAAAACTACTATCCTTCGAAATCAAATTAACCAATTCCGCCTCATCCATGCCTCTATTATAGCACACCTGCGTGCTCAACTTCAAAGGATTTTGCGCAAAAGAAAATCGCGCCGAAACGCGATTCCCCGTGGTTTATTTGAAATTAACCGTATTAATTAAGCTGTTAAATTCTTGAATGAAAGCGTCTTGCGCGTCGGTTTTCAGCATCAAAACTTTGTCGTTCACTTTGAAGAAATATGCCACGCCTTGGATTCGGTTGTCTTTATTAGTGGTATCTGGGAACAAACCTTCGAGCTTGGTCGCGTTTTTGCCGTTCGCAATCACTGACGAAGAAGACAATTCGCCCGCCGAGATAGCTTTGCTATATTCGCTCAAAACTTCATCCATTGTAGAATTATAAATCGCCATTCGAAGCGCAAATCGTTGCACTTCCTTTTTCGAAGTTGGCACTGGCGGCACAGTGGTTGGATGGAAATACGCAAAATAATCTTCATTTTTTGATCCATCCGAAGCCACATAAGAACTCCAAGCTTTTGGATATGAGAAAGAAATTCCACCGTAATCAGCTGGGCCGTTAAATTTAATCACATTTGCGCGCTCGCGTTCAGCGTATTTTTCGGCCTGCTCCTCCGCTTCTTGCTTTTTTGCCTCAGAAACTGCAAGATTCACCTGGCCTTCGACATCGGTGCGCGACCTTTCATAATTCATCCAAGCCCAAACACCAAAAGCGCCCAAACCAACCAGCGCAATCGACAAAAGAATAATTACAATCGTTGAACCTTCAACTTTTCCATTTTTAAAATTTTTCATATCTATATTATACTTATGCTTTTCGAATTTTTCAAGAGCTTTTCGAAAAATTTATTTCGAAAAATCCTCGCTAATTATCTCGATTTCATTAGAGATATTTTCCAGCGCTTCCTCGATTTCGTTTACCAATTTGACCGCGCTTTTATATTTCGCCGAGACCTCTTCCAAAGGCACTTCGCCGTTTTCGATTTCGACCAAAATTTTATCGATTTCAGCCATTTTTTGATTAATTTTGTTCGACATTTTTTACCTCCGCCGTAATTTTTTTATCCATCGTCTCGATGATGATTTGTTCGCCAATCGCTACTTTTCCGCGCAAAATCGCATATCCTTGCTGTAAAATTTTATGCGGATTGAGATTTTCGAGCAAGCGTTTTTTAGCTTTAATTTCCGCCTTTCGATTTTCGATTTGAAGCAGAATCGAACCGCCAACTTGGTGAATTTTGCGCTTTTCTTCCTCCTTTTTCAATTGCAAAATATTCAAAATATCTTCTTTAGCGCGGAGAATTTTAGCGCGCAAAAATCGCATTTCGGTGGTTTTATCTGGCACCAAAATCTGAGCGGCGTTGCTTGGCGTTGAAGCCGCCAAATCGGCCGCCAAATCAACCAAACTTTCATCCGTTTCGTGGCCAATTCCAGTCAAAATCGGCACACGCGAATTCGCCACCGCGCGCACCAGTTTTTCATCGTTAAAAATCGCCAAATCATCCGCTGAACCGCCACCGCGCAAAATCACAATCACTTCTGGCAAATTTTCTTGCGAATTAAGAAATTCCAGCGCGCGAATAATCTGGTCGGCTGCCACCAAACCCTGAACTTGAGTGTGAGCCACTCGCACCTTCACGCCGCCCCAGCGCTCGTTCAAAATCTTAATAAAATCGGCGTATCCTGCCGCCTGCGTGCTCGAAATCACCGCGATATTTTGCGGGCGAGACGGAATTGCCCGCTTGCGTTCGGGCGAAAACAGCCCTTCGCGCGCCAATTTCGCCTTGAGAATTTCGAAAGATTTCTTCAAACTGCCTTCACCGCGCGGAATTATTTTTTCCACTGTCAGGCTAAATTTCCCCCAATTCGTCAGTTTTGGCTGAACTTTGGCGATGATTTTCATTCCGTCTTCAAGCGGAAAACGCATTTGCCAAACCGTCATAAAGCAACCCAAACTCGATTCTTCATCTTTCAAATCGAAAAAAACAAACTTATTTTGGTTGATTTTGAAGCTCGAAATCTCGCCTTCCACCAAAACGCTCGGAAAAGCTTTTTCGAAAACGCCATTCGAAATTTCGATAAAATTCGAAACGCTAAAAATCGGCAAATTTTCGAAATTCTGCGCCGAAAAATTTTCGAAATCGCCCGCAAGCCCAAAATTAGTTTTCGACGGAGAAATTTCGCCCGCAATCAATTCATCAAATTCGTCAAAATCAAAACTCATATGCTTTTATTATAGCATTTTTCTGGTAAAAAATCGCCTTTTAGCCCAAAATTTGCTAATTCTTTTTGCCAGGTTTATTCGAAAAGCAATATCTGCCACCACCTTCCATTTTGGTGATTAGCACGAAATGCGAAGCATTGCGTGGTTGGTCGATAAAAGTTTCACCGTCGCAAGATGCGCCCGAATTATAGTAAATTTCGCCAATTTCCAGATTTTCTAAGCCGTTTCCCGTGCCGCAATTCACCTTTCCGCCGCATTTCAAAAAAGTGTAAAATTTGCCCGTTGCGGGGTCTTTGTATTCATCTTGATGAGGCTTGAGATAATTTTCAATGAAAATTTCCAGCTGCTGATTTGTCGCATAATCACTCACTTCTCGACCGCGATCATTCTCCCGCGAATTTTCCAGTTGTGCAGCAATAGAGCTAATCTGACTTTTGCGCTGCGTGTCGCGCTGATTACGCTGAAGCGTCGGTAAAGCAATAAACACCATCAAAAAAATCAGCCCCGCAATCGCCAGCACCAAAACCACCTCAATAATTGTAAAACCTCGTTTGTTTTCTTGTAAATTAACCTTAAACGTTTTCATATAAATATATTCTACCCTCCCCTAATCCTTTTGTCAAGATGTTTTTAAAAATTCCAAAATCTGTTATAATTATAGAATGAAAATTGCAATCTTGGGGCGCCAGCCCGCCATCGGAATCGCTGAACTCGAAAGCATTTTTGGTGGCGAAAAAATTCGTGTTTTGGGCAACTACGCCTGTCTTGTTGACACTGAAAAAATCAACGTTTCGCATTTTGGCTCAATTCTAAAAACGGGCGAGGTGGTTTTCGAAATCAATTCGACCGACTGGCACGAAATTTCGAAAAATATTCTGCGAGTTTTCGAACGCGATTTTGCAGATTTCGAAGGTAAAATCACGCTTGGTATTTCGGCTTATGGCTTAAAAATTCGCCCAAATGAGATTGCCAAAACTACTTTTCTACTTAAGCAAAAAATGAAAAAGCGCGGCGTTTCGATGCGCGTGATTTCTTCGAAAGATGCGGTGCTTTCGACCGCAATTTCGCACAACAATAAACTCGGCTTGAGCGCGAAAAAAATCGAAATTTTAGTAGCACGAGGCGGCAAAAAAACCATTATCGCCCTTTCGAACGGCGCGCAAAATATTCATAGTTACGCTCGCCGCGACCAGAATCGCCCCAAGCGCGACGCTTTTGTCGGGATGTTGCCGCCAAAGCTCGCCCAAACGATGGTCAATCTGGGTGCTGGCGCGAATCAGCCTCAAATCCGCTTTTTGAAAGGCGAAAAAACCACCAAAAAGCCTGAAGTTCTCGACCCATTTTGCGGAACAGGAACGGTTCTTCAAGAGGCAATTTTGAAGGGTTTTCGAGCGAATGGAACAGATTCAAGCGAAAAAATGGTGGAATTTTCGCAAGAAAATAGCGCTTGGTTTTTGCACGAATTTAAGCCCCACGGCAAACTTGGCGAACTCTATGCAGCGGACGCAACAAGCGAAAATTGGCACTTCGCCAAAAATCTCGCCACGGTAGTTTGCGAATCTTATCTCGGTCAGCCCTTTTCTGCGCCACCTTCGCCTAAAAAAATGCAAGAAGTTCGCGAAAATTGCAACCGCATTATTTCAAATTTTCTTAAAAATCTCGCGCAGCAAATCCCTGAAGGCACGCAAATTTGCATCGCCGTGCCCGCTTGGCGAACCCAAAATGGCAATTTTTCTCATCTTCCACTTATTGACTTTTTGCAGGAGCTCGGGTATAATAGGAAAGAATTTATGCGCGTTAAACCACAAGATTTAATATATTATCGCGAAAATCAAGTTGTGGCGCGTGAATTATTAGTACTAATAAGGAGTAAAAATGTCAAAAGTTAAGGCAGGTGGTTCAAGTAAGAACGTCCACAACAATGCCGGCAAGCGCCTCGGCGTGAAACGATTTGGCGGTCAAAAAGTGAACGAGGGCGAAGTTCTCGTTCGACAAACTGGCGCAACCAAATTGGCTGGTGAAGGAACTTACATGAGCCGAAACTTCACAATCCATGCCGCAAAGGATGGCGTTGTGCAGTTCAAACAAATCCAAAAACGCAAATTTACAGGTAAAACTGTGCGACGCACTGTTGTAGAAGTTGCGTAATAATAAAATAGAGCTTTTCGAAAAGCTCTATTTTATTTTTTTCGAAAAACGCTCAATTAAAAAATCTCTATTTTCGAAAACTGAAAACAGAGATTTAACTTTAATTTCTTAGCCCTAAATGGTGGCGCACGCGCTCTACGACATCTGAAATCACCACTTGCGATTTAACTAAATATTCATCCACGCCCAACGCCTCAGCTCGCTCTTTATCCTTTTCTTGGCTCAAAGCGGTGAGCATAATTACCGTAATGCTCATTGTTTCTGGCGTGTTGCGCAAAATATCCAAAACATCAAAACCTGAAATCTTTGGCATCATCGCATCGAGCAAAATTAAGTCTGGGCGATGTTCAATTGCGCTCGAAAGCGCTTTTTCGCCATCGTGAACTTCGATTACCTCGAAGCCTTCCATCTCTAAACGCGCCCGATAAACGCTCGCCAGCATTTCGTCATCTTCAACCAATAAGATTTTCTTCTTTATCTCCATAACGCTATTATATCATAAGCTTTTTCAAAAAGCTACTTTATTTTAAGGCTTCTTTGGCGGCTTCAAGCTGAGGGTCTTCGCCCCTGTTGATTTGCTCTGAAGAAATCTTCACTTCTTTATCTGGCGAAATCCCTTCTTTGTCGATATTTTTACCATTCGGCGTATACCATTTGGCGATTGTCACCTTCAAAAGCGCGCCGTTATTGATATTGATTGGGTCTTGAACGCTACCTTTGCCATAAGTTTTTACGCCATAAAACTGCGCCACGCCGTGCTCTTTGAGCGCGCCAACCACAATTTCGCTGGCACTCGCGCTACTGTTATCCGCCAAAACAATCGTCTGGATTCCTGCCAACAAATTATCGCCAGTTGCTTTAATTTCATCAATGACCTTCGAACCTTTTTTCTCGGTCACGATAACATCATCTTTTTTAAGCCACAAACTCGCCACCGCCTGCGCCGCGCTGACATATCCGCCGCCGTTGCCGCGCAAATCTAACACGATTTTCGAAATATTTTTGCTTCGAATTTCTTGCGCGTATTTTTTTGCCAAACTGCCCGTCTCGCTATCAAAACGCGAAATGCGCATAATTGCCACCTCGCCAGCATATTCTACCTCAACGCTCGGGTTCGAAATCGTCGCTCGCGTGATGCTGAAATCTTTCTTCTCGCCGTCGTGCAAAACCGTAATTTTCACCGTCGTGCCAGCTTCGCCCTTAATTTTATTCGTCACCTCAGAGATACTCATTTTCGAAACATCTTCGCCATTCACCTCCAGTATCACGTCGCCTGCCTGCACGCCCGCTTTAACCGCCGGGTTGTCTTTTAGCGTTCGCACGACGGTTGGCAAGTTATTGCGCAAACCAACCTCCACGCCAATTCCCGCGCCAACGTTTCCGCTCAAACTTTTATTGAATTCTTCGGCTTCTTTCGCCGTCATATATTCGGTGTAGTCGTCGCCCGCCGCGCTCACCAAGCCTTTCGAAGCGCCACTTATCAAAGCCTCCTCATCTAAATTTCCGCCGAATTTTTCAGCAAGAGTTTTATACGTTTTTTGCACCGAGCTAAGGTCAAGCTCCGAAGATTCCTTTTTTAAACCAAAAACTGGCGCCACAAGATTGTAAAGCTCCGCCCGCCGAGTTCCGCCAATAAAACCAATAATCATCATCAAGCCAGCTACCGCCACAGCAGTTGAGAGCTGGATTTTCTTACTCTCCCTATTCATACTTTCCAGTATATCACAAGCGTTTTCGAAATTCAAAAAGTCGCCCGATGATTCGAGCGACTTCTGATTATTTGACGTAGATGTAAGTGTCGTAAGTGCTTGCTGGAACGCGCATTTGACTGTAGTGTCCCCAGCCGCTACCGCCAGCATTGAAGTAGTTATATTGAGAAATCACGACGTAGTTTCCATCAACTGATTCAACCCACACGATGTGTCCGTAAGCACCGCTAGAGATTACCCCGAGAGAGCCAGGTCGTGGTGTAGTTCCAGTTGAGAATCCTGCTGCTCGCGCGCTAGCTGGCCATTGGTTGGCGTTACCCCAGAAGCGAGCTTGGTAGCCAGTTTCTTTGAAGAGTCGCCATGCAGTATAGCTCACACATTGTCGGCAACCATAGCCGAAACCATCAGTTCCGTTACCGTCTGCACCGCCGTGGCTCCAGGCGTTGGCGTCCATATAACAGTTTGAGGCATTCCAAGGGTAGCTGGTTGTAGCTCCCGCAATAGTAGTGATTGAACCGCCAGAACGCGCTGCTGCCGCCGCAAGAGCTGCCGCGATAATATCCTGCTGTTGCTTCTGCAATTTAGCTTTCTCTGCGCTACGAGCCGAAGCGTATTCTTGATAAGCCGCCTCTTGATTCTGAGTTTCAGCAATCAATTTATTTTGCTCATTGATTTTATCTTTCAAAGCCGATTCAGCCTTTTCTTGGTTCAAAATCTCAACTTGAACTTCTTGCTCTTGTTGCTTGAGTTGCTCTTTTTGCTTTTTAATTTCTGAAACTTTTTCTACCAGCGAATCTTTAACCGAACTCTGATATTCAAGATTGTCTAAGGCCGTCGAGAGATTTTCGCTACTTGCCAAACGCTCGATTGGCGTGATTTCTTCTTCAACCGACATTTCAGCCAAAATCACACCCAGCGCCTTGCGGTTATCTTCAATCGCTTTTTCGGTTGCCTTAATATCAAGCTGAAGCTTTTGATGTTTTGCTTTGGCGATTTCGATTTGCTTTTCGATTGCCGCTTTCTGACTCGCGATACTGGCAAGCTCATTTTCGAGAGTCTTAGCCTTCTCACCCAGAGCCTGCGCCTGCGCTAACGCCTCTGATTCTTGCGCTTCCAGAGCATTGATTTCAGCCTGAAGCTGCTCGGCTGTTTTAGCATTGGCTTTATCGGTAATTGTCGAATTAATAATCGCCACAACACCAGCCGCCGCTACCGCAATCGAAGCAACACCATTCAAAATTATTTTCTTCTTGTCTGATTTTTTTGTTTTCATATTTTTTATTTTCCTTATGTCTAAATTAATTATACCACACCTCCTTTTTTTTAATCAACTATATTTTCAAGTATTTTCTGGTGGCAACCCAGGCTGAAGTAATCCCGATAATCGAGCCAATCAACGCCAGAATTGGGAAGATGACAAAAACATAGCTCGTCCAGTTGGTAATGATGGAACTAAGCGAAATTCCCCAACTTTCAAGCTTTGGACTACCTATATAAATCACGAGATAACCGATAATGCTTGCGAAAACTGAAGCCAAAATTCCGACCACAACCGATTCAACCAAGAATGGACCACGGATAAAATTGCGGTTTGCGCCAATTAGCTTCATCATATAAATTTCTTCGCGGCGGTTGAAGGTGGTCATACGGATTGTATTGAAGATAATTAAGCTGGAAATCGCCATAAAAATCACTGCAGCAAACAGGCCGACTTTTTCAACCGCACTAAATGAACGCGAGAGTGTCTCGATGGTGTCTTTGCGATTACTGTCGTAAGTTGGCGCTTTATTGGCGTGCAGATTAGCCTGAATGAGTTTGTCGTTATCAACCAAATTTTTTAGCTCTTGCGTATTGCCGATATCTTCGAGCGTTACCGAAAAGCTGGCGAAAAATTCATTCGAAGCTTCAATCAAAGCCTGCGTCACTGCTTGGTCGTTGACATTTTTGCGCGCATAATTCTGACGAGCTTCTTTGGCAGAAGTATATTCAACATTTTTCACCGTGCTGAGCGCCTTGATTTTGTCGCTCATTTCTTTTACATCAGAATCTTTAACGTCTTGCTTGAGGTAAATCGAAACCCCGATTTTCTCGGTTAAGCTATCGACGGTACTGGTAATCGCCATTCGCATTACTACCGAGCCAAAAATAATTGCTAAAGTCACGGTCATGATTGCCGTGGCAGCAACAGATAGCCAAGCATTCCGCTTGAAGCTATTAACACCATATTTAACAATCCGCCACAAAGTGAGCATTCGGCGCTTACGGCGTTTTTGCTCCATCATCACTTTAGAATTTTGCTTTATTTTTTTCTTCGCCATTACTGTTTATACTCCCCTTGCGATTGGTCGTGCGTCACTTTGCCGTGGTTTAAGGTAATCACGCGGCGCTTCAATTTGTTCACAATTTCAACATTGTGGGTTGTTAGCACCACTGTCGTGCCATATTCATTGATTTTTTCAAGCAATCGAATAATATCCCAACTGTGCTTTGGGTCGAGATTTCCCGTTGGCTCGTCGGCAATCAGAATTTTTGGCTGGCGCACCAAAGCACGCGCAATCGCCACTCGCTGACGCTCACCACCACTTAGCTCGCGCGGAAAATTATTTTCTTTGCCTGAAAGCCCCACAAGCTTAATCACCTTAGGGACGGTCGCTTTAATCTCGTGGTTGTTCATTCCTGCGATTTCGAGCGCAAAAGCCACGTTTTCGAAAACCGTTCGATTCGGCAAAAGTTTAAAATCCTGAAAAACCACGCCAATTCGACGGCGCAAAAGCGGAATGTCTTTATCACTGAGTTTGCCGTAGTCGATTCCGCCAACCACAATCTTGCCGCTTGATTGTTTCTCTTCTCGCGTCAAAAGCTTCAAGAGCGTCGACTTTCCAGCGCCCGAAGTTCCCACCAAAATCACAAATTCTTTTGGCTTAATATGCAAACTAATCCGGCTCAAAGACGGATGGCTCGCCCCATCATAAGTTTTAGTCACGCGGTCTAATAAAATCATTACCTTTTTATTATAACAGCTTTAGCTAAAACGTTCAAGCTTTTTAATCTTTATCTTGACTTATCTGTGCAAAAATGTTATTATATAAAAACATCAAATTAGAAAGGAGTTCTATTTATGAACTCTGTGATTGTAAATTCCGATATTTTCTCTCCTATTCTTAGTGGAGAAATTAAACTGCCGCGCGCAGTAAAACTGAGTTCCGAGGGAGAAAAAATCCCGATGGAAATCCGCCACCTCGAAAAATTCGAGAAATACTCGCGAATCGAGGGACTGATTGAAATTGGGGGAGAACCTCGATTTTTCAGCGTCAACATCGTAAATGGGTCAGAGAAATCTCTATTGAAGATAAAATGACTATATCTTGACGCATTAAAGGTTCCCTGCTATAATTAAGAAGTTGTTATTGCTTATGCAGTGAGAGCAATGACAATCTCCTTCCGAGAAGCGGAAGTAGTTCTTTAACTGAGTAGTTCCATAAACTATTGGCCTAGTTCATGGAATGAATCATATCTCCACTGGGGAGATTAAGTATTCTACTTATCGGCTACGCTTTTTCCTGCGTAGCCGTTTTTTCTTAGGGCTAAATGGGCTTTTCAAATGTCTCGAAAACGGCAATTTTTTCGCCATTTTCTCTTCTGGCGTTGCGAATTTTGAGCATATCCTGAAATTCCAAACCTTTACTTGCCGCTTGCGCCTCCATCAAATCGCAAAACAAATCCACATCGCCGCGCAAAGGAGGCTCCACAAAAACCTTATTATCGCGAAAGTCCAACAAAAGCTGGTCGAAATCGAACATCAAATCTTCGAAATCTTCATCACGCAAATAATTCCCTTCCACATCAACGTGCGGCGCACTCAAAACCGCCGAGCCAATTTTTCGAAGAAAATTCTGGCGCGTGGGCGATTTTTCGAAACGCGAATTGTGGTAAAAACTATTGCGGTCGCCAATTCCCCGCCCAAAATCATTATCTTTATCATACCAAACAGGGATTGTTCCGTGCGTGATATTCCCGTGTTTATCCTTCGCCACCTTATCATCACTATCCCAAAAAACAATTCCGCTTTCATCAACTTGCGCCTCTGGTAGCGCGCGTTTCAGCAAGAAGCCCGAAACGCTCAAAGTAGCGCCCGAAAAGCTGGTTTCATCAACCGCAACCACTTTTTTGCCTTCAACAACCGTTTTCGCATCAAGAATTTGCCGCACAACATCTTGATTATCTTTCGAAAAATCAATTTCCGCCGATTTATCCAAAAATTGCGAACGCACCGCCGCCAAAATTCGGTCTTGCTCACCCTGCGAAAGGTGAATAAATTCATTGATAAAATGCGTGCCGCGCGCCAATTCCGATTTTTTGCCGTCGTTAATCCAGCCGTTGCGCAGGTCAATTCCGATTTCCGAAAAAATATCCTGACGGTCGATATTCAAAAAGCGCGAATCGGGGCGTTTTCTATCTGGAAAAACCGTTTTCAAAGTTTTGCGAGCCAGCGCATCAAGCGGTCGCGCTGATTTATCGAGGTAAATCACCATATCGTATTGCGAAACTTTATCCGCCAAATCAATGCCGTGCTTCAAATATTTCGAAGCCACCAAATCAATCCCCATTCGCGCACCAGCGCCATCGCTCATCTGTTTCGAAAGAATTTTGTAGTCATTCGAATCAACCACAAAATCATCATTTGGGTCGAAATAGCCCTTTTCGATTTCTTCTTCACGGCGATTTTTGAGCAATTTTTCGCGTTCTAAATGCTCGCGCGCCGCTTCACTTTCAGGGCGATTGCGATATTCGAAACGCTCAAATTTTTTCGAAGAATGGCGCGGTTTCGAATTGGCATTTTCGAAAACTTCTGCTTGTTCATTCGCAGAAATCGGCTCTTCTAAAACTATTTTTTGCTGAAATTTTTCCATTTTATTTTTTGTTTTTATGCAATTATCTAACTCGAATTTTAACACATTTATTCAAAAATGTCAAGATGTTTATGCTTCGCCGCTGGAATTTTCTAAGAAAGCATAAATAAAGCCGTCGATTTCGCCGTTTAAAACTTTTTCAACATCTTTTTCTTCGTGTTTGGTGCGCGTATCTTTGACTAATTTGTAAGGGTTCAAAACATAATTTCGAATTTGCGCGCCCCACTCGGCGGACTTTCCGGCTTGCAGTTCGCTCAAGTTTTTTGCGTGTTGCTCAATTTGCATTTGCGCCAATTTACCGCGCAAAATATTCATCGCGGTTTCTTTATTTTGCGTTTGCGAGCGCTCATTTTGAATCGCCACCACCACGCCAGTCGGCAAGTGAGTGATTCGCACGGCGGAATCGGTAGTGTTCACTCCTTGACCACCCTTGCCGCTGGAACGATAAATATCGATTCGCAGGTCTTTTTCGTTAATTTGCACTTGCTCGGGCGCGTCGATTTTGGGCAAAATTTCTACCAGCGCGAAGGAAGTTTCGCGACTTCCGCCACTATTAAATGGCGAGATTCGCACCAAACGATGCACCCCGTTTTCGCTCCGCATTTTGCCATAAGCGTTTTGCCCTTCAACCTCAAAAACGCTGGTTTTAATGCCCGCTTCTTCGCCCACACTGCGCTCAATTTGGGTGGTTTGAAAATCATTTTTTTCCGCCCAGCGCAAATACATTCGCTCCAACATTTCGGCAAAATCCTGCGCGTCGGTGCCACCAACTCCAGAGGTAATTCGCACAATTGCCGCGCCAGAATCGTATTCGCCATCAAAAAGCAATTCTTTTTTCAGCTTTTCGAGCTCAATTTCGAAAGCCGCAATCTGCTCAGCAAATTCTTCTTCAAGCTCGTCGCTAATTTCCATTAGCTCAAGTAAATCTTCAGCCTGAGCGCGCAAAGTTTGCCACGGCTCAGCCGTCTTTTTTAAATCATTAAGAACGCGCATTTTGCGTTGCGCGTTCTGCGGATTATTCCAAATTTCAGGCTGCGAAACTTCCAGCTCAAGCGCCGCAATCTTCTCTAACAAATCTTCAAAATTCAGCTTGGTTTCAGCCTTTTTTACCTCTGTTAGAATTTGTTGCGCTCGAGCCTTCAGCTTGTCCATTATTTTTTCGCTTTTACGTCTTCGCCAAAGAATTTCGCAACAGCCATTACAATAAAGTAAACTACCGCTGCCACCACGAGGAAATTCAAAAGCTCATTCAAAAATTCGCCGTATTTCATCACTGCGATTTGACCATTCATCGTGCGTCCGATTTCCCAGCTCAAGCCTTTCAAACCGTCTGCCGAGCCAAGAATCAAGCCAATTGGCGGCATAATTACGTTTTCAATTAGTGATTTTACCAAATTTCCAGCGGCGGTTCCTAAAATCAAACCAATCGCCATACCAATCAAACCTTGGTCTTTAATAAAATCTTTAAATCCTTCAAGCTGTTGCTTAATGTTGTCAACAGCCCCAGTTTTTTCAACTGTCTTTACCTTCTTATCTGCCATAGTGTTTAAATTATAGCACGGATAAGTTTTTTGTTCAAGAAAAACGCGCCCTCTTGTTTCGAAGACGCGCCTTTTCGATTTTCGAAAAATTATTTTCGAAAGGTTTATTCAGTTCGAAGCGCCGAAATTGGGTTCATTCGTGCCGCTTTTCGTGCTGGGAAATAGCCTGAAATCACCGAAATCAACATCAAGCTAATTATCAAAATTATATTCGCCAAGAAGTCGATTTGTAGCAAATCACCACCCGTCGCGGCCGCTCTGATACTCCAAGAATTGATGAGTGGATTCAGCGCAAAAACCATCGCGCTGGCAATCGCCACGCCCAAGGTTCCGCCCAAAAAGCCAATCCACGCCGCTTCATAACGGAACATTTTCGAAATATCGCCCCTTTTTGCGCCCAGCGATTTCATCAAGCCAATCTGGGAAGTTCGCTCCAAAACGCTGATATATTGCGTGTTGATAATTCCAAAAACTGAAGCCAAAATCGCCAAAGCGCCAAAGCCCGCAAGTCCAGCTGCCGCAATATTGATAGCGGTTTGCACTGATTTGTAATCGTCTTTAAAGCTCGAAACTGCGTAACGTCCGCTTTCTAAATTACGGATTGAATCGGCGATTTTATCAATATCCGCACCCTTTTTCACGCCAACCGAAATGCCCGAGAAAATTTGTTGCGAATCATTTTGCGCTTTCGAAATTTCTAAGCCGTCGGCGTTGTTGATTTGAAAAGCGTTTGGATAGCTAAATTCGGTGTCGGTTTTGCCTTTATCCACCGCAACGATTTCGAAAGTGCGTTCGAAAGTTTTGCCTTTCGGGCTGATTGCTTCAAAAATCACTTTTTTGCCAATCAATTCTTTCTCGCTTAAGCCAACCGCCTTGGCAAAGCTTTTTGGCGCAACGGTTTTGCCGTGTTCAATTTGATTGTTCACTAGCGAACCCGCCGATAGCTCCACCGTTTTCGAATTATTTTTAGTCACCGCTGTCACGTTGATTTTACTGCCGCCCTCCAAGCGAACGTTGTCGATATACATCGCAAACCACGGATTTACACTTTCGACACCTTCAATTTTGCGAATTTTCGCAACGTCGCTTTCGAATAGAGCGTATTTGAAATTTGCTTCTTCGATTTCTTCTTCACGCGATTTTTCTTCGCCCTTTTTGGTCAGTTCGTATTGCGAATTGCGCGATTCCTCCACAATTTTGCGCGAAACGTTAATCGAATTTTGGTCGCCAATCATTTGGGCAAGCGAATCAACGTAAGCATTTCCGCCCTTACCCGCCGCCAAAGCAAGAGAAATTGTGGTGGCGCCAACCGCAATCGCCAGCGCAGTCAAAGCTGTGCGAAGTTTTGCTCGCTTCAAATTTTTGCCCGCTCGGCGCATAATATCCAATCTACGCATTTTGCTCTCCTTTCGCGTTGGTAATTTCTTCGATTTCGCCATCTTTAACCCGAATTTGAATTTGGCATTTTGCCGCCAAATCTTCGTCGTGCGTCACGATAATTAGCGTTGAACCGTGATTTTGATTGTAGTCAAAAAGCAAATCTTCAATTTTTTCGCCGGTAATTGAATCCAGATTGCCCGTTGGCTCGTCGGCAAAAATCAATTTTGGCTCGTTCACAATCGCCCGCGCAATCGCCAAACGTTGCTTCTCTCCGCCCGAAAGCTCGCTGGCTTTCGATTTTTTCTTCTTCAGCAAATCCACGCTTTCTAGCGCTTTTTCGATTTTTTCACTTCTTCGAAAAATCGGCACTTCCGCAATTTCGAGCGGCAAGCTAACATTTTCGAAACAAGTTTCGGCGCTTTGCACAAAGAAACTCTGGAAAATGAACCCCATTTTTTGCGCGCGGAATTTATCCACGAGGCGCGGCTTCATCGTGAGAATGTCGATTCCATCCACAAAAACATGCCCTTTTTCTGGCGCATCGAGCCCGCTCATCGCGTGAATCAAGGTTGATTTTCCACTTCCCGATTTGCCCACAATCGCCACGCTCGCGCCGCTCGAAATTTCAAAACTCACGTTCTTTAAAGCTTCGAATCGGCTCTGTTTTTTGCCAAAACTTTTCGAAATTCCACTTACTTTAATTTTCATTTTCTCCTCCTTGTTCGACATTTTTTTGCACCAATCGACCTTTCGAATCCCGTTCGAAAACCTTCAAATCTTTCACAATTCCCGTGCCGCGCATTTCGAAATTCGCCGAGCCCGACTCCAAAATCACATCCAGCGCATCTTGGTCTTTCGAAGTTGAATATTCGAAAGCATTATTCACCGAAATTTTATTCAAAGCTGGGCCGTAAATGTCGATTGATTCATTTTGGTCAAAGAAAGCAGCTGGATTTTTGCGCGAAATCTTCAACACGCCGTTTCGAATTTCGAATTTCAAATCGTTGCTCGATTCGCCATTTCGAACCGCATATTCGCGAACTTCGATTTTGGTTTCTTCGCTAACGTGGTAGCGAATTTGAGCGCGCACGTCGGATTCAATCCGCGTAATTTTCGCCAAATCTTTAGTTTTAATGCCATTTTTCGAATCTTCCTTTTTACCTTCGCCCAAAATTACCGTGCTGGAAATATTCTCGCGAATGGCGTTGAAATTCTGCATTGATTCGCGCGAATAGAAGTTAATCGCGGCAAAAAAGCTAGTTGCGCCAATCAATACGCTGGCAATCAAAGCAATCGCGTGCCCGCGCACAAAACGCGCCGTGAAGCAAGCGTGCGCTAAAGCTGCGTTGAACAACACAAACGCCACACCCGCCAAATTGCAAAGCACGGTGACGACGGTGTGCATTTGGTCGTCGAAAGGCCAGTTGCTCATTTTCGAAACTTCGAACAGCGTGCTGTTGCCAAAAATTAGCGCGAAAATTCCGCCCAGCGCCGCCATCGAAGCACCAACACCGATTATCGCCAAAATCACTCGTTTGATTCGCGAACTATTGCGTTTTATTTTTTCGAAATCAAACTCTTCGTTTACCTCGCGGATTTTTTCAGCCGTGATTGGCTGCCCACGCAATCGCAAAACGTCGTTGGCATTTTTAGCATACGGCGTGATTATCGCGAGTAATAAATAAATCCAGAAGGTAATTCCAGCGGTCGCGAGAAAGCTCACCAGCAAAATCACGCGCATTAAAGTGGCGTCGATTTCGAAAAATTCCGCCAAACCAGCGCCCACGCCGCTTAAAATCTGACCTTCATAAATTCGAAAAAGCCGCTTTTTATTGATTCGCGCAAAATAACTTTCTTCGCGTTTTTCCTGCGCTTCAAATTCTGGTTCTTTCGCGTCATCATAATCTTCGCCCTTAAAAATCTCTGGCGAGCCAATTTGAGCTTCGATTTTTTTGACTTCATTTTTCGAAATCACATCATTTTTCATCACGCCATTTTCGGCCAAAATTTCTGTAATTCGAATTTCCACATCTTCAAAAATCGATTCGTCAGCGTATTTTTTGAGTTGATTCAAATATTTTTCAAAATCCTGTTTCGCCTCAACCTCGATTTCATACGGGGTTTTCGCCAAATGAATCCTTGTAATGTCTTTCATATCTCTCCTTAAAGTTTTTCGATTGTTCGATTTAAGCTGGCAATTTCTTCGCCCACCAATTTCGAAACTTTTTTGCCGAAATCCGTAATTTGATAGTATTTACGAGGCGGACCTTGCTCGCTTTCCTGCCACTCGTGACTGAGTAAACCTTCTTTTTGTAAGCGCGAAAGCAACGGATAAATCGTGCCCTCCACCACGACCAATTTCGCGTCGCGCAAATCTTTAATAATATCACTCGTGTAGACAGGTTTTTTCGAACAAACTTTTAGCACGCAAAAGGCGATGAAGCCTTTTCGCATCTGTGTCGACATCTGCGAAGCGTATTTTTCGATTCTTTCTTGCTCTGTCATACTTCTATGTTATACAAGGTAGCTTAATTTGTCAAGGGTTTTTTGATATTTTCTTGGCAAAAATAAAAAATCCCCGAGCTGAACAGTAGTCATCGGAGATTTTTTATTTTATAATTCTTGCACCGCTTCGATAAATTGCTCACCCCTATCGACATAACTCTTGAACATATCGAAGCTGGCGTGCGCTGGGCTCATCACCACCACATCGCCAGGCTGAGCGCTACGAAAAGCTGCGCGGACGATTTCGTGCATATTTGTGTCAAGTCCTAAGTTTTCAAAATTCTCAAAATGATGTTCTCGGAATTGCTCCGCTAATTTTTCGGCTTCAGAGCCAATCAAAATCACTTTTCGAATTTGGTTTTCTGGCGCGTGAGTGATTTTCGAAATCAGTTCTGTCAAATCTGCCCCTTTATCGCTGCCACCCAAAATCAGCACTTTTGGTTGCGCAAAAGAATCCATCGCGGCGATGGCGCTGCCAGGGGTCGTAGCAATAGAATCGTCATAAAAGCGCACGTTGTTTTTCTCGCGGACGAACTTCAAACGATGTGGCAAACCTTCAAATTTCGAAAGCCCTTCGCGCCAAAATTCGAAAATCTCTTCTTCTTCGAAACCCTTTTCGCGCAAAAAATCATAAGTCGCGGTCATCGCGGCAAGCGCATTTTGCAAATTATGCTCACCTGGCAACTTCACAATATTCGTTTCAAAAAGCGGCGTGTCGCCCCAAAAAAACTGCCCCGCCTCGAAATGCGCCAAATCAAAATTCGGAAAAGTTTGCTTTTCGCTCGCGATTTGCTTTTCGAATTTCGAAATGTAATTTTCGATAATCGAATTTTGGCAATTATAAATCAAAAAATCATCTTCGGTTTGCTTCAGCGCGATGTTCATCTTCGCCAGCACGTAATCTTCGAAGCTATCGTGCACGTCGAGGTGGTCGGGCTCGATATTATTCAAAATTGCAATGTGCGGCGCGCGAACCAAATCCCAAAGCTGAAAACTGCTGAGCTCGTAAATCACTGCGTCGCTGGGCAAAATTTCAGGTAAAACATCCAGCGCGGGCGTGCCAATATTTCCTAAAAGGTGCGTTTTGGTGCTACTGGCGCGCAAAATTTCCGCTACAAAACTCGAAACCGTGCCTTTGCCCTTCGAACCCGTCACGCCGATAATTGGCGCGGTGCATTGCTCGAAGAAAAGATTCGTCACAGAGGTGATTTTGGTGTTTTTTGGCAATTTCCGCGGATTAACCGCTGGCGTGCGCACAATTAAATCGGCTTGAATTTCCGCCAAATTATTAAATCCGCCATAAAATTTTACTCCCTCGGGTAGCGGCACTTTGCTGGTTTCATTTTGGTCGTAAATTTCAAATTCGGCCTGTTCAAATTTTTTGCGCAAGAAATCATAGGCGCTTTTCGCCTCAAGCCCAAAACCAATCAATGCAATTTTCATTCTTCCTCCGTTCTTCGAATTTATTTTTCGAAAAGTTCAGCCAGTGTTTCGTCGAGTTCAAAAATCTGCGCTTGTTCGCCGCCACTCACGGCGCCCAAAACCCAAACGCCATCCTCGATAAACTCTTTCGCTAAAGCAAAAATTTTCTCGCGAGAAATCTGTTTGATAAATTCTGGCTGTTTTTTGTGGTCGCGAATATTGCCGTCCCAGAAATATCGACCAGCGTAAAACCCTGCGGTTGAAGCCACCGTCTGCCCGCCTATCTGGAATGAACCAAGCGCGTAAGATTTCATCGCATCTAATTCTTCTTCGGTCAAATCTTCGTTCAAAATGCGCTTCAATTCTTGAACCACCAATTCGAAAAGCGGTTTGGCGGTGTCGAAATTAGTTTGCCCTTCGAAATCCCACGAAGAATCTTTCTGACCTCTGGAAGCGCCACTATAAATGCCGTAAGCCAAGCCACGTTTGCGCGCCTGACCAAAAATTCGCGAGTGCATCGTGCCCGTCAAAATGTGGTTTAGGGCGTGCATTGCGTCCATTTCGGTGGTCGAAAGCTGGCGTGGCAACACAATCGAAAAGCCAAAATTGATATTTTTCAAATCTGGGCGATGAATATAAATTGGCTCGTGCGGCGATTCGAGCTCATCAACGATAAAATCAAACCTTTTGCCCCGTTCAAGCGGCAATTCTTCAATCCGCGCCAAAATCTTCTTTTTGCGCGCCTCGGTGATTTTTCCCGCAATTACAAAACGCAAATTATCGGTAGTGTGCGTGCGTTTGTGGTGCTCGATAATATCTTCAAGTTGAATATTTTCAATCGTTTTAAGCCGTTGCTCGTAAGTTAGAACTTTTTCACCAAAAGCCTGCTGAATTTTTGGCCAAAGTAGCCGCGCGTTATTGTTTAAATAACCCGTCAATTCATTGCGGACATTGCCCTTTTCGGCTTCGAATTCGAAAGCGTTGAATTTTGGCTCACCAATCGAAAGCAGCTGCAAATCTAAAATTCGCTCCCACTCAAAATCGGCACAATCCGCCACGTAGCTCATTCCCATATCAGAGGTTGAAGCGTTGTGATAAGCGCCGTTTTTAGTAAATTCTGCCTCAAATTCGTGCTCATTTTTAAACCGCGCGTTTGCGCCAAACGCCATATGCTCCATAATGTGCGCCGTTTCATAGATTTCAGGCGAGCGAGTATAACGCGAACCCGCCCGAAATTGAAACTGAAAACCCATCACTGTCGCATCTGGAACATTCACCAAAAGCCCACGCGCGCCGTTTTGCAGGCGCACTTCCTCGACAGTATGTCGCATTAGCGGCGACCCTTCTTCTTGTTTTGGCGTTGAGCTTTTTTAGCTTTTTTGGCGGAATTTTTCTTGGCGTTTTTCGAATTCTGGGTTGCTTGCTTTTTAGCTTTCGAAAAATCACCATCGCGGTTTTTCTCGCCCGATTGAATTTCATTCACGCCTTGCTCAACCGAATTTTCAGCCATTCGTGTAAGCTCAGTTTCGTGCTCTTCTTCACTGCGCGCAACCGCATCATTTTTAGTAATTCGCATCAAAATTCGAATCGTTTCGTCGCGCAAAGTATTTTGCAAACCGTCGAAAAGTTTTTGCGATTCGGCGCGATATTCCACCAACGGGTCGCGCTGACCAACGCTTCGCCAGTGAATACCTTCGCGCAAATGTTGCATATTTTCAAGGTGATTCATCCAGAGCGTATCCAGAATTTGCATATAAACTTCGCGCTCAACTTTATTCAAAACTTCTTCGCCAAGCTCGTTTTCTTTATCGCGATAAACGTCTTCAACAATTTGGTGCGCCAATTTATTGCGCTTTTTATCGTTCGAAATCGCACCAAGCGCTTCGATTTTTTCTTCTTCAACAGGGAAAAATTCGGCAAAATCCGCCACGAATTTTGGATTATTCTTGAGTGGCAATTCGACAAGTTCATCAACTTTCGAATCGAAAAGTGCTTTGATTTCAGTAGTAATATCTTCGCCTTCAAGAATCTTGCGACGCATTGTGTAAACCACTTTGCGGTGGCGGTTAATCACGTTGTCGTATTGAACAACATTTTTACGCGTGTCAAAATTAAAACCTTCCACGCGCTTTTGAGCGTTTTCGAGCGTTTTTGAAACCGATTTGTGCTGAATTGGCATATCTTCTGGCACGCCCAATCTATCCATCAACATTGCAATGCGTTCGCCTTGGAAAATTCGCATCAAATCATCTTCGGTTGAAACGTAAAATTGGGTTTCGCCTGGGTCGCCCTGACGACCACCACGACCACGGAACTGATTATCAATTCGGCGCGATTCGTGGCGTTCCGAACCGAGCACCACCAAACCGCCAAGCTCTTTTACGCCTTTGCCAAGCTTAATGTCGGTTCCGCGACCAGCAATATTTGTTGCCAGCGTAATTGCGCCCTTTTCGCCAGCTTTCGCCACAATCGAAGCTTCGTGTTCGTTGTTTTTGGCGTTCAAAAGATTATATTTAATGCCTTCTTTATCCAGATATTTCGCGATTTGCTCGTTCTTTTCAATCGAACCCGAGCCAACCAAAACTGGGCGACCTTGCGCGTGATATTCTTTGATTGCGTCTGCCACCGCTTTTAATTTCGCCTTTTCGCTCTTGAAAATCAAATCTTCTTTGTCGTCGCGAATCACTGGCTTGTTGGAAGGAATTTGCACCACTTCCAAAGAGTAAATCTGCTGGAATTCTTCAGCTTCGGTGAACGCCGTTCCCGTCATACCCGAAAGTTTATTGTAAAGACGGAAGAAATTCTGGAACGAAATTGTTGCGAGCGTAGTTGATTCTTGAAGAACTGGCACGCCTTCTTTCGCCTCAATCGCTTGGTGCAAACCTTCATTATAGCGGCGACCATTCATCAAGCGACCAGTGTGTTCGTCAACAATAATCACTTCGCCATCATTCGTCACCACGTAATCTTTATCGCGCTTGAACAAAGTTTGTGCACGCAAAGCTTGTTCCATGTGGTAAACCGCGCGCGAATGTTCTGGCGTATAAAGATTTTTCATATTCAAAAGTTTTTCAACTTTATCGATTCCTTCGTCGGTCAAAGCCACACTGCGACGCTTTTCGTCAACGTCATAATCATCTTCGGTGAGTTGCGCGGCGATTTTCGAAAATTGAATGTAGCTTTCTGGATTTTCGGCAGCTGGCGCAGAGATAATCAACGGTGTGCGCGCTTCGTCAATCAAAATTGAGTCAACTTCGTCGACAATCGCAAAATTCAATTCGCGCTGGCGAAGCAAATCTACCTCATTCACCATGTTGTCGCGCAAATAATCGAAACCGAACTCGTTGTTGGTGCCGTAAGTAATATCCGCCGCGTAAGCTTCTTTACGAGTTGCGGGGCGAAGTTTGCGCATGTTTTCGTCTTCGTGCGCTTCGTTATCAAATTTTGGGTCGTAAATGAAGCTGGCTTCATTGATAATCACGCCAACCGAAAGCCCCAAGAAATCATAAATTGCGCCCATCCAAGAAGCGTCGCGCTGCGCGAGGTAGTCATTCACCGTCACCACGTGAACACCTTTTTTAGACATCGCGTTCAAAACGCTTGGCAAAGTCGCCACGAGAGTTTTACCTTCACCAGTTTTCATTTCGGCAACTTTTCCTTCATGCAACACCATCCCACCAATCAACTGAACGTCAAAATGGCGCATACCAAGGGTGCGGCTCGAAACTTCGCGCACAATCGCAAAAACTTCTGGCAAAATTTCATCAAGCGTTTTCTTTTCTTTTCGAATTTCATCTTGCAGTTTTTCGAATTTCGCCTTCAATTTCGCATCATCAAGTTTTTCGAATTTTGGCGCCAGCTCGTTGATTTCATTAACTTTTTTTTGCAATCGGCGCAAAATCTTCTTTTGCGGGTCGCCAAAAATCGCCGTCAAAAAATTATTCACTCTGTTTTCTTCTACCAAAACATTCTTCGATTTTTTCACCTTTTCGGTCTTATTCTTCTTCGCAGTTTTTTTAGACATTTCCCTCTCCATTTAAAACAGTATAAAATCTATTCCCATTTTATCATAATTAGTAGCGAAAAAAAAGCCCCGAACCACGGAACTTTCTACTTTTTCTTGAAAAACTTGAGATATTTTTCGGCGATATACTTTTCGTAAATTTTCTGAAATTTTTTCGCCGCGAGACTTTCGAGTTTATCAAAAGTTTTAATATCTTCCAGCGGAACTTCGCTTAGCTTTTTAATCAGATTAGCCAATTCGCGCAGTTCGCGCTGAATGAAACTTTTACCCACCAGTGAAATCGCTTTTTTTAGCAAAATCTCGCTAATTTCTTCGATTTCAATCGAATGCTCGTCGAAGTATATTTCTCCGCCGAGCATATATACTCTTAGAGTAGTCGCAAAATTCTGACCCGCCAAAAGCTCATAAAATTCAATCAGCTTCATCTTGTCATCATTATAGATAACTGCGAATCTTCGCGACGCTGTTCGCAAAATGCTCTCCTTGTTCATATACTTCACCCCCTCAATGAACTGCAGCTGTTTAATATTATATCATATATCATCATAAGCGTAAAGATGCAACTCTAAAAAACGCACATCTTTTCTAAGCTTACAAAATTAGCCCCATGGTTGTGCGTTATCCATGGGGCTTCTTGATTTTACAAATGAGATTTTTGCGAACGGGGTTTTGCAGAAATTTCAAAGTTAAATCAAGGTTTGAATTTCGAAAAAGAAAACGGCCAAGAAAGTAATGAATAGTGGCGACAGATAACATTTTCGAAAATCAAAAATAATAAAATTAAGGAGATAAAATGCACGCAAAAACAACAAAATTTAAAAAAATAATATTCTTTATGATTGTCGGACTAGTAGCTCTTGCTTGGTTTGGTTCAGAATATCGATGGCAAAAATATCGAAATTATGAAAAAGAACACAACTGTGAATGGCAAATGATCAATGAAATGGAGATTTGTAAATAATGTCAGAAGCAGTTATTACTACAGAAAAAGATGCAAAGAAATTAGCGAATAAAAAGCGTCGTGAATTATATGGTGAAGTCGTGCCATATGCGAACGGTCTTTTCGAAGGAGATTTAACCGCCGCTTCCAAAGAGCGAATGCTTGCCTCAATCCATGTATCGATACTCGGGCTAACCAAGACAAAACAAGCTCGACCGATTGAAGATTTAAAACGATTTATGATCATCGCGAGCCAGTTCGGAGTTAATCCGTTCAAGAATGAGATTTATGCGACATATATCTGGAATAAAAGCACTGAGCGCGAAGAGCTTACGCCGATCATATCAATTCATGGTCTTCGAAAACTCGCTCGAAGAGGCGGTAAATATTCTCACACTGGAACTGCTGAAATTACTAAGAGCGCCGATGGACAGCTCGAAAGCGTAACTGTGCCGGTTTTTGGACTAGTTAACGGTGAGCCGAAAGAATTCACGAAATATACTGCTTTTTATGAAGAATTCGTCCAGAAAAATAAGGATGGTAAGCCGAAATCAACTTGGGCAAAAATGCCAATTGTAATGCTCACAAAATGTGCTGAAGCTAATGCAATTCGCCAAGCGTTCGATATTTCTGGAATTTATATTGAAGAAGAAATTTCGCGCGAAGACGAACAAATTATTAACCAAACCGAGGAGAAAATCAATGAATAGAGTTGATCACTTAAGCTACTCTGCCCTTGTAACCTTTCTACGAAATCAGGTTGAATTTCAAAAGCGTTACATTGCGAAAGTTTACGACAATCCTTTGAGCCCATCAATGGTAGTCGGTAAAGCTTTCCACAAAGCACTTGAAATTTACTATAAGGGCGGAACTTTTGACGAAGCTGCAGCTGCTGGGCTTGATGAAATAAATTCAACTAGCGATTACGAAATAGATTATGGTAAAACTGGCAGCCGTGAAAAAATGATTAAAGAATTTAACGATTCGCTCAATATTTATTTTGAGGAAGCACCAAAATTCGAAGTTATCGATGCTGAAAAACGACTCGAAGCTGAAATTTCGAAAGTGCCAATGGTTGGAATCATCGACCTAATTATTAAAGGCTCGAGTGGAGATAAAATTAAGCTTAAAGATTATAAAACAGTTTCATTTTACTCGTCGGCCACTAACGATCCACTTGATCCAGAGTATCAAGAAAACTATAAATACCTACTTCAAGGCTCAATTTATCTAGTTTTGGCTGAAAAAGTTCTCAAAAAAGAAATTGAAAGTGTTGGATTCATTGAGATCAAGAAGACTAAGAATCGAGATGGTTCGCCGCAAATTCGCGAATTCGAATATTCTCGAAATGATCTGCTTGAGTTCTTGCCCACAACCGAAAAGCTCATCACGAACGTATTCGACTATGTCAACAACGATAATGCTAAATTCTTCCCTAACCCGAGTGATATTTTAAACGGACAAGAATCGATGGAAGTTCTTGCGAATATCGAAACTGGATTTGATAAAGCTAAAATTAAGCGCAAAATGAACGTTGCGGAAAAATTCAGCGAGAAGAATACAACTGTTGATTTGCTTGAAACTGACGGCGAAACTAATGAGAATTTGATTATTAAAAAATTCTTAGAGTTCGGAATCGGTGGCGCAATTGGCGAAACCTTCACTGGTGCAAGCGTAATTCGCTATACTTTCCGGCCAAATCGTGGTGTCGCAATGAAAAATATCGGCTCACGTGCTGATGACCTCGCAATCGCTCTTCAAGCTAAATCAGTTCGCGTGCTTGCGCCAATCTACGGCACAAACTTAATCGGTGTGGAAATTCCAAATCCTGAGCGTAAAGTTCTAGATTTCGACGATTCTCTGCTTAAAAAAGGCACTTTCGAAATTCCGCTCGGCCAAGATATTTTTGGTGAAAATCATTACGGTGATTTAACCAAAATGCCGCATCTGCTAATCGCTGGGCAAACTGGCTCTGGTAAAAGCGTTATGCTGAACGTGATTCTCGAATCGCTCACTAAACAACTTTCGACAGACGAACTCCAACTCGTGCTAATCGATCCAAAGCAAGTTGAACTTGGATTTTATGAAGATAGCAAACATTTATTAAAACCGATTGTTACTAATCCAATTCATGCACAAGAAACACTTGCGGATTTAGTGGAAGTAATGGAATCTCGCTATAAAACTTTGCGAAAAGCTGGTGTGCGAAAAATCGAAGATTACAAAGGCAAAATGCCACGAATTGTTTGTGTGATTGATGAGTTTGCAGACTTGATGATGACATCTGGCAATAAACGCGAAGAATTTAAATTGAATATTAAAGGTATGATCGAAACGATTCTGCATTTTAATAAAGATTTTGATTTATCAGAAGTAAAATCACTGGAAGATCTGAAAATTAACCCAAGAATGTCAGAGCTTGAAAAAGAAACGATTAAGGAACAGAAAAAAGTAATGAAAGAGCTCGAAAAAGCAATCCTTGAAGCTTCAGATCTAGGAATACCAAGTGCAGAAAGCTCAATTATCCGAATTGCACAAAAAGCTCGAGCGGTAGGAATTCACTTAATTCTCGCAACTCAGCGACCTTCTGCCGATGTTGTAACAGGTTTAATCAAGGCGAATATTCCGACAAAGATTGCCTTCAGTGTAACCAACTCAATTAACAGCAAGATTATTCTCGACGAAACTGGCGCAGAAATGCTCACTGGTAATGGTGATATGCTCTATCAAGATCCACGAGCAAATCATCTAGAACGACTACAAGGATTCTACCTATGACAAAACCTGAGTATCTATTAGTTAAACAATTGGCGTATCAATTTTATAAAGAAAATCATTCAGCGAAAGCGTGGGCGGACTATGTCGCCGCCTATCGCTCAAAGCTGATAGAGATGAAAGATGAACGTCAAGTGGCAGAAGTCTTCGAAGAGTTCGAAGTCGACGAAATACGAGAATTTGTGGCTAAGTATTATGAAAAAATGCCGTCTCAAACACGGCAAGAAATTAAAAAAGTCATTGCAGCTCGTGTGCAAAGAATGACACAAAATCGCCAACGAACATTTTTTACAAAGGATTAAAAATGAATTTCAGAACAGTAATTAATCAAATTTTTAATAAATATTCAACTGCAGATATCACAGAGTTAAAAGAAATTTTCAGTTCAAAACTCGCTCTCCCTTTAAAAGCGGAAATGCTGCAATATGTAATGGATTGTGAAGATCGGCGAATTTGTGAAGATTTCTTGCGAAGGAATAGCGAAAAATTAATAAAGGAGTTAAGCTATGAATTTTGACCAAAAATTAATCCGTGACTTTCTGGAAAATATTATTTTAGAAAATCGCAATCTTTACGAAGATGGTTTTGAAGATATGGATTTTGACGAATTTTGCAGATATTACGAAATTGGTAATGGCCTTGCCGAAAAGATGGATATTAAAGACTTCCCTTTCGAAGATTGGCAAAACGATTATTATAATGAATATCTCAAAGAATGTAAAGAAAATAGTATAGAGCGTTCACAGCAGTTTGATGATTATCGACGAGCAGTAGGATTTTAAAAAATAAGTTTAGCCTTCCAATGGGCACAGGTTTCGCAAGTGGTTTAGAGCTGCAGAAAAAAGTCGAGCACCTCCTTATTGGTAGCTCGCCGCGATTATTTCGTGGTTATGAGCCTTGTGTCCGTTGGAGGGCTGAAATCTAAAAGGAAGAATTATGAAAATTTTAATTAATGGTATTTCTAGAGTAGTTAAAATTAAAGTTAATATTATTTCGCCAGAGTGGCAAAGATATGAGGAACTAAGATATGTTAATGAGAAAAACTGAAGAAAATCTGCACCTTAAAATTTGCGACTACCTCCGCAACAACTACCCCGATGTATTATTTCGCACAGATTTCTCAAGTGGCATGAAAATGAGCCCAGGCCAAGCAACAAAACACAAGAAATTTCAGAAATCCCGAGCTTGGCCGGATCTGTTCATTGCTGAAAGTAATACCTTAGCGAGCGGCCTATTTCTCGAAATTAAAGCTGAAAATGTTATTGTTTTCAAGAAGAATGGTGAAATTAGGCAGAATAAACATTTAATCGAACAAGATAAAATGCTTAAAGAGCTAAGAAATAAAGGTTATCGCGCAAGATTTGTGATTGGATATGATCAAGCAATTTTCGAAATTCAGCAATATCTCGGCGAACCAAAACCAAAGAAAGTCGAATTTTAATAACTAGAAATGAAAGGATAACTATGAAACAACCTGATATTCAGCATTTAATCATGCAAGATCTAAAATTTAAAATGTCGGCTTGGCGTGCGATTGCTATAATCGCCCTAATACTCTTTTCGGGTGCATTTGGGCTATTTATAGGCTCAGAAGCTGAACTCAAAAGCACTAAAGCTAAGCTAAATACTACAGTTAATTGCCAAAAGTAAATTAAAGGAGAAAAATGTTTTTCACTATAGATATTTATAAATCAAAATTTAAAGAAATAAATACTGATTACTATTCTGGCTGGAGTGCTTTGGAAGTTAAAAATATAAAAGATTTAGGATTACTATTTAAAACCGTAGAAAAAACTAAAAAGTATCTTAAATATTTAAAAGCCAAAGAAATTATCAAGCAAGACGCCAAAGGATTTAAACCTGATTGGAATAACGGAGATGAAACTAAATTTTTTGGCTACTGGGATTTTATTCTTGAAGAACCAGGTCACGGTCTAGACTATAGAGCAAAGACTCCAAATATATATTTCCAGTCCCCAAAAGACATCAAAGAAAGCTTCAAAAAACACCCCGAAGAGTGGAAGACATATTTGACTTATGAGCAGTAAAATCTCATAAAACCTTAACAATTCAATTCCGGCTTTACAAGGGGCGAAAGCCCTACGAACTATACATAACGGGGGAGGACTGAAGCAATTCGGTCGTCCCTTGTAGGGCTGGAATAAAACTGGTTGAGTTCGCAACTGAAAGTGTATCGTATTTCCAAATGGGAGTAAGGCAGAGGTCGAGAAATCCGAAACACTTTCCAACTTGAAGACTCAGTCCTACAACAGATTATTTTAATCATTTAATCATTCCTTGGAGGAGCTATGCTCCTCCCCTCGAACCTGAGCATAACTAAAATTATCAATAATATTTAATAGAGTGATAATTATAATAATAGGTTTTTGTGTATCTGTGTCTATATACACAAAGGTTATTGTTCAGATTTGAGGGATAGACAGAAACAAGCACCTTTAACACGATCATAGGCAATTTTCAAATGTTTCTGCCCTGCCTCAATAATATTAAAGGAGATAAAATATAATGAAAAACAACACAATAATAGTTCACGAAACACTTATACAATCAATATTAGCAGATATCTTTTCATTTCTAACGATTGCTGGATTACTATTATTCAACCACTATCTGCTAAGCGGTAATGTGTTGATTGATTTATGTTTCATGTATATGGCTTTCATAGTAATGAAATCGAAAGGCAATAAAAAGATGAAAAGGTTTGATACTAAAGAAGAAGCGATTAAATTTTTACAGGAACAATAATGAAATACATAGTATTTGACATCGATGGAGTTTTGGCGGATTGCTCGCATCGTTTGAAATATATTCAGGGTAAAGATAAGGATTACGAGAACTTTTATTCTTATGATGAAGTAGTAAAAGATATAGCATTAGCGAGTGGATTTGTGCTATTAAAATCTATTTTCTATTTAATAGATGATATAAATACGCCAAATAAGTCAGCAATGGGAGAAGGAATTAGGATTGCTCTTATAACTGGTAGAAATAGAAGATGTGAAAAAGCCACTATAAATTGGCTTACCGATAATATGAAAAGATTTAGAATTGATAGATTTCAATGTAATTATTTTATGCGCCTAGAAAATGATTTACGACCAGCTTATCAAGTTAAGGAGGATTTAATTAAAGATCATATTGGCTTTAAGAATATTCTCTTCGCTTTTTGATGATGATAATAAAGTGAATGATATGTATAAAAAACACGGGGTTATATGTTATAAGCCTAATATAACGAGTGTCGTATAAAAATAGGAATAAATGTGAATAAAGCTAAAAAATATGACGATAAAAGAATTAAATCTCTTTTGAATCCACATTTAAAGAAAGAAATGGTTAAGAAAACAATATTTGTAAGTGATGAAGTTAAGCAGAAACTCAATATTGATTCACCAGATAATTTCTTTGAAGTAGAAGTGGATCAACGAGTAATGGATAAAGAACATGAAAGAGTTATAGATTCATCTATAAAAATTTTAGAAGAAATAAAGGAGCGGGTATAATGAGTGATAATTTTAAAAAGAACTTTTTAGTGATTTGTTTTCTATCAAATTTAGCGTTGTTGGTTTTATCTGACAATTTAGCACTTCGTGTTTTGAACTTTTTAGCAATTATTTTGGTGATTTATGTGTTTTCGCTAGTTGATAAGAATTAACGATAAGCTTTATTTTTCTTGCGAAATTTGATATAATCAAAAAGTCCGAGCGCCAGTTTCAGCGACTTTCTGGCTGAAGCTCGGCTATAAAGAACATATTGTTTTTATAAACTATCTACTTTTTGAAATAGCACCTTCGGGTGTTATTTTAGTTAGATGAAAATAAAAAGCCCTAGCTACTGCTAAGACTCTCTAAAATCAGCTTATTATTCATTCACTCTTTTATAGGCTTCAATGATCTCATTCTTTCTAATAATATTACTGCTATCAGAGTTATAAGTTAGAGCCTTAGTTAATCTATCTTCAAAACCAACATATATCACTTTACCGCCATGCTCTCGAACAGACCTGATCGCGGGTAATAAATCAGTGTCCGAGCTTATTAAAACAAAAGTGTCTTCAATATTTAGCAACTTATCTTCAACCATTTTAACACCAAGACCGATATCTACACCTTTCTCAGTTAACCTATAATCTTCTTTGCCGCATTTATGGCATTTATCGCTTGAACGAACTCGTAATTGTCCAGATTCAATAAATTTAATATCTTGAGATTGTAGACTATTTCGTATATCTCGCGATACCTGCCCAAAACGCACAAGTTTTTCGGATATTTCTTCGCCATAATTATTATTATTTTTAATCTTTGCACCAAAAAATAATATTTCAGCGTCTTCCTCTAACATAAAGATATTTTGCATAATCCATCGGATATCTATTTTTCTTAATTCATCTTTATTACTAATTAAACCGGCTTCGATAAGAATATCAGAGGCTTTATACAAAAAATTCTGTCCATCAATATAAATCTTCATAACTATATTATACCACAAAAAAACCTTAGCGGCTCTTTCGAGCAAGCTAAGGCGATGTAACTTAATTATATCAATTTACATAATAAAAGTCAATACTTTTCATATATATTTTATATATAAAGATTTCAAAATAGTATCCAAAACGGGTTCTTTTTATTTTCTCAATTCTCTAGCTATTTCTTTGCGCCAAGTTTGAAGATCGGCTTAAGCCCTGCAAATGCAGTCGCAACCGCGCCGCTGATCGCCAAAATCTCTTTCGTTGCGTTTGGAATTAAAATTACGCAAATTGTGGCAATAAGCATATTAGTCAAAATCCCCAAGTCAGCGATGAAATACACCGTCGTCTTCGCCTTCTCGCTAATCCTTGGTTCATAATCTGTATTCGCGATATTTTTAGCTACTTCTTCTTGCATTTTATCTAACATTTCAATCTCCTTTTCTGTTAAAGCTCTTCGTTCGGCTTTAACTTCATTTTTAATATTTTGCGACACTTTATTTTCAGCCTCATTTTGAGTTGCAATACCTTCATTTTCAGGTGTTTTTGGCTCGTTTTCAGGCTGTTTTGGTGCTTCAGGCTTAATTTCATCTTCACCCTTAACTTTTGCTAAAATCTTGTCAAACCGTTCGTCCGAAAGTTGCGCTGGACAGGCTGTCGAAGAATGATCGCGGTGTTTTCCGATTTTATCCACGCCAAGTGCTTGTGAAACTTTCTTTAAGACTTCAACATAGCGTTCATCAGTCACATTGTCAAGAAATTCAATTGTAAAGCTTTCAATATTGCTTTCATGATTACCATTTGTGAAAGCTGTATTTCCCTTTGGCACAACCTGAACGATTTTCTCATTTGAAACTACAAGATGAGCGGATTTAAAGCTTTCCTTTCGCCTAAATTCATTCGTTGTCGCCTCAATTGAGCTATTTGCTGTGTTATGAACTGTAATTTCACGAATTGGTTGCGAATCTCGCTGTAATTCATCAATAAACTTCTTTTGAATTTCATAATCTTCTGGAATATTGCCAAAGTATTTTCCATTGTCATCTTTGAGATTTTTTCGACCATAGAACTGATTCGATACATGAGCTGGCACTACTTCATCCACAAAGTCGAACTCTTTTTCGAAGTTAATAAATTCTGGAGCTTTATTTTCTGGAACTACTGCTTTACTTTCAGGTTGTGGAGCTTTTCGAAAATCTCCCAGATTTGGCAACGAACCTTCTTTTTCATCGAAGGCCGAGAAATGAAGATAAACGCCAGAACGCTGAGACTTGAACCAACGGTCATCACCATTGACATTTTCACCGTAAACCCAACCAGCCATTTCAATATCTGAACCATCTGGATAACTTGCGAATACGCCAGATTGAGTTGTTGGCTCATATCGAACATTTACACCAACGCCCGAATTTACTACACGAACATTATCACTCTTTTCAACAATTTGAACGCCACCGATTCGCTCGCTCCAACCAAGATATCGAAGTCCGTATATGCTGAACCACTGACAGATTTCGGCGATTGAATTATAAATTCCTCTCGCTCCACTGTGAACTTCGCTGTCGTGGATTTCAATTCGTCCATCTCCATAATTATACGCCCATGCTACGTGTTCATATGGATCATATTCTCCGCTTGTGATATCGAAGAAGACCGGAACCCAAAGTCCAACAGGAGGGGTTTCTTCTTGATGAATGTTACCTGCTGCTCTTTGAGCTAGATATTCTAGCCCTGCCGAATCTCTACGAACAGGTGCATTAACTACATCATCTGCATACTGTAAACACCAGCCTCGACTTGCTCTAATATCAAGGTTCGGACTTGTCTTTTGAATATATTTTGCCATTATTTTCTCCTTACTTTTTAATCAATCCGCCGTTCAGAACGAATTGCACTAATGCTCCTAAAATTGCCACGCCTACAGCCCAAACAATTTTACTCTGATTCTCTTCAAGCCGCCGAAGACGTTCTTTGTTGCGTTCAGCTTCGCGCCGCACGCTCTCAATGTCTTTTTGGTGCTCAGTGACCGATTTTGAAAGCCCTGCGATGATCTCCAGCTGATCATTAGTATGCTCTACGATTTGAGTCAAGCTATTGATTTTTTCCTCCAAGACATCAATTCGTGCTTCGAAGACTTCTTTACTTATGTATTTGTCATCCATATTCCTCCTTTCTCTACGCCTGTTTTGCTTTATTTTCTTCAAAATCCCAGATTTGTCTCGAACTTTTTTCTCTAAAGTATTCATTTTTAAGAAGTTCTTTCTCAATTGTTTCCTTTGAAATTTCAGTTCCTTCTGATATTTGAACACTGAAAGTATTAAGGCTTAGGTCTTTTGTGTTATCTCCTGCTTTGCGAGCTTTGGTTTCTTCTGCGTAAGTTTTTCCGTTGGCGAAACTGCGAATTACAACTGTTCCTGCTCCATTAAAATTTGTGGCGAAGTGGTCGATTTCGTGCCAAGTCATAATTGCATTTCGTTCATCTGTAATAATTTTTACAATAGCCATTTTTTATTCTCCTTTTATAAATTATTTTTCGCCAAATACACGCCCGAGCAGTGATATTCTTGATGATTATTCGTGCCGAGTTTGGTAATTTCGCCATTCGTGCCAAGCGTTAAAACAAATCCGCCCGAATGATTGCCGCTGTTGATATTCACGCCCACAAACGGCGTTTCGTGTTTCGGCCAGAATTTCTCGGGGATTTTCTCGCTCATTCGCCCGTTGCCATAAGTTCCCACAAATCGCATTCGAAACCCGCAAAATCCGTTTTTCTTATAGAAAAGACCTTTAACTCTCCAACCCATGTCGATCATTTCCCAGTAGTCGGTGGCTTCTTGACTATCCGTGAGAACCTTTCTGCCTCGTGAAAAAATATCGCCTAAAACATCTAAATCGCCGAATTCAGGCACTTTGTTCACGCCAACTTTTTCGCGGTTGCTCGAAATAAAGAAAATTGGTTTTCCTGGCGAAGATTCCGCTACAGATGAAGTTTCACTCAATCTGTCCGCCACTTTCACTTCAATCTCGAAGCTGCCAGCACGATTTAAGCTTAGATATTGCCTTTGAGCTGAGAAATTCGCTTCTGTAAGAACTGCTTGAATTGTTTTCCAGTTTTCCCAACTTCCACCACTCGCTCTGTGCCGCATTTGCAGCGAAACCACGCGGTTTTTGTTCGAATTTCCAATTTTTAATGTTGAGATTGTTCCGGAAATATCAATTTCCACTGTTTCGTCGAAATTATTTTGCCTTTTGGCTGAAACGCTCAAAACTGGTGCGGAATACGGCAAAACTTCCGCCGTTTTGTTCACCGTTTTCGAAACACCACGCGAATCTACCGCCGAAGCCGAAATCGTTAAACTTCCAGCTGAATTCACCGCTTTTTCGAAAGTCGCCCCAACTTCTTTATTTTCGCTATAATCCGCCGAAATCGTCGCACCATTCAACGCAAAAATATAGCGGTTCGGCGTGGCGTATTTTTTCGCTCGCATTTTATTTTTCGGCAAGACCCACGCTTTTGGCTTCGAAAATCCCTGCACGAATATTTTAGGATTTCCAGTGATTTCGGTAATTTTGGCGTTTGAATCCGCAAAATCAAAATCGTTAAAATCTGGTTGAATTTTGCTTGAATCAAGTTGAATTTCGACATTTTGCCAGCCAATTCCGCCAATTTGCGTGCCGCCTTTCCAAGTGGTAATATCAACGCCAAGTGAGGTTTTAAGCGTGTTTGGCATTCGTTTATAGATCTCTTCGATCTCTGTCTCGTTAGGTGTCCAATCGAAGGAATGGCCAACATTTTCGAAAGCTTTAATCTCATTTCCGTCAGGAATCTGAATCGTTCCACGGTGTGTAAAATTCGCTTTTCGATTCATTACGACCGTGATCGATTCACCTAAAGTATAAAGACTTTTAGAAAAACTCGGATTGCTCTGACGTGGAATTGTAGGTAGATTATATACTCGAGAAGTTCCTTCGCTTCGTCCACCACCGTAAAAGCTTAATCCAATACCAATTTGAAATTCTTCCGTTCCGTCATCTCGGTGATTGACGCGAACTGTTCCGCTAGCGATAAAGTGGTTTCGAGTGCTTAAACTTCCTTGATACGGCTTAATTCTTCCGCCATTGTTATAAACTTGTCCAACATTCGTATTAACAATTCCGGCGTCAAGTTGTGAATCTGATCGATTAAAATGTGCGTGAAATTGCCAATTTAATAAACTGAAATTACCTGCAATATCTTGATGCGCTAGCTGAAAATCGACAAATGCGTGATTGTCATTAGTGCCACCAATTCGCACACCATTAGCGCGAAAACGCTCATTCATTATTTTTCTCCTTTCGAATTTGCAACAAACGCCCAGCCCGTTTTCTCTCCATCTTTAATCGCGACAATTTTAATTGGCGACATGTCAATCTCATCTTCGGCTTTAAACTTCTTCACCTCGGTCGTATCTTTATTAACGGTAAAAACACGCTGAATGCTGTGTCCAATTTTTGAATATCCCGAAAACTCCAACGGCGTAATTGCAGTATAATCACCTTCGTTAATTGAGCTTTTAATAATTAAACCGTGTTCATCGATATGTAAATTTGCATTCGAAATTTCACCCTGAGCTTGTGTCCAAACGCTGGCAGTCTTATTATTTGCTAAGTTTAAATCTGTAAAAGCAATTGTCGAATTTGTGTTTGCCGTGATTTTTAGACTTAGAGCATTATTTTGTGGCAGAATTCCTTCAATCTTTACTTCTGCCCAATCAAAGCTAGTTCCTTCTGTAATTTCAAAGGTTCGAGCGACTGTTTCGCCATCTAAAATTTCAATTTTACCCGAACCAATAACCGGTTTTTTAATTCGACAAGAAAAGCTGTAGAAATTTTGTTTTTCACTCGTAAAATTCGAAGCGACTACCACTGTTTGCGTTAAGATGTTATTTTGAATTGTGATTTTTCGCCCTGAAATAGCTCCTTTACTGCGAGCTTCAGCAGAATTCTCAACCGTAAGATTTTGAATAGTTCTAATATTCCAGAAATTAGGCGAGTTAGTCTTTTCATCAAATGAATAAAAGGCGGAATTTTTAAGCAAATTTAAACCACCTGTTTTCGATATTGCATAATTAAAATCTACTAAAGTCTGATCGAGGCGTGAGAACTTCTCAAACATTTCGCTCTCTAACTTTTCTTTTTGCGAGATAATGCTTGCGATTTCTTGCTTTTGTTTATCGACAACGATTTCAGTATTAAAAATAGTTCTAGCAATACCGCCAGCTCGCTTATAATCTGTTTTAGTTTTTTCTAGTTCTTTACCAACCAAAGATTCTTTAATACTCGAACCGCTAATCTCAATTTTAATGCCCGAAATCACGCTTTCAGTGAAGTTATCGCCATTTTGAATTTCAACTCGATCGCCAACTTCGAACCAGAATAGGCCGATTGTTTCCGCCTCGAACGGCTGAGCTTCATATCCCTTTACCGCCTCAAAAATTGGCGAAATAACTTCAGTTCGGTTTTTGTCTAAAATTTCATTATTCGCGAGCTTAAATTCACTTTCGCCCTGTTGCGCAACTTTTTCATTATCTTTCACAAAAATATTGTCTTCTTGCGGTGTTCTGGCAAGCGTTAATGTGTTTATTGGCACATTTTTTGGCTTAAATTTTAAGCTTTTTAATTCGGAATAAGTTATTCGGTCAATTTTTGCACGCTTAATTGGTTCAAATCTTAAAGCAGAATTTCGAACGATCGCAGTTGTTGCGGTTGCTCCACAAACCTCGTCAAGAATACTTCGAAAAGTAGTCTTGTTTATTTTTTCCCACAAATCTTTTGAAATTGTAAAATTCGCGTTCGGTAATCTTTCAAAATCCGCTCGCTTAAATTCAAGATTGAATTTATTTGCAATTTGAGCCGCCAAATCTGCGAGAGAAGCAGGAAAAGTTAAACTACCAGCTGAATATTCTTGAGTTGAAAGCCCCGCCATAAAATCAAAACCTTTAATTGTTGTGGTATTTTTCTCAAGATTTACTGAGCTTTCCGAAATTCGAAAACTGCCAAGATTTATTTTCTCAAAAGTATTGTTTTGAAAATTAGTTTTAACTTCAATTTCAACCTGAACGACCTGATTAATTAGATTCTTCGAAACACCCAGAATTACGGCCGAGAATCCACTCATTGAGCTTAAAAATGGCGCTCCTGTTCGTTCGATCGAAAAACTGGCGAGTTCATCATTACTGGTTATTTTTGTATTATTTGCCAAGACTAACGCAGTTCGAATTTCTCGCGTTGGCTGTTTGATTGCTTGTTTGAAAATTTCACTAACAATAAGCATTTACGCCTCTTTTCTAACTGGAATTAAACTCACTTTAAAGGGGTCGAAAATTCCACGTTTCTTATCTTTGAGCTGAACACTATAATCGCCAGCGTAAAATTGGCCAGATTTCATCGCATTGTATTTTGGATCGAAATACTCGACTGTAAAAAATGGCAAATCAACCACGCGCGCAATTTTTTGAATTTCTGCCACAGTTAAAATTCCGCCAAATTCAACTTCAATTTTTGGAAAGATTCCGATCATTGTTGCGCGAATTTCGCCGGCCATATTGCGGTCTGAATTTAGCCAGAGCTTATTTCTCTGGAGTTGATAACTTTTCAAATTCGAAAAAACCTGACCGTTGATTTTAAGTAATTCACCATTTATTTGCATTTTCGAAATTCCCCTTTCGTTTGGACATAAAAAGCGACCCACCCTGAGGGGTGAATCGCAAATGGTTCTTCTAATTTTATTATACCAAACTTTAGTCTTTTTGGCAAAAAATAAGTTTAAATTAATCAATAATTCAATACATCTTTAGAACTTAGTAACCTGTTCACAAAATGAAAATGAGCATACTTGCCTTCATATTTACATCGATAGATTTGGCTTTTTCCAATAGCACTATCAGAATCACTATATTTTTCACAAGCTTTCTTAATATCATATATATTAGATAGGTTGTCTATATTCGCACCAATTGTTATTTTTTCGTATTTTTCATTAGTTAGATATAAGTTATTATTAGGTTCTTCCTTAGAAAAAGATATTTCAGCTTTACCATAATAATAAGGCTCACCATTTATCGCAATAACTTTATCAATACTTTCTGCGCCGCGATCTTGATTTGTAACCAATACTTCGATTTTATTATTTTCCTGTTTTGAAAAATCTGAAATGTTAAACGTTATAAAATACTCCAACGACTCTTTTCCTTGAGTTTCTTTTTCTGTAGTTTTATTACATTCACTCAATGGAGATTTGTGGCTGACCGTATTTTCACAGTTAATTCTAACGCTCATTTTTGCAACATTTTTAAATCCTGAGATTTTGAGCTTGTAACGATTTTTGCCAGTTTCGAGAGTTTGGTCTTTCTCTATATTAACAGATATTTTCTGTTTTGAGACCTCGTTGCTTATCTCTTTATTTCCCTTTTTGGCCGAAAAACTCGCCCAGACTATAATAAGAAAAAATAAAATAAAAACAGATATAGTCGTATATAATATAGCTTTTTTACCTGAGTTTGGCCTCGTATCTTTGTGATTCATTTTTTCCAATCCTCGACTAAATAAATTGAGCCGATGTTTAAGTAGTATTGTTGTTCAGACAAATACGAAAGCTTCAAAATAAGCAAAAACATCAGCTCAATTTAAAAGCTTTCCGTATTTTTTGTCTGAACAATTTTATTATACAACCAAAAGCCTATCAAAATCAAGCAAAAAAGAGGCATTCGCCCCTTTTTCTCTTTAGATATCAAACACCGTTCTATTTTCAAGGAAGCTTTTTGCATTGACACCATCAATAATTTTATTAACCAGCGTGTCCTCGCCAACCTTAACCGTGATTTGCTGTTTTTGGTTGCGAATCGCTTCTTCGATCTTATCCATCGCAGTCTCGCGTTCTTTATCGAGTTTGCTTTGGTAATCAAGATGAGCTTTTACGGTTTGATCAACACCATAATCTGGAATATCTGCGTCAAAATTAGTTTTCACCGTATATTCTGGGATTTCGAAATCGGTCATCTTGGCAAAAGCTTTTGAAACCGTGCTCATTTCGCTTTGAATCCCAAGCGCGAATCCTTCGCTCACAAATCCACCATAACTCTTAAACAAGCGAGATGGCGAGTGAATCCCAAGGAATTTTTTCACGCCTTCCACAGCCCCAGAAAACATATTTCTCATATTATTGGCGATATTGCCGATTCCGGATTTTAGGCCTTCCCAAATATTGCGACCAATATTCGAAAAAGTTTGCCAAGCATTCGAAAATGCGTTTTTAATATCACCCCAGCGGTCGCTAAACCACTGACCGATTCCGCCAAAGAATGATGTAATTCCATTCCAAGCGTCCGAGCCTGCTTTTTTTGCCCAGCTGATAAATTCACCAAATTTTTCACCAGCCCAGCCTGCAAATTTCCCTAATTGATCACCAGCTGTCGCAAGACTTTTTCCCATCGGCCCGAAGAACCCTTGATCGGCGCCGCTTTTCGAATCGCGATAAATTTTTACAATATCTTGAGACTTTGTTTTTGTAGTATTTTCAAGTCGTGAAATATCTTCTTCACTGACTTTCACCATATTGCCGTTTTCATCTTTGTATTGCAAAACGCCGCTCTTTAATGCATCGATTGCATCTTTCGAATTTTTATATTTCCCTTGGATAACTGCTTGCGAAGTTGCATCAGCTAGTCTTTGCGCCAATTCCTCATCTTTTGCCTTTTTAAGCTCTTCAGTTTTAGATTTCGTGTCTTGGATCGCCTTGTTCATATTATCTTGAGAAGTTTGAACTTTTTGGTTAGCTTGTTCGAGCAGCAAACCTTTTTCATAAACCGCTTGTTGCTGCGGAGTTAAGTTTTCGAAAGCAAGTGTTCCAGATTCAATTTGCGACTTAACACTTTCAAAACTTATTCCAGTTTGTTGCTGCGCTATCGCTAATTCTTCCATCGCTCTCTTTTGAGCCTTTACTGCCTCGATTCTTTGCAAATTCGCATCAGTCTCAGAATTTCTTGCATTTTTAAGATTTTCTTCTGCTGTTTTAACGCCATCAATTGCTTTTTGCAGGTCTTCTTGAGCTTTTTTAAGTGCTTTAGCCCGAGCTTCACTCTCCCACATTGCAGGGTTTCCTTGTTCGAAAGCTGATTTTATCGAACCACCTAAGAATGCAAATCCTGCCGCAATACCGGCTATTGCTAAAATTAATGGATGAGCCATTACTGTGTTAAAAGCACCAATTACCGAAGTTTTGATACTTGCACCGAGCGCAATAACCGATGCTTTTATACCTGCAATACCTCCACCAGCAAGCACAAATGCACTTTTTACTGAACCGAGGCTCGAGACCATAGAAGCCATTGCTTGAGGGCTTGAAAGCGCTAGGGCTTGCATTGTTTTGACACCTGCATTAAATGCTGAAATTGCTTCGGCAGCTTTAATTGCTACAGTCATTCCACCGATTGTAATAGTAATTTGAGTTAGGAAATCAACCAGTCCTTTATCTTTCGACATTGCTCGAAAAGCATCACCAATTCCATTTAAGAATTTCACGATTCCTGATCCGATAAAGCCAACGAGTGGCGCAATAAAAGCATCAATGAAGGGACGCGAGAAATTATAAGCAGATTTAAACATTTCACCAAGAAATCTTGCCGCTCCACCCACAGCATTCAAAAAAGCAGGCAAAAGTTCATTTCCAGCCCAGCTAATAATTGGTTTTAGATATCGTTCCCAAGCATCGCCAATAACCTCAAAAACTGGTTTTGCAGTTGCCTTAATATCATCCCAAAATCGTTTAAAAGCCGAACCGATTTTCTTAAACTCAAACATATCTGAGAAAAAGCCCTTAATCTTATTCGCGATTTCTTCAGCTTTTGCCCCAATTTCATCAAAGGCATTTTTAAAACCGCCAGTTTGAATTTGTGGCATTTCGAAATCAACGCCACCACCTCCGCCAGAGCCAGCTCCACCGCCGCCACCGCCTGAGCCTGCCGTATCTTCGGGCGTTTTTAGAACATTCATTTCGTCGAATTTCGCAAGTCCGAGCAATTCTTTTTTCAATTTTTTGGCTGAACCTGCGGCTTTATTCATTCCACCAGCTCCACCTGAACCGCCTGCGGATTTACCGAGGTTGCTCATTCCTTTTGAAGCAGATTCTGCTGCTTTCGAAACTCCACCAAAGCCAAGCGCTCCGCCTGCTTTTTTAGTTGCACCAAATAGCGAAGAAAGTGCCGAGATAACATAATTTACCATCGTGCCAACCACTTTCATAAATCCAACGATATACGGAATTGCGGCGTTGATTGCTGGTAATAAAACATTCGAAATAAAATTCGAAACACTCAAAACAACTGGCGCGAAAGCCGAACCAAGAGTCGCAGCAACATTTGAGAGTTCTGCTCGCAAAATTGCAAGCGCGCCTTCCAGTGTCATTGATTCTCGAGCGAAGTTTCCAGCATATTTCCCTGTTCTATCCATAAACATTTGGTAGGCAATACCAACTTTTTCGCCGGTGGTCATTTTCTCAATGTTGCCTTGGATACCTTTTTCAAGCATGTAAGCAGATAACGCCGTATCGTTCATAGCAACGCCGAGGTTATCCATCATCGTGAAGTTACCTTTAGCCATTCCAGCCACGCTTTCAAGAGCGGCTTCTTGGCTAATTCCCATCACGCTCGCAACATCGGCGGCTCGTTGCATTGCGTCTGTGGTCATCACCATTGATTTTTGAACATCATAGCCTGCACCCTGAAACAATGAGCCCATTTTGTTTGCCGCTGCCAAATATTGCGACATTGAGGTTCCCATTGTTTGAGCGGATTCTTTCGATTTCTGTTTTACAGCGTCCGAAAATTGTCCAAAAACAGCCTCAGCACCACCAAGATTTTGTTCTAACGAACCAAATTCGCTAGTTGCCGCTTTCGCAACTCCAACGACAGCATTAAAAGCACCCTTCAAAGCTCCGAGTGCTAATTGTGCCTTTAAAAATCCGCCAGCGATTGATTCTCCTGATCTTCTTGCGGATTGACTAACTTGTGCGAGATTTTCACGCACTTTTGCGATTTCATTTTGGAATTTCGAACTGTTGGCCGAAATCAAAACCTGCAGTTCATCAATTGTGGTTCTACTCATAAACCTCCAGTTAGCCGTGCGATTTGGTCTAACGCCTTAATCGTCACAGGCCTCATTTTTTTCGTTCTATGCGCGTTTTTTGCCGCAATTGGCTCACGCGGATAATGTTTTGGGTCATTAACAGCAAAACTGATATATCGCCCAAGAATGTGATTTAACGCGTCCGCTCGTTCGATTTCAGCTTTTTGTTTAGAGTTAAACCCCGCAACACAGTTTCGAAACTCGGCGGGGCTTAGATTCCAATATTCGTCAATTTTTAACCCTATTTCGAAGGCTCTTGGTTCGTTTTTTCGCCAGTTTTGGCTGAAGTTTCCTCTTCGATTTTCTTGAAGTCTTTCTTCATCTGTTTCAACGATTCCTTCATCGAGATTCTCGCCTCTTGCGGTAAAAAACCACATTCGCTCAATCTTTCCATAATTTTCAAAATAACTTCCTCAAAACCGTATTGATCTAAAGCATCACTAGCTTCATCTTCGGTCATTCCTCCAGCCATCATAATATCTATAATGCCAGAAATGCTCCCGAAATTGTCCAACGATTCCAGAAAATTCAAGCCAGTTTCTCTTTCCATTTTTCGAATATTTTTCGCTTTAAATTCAAGATTATTCATAGGGTTTCCTTGTTTAATTTAATAATTTCAAAGTGGGGCGAATTTCAACGCCCCTATAGTTTAGGATTTTTTCACTCGAGTGAACATTCCATTAATTGAAAGTGTTGCAGAATATGTGTTAAATCCGTCGACAGTTCGTTCACCAACAGCAAATTTGGTCAAAGAAGCGTCGAATTTGTAAACTGCACCGCCATCTTCGGTTGTGCGAATTTCGAATTTTCGAACTTCACCAGCTTCAAACAACGTCATTACTTTCTCGACATCAGCATAATCTTCAATATTTCCTTCAATATCGAGATCACCAACTTCAACTGCTCCTGGAATATAGCGTTTTCCAGAAATATCAGCAAGTGTTGAAACATCGATTTTCTCACGTTCAGCGCTAAGTTCGCCAATGCTTGTCAAACCACCAAAATTAATGTCTACTGTAGCACCAGCTTTTGCCATAACGACAAGCTCTGCACCAATTGAACGAGTGGCATTTTTCCTATCAGCCATATAATCTCCTTATTTTTTACTATTAAATCTGTTATTTATATGAAAAATACTTGAGTCTGGATTTGGAACATCACTTGAGAATTCAAGATAATAACCAATCTCACGCATTTTCTTTTCAATCTCTGAAAGAAGTTTTGAGGCTTCCTTAGAGCTATTCGCCCATATATCAACTGTGGCAATTATCTCTTGAGCAGAAATTTCACCTTTCAGTCCATATTGTGGCGAGTTATCATCAATTCGAAAAGTTAAGGCTGGAAGTTTCTTGAAAACATTTTGTCCGCTTAGCGAAACCGCAACGCCAGTTTCTTTAAGCTTTTCGAAAATTTCTTGTTTTGGTAGAAACATCATTTCACTGCCTTCCTAACTTCTTCTCTGATTATTTTGATTGAATTGTTTCGGTTTTCCCTCAATGCTGGCCATAGAAACGGCTGAGCCTTATTTCCACGCCAGTCCGACCGATAGCTAACTTCAACTTCCGTATTAGTGTTTGTGGACTGTCCTCTCGATCCAGTTCCAAACTCAACATAAGGCGCATATTCAAGATTGGTAGAAACCGTAGCGGTCACATTTTCTCCTTGAATTTTAGCCTTATCAGCTCTAATTGATTGCCGAAGCGTTCCACTATCGACAGGAGCTTTGTTTTTAGCTGAACCTTGAACCAGCATTGCTGCTTTCGAAACTCCACTAATTAAAGCATCGTTAATTGAATTGAGATTTCTACTATTAACTATTGAGGTCGAAACCGAAACTCTCACAGAATTCTCCCTAAAATCAAGGCGTGTGAATCGAATCGTTTAACTTCAACTGTTTCAAAATCTCGACCATCAATTCGCATTTTGTCACCAATTTCAATTTTGGCGGAAGTTTCAGCCGTAATTGCGACACTGGCGTTTAATTTAGCTCCCAATTCTTCAAAAACTTTACCAAGCTCCGAATAATTCACATTCGCCTTAAATTCGCCTTTTTTCGAGGTAGATTCAACCAATCCGCCTTCTTCGTCAAAATCCTTACGAACTTCAAAAACCTCAACCATTTTGTCGTAAAATGTGCTTTTGATCGCCTTTTTAGCGCTATCTGGAAACAACATTTATCCTCCGATACGGCTTTAGAATCTCAACATAGCCATCGAAAATTTCACTATCTTTAGCCGTTACAAAATAGCTTTGTGTAGCATTCTGATAACTGATACTCTGACCATTGTCGCTCAAACTTGAAATTGCTCGTTCGGCGGTTCGATTCGCAGCACTTTCGAATTTGATAAAATTACCACAGGTCATATTCGCGAGAATCCTAACCAATCGGCGGTCGAAATCGGCTTTTTCCGGAAGATTCAAATATAACGAGACACGGTCGCAAATTTCGCCGACGGCAAACTTTAACAACTTTTCATCTTCAAAATTAGCAATTTCTTTGGCTTTAGCTATGACTTCTATTTCGAATTCTTCCTGTGGCATTTTATTATTCCTCAACTTTTTCGGTCTTTTTGGCTTTTTCTACCGCGAGAGGTTTTCCGCTTTTATCGCACGGTGTGTATTCCTCTGGGCGAGCCTGATATTGTTCAACTATACCTGACGCCTCTTCGCCAGAACCAACTTTTACTGATTCTGGCACTCCAACGACAAGACCTGTTGAATTAACGAGAAAATACTTCATTTTTCCTCCTTTTTTAGGTTAATATTAAGCTAAATCAGCGTAGAACACGAGATCTGGTTCAACAGCTTTTGTTCCTTGAGTAAAGAAGAGTGAAGCTTCAACCGAGTTTGAAAATGGCACTTTTTGTGGGTCAAAATCAAACACGTTTACATCTTGAGCGATTGCTCCTTCGTGCATTGCAATGATTGCTTTTGTTTGGCGGTGATTTGAGAAAATTCGAACCTGACCGTTAAACAAAACATCAACCTCACCAGTAATCTCGTTTTTAACCTTGTTTAGGTAGTTTGCGAGTTTACCATAAATTGCTGGTGTCACTGTCAAAACAATTTCGCTTCGATCTACACCATCAACCCAGTCATTCTTGACAGTTTCAACTGTTTGAATAACTTTTTCGAGAACTTCCTCGATTGGTGTTGCTGAAGTCAAACTCTGAATCTCTGTTCCTGATTTAACAGCTTCAGCAAAGAATGCTGTATCAAGATATCGAGCTAGTGAGCTTGCTTGTGAGTTCTTTCGACGTGTGATGAGGTCAGCAATACCAAACTGTTTAATATCAGTATTGTCATATTCCTCAACGATTTCTTGGCGGTCATCAATATTGTTGATAACACGTCCAGTATTGCGAACTGGCTCACCTTTGCTATCTTTACGTGCTGAGCCATAATTTTTCGCAACAGCGTTTTTCAAGCGGTCGTAAGCTACTGATCCAGCGCTTGGGTTTCCAATTCCAAAAGTATTTTTAATTTTAGTTGAAACTGTTCCTTTTATAACAGCTTCGATGATTTGGCCTTTAATTTCAGCCAATTTTGCCTTTGTCTCGGCATTGTCAGAATAGATATTACGTGCATCTACTGCCATAAAATCCCTTTCTTTTCTTGAGTCTGATTAGAACGAGCTTACACCATTGCTTTGTGTGTAATTTGATGTCGCTCCTTGTGAATTATTTCCACCAACATCTTCGGGAGTTTTTCCAGCAAGTTTAGCTTTAACGCCTTTTTCAAGAGCGGAATTCCAAACTTTCGAAAGTCCTTCGATGTTCGAATTCATTTTTTCTGCGTCGGCATCGACAACATAATTCACGAATTCTGACGGAATTTCTTTCGCAGCAAGTTTTTCGGCGGCTTCAGTTTTGCGTTCTCGCATTGTGATTTTTCTTTCGCGTTCTTCAAGCTCGCTGATTTTCGCCTTTTGAGCTTCTGCAGCACGCTCTTCGTCGCTAAGTTTTGCCTTTCGTTCCCATTCTTTCTGGGCTTCGGCAAGCCGCTTTTCGAATTTAGCCTCATCTTTAGCGCTTTTTTCGTTCAAGCGCTTCGACATGATTTCATTCACTTCATCTTGTGTGAAAGTTTTCGGTTCGTCACCCTGTTGATTCTGGTTCATACCGTTTTCGCCAGCAGGTTTTGTTGAATCAGGATTGTTTTCCATATTCTCCTTTCGATTTTACGCTTCTCAGCTTGATATTCCGCCCCAAGCGCGACTTTTGGCTTGGGCTTGCTGTGTTTTTCGCAAAAAGAAAAACGACTCTCAGCTTTATGCTAAAAGTCGCAAATGGTTCTGGTAATATTATAGCATAATGTTTATTCTTATGCAATATTTTTAATAACGGACATTGTTTTCAAGATTTTCCCGCTCTTCGATCATTCGTTTTTGAATATATTCTGGGGCGTTATAGAAAAATGGCTTGCCGTTATCGATTGATTTTTGAGCGGCTTCAACACAATCTTTGATATGTTGCTCATCTCCGCCAATCACTAGAAAAGCAGGCTCTCCGAAATCGTCAAATATTTTAAATTTTCGCGCATATTCTTTTAAAACTTCATCAGTATACCATACGCCATAAACTCCAACTGTGTCTTCGTGGGTAAATTCATATTTTGTTTTCATTATAGTTTTGAAATCCTTTCTAATAATTCGTTAAACATATTAAAGCTTTCCGGCAAATATTTTTCATAAAGCTCAATTTCCTTTTTGTCATCTCGAGCAGTTGCTGAAAACATTTCGGCAAAAGCTTCTGAACCGAGAAAACGCTTTTTATGATTTTCGATTTGCTCCTTACTTAATTTTACACCTCTTATCGTTTTTCTGCCATCCCAATATTTCTGTTCGTGACCCATTCCGAAGACTCTTAACCCGTTACTAAACGCAGCACCACCATATAAATCAAAAATACTTGCTAGATCATTTTTTGAATAACCATTTTCAAGTTCGTTTTTAAGTTCAACAGATAAATTATGTCGTCTATAGGCCAAATTTCTTCCTTCTTTAGTTTTTAGATACCTATTTGCTTCATCAAAAACGGTTTCACCAAGAGTTTTACCATTAGAAAGTTCAAACTTACCAGTAGCTCCATAAAATGAACCACGCCCTGCTCGATGATCGAAACCGTGACCATATTCGTGTAGAAAAACCTCAAATGGCTTTCTTATATCTTTTCGATTTCCAGTTGAACCATCGAATATACCAGCTATACGAACACTCACCTTATTTCCAAGCACGCTAAAGTTATCATTCCCAAGTGGTGAATCTTTAAAAGATAGTTCGCTCGAAAATTTAGCCCAAATAGAACGATGAGTTTCCGGCATTGCGTTTAGTTTTCTGACGACTTTTTCTCTAATATCATCAGTTTTTAATGCTTGAGCAAGTGAATCTTCAAGTTTTAAGCTTTTAACATCAGAGCTATTAACTTTTTTAGTCGGTGGTTTTTTAATTTTAACTTCAATCTTATCATCTGCCGGTGAAATACTCGGCGTTGAAACTGGTTCAGTTTTCGAGATTCCGCTAACTTTTGCCCATTTTTCATAGCTCATATTTGGTGTCTCGTAATTCTCGCCCGTTTTTGGATTTCTGGCGGTTCTGGTTTCTGGTTCAAACTCTTCACCAAAATATGCAGCTGTCGTAGTACGGCAAAGCGGGTGAAATGGTGGAAAGTTCACGCCTTGTTTAGCTTCACTGATTTTAAAAACTTTATGGTCTTTATGTTGGCAGATATCGCTAGTGCGGCCGTCCAGTGTTGCAATAATACGGTATTTTTCAACTCCTAATTCTTGGTAGGCTCGCAACTCTGCTGAATTATGATAAAAAGCAGACTCGGTACGAACTAGCCGTTCAGCATAAAATCGGCCAACATCAAAGCGTTCACGAACTTCACGAATCGTTTTCTCAGGACTTTGCCCAATTGCTACGGCTGTAGCTATTTTTGAATTAATTTGCTCGGCTAAAATGTCAGTATTCGTCCAGATACGGTTCGAAAAATGCTTTCCTTCAATTTTATAGTTCAAAATTTCCTGCACAGTTCGTGAATCTAATTTTGAAAAGGTCAAAAGTGAGCCAAACTGTTTTTCGGTATCAAAAATAGCTTGATTATACGAATTATTAATTGTGTTTATAACCGAATTAGCCGTGAGATTGTTCTGTTCAATCCCAGCCTTTTTCAGCTCTGCCCAAATCTGGTGGTTAAGCATTTCTAATCTTGTCATTCGAAAATCGTAATTTTCTGGCAAATATTGGTTCAAACCAAGCCGCTCCATTTCCTCTTTAAATCTTGCCGCACTTCCGCTTGGTTCAATGCCTTGTAGCGCGAATTTATCGAAAGTTTTGTCGTTGCGATAATAATTAGCGTATAATTTCTTAATTTCGCGAATTGTTCGAATTTCGGCGTCAGTGTAAGCATTTTTTATGCGGCGAATGTAGCTCGAAGCTTGCTGTTCTTGGTTTTCGAAGCGAGCGGCGGCGCGGTTTTGCCAATAATTTATTGTGTTGGTCTTGATTTTTTCTTTGTTTTGTGATGATATTAAATCATAGAGAACGCTGTCGTGTCTTGCATAAGAGGCGGCGGTGTTCTTTTCTTTGTGTTTATTAAAAATGCTATTGATTTTTTCACTATTTGGTGATATAATTCTAATATGTGAGAGTTCACTCTCAGTCTTGGTTTTCGAGCCCTCTTGGCTCTTAGACGCACGACGAAAAGACCCTTTTAGGTCTTTTTCATTTATGAAGCCAAACTCCTTGACTTTTTCACTGTTTTTTGATAGAATTAAGTTATAAAAGGTATTGTCGATTCTTTCACGAGAGCCGGCGATACCTTTTTCTTTATATGCGATATAATTTTTAAGACCTCTGTGGCTGGCTTGGTTTGCAATCTCTGAAAACAGAAAATCAACCGAAACTCCTTCTTTCGGCTTTACATCATAAAAAATTCCAGTCACTCCCTGCTTAAGTGCTTTTTTGGTTTGGTCACGAACAGAGTGTTTGGAGGAGACTTTTTTAATCTCTACTTTTTGACCATTCACAATTAAATCTGGCATTTTCACGCCATCTGGTTTTTCTACTCGGCGAACAGCGTAAATCTGGGCATTATCGCCTAATTTTCCGCGTATTGCGTTTATTACAGAGAGTTTATTATCACTCAATGGATAATTCTTCTCGAACTCCCAACTATCGTCAAAATTATCAAAAAATGCTTTGTAGCCTTCTCTTGTTAATTCTGGAATTATTGGCTTGACTTCATTATTATTTAATTGTTTTTCTCTATCTTTCATCATAAACTTCTTTCGAAATATATAAAATATAGATAGTTTTATGCAAAGTATCTATATTTTATATATGTTTTTTCGCTCTATTCTTCCGCTTTTTCGTTTTGGTCTGTAATTTCAGCGTCATTCAGTACGTTATCCGCGCCATTTCTCTCATTTAACGCAAGATTCACCGTTTCTTTGGCGTCTCGCACAAACGAAAGCTGACTAACGAGCGTTTCGCGGTCTACAAGCCCATTGAGATTGTTGATAATCTGGCTGGTTTCAAGGTCATTTTGTGGCAAGGCTCGCTTAAAGATAACATCAATATCTTCCACTGAAATTTTTGCCATCTTTGAACCTTTTTCAAGAAAAGTGTTATAAATTCGGAATCGTTCGAGCAAGCTTCGTTCGAAATATCGCTCTTTATCTTTGATATGTTGTTCGAAGTCAAGGAGCTTATAGAGAATCGCCACACCGCTGGAATTTCCTGCAAAGTTTTCATCGCTCATATCTGGCGTCATTGAGATTTTGTGAATATCGGCAGCAATGGTTTTTCGAAGAACATCAGCGTCGGCTTCATCAATTGATTTCACGATATACTCAATTTTGGCGTCTTGCGGAATGTTTGCGACCATTCGGCTATCTTTAAGCATTTCTTGCTGTTCTGGCGTAAAATCTGTGCCATAAAATGCAAGCAACGCGTCAACCAAGCGTTCGCGGTCGATTATGCGGTCGGATTGAAGAATATTATAAGCGTCAATCAGTGGCAAAACTGGCTCAGAATCGCCCATTCGGTCGGAGCCGTTCAAATATTCAACAATCGGCACTTCACCAAAACTGTGTTCAGTTTTAAGTTCTTCGCCCGTTTTTGGGTCACTTTCGAAATTAAGCGTTCCGCCCTTCAAAATGCCTTCTTGCGTGTATTCTGGCGTTAAAATTGTGATTTGATATGAATCTCTTTCGATTTTTCCGCGTGAATTGATAATTTCTTCATAAACAATAGCGAACATCTTTTTATGTTCAACTGTTGTGTCGTGAACTAAAATTATATTTCGTGGGTCGATTTTCACGCTTCGAACTTCTGAATCTTCATTCGCATAAATTCGCTCATAAGCCACGCCGTAAATGCTGGCGTGCGTTGCAAGTTCAACATCAAGATTCGAAATTGCCTGCTTGCGATAAGAATTATTCAAGCTTTCAATGTTTATATTTTCGCTTGAAAGATAATTAACTGGCGAACCAAGCAAATAACCAACATTGATTTTAGTGATATATCGCGCAAAATTAGTGATTGCGAGCAGTTTATTCGGCGCTTCACGTAATGTTACAGGCTTGTTGGCGTAATAATCCGCAAGAATCTTGAATTTGGCTCGGTCTTGCTTGCGTTTGTCGCTTTCGATTAAGTTTTTTACCAATTCGCCTGTGATTTCGGTATTTTTTGGTAAGCAATAAAATTTTTCCATATTTCCTCCTTTTGCTCTTAGAAAATTAGTGAGTTTGTGCCTGAATTTCGATTTGAATTTGTGATAATAATCGGCTCGGCTCTGGCGGTGCATTGCTCGAAGATTCCAGCCAAAACATCACACATATCGTCGTGGGCGTTTTTGCCTTTTCGTTGATATCTCAGCACTTCATTGGCGGCTTCTGGCCATTTTTTCTGCCAATTTGGTGGCATAAATAAATGATTTTGTAGCCACGCACTCGATGACAGAATGCGGCTTTCCTTGTTTTTGGTTTGCGTTGGTGTTTTGATAACCACTTTCGAATTTCCATTTTCTTCAAGAATCCTCTTCACATTGCGTGCGAACCCGCGACCACCATTGTTGCTTTCAATCCTAGCAACGCTCACATCGCCAGAATCTAACATTTCAGCAACGGCTTTTTCGGTGAATTCCATTGGCTTGTCGGTGTAAGTTATATCTGTAATAAATACATCTTGACCGTGCTTAATGTAATTCGCACTTGCAAGGAAGTCAGCACCTTTGTCGGCCGTGTCGGTGATATTTTCGACAATTCCTTCAGGCAGTTCATCCCATTCCATAAATGGCTTAAATAATCGCCCAGCGACATCAATCGGCTTTTGGTTGTAGTTCGCCTCCACGATATCGATATTCATTGCCCGAGTCTTTTTCTTAAAAGTTTCATAGTTCAGAATATCATCGCACAGCATTTTTGGTTTACCTTTTGGAGTTTTTGTCACAGCGCGATATTCAATTACTCGTGGTTTAAATTCTTCGATAAATCGCCCCGCAAGGTCACCAGTCGCCCAGCGTGTCATCACAAGGATTATCTTCCAATCGTTACCCTCAACACGCGAGAACATCGTATTATTGAACCAATCCCAGTGTTCATCGAGCACGCGTTCGTTGTAGGCTTCCTGCGAACTCTTGATAACGTCATCGATGATGAGAAAATTCGCACCAAATCCTGTTGCCGTTCCTTTTGGGCTGGTAGCGAGATAGTTTGGCTCGCTCGAACCTTCCAAACTCCACATTGAAGCGGCCGCCTCGCCATACTTTACGCGAGTTTCTGGGAAGATATCAGAATAAATGATATTCGAACCAGCTTTTTCGGTTTGAATCATATTTCGAACATTTCTTGCAAAAATTCCAGAAACAGTATCGTTATATGATCCTGTCATAACTTTCGCTTTTGGATTCTTTCCGAATAACCAAGCAGTTAAGTTTTGAGCAGTTAATGATTTCCCATGTCGTGGTGGTGCGTTAATCACAAGCGTTTGCTCATCGCTCTCAATAAAATCTTGAATCTGCTTGCAAAAGTCTTTTAAATATTTGCGTTCTTCCTTGTAAAAATTTGGGTGCATTAACTTGCAAAATTCGAATAAATCAATTCTCGCAAGTTCAAGCTTAAGCTCTCTTTGAACTTCTGGATTTTCGAGTAGTGCTTTGTTCATTTTTTAACGCCTTTCGAATTTCTGCTGCAGTTAAACCTTCGAATGGTCGCGGATTTGTTTTTTGTTCCACTTCCATTTGAATTCCTTGTTTTGCCTTTCCTTCGGTTCGGTCTGTAATTTCAATTGTGTTATAGAGTCCAGCCTTTTCGCTATTTCTTGCATCATAGACTCGTCTAAATGCTACTTCTTGAGCCATGGTTCGTTGGTCGTCCGGGTGGTCTTCTTCCCATTGTTTAAATTCCTTCACGGTTAAGCTCAAAAAATAGTGATATTGGTAAGAAATGCTATCTTCTGGTTTCCACCTTCCACGATTATTCGGAATATTTCCTTCTGGCTGTCCGAATCTGCGGTTTAGTGGCGGTTTTCCTCTACCAACAACATAGTCTTTTTTTAGCTCAGTTTTCTTTTTGGTTGTTGCCACGTATTTCCTCCTTCTAATTATTTTTCGATTTTTCTCCTACTTCTATTGGTTGAACGTTCGTAATGAAGATTGTTAGCAATTAAATCGCCGACCGTTTTTTCTTTCAAAAAACCTCGACTTCCAAGAAGAATAATTTTCGGCTTCCGAATTATACTGTTCTTCGAGGAATATTCACCATCAATTTGAAGTTCAGCTAAAATCCGGCGGTTCGCTTCATTAAATAGAAAAACCTTATTCCTCCGCTCACGAAACCAAAGCTCAGAGTTTAATCCACATTCCTTTAAAATATCATTTACTGCAAATAGCGCTTGTTTAATAAGTTTTTCTCGCTCAAAAATTTCAGCTCCAATCGCTCTCGTGCTTAATATTCTTGTTGTTGCGATGTTTTCTAGTTCTGTTATTGGGATATTTTTTATCATAGAATCTCCAGCTAAATTTATTTTTTACCACCAAAAAAGCGGACACTGAATTATCAGTATCCGCAAATGGTTCGTAACTTTATTATACTATTTTTTACTACTTTTAGCAATTTTAAGAAAGCTAGATATTGACAGAATTCAAGTTGTTTGTTATAATAAGAAGGATTTAATTTTGAAAAATCATAAAAAC
>JAUMUX010000003.1 GCA_030530485.1 bacterium | reverse complement strand
GGAGTAAAAATGATAATTTCAGTAAATTGGCTTAAAAAATTTGTTCCAGATTTGCCAGAAATTGGCGAGCTTTCGAAATTGATTGGCGCGCGGTTGGTTGAAATCGAAAGTGTCGAAAATTTGGGCGAAAAATACAAAGATGTGGTTATCGCGCGAGTAATTTCGGCAGAAAAAGTTGAAAGTAGCGACCATTTGAATTTATGTAAAATTGATGATGGTGGCGTTCGGCAAAGTGTTGAACGCGACGAAAACGGCTTTATTCAGGTGGTTTGTGGTGCGCCAAATGTGCGAGCGGGGCTTTTTGTGGCGTGGCTTCCGCCTGAGGCGATTGTGCCAGAAACTTTTGGTGGCGAGAATTTCAAACTCGGCGCGCGAAAATTGATGGGAAAAATGAGCAATGGAATGATTGCGAGTCTGCGCGAACTTGATTTGGGCGACGAGCACGATGGCATTCTCGAAATTGCGCCAGAGGTTTTCGAAAACGGCGTGCAGGCTGGCGATTCTTTCGCCGAAAAATTTGAATTGAATGATTTTTTGCTGGAAGTTGAAAATAAAAGCTTGACACATCGGCCAGATTGTTTTGGAATTATCGGTTTTGCGCGTGAAGTTGCGGGCATTTTGGGGCAAAAATTCATCGAGCCAGATTTTATGAAAAATGCGAATTTCGAACAGGCGGAAAGCCAAAATATCGAAATCGAAATTCAAAATCCTGAAATTTGCGAACGCTACACGGCGGCGATTTTTGACGTTTCTGAAATTGCAAAAAACCCAAATTTGACGCTGGAAAAAACTTATCTTTTGCGCTCGGGAATGCGCCCGATTGACGAAATTACCGATTTGGCAAACTTTGCAATGCTCGAAACCGCGCAGCCGCTGCATACTTTTGATTTTGATAAATTGGTGCGAATTAACGGCGGTGGAAACATCAAAATCACGGTTCGAAAAGCTTTCGAAAACGAAGAATTGGAACTTTTGGACGGCAAAAAAATCAAAATGAGCGAGCAGGACATCGTAATTGCGGTGGGCGAAATGGGTGAAACTGCCGTGGCGCTGGCGGGTGCGATGGGTGGAATTTCGACCGCGATTGATGAAAACACCACGCGAATTTTGGTGGAAAGCGCCACTTTCAACCTCTATAATTTGCGAAATACCCAAATGCGCCACGGGATTTTTTCGGAGGCGATTACGCGTTTCACGAAGGGAATTCCGGAGCTGCTTTCGCGCAAAGTGCTGGATTTGTTTGGCGCGCAGATTTTGGCATTGGGCGGCAAAAAAATGAGCGAAATTGCCGATTCGAAAAACGATTTTTACAACAGTCGTTTCAAAATTACCGTTTCGAAAGAGAAAATCAACCAAGTTTTGGGTACGGAATTTTCGCAAGAAGAAATTTGCCAAACGCTCGAGAATGTTGGTATTTTGGCGAAAAATGAAAATTCTGAAACTTTCTTGATTCCGTTTTGGCGAAATGATTTGCGAATTGCGGAGGATTTGATTGAAGAAGTTGGGCGCTTGAACGGCTACGATAATATTCAATTGCAGTTGCCGAAGCGAACTTTCCGCGCGGTCAAAAAGGCGAAAATTGATTTATTGCAAAGTGAAATTCGGGAGATTTTGGCGGCGAGCGGCGCGAACGAAGTTCTAACTTACACCTTTGTGCATGGTGATTTACTGGCGAAAGTTGGGCAAAATCCGCAAAATTCATATAAAATCGTCAATTCGATTTCGCCCGATTTGCAATATTATCGCCAAACTTTGACACCGAGCTTGCTGGCGAAAGTTAGTCAAAATATTCGCGCTGGCTTTGATGAATTTGCGCTTTTCGAAATGAATAAAATCACCGATAAATCGCTTGGTTTGAATGACGAAAATGTGCCGAATGAAGCGAAAAAACTGGCGCTGGTTTATGCGGCGAAAAAAGGCGAAAATGCGTTTTATGAAGCGAAGAAATTTGCGAATTATCTTTTCGAAAAGCTGGGCTTGACGCTTGAATTTTCGAAATTCGAAATCGAAAAAGCGCCACGCGACACCGAATTTGAACCAAAGCGCGCGGCAATTTTGCGCATTGATGGTGAAAATGTTGGCGTTTTGGGTGAATTTAAAAAATCGGTAACGAAAAATCTAAAACTGCCTGAGGCGACGGCTGGATTTGAGATTGATTTGCAAAAAATACTAAATATGCAAAAAACGCAAAATCTTCAGATGAAGCAACTTTCGAAATTTCAGAGCGTCGAGCGCGATTTGACTTTGCGCGTGGCGGCTTCGAAAAACTTTGGCGAAATTATGGCGATTTTCGAATCGGAAATTGCGCTTTTCGAAAATCTCCAGATTGAAATTGCGCCAGTGGATATTTTTCGCGCTAATCAAGAAAGCAAAAATATCACGTTGCGCTTCAAGATTACGCCTTTCGAAAAGACTTTGACGGGCGAGGAAATTCACCAAATTATGGCAAAATTGACTGAAAAAGCCGCAGCGAACGGCGCGGAGATAATTTAAGGAGGAAAATGGCGAAGAAAAAATTACAAACAGGCACCAGCCGTGGGCAGCGCATTGCGATTTGGGCAATTATGGTTTTGACGATTGGCTCAACGATTGCGCTTTATGTGGGTTCGATTCTTTCGAATAAAAATCAGAACGAAGAAAATAAGCGTAAAATGGACCAACTGACAGCTTATCGCGCGGCGGTTCAAGAATACCAAAATAAGGTGGATGCGCAGGCTAAAAAACTTTCGGCGAAATATTACAGCAATTTTGTGCAATATAAAAATTCGGCCAGCGCCTTCAATGCGGCAAATGCTGAAGCGCTTAAAGAGGTGGAGAAAAAAGATTTGGTGGTCGGCGAAGGCGAAGAAATCACCAGCGAGACGAATAAATTTACTGCGTATTACATCGGCTGGAAACCCGACGGCACGGTTTTTGACGGCAGCTTCAATGACGATTCGCTCAAAGCGCCTTTTGTGGCTAAAAAAACGGCAAATCAGTGGAATGTGATTACTGGTTGGGCGGACGGCGTTCAGGGAATGAAAGCTGGCGGTGTGCGTGAGTTAACCATTCCTTCGAACTTGGCTTATGGTGCGCAAGGTTCGAAAAATCAGCAGGATTCTTCGAAATCGATTGATGCAAATATGCCGATAAAATTTGTACTGATAGTGATTCCGAGCGACGAAGTTGAAGAATTTGCGATGCCAAATTACGCAGATTATATTAAGGAGTAAAATGACGGATTTGGTGATTGTTGGTGCTGGTCCAAGTGGGCTTTCGGCGGCAATTTATGCGGCTCGCGATGGTTTGAATGTGCGCGTTTTCGAAAAAGCAGCGGTGGGCGGATTGATTGCGACCAGCGATTGGGTAGAAAATTACCCTGGTTTCGAAGACGGAATTTCAGGCGTGGAGCTTTCGAAAAAAATGCGCGCTCAGGCAGAAAAATTCGGCGCAATCATCGATTATGGCGAAGTTTCAGAAATTCAAGATTTGGGCGATAAAGTTCGAATGTTGGTTGACGACGAGCCTTTCGAAGCTCGAAAAATGCTTTTGGCGGTGGGCAATTCGTATCGCAAATTAGGCTTGCCGCGCGAAGAAGAATTTATTGGTCGCGGAATTCATTTTTGCGCAACTTGCGACGGCGCGTTTTATGCGGGCAAAACTGTGATTGCGGTGGGCGGCGGCGATTCGGCGGTTCAAGATGCGCTCTTTTTGGCGCGTTTTGCGAAAGTTAAATTGTTGGTTCGCTCAAAAATCAGGGCGCAAGAAATTTTACAAAAAAGACTCGAAAAAGCGGTTGCCGAAGGAAAAATTGAGGTCTTTTTGGCGAGCGAAATTGAAGAAATCCTTACGCAAAAATCTCAAAATGGTGAAAAAATAAGTGGCGTGCGGGTACGGCAAAGGCTTGGCGACCAAATTCACTTTTTCGAAATCGAAGCGGCGGCGATTTTCGAATTTATTGGCTTGATTCCGCAGACCAAATTTTTGCAAGAAACGCCAGTTGTGCTCAATCAATTTGGCGAAATTCAAGTTAATGCAAAATTTCAAACTTCGGCGGAAAATATCTTCGCCAGTGGTGATGCGATTGAAAATGCCGAAAAACAGCTGGTGGTTGCGGCGGCGAGTGGCGCGCAGGCGGCGATGGAAATCTCGAAAATAATAGACAAAACCAATTAAAAGTGTTATAATATCAAAGATATGCGAGAGCGACAAAAACGCCAAACTTTGCTGATTTGGCTCAAAAATATTCTATCTTTATGCTCAATTTTTACGATTGGGGCGGTTTTAATTTTTATCATTCAAGGCTGGACAATCAATTCTAACGGCGAGCCGATTCGCACTGGCTTGGTGCAATTTGCTACCAATATCAGTGGTTCGGTGGTGGAAGTTGGCGACAAAACCTTGAGCGAGCGCACGAATACCAAAACTCAGCTGGCGCCAGGCGAATATGAATTTAAGATGTGGAGCGAAGGCTACGAAACTTGGTATCGCAAAACTTCTGTGGCGGCGAGCGAGGTTTTGTGGTTGAACTATGCGCGATTAGTACCAAAAGAGAAAAAAACCGAAACTTTTCTTCAGCTTGAAGATCTGAAAGCGATTAAATTCGCGAAAAATGGTCAGAAAGCGTTGGCGATTACTGAAAACGCTGATAAAATCGCCCATTTTTGGTTGATTGAACTTGCGGATTCGCCAAGAATCACAGAAGTTTCTTTCCCCGAAAATCTTTTTAATCGCAAGTTGGAAGAGAATGAAACTTATTTGCAAAATGTTGCCGAAAATTTGTCGATTGATGAATTGAACGAAGACGCGACCCGTGCAATTTTGAAATGGCAAAATGGCGAAAATGCGAATTGGCTGGCGGTGAATCTTTCGAATACTGCGGAATCGCGAAATCTAACCAGCGATTTTAGCGTGAATATTTCGAAAATCGTTGCGCGAGACAAAAATCACAATAGCTTTTTTGCGCTGACGGATGGCGAATTGCGCGAAATTTCGCTTGGAAATTCTACAATCTCAGCAAATCTTTTGAATAATTTGGTTGATTTCGAAAAATACAACGAAAATATTTTGGCTTTTGTGCAGAAAAATGACCAAGGTAAATTTACGGCGGGAATTTTTGAGCGCGGAAGAAGCGACACGGCGCTGATTGCTCAAAATCTCAATTCGCAGCCGAAAATTGCGATTGGGCGATATTATAGCGAAAATTATCTGCACGTTTTGAATGGCGAAACCCTTCAAATTTATAAAGGCGATAGTTGGATTGGCGGAAATCAACCGCGAATTTACAAAACTTTGACTTTGGATTTTGTGGCGGAGGGTTTTAGTTTGAACGAAGAAATGCGTTTCTTGAAGATTTCGTCAAGCGAAAAAACGCAGATTTATGATTTAGAAACGAATAGTAAATATGTTTTGAACGGTGGCGGTTTTGCGTGGCTGGATAATTTCATTTTGTATAATTTCCAAAATCATCAGCTGATGATGCGCGATTTTGATGGTTCGAATGTGCAGGGGATTTTCGAAATCGAACCCGAATTTGGTGCGAAGCTTTCGAATAACGAACGCTATATTTATGGAATTTCGAAAAATGAAAGTGGAATTTTCGAATTAAAACGCGTCAGAATGCGAATTTAAAAACAGGCAAAATAAAAAACAGCTGTTTTCGAACGAGCTGTCTTAGCTTGTTTGGTACCGTGGGCCGGACTTGAACCGGCACGAGCTATTGCTCACCAGATTTTGAGTCTAGCGCGTCTACCACTTCCGCCACCACGGCAAACCGTTTTTGGTTATTTACTCAAAACCATTTCTATTGTATAATAGATGTAAGGAAAAATCAAGAGCAATGGACGAAAAAAATAATCAAGCCCAAAAAACTGGACTGCAAATTCCAGAACGGCAAGCTAATCCATATACAAACGCCCAGCAGCAGGCGGCTATTAATTATCGCCGTGCGCGCGTTGAGCAGATTTATGGTCAGAGTGCTGAATTTCAAAAGGTTCGCCCAAGTGCGGAAGAGTCTTCGCCAGCGGTCGCTTCAAGCCAGCCCGCGCAAACCTCAAGCCTTGCCCAAAATTTAGCGCAAAAGATTAACAGTTCGCAATCTAAAAATCAAAAAGAGCAAAGCGCTCCAGTTTTGGCGGCTCAAAGTTCGAAAAAAGTCATTCAGCCGATTTCGAAAAATGAAAATCAAAATTCGAAAGCCAAAAAAGCGGGTGCGGTCGATTATGCACCTAATCGGCAGCAAAATGCCCAACTTCGCGCGCAACAAATTCAAAATTCGGCTAATTCTGCTAGCGCCGAGCAATGGAAGCGCTACCACGCGGCGTGGCAAAATTATTATCAAAAATACTACGAAAATTATTACAATGCCGCTTTGAATCAGCAGAAGAAAAATATCGCTGTTGCGAATATTCAGCCAGAAGTTTTAGAAGAACTGACGGAAGAGCAAAAACGAAATCGTGCGCTGGCGCAATTGAAGCGGGATATTGCGCAAAAAGCTCGCGAACAGAGCCAGAAAATTCGAAAGAATCGCCATTTTGTGCCGATTATTTCTGCGGTTGTGGTGGTTGGGCTGTTCCTATTTTTGCAATACAATCGGCTGATTTTTGCCTCGGTTGAAGCTTATGTTTCGCCTGGAAATGCCACCGCCGAGCAAACGATTCAAACGCCGAATTCAACCGTTGCGGTTGGTGATGAATCGCGGCTGATTATTCCGAAAATTAACGTCGATGTGCCGGTGGTTTATGGTGTTGGCGCAGACCAAGCTTCGCAATTAGCGGCGATGGAAAAGGGCGTGGCGCATTTCTCGATTGCTGGCGCAAATAGCGTGCCGGGGCAGCTCGGTAATACGGTTTTGAGCGGACATTCGAGCAACGATTTGTTTGATGGTGGTGATTATAAATTCATTTTTGCCCAGCTCGAAAAACTTGAAGAAGGCGATATTTTTTACGCTAATTACAAAGGCGTGAGATATTCTTACGTGGTGCGTTCGAAAGAAGTGGTTTTGCCGACGGAAGTTTCGAAGGTGGTGAAAGGTAACGACAAAGCTTGGATGACGCTAATCACCTGCACGCCGCTGGGAACCGCCCAGAAGCGATTGCTGGTGTTCGCCGAGCAGGTTTCGCCAGATGTTTCAAACGCCAAAGCAGCTGAAGATTCCTCTTCCGAAGCACAAAATAGTGCCACGACTTTCGCTGGAAATTCGAAAACATTTTTCGAAAGATTATTCACTTGGGACTGGAGCTAAAAGCGGCTCCAGTTTTATTTTGCCGCCCGCAAGCTTGACCGTTTTTGAAAAAAATCGTAAAATAGAAATATGGAATATACAATCAAAGAAATCAAAGGACGACAAATTTTAGATTCTCGCGGCAACCCAACGGTTGAAGCGGATGTAATTTTAGAAAACGGCGCTATGGGTCGCGCGGCGGTTCCGAGCGGAGCTTCGACGGGCTCGGGTGAAGCGCTTGAACTTCGCGATGGTGGCGCTGCTTTTGGCGGAAAAGCGGTTACAAAAGCTGTTTCGGCGGTAAATAATCAAATTCGTGAAGCGCTTATCGGCAAAAATGCTGAAAATCAAGAAGAAATCGACCGAATTATGATTGAACTTGACGGCACTGAAAATAAATCAACTTTGGGCGCGAATGCAATTTTGGCGGTTTCACTTGCAGCCGCAAAAGCCGTAGCGAATGCAAAAGGGGTGGAACTTTGGCAATATATCGCTGAAAAAACTGGTTCAAAACCAAGTCTTCCGCTTCCAATGATGAACGTGATGAACGGTGGCGCGCATGCTGGTTGGGCAACAGATATTCAGGAATATATGATTATGCCAGTTGGTGCGAAAACTATTTTCGAAGCCGTGCAGATGGGTGCGGAAACCTTCCACGCTTTGGCGAAAGTGCTTAAAAACGAAAATTACCCAACCACTGTGGGCGATGAAGGAGGTTATGCGCCAAAAGTGCAAAATGGCAACGAAGAACCGCTTCAGCTGATTTCGAAAGCTATCGAAAATGCAGGCTACAAACTTGGCGAAGATATTGCCTTTGCATCAGACCCAGCTTCGAGCGAATTTTATAAAGAAGAAAAATACGATTTGAAAGCTAACGATGCGGTGCTTTCGAGTGAAGAAATGATTGAATTTTACGAAAATCTAACTTCGAAATATCCATTCGTTTCGATCGAAGACGGCTTGGCAGAAAACGACTGGGATGGCTGGAAGATTTTGACCGAAAAACTTGGCGCAAAAATCCAATTGGTTGGCGATGATTTGATGGTGACAAATTCAAAACTTCTACAAAAATCAATCGATTTGGGCGTAGCGAATGCGATTCTTATCAAGCCAAATCAAATCGGTTCTTTGACCGAAACTATCGAAGCAGTGAAATTGGCGCAAAACAACGGCTACAACACCGTGATGAGCCACCGTTCTGGCGAAACCGAAGATGTGACGATTGCGCATTTGGCTGTTGGTTTGGGCTGTGGTCAAATCAAGACTGGTTCGCTTTCGCGCACCGACCGTGTAGCAAAATACAACGAATTGATGCGAATTGCTGAAGCTAACCCAGAACTTGAGCTTGCGCGACCTTTCGAAAAATAATTTCGAAATTCGAAAAATAAATCACCTCGAACTGCTCGGGGTGATTTTTTCAAAAAAGAAAAACCCCACCAAGTGTGGGGTTTAGTTAAAGTTGGGTGAAAATATTATTTTTTGCGAATCTTGATGAAGACAAAGATGCAAGAACCAATAAACCCGACGAGTAACAATCCAAAGACAACAATTGTTGTCAGGATGCCTCTGCCGACTTGCTCGCCAGCGGCTCGAGCTTCTGATTCTTGGACTTCGGTCGTAGTTTCGGTCTCAGTCTCCTCAGAAGAAGCTTGCGTTTCTTCTTCGGAAGATTTAGCTACAGGTTGAATAGTGCCTGGAATTCCCAATAACCAGTGTCTTCAGATTCCTCTACAGGTTCATCCAGATAGCCAATCGAAGTGCTACCATAGTATGCTCTAACAGCATAAGAAGAGAACTCTTCTTTGTAAACGCTAGAATGGAACAGCTTAGTTTCTTTACTTCCGTAGATGAACGTAATACCTTGAAACTCTGAACCGTTCATTTTTTTCGCAACAGGTAGCTTTTTACCAACCATTGCATAAATGTTATAAGAGCTAAACCTCTCTTCATTAAGAAAATTAGTTGTTGTGATTTCTTGGAGTTCAGCATTTTTATCGATTACAGAATTATGGATACGCACTGACGCAGAAATATCGTTATCCTGGTATTGAGATTCTTCCAGATCTTCATACTTAATGGTGTGAGGTAACTGCACTTCGTTTCTTGTGTAGTCGTTCTTATCACCATTTTTATACGATTCGATAGTTGCAGTCCCGGTATTAGCATAACCCTCAATTTGTTTAGGGTTAATAGTGAAGGACTCTCCTGGTTTAAGGGAGATTTTTATCGTACTGACGAACGAGCTTAGCGGAGACCTTGATGCATCTAGATAGAACGAACGAACGTCTTTGTCGTTCTTTCTGGAGCTAACTATATAGTACGCATTGCTCATGCCAGTCTTTTCAAAACCTCTATCTAAGAATGTTCCATAGTCTTCTGCACGGACATTGGTAGCAAACAACAGTGCGGTCATAGCGACCGCCAAAAGCGTAATAATTTTTTTCATGGTGTTTTCCTCTTTTTTCGTTTTTGATTTTTTGAAAACCAAGCACTTAAAGCGGAGAAACACCCCCAACTTTTCAATGTGCTTGGTTGAAATTTAAGTTATAATTTTCAACCGACTAACCATATTTTAGCATAAAAGTGATAAAATGTCAATAGCTAAAGAAAAAACTTGCAAAAAATAACCATTTGCGGTATGATATACATAAGCTAAATGGAGAGAAAAATGAGTAAAATTATTGAGGTAAACGGCATTCGTTATGATGCTGAAACGGGCAAGGCGTTAAGCGAAGCACCAAAAGTAAATCAAAATATTGCTGAAAATATACATAATACATTGCAGCGCTCGTCGACGCTAAATCGGCGTTTTGTGCAGCGGCCAGAAAATTTGAGTTCAAGCCAAAATCATGCGATTGAACAATTTAAAATGCGCCATAATTATATCGAAGCGCGCAAAATGGCAATTTCGAAAAGTAGCGAGACGACTCACGCGCAAATTTCGAAATTCGAAGGTGTGCGTGGCTCGGCGGCACGCGTAATTTCTCCAATTTCGCAAAATCAAAATACTAAGCTTCAGCCAAAACAAACCGACGACGAACCTATCGCGCCAGTTCAGGCGAATGAAATTCACCAAAAAGCTCTCCAAAAAATGCGCCAGCAAAAAACCGAGCGAGTTTTGCTTTCGCCTCAAGAAATTAAGGAAACTGCGATTACTGCGGCGCTGGAAAAATCGCGTGAAGATGCAAAATCGAACAAGAAAAAACGTGGAATTCGAAAGCGCAGTTGGTTTTCGAAACGAATGGCGGGCTTCATCGCGAGCTGCGCAGTTTTGGCTTTGTCTTGCGGATATTTGGTTTACGCCAACGCTTCGAATATTTCAATGCGCATCGCGGCGGCTCAATCTGGCGTCGACGCTACTTTGCCACAATATGTTGCTCAGGGTTATAGCCTGAAAGGTTTGGCTTATTCTGACGGCAAAACAGTGAATCTGGATTATTCAGATGGTGCCAATTCTTACACTGTGAAGCAAGCGCAAACCGTTTGGGACAGCGTGGCTTTGCTCGAAAATTATGTGCAAAATAAGTGGGACAAAGATTATTCAACTTATCAAGAAAAAGGGCTTTTAATATATAAAAATCGCAATAATGAAGCGGCTTGGGTGAATAACGGCACGCTTTACACGATTAACGGTAGTAATAAGCTTTCGCCCGAAGATATTCGAAAAATCGCAGCGAGCTTTTAAGCTTTTCGAAATTGTTGTTTTTGGCGCTTTTTACTGATATAATAAAATAATATGAAAGATACAAGAACTCGATTTGCGCCAAGCCCAACGGGATATATTCACGTTGGTAATGTTCGAAGTGCGCTTTACCCATATTTAATCGCCAAGCAGACGGGCGGAAAGTTTGTTTTGCGGATTGAAGATACCGACCAAGCACGGTTTGTTGAAGGTGCGGAAGATTTGATTTTAGAAACGTTGAAATGGCTGGGACTGGATTGGGACGAAGGTCCGATTTACGGCGAAAAAACGCAAGAAAAGGGCGATTTTGGTCCGTATCACCAAACTGAGCGCCGCGAAAAATACTTAGACTGGGCGCAAAAGCTCATCGAAAAAGGCTTGGCTTATGCTGACCCATATTCGCCAGAAGAAGTTCAGGCGTTTCGCGAGCAGGCTAAAGCCGAAAAGCGGGCTTTCTTGTATCGCGACCATCGGCCAGAAAATCCGCCAAAATGGGAAATCGGTATGCCGCTTCGCTTTAAAACACCAGAAATTAAGCGCTATACTTGGCACGACGCCGTGATGGGCGAGCTTTCGGCGGGTGCGGAGGCGCTCGATGACTTTATTTTGATAAAAGCGGACGGCTTGCCCACTTACAATTTCGCGCACATTGTTGATGATTTCGAAATGGGAATCACCCACGTGATTCGTGGTTCGGAATATGTGGCGAGCGTGCCAAAATATCTTTCTCTTTACGAAGCTTTAGAAATCGAGCCGCCTGTTTTGGCACATCTGCCGCATATTTTGGCGCCCGAAGGAAACAAAAAACTCGGCAAGCGTGATGGTGCGAAAAGCGTGAGTGAATATCGCGAAGATGGAATTTTGCCCGAGGCGATGTTGAATTTCTTGGCTCAGCTTGGCTGGAATGACGGCACCGAGCAAGAAATTTTCACTAAAGAAGAATTGATTGAAAAGTTTTCGTTGGAACGCGTGCAAAAATCGGGTGCGCGATTTGACGAGCAGCGACTTTTGTGGCTTAACGGGCAGTGGATTCGTCGAATTTCACTTGACGATTTATTTGAAAGAGTGCAAAATTTTTGGGGCGAAAATGCCCAAAAAGCAACGCCAGAATTTAGAAAAGAAGTTCTTGCTTTGGTGTTTGACCGCTTGAAAACGCTCAAAGATTTGCCAATAGCGAGCGAATATTTCTTTGCTGAGCAGCCTGCCGATTTCGAAATGATTTCGAAAAATAAGCAACTCAAGAAATTCGAAAAAACGCAACTGGCGGAAATTCTGCGTGCGGCGATTTCGAAATTCGAAAACTTAGAAAATTGGAACGATGACGAAATTCAAAATGCGCTCAATGAATTATTGGCGGAAACTGGGCAAAAACCAGGAATCCTCTTTCAGTTGATTCGAATTTGCCTCACGTGGGCGCCATTTTCACCCGCGCTCAACCAAACTTTGCGCGTCATCGGCCAGCGCGAAAGCATAAAGCGCTTGAAAAACGCCCTATCAAATTTTTAAACCCAAACGAAAATGCGGCTTAAGAACCGCATTTTAATTTTGGAGGATTTCGGCGACCTTTTCAGGAATCTCGAGCGGCAAAAGATGTCCAGTTTTTAGTGTGTGAATTTGCGCATTCGGAAAGAACATTTCACGCTGATTTTCAGAAAGCTTTTCGCTCATTCCATCCCGCCCGCCGATAATCAGAAATTTAATATTTTTCGAACTTTCTCGCAGGAGCGGCTTTTCGAGCACGATTTTCGACATTTTAGCTTGAGCAATAATTTGTCGAAAACTGGGCTGAGAATGGAGCATATTTTCGAAAACGTTTCGCACGGATTTTTTGTGCCAATTGCGAATCAAAAAAGTTGCCTTGATTGGCGACCAGAGCCAGAAGTTTGAAATAAGCGCAAAAATTTTGGAACGAAAGAGCAATTCCGCGCCAAAATTATAAGCGGGCGAAGTGGCAAAAACAGGGGTGATTAGGGCGCTTGAAATGCGTGAAGAAACATTTTCCGAAATCGCGCAACAGCTAATCGAGTGGCAAACGACCAGCGAGATTTTGCCGAATTTCTCTTCAATTTTCGCGATAATCTGGTCGGTGATTTCTTGAAAAACCGCGGTATTTTCGATTTTTGAAAAATCACTTTTTCCGTGATTGGGCATTTCGAAAAGCAAAACTCTCCATTTTTTGCTCATTTTTTGGGCTAAAAAATTCATGCCGTAAGCGTTGCCGCCAAACCCGTGAATCAAAACAGCGAGCGGTTTTTTCGAAGATTTTTCGGTGTAAAAAGAGATTTTCGAACCATTTTTGAGCAACAAAAAATCGTGATGGAGACTTTCGAAATATTTTTTTGACATAATTCGATTATAACATTTTTCGAATTTTTTGGCGAATTTTACAATTTGTGCGAAATCTGGTAAAATTAAAAAAGCATAAGCAAAAAGAAAGGAAAAAATGGCGAATCCTTTGCGGATTGTGATGATTCGGCACGGACAAAGCGAATCGAATATTGTTCAGCAGCACCAAAAATTTGGTGGGCAATTTGAATTTGAAGAAGAAATCAACACGCGCGTGGATTGGAAGCAGCGTTTGAGCCAAAAAGGCGTTGCGCAGGCTGAAAATGGCGCGGCGAATTTGCGCAAAATGTATGGCGGAATGGAATTTTTTGATAAATTTTATGTTTCGCCGTTTATTCGGGCACGCGAAACGGCGGTTAAATTGAGCCAAAATCAGCAATTGCGCTGGCGAATTGACGACCGTTTGAGTGAGCGAATTTGGGGAATTTATGGCGTGGTTTCGCGCCAAGAACAGCGCTCGCACTTTCCTTTGACGGCGCGTTTGGCGAATGATGACCCCTGGTATATCCGCTACGATGGCGGCGAGAGCCTTTTCGACGTTTATAATCGGTTCAAGTCTTTTCGAACCAAACTTTGGCGCAAACATTCGAACGAAAATATCTTGATTGTGGCGCACAAACAATTGATTCAAACCGCTTGTTACGATATTGAGAAAAAATTACCCGAAGATTGGGATAAAATCTATGAAAATCGCAAATATGATGTGCCGAATTTGGGTTTGGTGGAATATTCGCGGGTTAATCCTTGGGATGCGCGCGATGTTCGCGAAAATTTTGCGTGGCGGCGAATTGTGAATTTGGGCGAAGCCGAACTGCAAAATGCTGAGAATTGGGAAGAATTTGTTTCAGATAAAAGTTTTTTTACTGAAGAATTGGCGGAGCAAATTTCAAATTACCCACCATTTTTATAATTTTTCGAAAAAGATTTGACAAAACATAAACAATTTAGTATAATCTGATTATAGCTGATGTGCTAAACAATTGGGCGATTGTTCTTATTCATCTCCTAATAGCACTATAAATAAAAATTTAATAAAACAAACGCCCCTCGGGTGGGCGCACACCAGCAAAGAATCGCTACTTGAAAAGGTGGCGATTTTGTATTATAATGATTGAAGTTATGTTTAAAAAACGAATCACTAATAAGCTTGAAAAATATGTTGCGAAGTATTTTCGCAAACACCCCGATATTAAATTGATTGCAGTGGCGGGCTCGGTGGGTAAAACCAGTTCGAAATTGGCGATTGCGACGCTTCTTTCAGAGAAATATCGCGTGCGGCTTCATTCTGGAAATCACAACACGCATTTAAGCGCACCGCTGGCGATTTTGGGGATTGATTTTCCGGGCGATCCGCGGAATATTTGGGAATGGCTGAAGGTTTTTAGCGCGGCACGCAAGCGCATTAAAGCACCGAGTGAAAATGAACCACAAGTGATTATTCAGGAGCTTGGTACCGACCAGCCTGGCGATATTGCTGAATTTGGGCGTTATTTGCAGCCGGATATTGCAGTGGTGACGGCGGTTGCGCCTGAACACATGGAATTTTTTGGCAATCTAAACGCGGTGGCTCGCGAGGAACTCACGGTGGCGGATTTTTCGAAAATGGTGATTTTGAATCGAGACGCGATTGCTGCGGAATTTTCGAATTTAATTCACAATCCGAATTTTACCACCTACGGAACCACGGTTTCGGCGGAATATAATTTCGAAATTGATGATTTAGATTTGCCCGAAGGCTATTTGGGTAAATTCAACACGCCAGAATTTGGGCAAATTGCGGCTCGCGTGCGGATTTTTGGCGAACACTCGCTATTACCTGTAACTTCAGCGGTGGCGGTGGCGGCGAAGATGGGCTTGAGCGCACAAGAAATTGCCAGTGGTTTAGCAAAAATCCAGCCCGTACCTGGTCGAATGAACTTCTTGCGTGGCGTTGAAGGTTCGATTCTGATAGACGATACTTACAATTCAAGCCCAGCGGCGGCCGAAGCGGCTCTGAGAACACTTTATAATTTGCCAGTTCCTTCGCGAATTGCGATTTTGGGAGATATGAACGAACTGGGAAATTCCTCGATGGAAGAACACCAAAAATTGGGGCATTTTTGCGACCCGCTTTCGCTTTCTTGGGTGATTACGGTGGGCGAAGAAGCTAATCGTTTTTTGGCGCCAGCTGCTCGGGCGCGTGGTTGTCAGGTGAAAACTTGCCAAAATGCCATTGAGGCGGCTACTTTTGCCCGCCAAGTTTTAGAAAAAGGCGCGGCGGTTCTTCTGAAGGGCTCGCAAGGAAATATTTATCTCGAAGAAGCGACAAAAATTATGCTCGCTTCAAATGACGACATTAAATTTTTGGTGCGCCAAGATGAAAAATGGCAAAAAATTAAGGATGAATTTTTCCAGAGCCTTGCAGTGATTGAAGAGGACGAAGTTTAATGAATGAAATTATCCCGATTGTTGATGAATCCGACCAGATGATTGATACGGTTGAAAAAGCCAATTTCGACAAAACGACGGGTCGAATTTATCGCACGGTTTCGCTGTTCCTGTTCGATAATCACGGAAGAATCTTGATTCAGCGGCGGGCTTTTTCGAAAAAAACTTATCCTGGCAAATGGGATTTTGCGGCGGTGGCGGGGCACGTGGCGGCTGGCGAAACTTATCTTCAAGCAATTGAGCGTGAAACTGAGGAGGAAATCGGCTTGCGCAATGTGCGATTTTTCGAAGCGGCGAAAGATTTTACCGAAACGCCCGAGGGCAAGCGCCGATTTACCCAGGTTTTTTGGGCGGTCGAAAATTTTGGAATCGAAGAGTTGCAGATTCCGAAAAATGAAGTTGATGAAGTGCGGCTGGTTTCAGTAGCAGAACTAAAGCAAATGTTTGAAGAGAATCGGGCAGATTTTGCCAATTACGACGGCTGGGATAATTTCGAAAAAATCGCCGAACGAATTGGGGCGATTTCGAAAGAGATGAGCAAAAGAAATTACTCGCAGGCGATTTTGTAAAGCGCAATTCCCGCCGCGACCGAAACATTGAAGCTTTCTTTCAAACCGAACATTGGAATTTCGAGCGCGCGGTCGCAAAGCGCCACTAATTCTGGCGTGATTCCTTCAACCTCTTCGCCCAAAAGCAGGGCGATTTTGGCGGTTTTAGCTAAGGTTAAGTCGGACAGAAAAGTTGAATCTTCGGTTTGTTCGAGCGCGATAATTTCGAAATTATTTTTTCGAAGCTTCGAAATGGTTTCGAAAATATCGGTTGAGATTTCGAAAGGAACATCTTTTTCGCTGCCGAGTGCAGTTTTGGCGATTTGCGTGGTGATTTTTTGCGCAAGGTGTGGCAGGCGACCCGTTTGGGCGAAATTTTCATTTTCGAAAGTTGGAAAAGGCGAATATCCGCTAAAAATAATTTTTGAAACGCCAAAACCTTCGCTGGTGCGCAAAATCGCGCCGATATTATGCGTGGAGCGAATATTGTGTGCCAAAACAATGATTTCTCGGGTTTGCTGACGCGCGCGATTGGCGGCGGAATGCGGATTTTTCATAAAAATATTTTATCAAATTTTCGCCAAAATAAAAAGAGCCCGCAGGCTCGTGCGCCGCGCTAAAAACCTTCATTTTTTAAACGCAAAACCACTTGTTGGATTAGCTCCGAAGCATATTTTTTGACTTCGTTCGAAACGCCGCCATCTTCGCTGTAGATTTGGCATTCATCGCTAATGCTCGACACCGTGAATTGTGCGAAAAATACACCAGATTTTTTATCGACTTCGTAAATGCGAATAAACGCCGAATAATTGGTGATTTTGCCAAGTTCGACGATGAAAATTCCTTCTACATCAAAGAAACGATTCCAAGTTTTTCGAGGAGGATTGATTTCTCGCGCGCGGCGACTTTTTAAAACTTCTTCCCCCAGAATCTTTTTTAGGAAAATCATTTTTCTGACCTCATTTCCTAAATATTTCACCAGAGTGATGGGGATATTTTAGCATTTTTAATTGAAAAAATAAAGCGCTTGTGCTAAAATAAATTTAATGGATGAACACCAAATTCAGATTCGGAGGCGCGAAGAAGAAGAAAATGCCACCAGAAAGCGAGCGGAGATTCTCGGCTTGGCTTATCTTGATGCGCGCGAATTTGAAGATACTTTTCCGCTAGCGATGAATGTTTTTTCGAAAGAGCAAATGTATGCGGGTTTTTTGGCGGCGCTTCAAGCGGGCGATGAACCAACAAATCAGCCTTGGCTAGTGATGATAACCAGCCGCACGCCGCGTTCGGTGGTGCAAAAATTACGCCAAACTTACGAAGACGACGGCAAAAATATTGAATTTTATTTAATTTCCGAGTCGGCATGGAAGAAAATTATGCGGCGCTACGACCCGCCGAGAGAAGTGATTTACGACGACATCGAGATTGCCAGCGAGGGCGACAGCGAGACCCTGGCGCAAGTTTCGCAAACGCTGGATAATGTGGCTTCGGATAAAGTCTTCGATTATCTAATCGACCAAGCGGATAGGCTGGGTGCGAGCGATATTCATATCGAAAATCAGCGACATTCAATTCGAATCCGAATGCGTGTTGATGGTGCTTTACATCCTGTGGCGGAACTCAGTCGCGACCGCTACCGAGTGATTATGGGCGAGCTTTCTTCGCGGGCGGGCGTTTCAAGCGCCGCGCAAACGCCACAATCGGGGCATATGCAAAAAGACATTTTCGACGAATCGGGCGCTTCGCATCTTTTGAATTTGCGTGTTGAAACTGTGCCGACGATGTATGGTATGGACGCCGTTTTGCGCCTTTTCAACTTTGACGAAAGTATGTTTCAGCTTGATTTGTTGGGAATTGAAAAAGCCCAGCGCGCCGAGATTGACGAAGTGATTTCGCACCCGCACGGTATGGTGTTGATGATTGGACCGACTGGTTCAGGTAAATCGACCACGCTTTATTCAATGTTGAATGCGCTCAATACCACCGACCGCAAAATTATCACGCTGGAAGACCCAATTGAATACGGCATTGGCGGGATTTCGCAGATTCCGATTGATACGACGCGGGGCGCGAGTTTTAGTGAAGGCCTTCGCTCGGTTTTGCGCCTCGACCCAGATGTGGTAATGGTGGGCGAAATTCGCGATAACGAAACGGCGCGGACGGCGATTCAAGCTTCGATTACGGGCCATTTGGTGCTTTCGAGCTTTCACGCCAATTCGACTTCGGCGGCTTTTTCGCGAATGATTGATATGATTGGTATGAACCCAATTTTTTCGAGCGCAATTCGCTTGCTGATTGCTCAGCGCTTGGTGCGAAAACTCGATTCGAACAAACAAGAATACACACCAGATGAAGCCACTAAAAATTGGATTCGAAAAGTGCTCGAAGGTGTTCCTCGCGAGAAAATTCCGCAAGATATTTCGGGCGATTTCAAGCTATGGAAACCAATCGTCAGCGCCGAAAATCCGTTTGGCTACAAGGGGCGAATGGTGATAATGGAAATGATGTTGGTGAATGAAAACATCGCGGCTTTTTTGCGCGGCGAGCGTGGTTCGATTTCGGCGGAAGTCATCGAAAAGCAGGCGCGCGAAGATGGCTTGATTACGCTAATTCAGCAAGGTGTTTTGGCGGCGCTGCGTGGAGAAACCACCATCGAAGAAATCAACCGTGTGCTTTAAATTTACAACCTTGACTCGCAAAAAAAAAAACGCTATAATTGAGTTTATGGAAAAGTATAAACATTTTAAAGGATTCACAATTATTGAAGTAGTTTTGGTGCTCGCGATTGCGGGGCTGATTTTCTTGATGGTATTCATTGCCTTGCCCGCACTTCAGCGAAGCCAGCGTGATGCTCAGCGTAAAAATTCTGCTAGTTTGATTATAGATGCCTATAGGCGTAAATATGCAAACAATCGAGGCATAGTAACACGACCACGAGTTTCTGAAATGGTTGCAGATGGTTATTTAACCGAAGATCAAATGCGAGACCCATCAACAGGACAATTATATGAAATTGATATGTCGAATAATTGGGGCGGACCACTTTATGTTAACTATCAAAGCATTAAAGCTGGATATTATGGTTTTGATGACGGTGGTTATTGTCAAAATAACATTCCGCGCGATATCGTCGGAAATGATAATAAAAATATTGTAGTTGTATTTGGGCTTGAAGGTGGCGGCTGGTATTGCGCAAGCAATGATATGCGTTAATTTTACTCTTTACAAATCGCTTCGAGTTTGTTATAATATTTCTTGAATTGTAGATATTAAAGTTAAAGAGAGAAAATATGAGTTTTGAATTAATCAAAAAAGTTAACGAAGCGCAGAAAAAAGACGCTGTTCTCGATGTGCAAAGTGGCGACACTGTTCGCGTTCACCAAAAAATTAAAGAAGGAAATAAAGAGCGAATTCAGGTTTTCGAAGGCGTAGTGATTCGAACCGACCGTAAAAAATCACACACTTCGCGAATTACAGTGCGCAAAATCGCCAGCGGCGTGGGCGTAGAAAAATCATTCTTGCTGCACAGTCCATTGGTAGAAAAAGTTGAAATCGTGCGCCGCGCGAAAGTTCGCCGAAACTACCTTTCATTCTTGCGAAATCGTAGCGGTAAAAGCGCTCGCCTTAAAGCTGTAGCCTTCGACCGTGAAGCGGTAAACACTTTGCCAGAAGCGCCAAAAGCTGAAGAAAAAGTTGAAGCTAAAGAAGAAAAGGCTGAAGAAAAAGAAGCTTAATTCAGAAATTAAAATCGCTCAGATGGGCGGTTTTATTTTTGGCTAAAAATTGTTAAAATAGAAGTATGATTTTGGGGATTGACGAAGTTGGGCGTGGCTCGTGGGCGGGTCCGCTGGTGGTGGGAGCTTGTGTTTTGAATGGCGCAAAAATCGAAGGTTTGACTGATTCGAAAGCGCTTTCGAAAAAACAGCGCGAAAATCTGGCGGCGAAAATCGAAGAAAGTTCGGCGATTGTTGGCTTGGGCTGGGTCTCGAACGTAGAAATCGATTCGCTTGGTTTGAGCGAAAGTTTGCGGCTCGCTACTCGACGTGCAGTGAAAGAAGCGCAACGGCAATGCAAGGCGCAAAACGTGCAATTTAGCGAAATTATTATTGATGGCACGGTGAATTTTTTGGCGGAAACGCCTTTCGAAAAATACGTTTCGACGCTCAAGAAAGCTGATTTGCTGATTTCGAGCGTTTCGGCGGCGGCGATTTCGGCGAAAGTTGCGCGCGATAAATTTATGGCGGAACTTTCGAAAAAGCCAGAGTTTTCGAATTATGGTTTCGAAAATCACGCGGGCTATGGCACCGCAAAGCATCGCGCGGCTTTGGCGGAATTTGGCGCGAGCAAAATGCATCGCCAGAGCTTCAAGCCGATTACTGAACTTACGCAAAAATCGCCAGCGACTAAACCTATAAAAAATGATGACAAAATTACAACAAAACAAATTGGCGATTTAGCCGAGGAGAAAGTGGCGGAATTTTTGGCGCAAGACGGGCACCAGATTTTAGCGCGCAATTGGAAAAATAAATTTTGCGAAATTGATATTGTTTCGAAAAAAGGGCAAAAATATTATTTTACAGAGGTGAAATTTCGAAAAAATGCTGTTTTTGGTGGCGGCGAAAGTGCGATTTCGAAAAAGAAAATTCGCCAAATGCGCTTTGCGGCGGAATTTTTCTTGCATCAAGAAAAGCTCGGCGCGGTGGATGCGGAACTTTTGGGCGCGGTGGTGCAGGGTGCGGATTTCGAAATTCAAGATATTTTCGAAATCGAAAGCTAACATTTTTCGAAAATTGCTTGAATTGTGGATTTTTCAGCTTGCGTGAGCCAGAGCGAATATTTCCGCTTAACCAAAACTTGGCGCGAGACATATTCGCAGCGGAAGCTTTTGTTGGCGGGTAGCCAGCTGGCGGCGTCTGAATCGGATTTTTGTTGATTCGCCGAGCCGTCGACCGCAAGAAGATTGAGCGGGTCGTTGGCTAATTCGGTGCGTTTTTCAGGCGATAAATTTTGGGCGCCTTTTTGCCAAGCGTCGGAGAGCGCCACGACGTGATCGATTTGCACCGCGCTGGAATTTTCGCCGCGCGCAAATTGGATTTTTTCGCCAGTGTAAGGGTCGTTTAAAACGCCCGTCAAAATCTGGCATTTGGCGTTTTCGGTAGTTTCGGTTAAATCTCGCTTCAAAATTCGGTTGCGGGTGTCGCAGCCGTCGCTATTTTTCGTCCAGCCCTTGCCAAATTGCTCGCGCGAATAGCCCGTTTTGGGCGCGCGACCCTCCTTCACTTCGAGCTTTTCCAGCGCCTCGCGAGCTTCAGAAATGTTCGCACTTTGGCTAATTTCGGCTTTCGAATTTTCGCCCTTTTGCCAGAAATCTGGATTCGAAAAAATGGAAAAAATCGCCAAAGTGGCAATAAAAATCAAGCCCCAAATGCGTCGATTTCGAAAAGTTTTTTCGCTTCGTGCCATAGCTCAAGTATAGCATAAGCGCGATTTTTATGATACAATGGAGAATATGAAAAAGGCGATTTTGGGCGTATTTTTGGCGATTTTGGTGGCGGGCGGAATTTGGCTTTCGGCAAATTCGCAGGCTGTTTCAGATTTTTGGCGCGCTCAAAATTACCGTCCGAGCGCGGAAATCTCGGGAATTGTCTCGCGGATTCGGCCAACTTCTGCCGCGCAAACCGTTTTTTACGCCAATCAGCCGCGAGTTTTAGCCAGCGAAGAATTCAACCGAAATTGCTCGAATTTGCTTGAAAAAACCTCGGTTTTGGGCTGCTATAAAAATGGCTCAACTTACAACGATTCAATTTATATTTTTGATGTGCAAAATCAGGATTTGGACGGAATTAAAGAGGTGACGGCGGCGCACGAATTGCTGCACGCGATTTGGGCACGGATGGATAATGAAGAGCGGGCGAAATTGGGGGAGCTTTTGCAGGCTGAATATCAGCGAGTAAAGACTGATAAGCTCGAAACGACGATGAAAGGCTACGAAATTTCTGAACCTGGCGAGGAAAACAACGAGCTACATTCGATTCTCGGCACGGAATTTGGTAATCTTTCGAGCGAATTAGAGGCGCATTATGCGAAATATTTTCAAAATCGGGGTGAAATCGTGGCGATGAACGCCAAATATCAGGCTAAATTCAGCGAGCTTTCTGAAAAAGCGGCGAGCCTAAATTCTGAACTGAAAACGCTCGAAAATGAAATAAATTCGATGAGTGCAGATTACCGCGCGCGGCTGGAAAACCTCAATCGGGCGATTGCGAGTTTCAATGCGCGAGCTCAAAGTGGCGATTTTAACAGCGAGGCGGCTTTTTATTCTGAGCGGCAAAATTTAGTTTCGGCGGGGAATTATCTGGAAAATTATCGCGTGCAAATCAATTCGAAAGTGGCGGATTATAATTCGAAAGCCCAAGAACTGTCGCAAATTGCGAGCGAAATTCAGCAACTTTACAACAGTATGAATTCGAAAATTGAAGAGGTCGAAAAGGTAGATTCGATTTAACAAATCAGCTTTTTTGTGGTAAAATTGGAACGTGGCGAAGTTAAAAACGAAATTTGTATGCCAGAATTGTGGCGCGAGCTACCCGAAATGGTCGGGAAAATGCGAAAATTGCGGGCAATGGAACACGCTTTTAGAAGAGATTGAAGAATCGACGGGCAAAAATGCCGTGGCGAAAAGCGTAGGCAAAGGCAAAATCCTTACAACTCAAAATTTAAACGAAATTATTTCAGAAAAGAAGCAAACGCGAATTTCGAGCGGAATTGCTGATTTGGACACGGTTTTGGGCGGCGGAATTTTGCCGGCGGGTGTTTTGTTGATTGCGGGGCAGCCTGGAATCGGCAAATCCACGCTTTTGATGCAGATTTCGGGTTTTATCGCGCAGGAAAAAAACGTGCTTTATGTTTCGGGCGAGGAATCGGCGGAACAAGTTGCTATGCGGGCGAAGAGATTGAATGCGAATAACTCGCCCAAACTCAAATTTGCCAGCTCCACTTCGGCGGACGATATTTCAGCGACCATCGCCGACGGCGATTTCGATTTGGTGATTGTTGACTCGATTCAAACTTTGGCGATGAGTGAAATTTCGAGCGCGCCAGGTAGTGTTTCGCAAATCACGAATTCTTCGAATTTGATTATCCAAGCGGCGAAAAAATCGGGCACGGCGGTAATTTTGGTGGGACATATCACTAAAGAAGGCTCGATTGCGGGGCCGAAAACGCTTGAACATTTGGTGGACGTGGTGCTGAATTTTGAAGGCGACCGTTATGGCGGATTTAAAGTGGTGCGTGCGGTCAAAAACCGCTACGGTTCGACGAGCGAGGCGGCGATTTTCGAAATGAACGAGAACGGGCTTTCGATTGTCGAAAATCCATCGGCGGCGCTTTTGGCTGAACGGCAAAATATTGATGGCTCGGTGATTTTAGCTACACTTGAAGGCACGCGACCGATTTTGGTAGAAATTCAGGCGCTGGTTACGCCCTCGAATTTTGGCTATCCGAAGCGAGCCGCCAGTGGTTTTGACCTCAATCGTTTGAATTTGCTGATTGCGGTGCTTCAGCGGCGAACTAAACTCGATTTGAGCGATAAAGATGTGCATATCAACGTGGTGGGTGGCTTAAAGCTCGATGACCGTGCGGCGGATTTGGCGATTGCGATGGCGATTGCTTCGGCGGCGGCTGGGCGCAAACTGAGCGACGGCGTGGTGGCTTTTGGTGAAATTGGTTTGGGCGGCGAAATTCGCAGCGTTATTCAGGCTGAGCGCCGAATTGCCGAGGCAAAAAAACTTGGTTTCACCCAAGCGATTGCGCCAAAAATCAGTTCGAAAAGCAAATTCGTCACTCCTGTTCGCGACCTTCGCGACGCACTAATTAAATATTTACAATAAAAACCGAAAGGAAAAAATGACAGATTTTTTAATTTTTACACTAATGGTGATGACTCTCTTTTTTTGGCTTGACACCAAAGAGGGAGATTCGAAATTGCCACTAATTTCGAAATCGCGCAATCGCGTTTTGGTGGATACTTCGATTTTAATCGACGGTCGATTTTTGGCGGTGGCGCGCACGGGATTTATCGATTTTGAGATTTTAATTCCGCGCAGTGTGGTGGGCGAATTGCAGATTTTGGCTGACGGCGGCGACGATGAAAAACGGGTTCGCGCGCGCTTTGGTTTGGATATTATTTCGGCGCTCCAAAATGAGCAAAAAGTTAATGTGAGCATTTTGGCGGACGGCAATTCAGCTAAAGAAGGTGTAGATAATCGCTTGATTTCGCTTGCTAAAAAAATGAACGCCAAGATTTTGACTGCTGATTATAACCTCAATAAAGTGGCAAAAGTTGAAGGAATTGAGGTTTTGAATATTAACGAATTGGTTCAATCGGTGCGCGCTCAATATTTGCCGGGCGAGAAAATTATGCTCGAAATCACCAGCCACGGCAACGAGAAAAAGCAGGGCGTGGGGCATCTTTCGGACGGCACGATGGTGGTAGTGGAAGGCGCCGAAAATTTGATTGGCACAACTGCCGAGGTGGAATTTATTCGCACCTTGCAAACTGCGGCGGGCAAAATGATGTTCGCCAAATTGGTTGGCGCAAAAACTGCCAAATCAGATAATTCGAAAAATAAAGGTCGCGCGCCAGTAAAATCGAAAGCCGAAAAGCCAGCTAAAAACGCGCAAGTGGCGATTTCGAAAAGCGAAAAAGCCAAAAATGAAGTTCGAAAATCGGTTTCGAAAAAAGTTGCCAAGGCAGCGACTTCGAAAAAAGTTTCGAAAAAGCCCGCAGTAAATTCGAAAACCAAAACGGTAAAGAGCGAGCAAAATTCGAAAACTAAAACTGCCGCCAAACCAAAACGGCGCACTCAAAAATCAGCCGAAGCGAGTTTGGTGAGCTTAGCGAATCGCCAAAGTGAATAGTGAAGTTGATTTACGCAAGAATTTTTGCTAAAATTTAAAAAAGAAGAAAGGAAAATATGGCAGATTTTAATAAAATTTTAACTCCTGGTGATTATCAAAATGGAATTATCAATGTGGTTGTGGAAATTCCAACTGGCTCAACTCACAAAATCGAGTGGAACCGCGATTTGGCAGTGATGCAGCTCGACCGTGTGGAGCCAAAAGCTTTTGCAAAGCCAACCAACTACGGCTTTATTCCGCAAACTTTGGACAAAGATGGCGACGAGCTTGACGTTTTGCTCATCACCAACGACCGGCTAACCACTGGAATTTTCTTGGAAGCGCGAATTTTGGGCGTGATGAAATTTGTTGATGATGGCGAGGTTGACGATAAAATTATCGCCGTGCCTGCCGACGACCGCGACACTGGCAACGCTTATCAAACTTTGGCGGATTTGCCAGCTCAGCTTATCAAACAGATTGAATTCCATTTCAATCATTACAAAGATTTGAAAAAGCCAGGCACAACAAAAGTTGAAAAATTTGGTGATGCGGAAGAAGCAAAAGAAGTGATTGCTGAATCAATCGCGCGCTGGAACGAAAAATAATCCCAAAAATAAACCGAGCCAATTAGCTCGGTTTTTTCGTGAAGATTAATTTATTTGCGGTGGCGAAATTGAGAATTTTTCGAATGATGATTAGCTGTTTCGAAACTCGCGAACGATTTTCGAAATCCTTTTCGTCGGCACTACCGAAAACCAGAATTTTATTTTGATTTCTAGCGAACCAAAATTCTTCCGCAAAGTAATGCCGCGAAGAGTCGGTAAAAACTACGAAAATATCAAATTTATCTTTTTCGACGTCAGCAATAAAATCACTGTGTTTATAATTTACCAAATAAGGCTGAATATGCTCCGAACCTTCGCCAAAAAGCTTCACGATTTCCGCCATTTGCTCGGGCTTTTTCTCGCGAATAATGCAGATTTTCAAATCCGTCATCGCCGATTTGTCGCGATTGCTCAGCGCGTTTTGCAAACTTTCGCTTGGCGAACTTGGCGATTTGGCAACAATCTTCCGCTGAACCGACCTCGGTGTGCGCCAATTACGCAACCGTATCTCGGTGCCTTTTTTAATTTTGAGCGGCTCGCGCGAGACAGGCTGAAACCGAAAAACTTTGACGGGAGAAGAAAAACGGTTCGAATTTTTAAGCACAATCTTCGATTTCGGCGCTTGCACTTCTTGCTGTTCCGAATCTGGATTGAAGATTTTTTCCAGCTTTTTGCTATTCACGATTCCTCGAATATTGCTTAGCGCGGCGGTCAAAACTTCGGTTTTTTGCTTCTCGATTTCAAGCTCCGATTGGAGTTTTTCAACTTCGTTCGATTTCTGGATTTTATAAGAATCGTGGAGCTCTTTAATTTTCGTGTTCAATTCGAAAATTTGATTTTTTAGCTCGGAATTTTTCGTTTCAAGGTTCGATTTTTCGAAAATGATTTTCGAAATTTCCTCTTGAAGCTGAGCTTTTTCGAAAAGAAGATTTTCGGCTTGCTTTTTAAATTTAAATAAACTGCCGTTTTCTTCATTCAGCGCAATTACCTCCGCGCGCAATTCTTCAATTTTGCGCACCAGTTTTGCGTTTTGCGATTCGTCACTTTCGGGCTCTTTCTTGGAATTTTGCGGTTTTTTGAACTCGTTTGAAGCCCTCGCTAAAACCAAGTTGATTCTTTTGCGAATATTTGGCGTAATGTTTGAGCCAAACAGCGAATAATTTTTCATCGCGTCGTAGGTTTTGGCGCCGAACATACTGTAAATTTCTTCAAAAAATTCCGATTCTTCTAATTTTTCGAAAAATTTCTCCCTGTCTTTTCGGGAATGCTTGTCGAGCGAACATAACTCGACCAATAAATCTTTTTGGCTCATAAAAAGCCTCCTTTGATAAGAATTTCGCCTGAGAAACTTCACTTTGAAGTTCAATCTTGCGATTAAGCAAATTTTAACACTTTTTTGCTATTAAGTCAAGTTTTCGAAAAGAGAAAACAGTCTTTATTTTTCGAATTTTTCGTGTATAATTGATATATGGAAAAACGTGAACTCCTGAATTTGGCGAAAAAATTTTATACGCAAGAAGAAATTGCGCTTTTGGAAGAAGCGATTGATTTTGCGACCGAAAAACACGCGGGGCAATTTCGCAAATCGGGAGAAGAATATATCACGCACCCTTTGCGCGTGGCGGGCTACTTGGTTGAGTGGGGAATGGACATCGACTCGGTGGTGGCTGGAGTTTTGCATGATGTGGTGGAAGATACTGAAACGCCACTGGAAGAAATCGCCGAGAAATTCAGCGAAGATATTGCTTTTTTGGTGGATGGCGTCACCAAAGTTGGGCGCGCGCGAAGTGGAATGAAAAATCTGGAAACTTATTTGCCGCAGACTCGCGATAATCTTTCGAAGTTGCTGATTGCGGTTGGGCAAGATGTGCGCGTGGTGATTATCAAGCTCGCCGACCGCTTGCATAACGTGCAGACTCTCCGGCATATGTCGCCCGAAAAGCAGAAGAAAATCGCCCAAGAAACGCTGGATGTTTTTGCGAGTATCGCCGACCGCTTGGGAATGGGTCGCGTGCGAATGCAAATGGAAGAACAGGCTTTTTTGTATTTAAATCCGCAAGAATATCGTCGGTTGGAGAATGAAATTCGTAAACGGCTCGGCAAAAGCACTCGAAAACTCGGCAAAGTGCGCGAAGAAGTGGAGCAGGAACTTTCGAAAACGGGAATTAATTTCGAAATTTCTGGTCGCGTGAAGAGTGTTTATTCGCTACACAAAAAATTGAAAAAGACCAAGGGCGATATCGACCGCGTGTATGATTTGATGGCGCTACGAATTATTGTTGATTCAAAAGATGAGTGCTATCGTGTTTTGGGCGTTTTACATACGCTTTACAAGCCGATGATTGAACGCATTAAAGATTATGTTTCGATGCCGAAGCCGAATGGTTATCAATCGCTGCACACCACGGTGATTACGCCTGCGAAATTGATTGCCGAATTTCAGATTCGCACGCGCGAAATGCACGAATTTGCCGAGCGCGGATTGGCGGCGAGTTTTCATTATCACGAGCAGAAATCGAGCAAAGATTATATTTCGGGGGCGACTTCGAAAAAGCCTCGTCTTGAGGTGAAAGGCAACGGTGGGCTTTCGAATGAGCTTCAGTGGATTGTGCAACTTCAAGATGTGGCGCAGCGTTTGCGCGATGGCGAAGAAATCGACCCAGAGCAACTTCAGATTGATATTTTTGGCGACCGCATTTTCGTTTATTCACCAAAAGGAGATATTTACAACTTGCCCGAGGGCGCTTTGCCACTGGATTTTGCCTATTTGGTGCACAGCGAAATCGGCAAGCATGCTTACGCTTTTCGAGTGAATGGCAAAATTCACGCATTTGATAAGCCGCTAAAAGAGGGCGATGTGGTAGAGGTGATGACACGCAAAAGTTCTGAGCCGAAGATTGACTGGTTGGATTTGGTGAAAACTTCGCACGCGCGAATTAAACTGCGCTCGCAATTACGCCAGCGTGGAGATTTAGAGCCAATTCGCAACGCCGAAGCTGTTCGCGCCCGCAAAGCCAGCGAAAAATAAAGAAATCTACTTTATTAATATTGAAATATAACCAATTATAGTGTATTATATGATAACTTAGAATTGTCTAAGTTATCATATCGAAAACGAATTTCGCGCACATTATGAGGTAACAGAAATGGTTACAAAATATAATTGGATTGTTTTTACCAATAATAGCGGTAGTGAATTTGGCGATTGCGGTGGCTATGATGGCGGCAGTTGCGGTAGCTGTGAAGATTGGTGAATACTCCTACTCGTTGGCGGATTTTCCACCTTTAATTTTGAAAGGAATTATGAAATTAGCGAAAATTCAGCGGAAAATGATTTTAGCGTTTATGCGCAGGCGGCGCGCAAGTATGATTTTGGTTTTTAAAAATCGTTTTAAAGATCAAATGAAGGCATTTTTTCTTCAAATTATTTTTCGAAAAAATATTCATTTTCATACTATCTGGAACAAAAAACATACCGATTCGAAAATTCAAGTTTTTCTTTTTAGAGATATGGAAAAGCTTGCAAAATATCTTGAAGCCGAGAAATTTTCTTGGGGTGAGGACGATAAAATAAAAGCTGTTTTGATGGGCGAAGCTTTAGGCTATCCGAAATTTGCGGTTGATGATTTTATCGAAATGACGGGTGAAGAAAGTCCCCGAAAAATATGTTTTCGAAATTTTGATTTTGGCTATGATGCCTTGGTTTTTCGCGCCAAAAATCTGCCAAAAATGATGGAATGGCTGGCAAAAGAAAAAATTCCGCGCCAAAAATCATCTTTTCAGATTTTCGAAAATCGAAAATGGCGTGATTTAAGCGCGGAGGAATTCAAAAAGTTTTCGAAAAGCTAAAAATCGAATTTAATTGCCTTGTCTTTGAGCTCTTGGGCGTATTCTTTGGCTAAATTGCAGTCTTTTTTGGCGCCAGTTTCGAGGCATTTTATTTTTGCCGAAAGCAGCAATTCGGTGGCGACTTCGCGCTGGTTATTGAGGTGAATCCAATTGAGCGCCATCAGCGATAAAACTATCGCAATCACAGATAAAAATAAGTTGATGGTGGGTAGCAATTTGAGTAGTTTTTTCATACTTTAATAATATATCAATAAACATAAGAAGTAAACAGTAGATTTTTTAAAGCGTTTATGGTAAAATAAAAACAGATATTCTATAACAAAAAAGGAGACAAAATGTCTAAAAAAGTTGCAATTAATGGCTTTGGGCGAATTGGTCGAAATGCGTTCAAGATAGCCTTTGAGCGCGATGATTTAGAAATTGTGGCGATTAATGATTTGACGGATACGAAAACTTTGGCGTATCTTTTGAAGCACGACAGCACTTATGGCAATTATCACCACGATGTGGCGTATGATGAAGATTCGATTACAGTGAATGGGCAAAAAATTCGCGTTTTAGCCGAGAAAAACCCTGAAGATTTACCTTGGCGCGAGCTGGAAATTGACGTAGTGATTGAAGCTACGGGGCTTTTTGTTGACCCAGCTAAAGCGCGCGCGCACATCGTGGCGGGTGCGCAAAAAGTAGTGATTTCGGCACCAGCCAAAGGTGAAGGTGCGAAGTTTATCGTGGTGGGCGTGAATGAATTTGAGCTGAGCCGTGAAGATGAAATTATTTCAAACGCCAGCTGCACCACCAACTGTATTGCGCCGATTATGGCAATTTTGGAGCGTGAATTTGGGGTTGAAAAATCGATGATGACCACAATTCACTCTTACACGGCGAGCCAACGCTTGCTGGACGCGCCTGCAAAAGATTTGCGCGAAGCTCGCAGTGCGGCTGAAAATATTGTGCCAACCACCACTGGCGCGGCGATTGCTACCTCGAAAGTTATTCCTTCGCTCGAAGGCAAATTCGATGGCTTGAGTGTGCGCGTCCCAACACCAACCGTTTCATTGAGCGACATCACGGCGGTGCTTCGAAAAGAAGTTTCGAAAGCCGAAATCAACGCAGTTTTCGAACGTGCCGCGAAAGAGCCGTTTTACCAAGGAATTTTGGGCGTAACCGATGAACCGCTGGTTTCGAGCGATTTAAAGGGCAATTCACATTCTTGCGTGGTAGATTTATCGCTCACGAATGTAGTTGGTGGCAATTTGGTCAAAGTTGTGGCTTGGTATGACAACGAGTGGGGATATTCAAACCGTTTGGTGGAATTAACCGCAGATGTGGCGGCTAAAAAATAAGGGGCGAAATGAAGATTTTTATTGGAGCAGACCATCGCGGATTTTTCTTGAAAGAAAAAGTTGAGGAATTTTTGCGCGAAAATAGCTATGATTTTGAGGATGTGAGCGGCGAAGAATATGACCCAAATGATGATTTTCCAGTTTTTGCCCATCGAGCAGTTGCTAAAATTCAAACTTCTGAAGATTCCGACCCGCGCGCGATTTTGCTATGTGGTGGCGCACAAGGTATGGGAATGGCGGCAAATCGCTTTAAAGGGATTCGCGCTTCGGTTGTTTGGGACGCAGAAGAAGCCAAGTGGACGCGCAACGACAATGATTCGAACGTGCTTTGCCTGCCTGCCCGCGTTTTCGAAAATCCAGAAAACGAAAATGAACTAAAAGACGTGCTCGAAATTTGGCTCGAAACACCTTTCGCCAACGCGCCGCGCTTTATTCGAAGAAATAAAATGATAGATGAGGTATAAAAATGTCAGTAATAGCACCCGCAATTTTAGCAAAAACTCCTGAAGAATACGAAGCGCAAATTGGTCGTTTACACGGCTTTGTGGAACGCGTTCATATTGATGTAACCGATGGCGAATTTGCGGCAAATCTAACCGTGCCTGAAACTCAGGTTTGGTGGCCAAAGGAATGGAAAGCGGATATTCATATGATGGTGAAGCGCCCCAGCGAACACCTTGCGACAATCATTCAGATGAATCCAAATATGGTGATTTTTCATGCTGAATGTGAAGAAGATTTAGCGCCGATTTTTAAGAAGCTCAAAGAAGAAACGATGATTAAACCCGCGATTGCGCTGTTGCGTTCCACCGTGCCAGAAACTTGCGCCGAAGCGATTAAAGAGGCGGAGCACGTTTTGATTTTTAGTGGAAATTTGGGCGAATATGGCGGTCGAGCCAGCACGATGCAGCTTGAAAAAATTCGTTTAGTAAAGGCTATCAACAGCAATGTCGAAATCGGCTGGGACGGCGGCGCAAATCTTTCGAATGTGTTTAATCTTTCGCAATCTGGCGTGGACGTGATTAACGTGGGCGGCGCAATTGCCGAAAGCGAAGACCCAGAATACACCTATCGCGCGATGATTGAAGAAATCAATCGAAAAGGAGCCATTTAGTGAGCGCCCAAATTCCCAAAATTCTGGCGATTGGCGGCGCAACGCAAGATGTGTTTTTCGAAAATTCGCGCGAATTTCGACCAGTAAAAGTTGATTCGACGCACGAGCTTATCGACCTCAAGCTTGGTTCGAAAATCGACGTCAACCAAATTCACTACGCAACTGGCGGCGGCGCAACCAATGCGGCGGTAACTTTTGCGCGGCAAGGTTTGAATGCGAGCTTTTTCGGCGTGATTGGCGATGATTTGGCGGGTCAGCAGGTTTTGCAGGATTTAGAGCGTGAATTTGTGGATACTTCGCGCGTCGAAACCAGCGAAATTCGCAAAACCGATTATTCAACCATTATTTTGGCGCCAAATGGCGAAAGAACAATCCTGACTTATCGGGGCGCTTCAACGCAAATTTTCGCCGATAATTTAGCTTTTCGGCCGCACGAATTCGATTGGATTTATGTTTCGAATCTTGCTGGGCGAATGGATACGCTCGACCAAATTTTTAGCCAAGCGCGCGCTAACGACATCAAAATTATGTGGAATCCTGGCAAAAATGAACTGGCAAAATTCGAAGAAACGATAAGCTTACTTGAAGACGTGGATGTTCTTTTGGTAAATAAAGAAGAAGCGCAGATTTTATTTGGCGAATTTGAGCCTGAAGAATTGCTTTTGCGAGCTAAAAATCGGGTCAAAGTGGCGATTATTACAGATGGGCCGAATGGCGTTTGGGCGACGGATGGTGCCACAATGGTGCGCGCGGGAATGTATGAAGATACGCCTTCGGTTGACCGCACGGGCGCGGGCGATGCTTTTGGTTCTGGATTTTTGAGCCAGTGGGCGCAAGGTTCGGCGCTCAAACCTGCGCTACTTTTTGCCAGCGCTAATTCGACTTCGGTAATTCAGCATTTCGGCGCGAAGGAAGGAATTTTGCGCAAAAATCAAATTCTCGATTTACACTCAATGCCGATGTATGAAAAGAGGATTGATGTATAGTTTGATGGATTTTTTGGGCTTGGAAGGCTCGGCGGAGCGAAAATTTCGGCGCACAATGGAGCGCTTTGAGGCGAAAATTCCGCATCGAGAATCGATTTCGGCGCGGATTACGGCAGAAATTTACCAAAATTCACATCAAATTTTGCGCCAGCTCGGTTTCGAAAACAGCGATGTTTTGGCGCAGGAGGCTTATTCGGCGCTTCGAAACAAGTGGCAGGGTGACCAAATTTTAGTTGAAAAGGATAATTTTTGGCAACAATTTGAAGCTGCGTTGGTGGTTTGCGAAGATGGATTGGTTTCGGCGAATTTCGAAGATATTACGCAAGATTTGGCGGAAAATTCGAATTTCGAAAATCGAAATTTAGCAAATGCACGAGTGAAAATTAAAGAGAAAATAATAAAGCAATATTCGAAAAAACTTTCACAAAAATTCGAATAGAAAAGGAGAAAAATGCGATATCAAATTTGTGTTTCAGGAGCGGCAAGTGGCGAAAGCGTGCAGGCTTCGGCGGAATTGGCTTTTCGGCTTGGGCAGGAAATTGCCCGCCAAGGCAAAACTTTAACAACGGGCGCGACGGTTGGTTTGCCGCACTACGCGGCACTGGGCGCGGTGGGTGTGAAAGGGCGAACTGGCTTGAGCGTTGGTTTTTCGCCAGCTTCGAGCTTCCGTCAGCACGTGAACACTTATAAATTGCCAGTTAAGCCGTTTGATTATATTAATTTTACGGGTATGGATTATGTTGGGCGCGATACGCACTTGGTGCTTTCGAGCGATGCGGTGATTACGGTTGGCGGGCGAATGGGCTCGCTTCACGAACTCGCTACGGCGCTTGAAGCGAAAAAAGTCTGCGGCGTTTTGCTTGGCTCGGGCGCTTTGGCGGATTACGTGCCGACTTTGCTGGATAATATTTGGGCACCAGGTTCAAAAGATATTATTTATGATGACAACCCCGAGCGATTAGTGCAAAAAGTTTGCGCGCGGCTTGATGAAAAATACGCTGGATTCGAAGCGCCAGTTGATGACGAACATCTTTCTTCGAAACGCAGCGGCAACGGCTAAATTCGAAAGCCTAAATTTGCTAATTTTCGAAAAATATTGTAAAATATAGAAATGGTAGAGCGTAGGTTTAAGTTAAAATCGAAATATCAGCCAACGGGCGACCAGCCGCAAGCGATTTCACAATTGGTGGAAGGCTTGAAAAGCGGCGAGCACGAACAAACTCTGCTCGGCGTGACGGGCTCTGGTAAAACGTTCACGATGGCGAATATTATTCAGGCGGTGCAAAAACCGACGCTCATTTTGGCGCATAATAAAACGCTCGCGGCGCAACTTTATGGCGAATTTAAAAAGTTTTTCCCCGAGAATGAAGTTCATTATTTTGTGAGTTATTTTGATTATTATCAGCCAGAAGCTTATATCGCCAGCACCGACACTTATATCGAAAAAGATTCGCGAATCAACGAAGAAATCGAAAAGCTCCGCCACGCCGCCACCGAGGCACTTTTGACGCGCAAAGATACAATTATTGTTTCCAGTGTGAGCTGTATTTATGGTATTGGTTCGCCCGCGAGTTATATGCAAATGGCGCTTCATCTGCAGCCTGGTATGCGCTATAATCGCGAGAAATTTATTCGCCACTTGAAAGATATTCAATATGAGCGCAACGATGTGGATTTTGCGCGCGGAACTTTTCGGGCGCGCGGCGACACGGTGGATATTTTTACGGCTGGTTCAGATTTGGCGGTGCGAGTGGAATTTTTTGGTGATGAAATCGACCGCTTAGTTTTGATAGATCCGCTTACGGGAGAAATTCTTGAAAAGCCACAGTTTTTTGATATTTTCCCAAATTCGCACTACGCCACACCGAAGGAAATTCTCGAACGCGCGATTCCACAAATCGAAAAAGAATTTTACGCTCGCCACCAATATTTCGAAAAAAATGAAAAATATCTTGAAGCCCAGCGCCTCGCGCAACGCACCAAATACGACCTTGAAATGCTCCGCGAAACGGGCTTCGTGAAAGGAATCGAAAACTACACGCGCTACTTGACCGAGCGCGCGCCTGGCGAACAGCCTGCCACTTTGCTGGATTATTTTCCAGATGATTTTTTGCTTTTGGTTGATGAATCACATATGACTTTGCCACAAGTGCGCGGAATGTTTAATGGCGACCGCGCGCGCAAAACGGTTTTGGTGGATAATGGATTTCGCTTGCCGTCGGCGCTCGATAACCGCCCGCTCACTTTCGAAGAATTTTATAAGCATATCAATCAGGCGATTTACGTTTCGGCAACGCCTGGCGATTTCGAACTTGAACATTCGCCAAAGCCTGCCCAGCAAGTGATTCGCCCGACTGGTTTGCTCGACCCACAAATCGAAGTTCGAAAAATCGAAGGTCAAATTGACGATTTGATGGAAGAAATTCGAAAGCGGATTTCGAAAAAACAGCGCGTTTTAGTGACGACTTTAACCAAGCGGATGGCAGAAGATTTGAGCGGATTTTTAGAGGAAAGCGGCATTAAAACGGCGTATATTCACAGCGAAATCGATACGCTGGAGCGCGGCGATATTTTGCGCGATTTGCGAAACGGCACTTACGATGTTTTGGTGGGAATCAACCTTTTGCGCGAAGGTTTGGATTTGCCCGAAGTAAGTTTGGTGGCGATTATGGACGCCGATAAAGAAGGATTTTTGCGCTCGGAAAGTGCGTTAGTGCAGACGATTGGTCGCGCGGCGCGCCACGAGGAAGGCAAGGTGATTATGTATGCCGATAATATCACGCGCTCGATGAAATTGGCGATTGACGAAACGAATCGACGGCGAGAAATTCAGCAAAAATATAATCTCGAAAACGGCATTACGCCAAAAAGCGTGGCGAGCGAAATCGGCGAAGGATTGCGCGCGATTATTCCGCAAAAAGAGCAAAAAAAGAAGTTGGATTTGCGCAAAATTCCGCGCGAAGATTGGGAGAATTTGGTGCAAGATTTAATCAACCAAATGAACGCCGCCAGCGCGAATTTGCTTTTCGAAGAAGCGGCAGATTTGCGCGACCAAATTGCAGAAATTCGAAAGAAAATGGCGAAAAATTAAAATTGACGATTTTGCCTTGCGCAAACGCAAGCGTTATGATAGAATAAAAGCAGATTCTTTCAGGTAAAAGACGAACATTAAGGTGGTGAGAAAATGGAAGTTCTTAAAAAAATCCTTTCGGGGATTTTGCTCGTAATCGTTTTGATTTTTATGGTAGCATTCTCTTTGATGAAGGGAATTGCCTCGATATTTTCAAATTTATAACCACGCACACAAAAGCCTAATTTTTGGGCTTTTTTATTTTGGCGCCCACCCTTTTAAAAAAGTGAATAAAATGATATACTAAATTCATGGAAAAAATATCAAAAGATGAAGTCAAACATTTGGCGAAGCTTTCGAATATTAGCTTGAGCGAAGATGAAGCGGCGAGCCTTCAGGGCGATTTGGCGAATATTGTGGCGTATATTGAGCAACTGGACGAGCTGAACACGGACGGCGTCGAGCCAACTTATTCGGTTTCGAAAAATCAAAATGTTTGGCGCGAAGATGAAATTGACGATTATGGCGTAGGAAAGGTGGAGCTTTTGGCGCTTGCGGGCGAAAATATGCAAGACGGGCAAGTGAAAGTTCCGAAGGTTTTGTAAAATGACAAATATTTTTGAAATTAAAAAACAGATTTTGAATGGCGAAAAATCGGCGGTGGAATTTGCCAAAGAAGCAATTGCCAAGGCGAAAAACGTGGCGGATTTTAACGCTTTGATTAGCTTGACCGAAGAGCGAGCTTTGGCGCGGGCGCAAGAAATTGACGAAAAAATTGCGCGTGGCGAAGAAGTGGGCGAATTGGCTGGCGTGCCGTATGTGGTGAAAGATAATTTTTTGACTTTTGGCGCACCCAGCACGGCGGCTTCGAAAATGCTTTCGAATTTCGAAACGCCAATTCAGGCGACGGCGGTCGAAAAACTCGAAGCAGCTGGCGCGATTTGCATCGGTAAAGCAAACTTGGACGCTTTCGCACACGGTGGTTCAACCGAAAATTCAGCTTTTGGCGTAACCAAAAACGCTATCGACCAAACGCGTGTGGCGGGCGGTTCTTCGGGTGGTTCAGCAGTAATTACGGCGCTCGACGTGGTGCCTTTCGCGCTCGGAACAGATACGGGCGGTTCGATTCGTCAGCCAGCCAGCTTTAATGGCGTTTATGGCGTTAAGCCGAGCTACGGCGCAGTTTCGCGTTTTGGTGTGGTGGCGATGGCTTCTTCAACCGATACGATTGGCGTTTTTGCTAAAACGGCGCGCGAGAGTGACTTGGTGATGCGCATTATGGCGGGGCGAGATTTAAAAGATATGAACACTTTGCCAGATTTCTGGCAAGAAGAATCGGCGCCAAAAAATGCCAAAATTGGCGTGGTGAAAGAATTTATGGGCGACGGCGTAGAGCCCGAAGTTCGAAAAGCGACCGAAGAATATATTGAAAAACTACGCGCGGCTGGGCACCAAATCGAGGAAGTCAGCTTGCCGATGAGCAAATATGCGCTGGCGATGTATTATATCGTGATTCCAGCCGAAGTTTCTTCGAATTTGGCGCGATATGACGGCGTTCGATACACTTTGCGTTCGAAAAATGCCAAATCGCTCGACGAAATTTACGGTATGAGCCGCGATGAAGGTTTCGAAAAAGAAAATAAACGGCGAATTATGATTGGTTCGTATGTGCTTTCGAGCGGATTTTATGATGCGTATTATTTGAAGGCGCAAAAAGCACGAACTTTGCTGATTGAAGAATTCGAAAAGCTCTTCGAAAAAGTGGATTTTTTGGTCGGTCCAGTTGCGCCAACGCCAGCCTTTAAAATTGGCGAAAATGCTAACGACCCAATTAAAATGTATATGGCGGATATTTTGAGCGTGCCTGCCTCGATGGCGGGACTGCCTGCGGTGAGCGTTCCGGCGGGTAAAACCAGCGAAGGTTTACCAGTTGGTGTGCAAATTATTGGTAAAATGGAGTCGGACGCTAAAATTTTGGCGCTGGCAGATAGCTTGGAGGCAAAATAATGGATTTAATTTTCCTTTCATTGGCGATTTTGATTTGCGCGGCTTTGCTTTTTGTGGCGATAAACCTCACCAAACCGCATAAAATTCAACTGGATAAAGAGAAATTTCAAGGCAGCTGGCTAAAAATTGAAAATTCCATCAAGCGCGACGAGCCTGCCACTTGGCATTTGGCGCTAATTAATGCCGACAAATTGGTGGATACGGCTTTGCGCGAATTGCAATTTTCGGGGCAAACAATGGGCGAACGATTGAAAAACGCCAAAGATAAACTTTCGAGCCCAAATTCGATTTGGCACGCGCACAAACTTCGTAACGTAATTGCTCACGAGCCTGACGCGGAAATCAATTACGACCAAACACGCCGTGCGATGAACAGTTTTAAACAAGCTTTGAAGGATTTAGGAGCGATTTAATGGAAGATATTTTGAAAAAATACGAGATGACGATTGGAATTGAATGCCACGTTCAGCTCAAAACCAAGACTAAACTTTTTAGCGGAAGCGATAACGACGCGCGCGAAAAATCGCCAAATGAAGCGACTTCGCCGATTGATTTTGGCTTGCCTGGAATGTTACCAGTTTTGAATAAAGAGGCGGTGCGTTTGGCGGTGCGTGCTGGAAAAGCCTTGAATGCGAAAATTGCTAATATGAGTCGATTCGACCGTAAGCACTATTTTTATCCAGATTTGCCAAAAGGCTACCAGACTTCGCAGCTTTATCACCCGATTATTGGCGAAGGCGAAATTATTGCGCCACTGCCAAGCGGCGGCGAAGTGAAAGTTCGAATCGAGCACGCTCACTTAGAAGAAGACGCGGGAAAACTAACGCATCACGGCGATTATTCTTTGGTGGATTTGAATCGCGCGGGCACGCCTTTGATTGAAATTGTTTCGATGCCCGATATTCATTCGGCTGAAGAAGCGCGTGCTTATGCCGAAGAGCTCCACAAGCGAATGGTCTTTGCGGGCGTGACTGATGGCGATTTGTATCAAGGAAATATGCGTTTTGACGTGAATATTTCGGCGCGAAAATTTGGCGAAGAAAAACTCGGCACGCGCACCGAAATTAAGAATTTGAACAGTTTTCGAAGTGTCGAACGCGCGGCGCAATATGAATTCGAACGCCAAGTTAAACTGCTCGAAAAGGGTGAAAAAATCAAGCAAGAAACGCGTGGCTGGCTCGACGATGAGCAAAAAACGGTTTCGCAGCGCAGCAAAGAAGAGGCGCAGGATTATCGCTATATGCCCGACCCAGATATTCCGCCAATTATTTTGAGCGATGAGGAAATTTCAAAAATGCAAGCGCAATTTTCGATTATGCCAGATGTTTTTCGAAAATATTTTGCGGTTTTCGAATTGGATAATTCGGTGATTGAATACGCTTTGAGCGATTATCGAATTGCCGAGTTGCTTTTGGCGACTTGGGGTGAGGGCTGGGAACGTCCGCAATCGGAGCTTTTTAATGCTGCTGAAATCGAAAACTACACTTTGGAAGAGCATAAAGAAAATATGAAGCGAATGTTTAATTGGTTTGCTTCAACTCCCGCTGAAGAAATCGACCTTGATAAGGTTCATCAAGGCTATGTCGGTCCGCGAAGGCTGACGCTTTTGGCACATTTAGTTCACGAAAATAAAATTAGCTCGAATGGCGGAAAAGAGATTTTTCTTGCGCTTTTCGAAGATGAAAATTTGCCAAAAATGCCAGAAGAAATCGCTAAAGAGCGTAATTTGCTGCAGGTTTCAAATGAGGGCGCGATTGCGAAAATCGTCGATGAAGTTTTGGCGGATGCGGCTTCGCAAAAGGCGATTGAGGATATTCGAAACGGCAACGACAAAGCGATTGGCTTTTTGGTGGGGCAAATTATGAAGAAATCACAAGGCAAAGCCAACCCAGCTTTGGCACAAAAATTAATTCGCGAAAGATTATAAAATGAACCAGAAATACGAATTTCAAGCAAATTTTAATGGCGATAAAAACTTCGCGGGTAGTTTGGTTTTTGAGTTGGACGGCGTGAAATTTTATGAAGATTTCTCGCTATCTCGCCCGCTGGAACTGATTTTGCCAGCTCAAGAAATCGAATCGCTAAATTTCACTGACACCACAAACGAAGTTTATCAGCCTGGTTTTTGGCGCTTGGTATTTTTTGGTATGTTGGCTTTTGCGCGCCCAAAAAACTGGCAACAAAAAGCCTGCCGTATTGAAATCGAAATGATGGACGGAAATTTCTATTATTTTACAATTAGCGGGCAGTCGGCGATGGACGTTCGAGCGAAAATCAATCAAATTGTAACGCAATATTTTTAGATTTTTGCATAAAATTCACAAAAACTCTTGACATAAGAATTATTTTATGTTAAAATACAGTCAGATTTGAACAAAATCAAAAATAAAAACAAAACATTAAAATCAAAGGAGAAAAATGAGTTCAGCTGCAGAAATTTTAGTTGTAATTCTCTCTGCCGCGCTAGCTATTTTTATCATTCTCGCGATAATCTGTGTAATTTTGATTATCAAAGTTACGCGCCAAATCGGTGATGCCGCCGAGCACGCACAAAATATTTCAAAAAATATCGATGAAATGACCAAAAATATTGCGCAAATCACCTCGCCAATTATTATCGGCAAAACGGTGATGGATGTATTCAAAAAATTTAAAACCAAAGAAAAAGGAGCAAAATAAATGAGTAAAAATCGATTTGTAAAAGGATTACTTTTAGGCGGAATTTTTGGCGCGATTGCTGGAATTTTGACCGCACCAAAAAGCGGTAAAGAAACACGCGAAGATTTAAAAAAGAAAGCTGACGAAATCGGTAAAAATACTGAAAAAGCCGCCAAAGAAGCGGGCGAAAAAGTTGGTGAATTTGTCGAAGAAGCTAAGGTAAAAACCGACGCGAAAGTTGAGGAAATGAAAGTTGAAGCTTCGAAATTGCAAAAACGAGCTTTGAATACGGTTGAAGGCGCGAAAAAAGGTTTCGAAAAGAAAGTTTAACTTTCGAAAACTTTTCGAAAAATAAAAGATTAAACTGTTTGTAAAAATCTCCCGAGCGATTGGGAGATTTTGTTGTTATTTGACCAAAATGAAGCTGTTTTTACCTTTTTTAATCAGCGCGGTTTGAGCGATTGTTTGGTTTTCTTGGATTTTTTGACCGTTAATAGAAATGGCGTTGCCGCTAATTAAGCGTTTCGCTTCGCCCGCGCTTTTGGCGAAGCCACTGGCTGTGAGCGCCGAAATTACATCCGTGCCGATTGGCGCTGTGGCGATTTCGCCCGCAAGAATTTCGATTTCATCTTTCGAAAGTTCGTTAATTTTCAAGCCGCCAAAAAGCACTTCGGTGACTTTTTCGACCGCCTTGCGACGCTCTTCGCCGTGAATCAAATCGGTCACTTTGCGCGCGAGAGTTTTTTGCGCAATTCGAAGATGTGGCGCAGCTTTGTGTTCGCTTTCGATTTTTTCGATTTCTTCTTTCGAAAGCATCGTGAAGAGCTTCAAGTAATCAATCGCGCCTTCGTCGTCGGCGTTGAGCCAAAATTGGTAGAATTTATAAACGCTGGTTTTGTTTTCGTCAAGCCAAACCGCGCCGCCTTCGCTTTTGCCGAATTTGCGACCAGTTGATTTATTGATAACCAAAGGAGCGGTCATCGCAAAAACTTCACGCCCATCGGCTTTGCGAATCAATTCCACGCCCGAAAGCAAATTTCCCCACTGGTCGCTGCCGCCAATTTGCAAATTCACGCCTTTTTCGCGATTTAAATGAAGAAAATCGTAGCCCTGCAAAATGGTGTAAGAAAATTCCGCATAGCTCAAGCCGCCACCGTTGCCGATTCGCGCCTTGAAAAACTCACGACTGGTGAGTTCAGCCATATTGAATTTTTTGCCAATATCACGGAGGAAAGGCAGGAGCGAAATATCTTTGAGCCAATCGTGATTGTTCACCAACTCAAAATCTTTGCCCGCAAAAAGCTTCGAAACTTGATTCGAAAGCGCGGCGGTGTTTTTCGAAATTTCTTCCAGAGGCAAAAGCGAGCGTTCCTCAGTGTCGCGCATATCGCCAATCACGCCAGTGCCGCCGCCAACCAGCAAAACCACCTCGTGCCCGCGCTCGATAAAACGGCGCACCATCATATAAACTGCCAAATGCCCCACGTGCAGGCTATCGGCAGAAGGGTCGGTGCCAAGATAGAGTTTGAAATGGGTGTTGTCGATTATATTTTCATCTTTAAAAGTAGTTTGATTCCAAAAACCACGCCATTTTAACTCTTCTGATAATTTCATTTTCGCTCCTTTAGATTTAATTCTTTAATTATACCAATAAAATGGCTAAAAATCAATTTAGTAGAAAATAAATTTGCGTTGAAAATGGCGAATGAATCGTGTATAATTGAAAGTAGTTATGGATAAAATGCGGAAAGTAACCAGCAGGAATAAATCGGGCGCACGCGCTTCGAAAGTAGCCGATTCGAAAGCGAAAAGCGTTTCGAAAACTGCGAGCGGAGCTTCGAAAAGAGTAGCTTCGAGTAAGAACAACTTAGGCCTTTACGCGAATTTAGCGCATAAACGGCAAACCAAAAAAGACGCCAAGGCGCGCGAACGGGCGGAATATTTGGCGAGCTTGCCAAAAAACCCAGTTAAGCGTTTCTTTTGGCATTTACACCCCAAGCGAGTAGCAAAATACTGGTTTTCGAAAAAAGGTCTCTTGATGGCTTTGAAGATTCTTGGTGGCGGTGCGGCTTTGGTGGCGGTGCTGATTATTGGGCTGTTTATTTATTTCCAAAAAGATTTGAATCAAATTAAGCCAGAAGAATTGGCCAAACGCGTGCAAACTACGGTGAATAAATATTACGACCGCAATGGCGAATTGCTTTGGGAAGACAAAGGAACGGGCGATTATAAACTGACGGTTGAAGGCACCGAGATTTCGGAATTAGTGAAAAAAGCTACGGTGGCGATTGAAGACCGTGATTTTTACAAGCACAGCGGAATCGACCTTTGGGCAATTTTGCGCTCGGTAATTAATAATTTTAGAGGTGGCGCAACGCAAGGTGGCTCAACGCTTACGCAACAGCTGATTAAGCAAGTTTATTTCTCGGACGAGTCTTCGGAGCGAGGTATTGCTGGTATTCCGCGCAAAATTAAAGAGATGATTTTGGCGATTGAAGTTGAGCGTATGTATACCAAAGATGAAATTTTGGCGCTTTATTTGAATGAATCGCCTTATGGCGGGCGTCGAAATGGCGTCGAATCTGGTGCGCAAACTTACTTCGGTAAAAGTTCGAAAGATTTAAACTTAGCCGAGGCGGCGCTACTCGCAGCAATTCCAAACAACCCAGCGGTTTATAATCCATACAACACTGAATACAATACCAGTTTGATTAAGCGTCAGCATAAAGTGCTCGACGATATGGTTGAAGTTGGTTATATCTCGGAAAAAGAAGCCAAAGAGGCTAAAGAATACGATGTTCTAAGCACGCTTAAACCAGAAACCGACCAGTATTCAAATATGGTGGCGCCGCATTTCGTGCTGGAAGTTAAAAGCCAGCTCGAAAAAGAGCTTGGTGTGAAAGTAGTGGGAAATGGCGGCTTGACAATTAACACAACTTTGGATTTGCGCGCGCAAAAGCTTGCTGAGCAGGCGGTGGCTACGGGTGTAAGCACGCTTTCTACCTCTGGTGCGGACAATATTGCTTTAACTTCGGTCGATGTTCAAACTGGCCAAGTGATTGCGCAAGTTGGCTCAATTGGCTATGACACGGCTGGCTATGGTCAAACCAACGCCGCAACAGCAAATCTCGACCCAGGTTCGAGTATTAAGCCGATTGTCGATTACGCCGCGCTGTTTTCGAAAACCGATAACGTCTTCACGCCGGGAACGATTTTGAAAGACGAAAATATCGACAAACTTTACTGTGGCGGAAATACTTCAAGCTCATGTAGTTTGCGCAACGCCAATCGTCGATTCTACGGCAATGTTTCGATTCGATATAGCCTTGGCAACTCGCTAAATATTGCTGCGGTGAAAGCGCTTTCGATTGTGGGCGTGAATAACGGCTTGCAGGTAGCGCAAGATTTGGGCGATACTTCTTATTGTGCAAATAATAAAGATGCTGGGCTTTCTGCGGCAATTGGCGGTGGATGTTCGGTTCGTCAAGACGAGCACACAAACGCTTATGCTTCGTTGGCGCGTGGCGGCGTTTATAAAAAATTGACTTACGTGACGAAAGTTGTAAATTCCTCAAACGAAACTTTAATGGAATGGAAAGATGAATCGAAAGAAGTTGTCGATAAACAAGCCGCTTATATGATTACGGATATTTTGGCTGACGCAACTGCTCGAACGACAACTTTCGGTGGTCAAGCAACGAGCTTCGGCTTCAACGTGCCTGGTGTTTGGACAGCTTCAAAAACTGGAACGACCGACGATAGCCACGGCAATGCAAAAGATTCTTGGATGATGAGCTATTCGCCAGTAGTTGCAACGGGCGTTTGGAGCGGAAATCACGATGGTTCGGCGCTCAGAACTTCAAGCAATACAACCGTGCGCCGAGTGGTTAATGATTATATGCAGGCGGTTCACCCGCAAGTTTATGGCGCAGACGGCAAATGGTCGAGCGGCGACAAAATCCAGCGACCAGAAGGCATTCAGAACTGTAAAATCGGCAGCATTTCAGATATTTGCCCGTCTTGGTGGAATTCAAGCAAATCAAATTCAACCAGCACGAACGTTCAATTCGACTCGATTTCGAAAAAGAAAGCAACCACCTGTACGCCAGAATCGACACGCGTAACTTTGGCGGTTTACACAACTACTGACGCAGCCACAGGTTCAAAATCTTACACGGTTTCTGACCCAGAATACGACTACAATTCAGAAGACGACGTGCACAATTGTGATGACACCAAGCCGCAAATTAACGACGTTTCGTATTCGTCGCATAGCGGAAATAACTATCGCATCAATATTTCGATTGCGCAAGGCAAAAATTCGATTAGCTCAGTTGTGGTGAAGGTCGATGGCGAAACGGTCAGCACCGCAACGCCAAGCGGCAACTCGCTTTCGGTCGATTATACATTCACCAAGAGTGGTCAAAATGTCACCATCGAAGTGCGAGATTCGGGAGGATACACGACTTCAAAGAGCTACGCTGGCCCAACGATTCGCCAAAGCTCAAGTAGTAGCGGCAACTAACAAAAAAACGGAACTTCGGTTCCGTTTTAATTTAGCGCGAATTCATTGCGTTGATAATTGCCTGAATAAAATCGCCAATTCCGCCAGGAATATTCACAAAAAGATTCAAAAACCAGATTAAAAGAAAGAATAAAACGGTGGCGCCAATCGCGCTGCCAAAACCAAAAGAAATTCCACGCAAAAAATTAACTTTATAAATCACCCAGCGGTTTGGATAAATATCATAAAACAACTCTTCGAGAAGGTTGATTTGCGCACTTCGCGCATTTTCGTCGGCGATTTTTTGTGTTTTCGATTGGCTTTTCATAAATCTAACTATAACATATTGTTGAACAAAGCGCAAGCGTTTTGATTTTTTGTTTCGAAAATGATAAAATAGAATTTATAAAAGGGAGAAAAATGAACGAAGCAAAGCAAAATCTTTCGAAAAAGGCTTTCGAAAATTTGGAAAAATGGCTCAACGAAGAGCGATTTTCGAATTTTCGAAATGAGATTTTGTCGGAGATTGAGCAGCGAAATTGGCTTGAGCTGGAAGATGCGTTTTTTAAAACGCTTGAATTTGGCACGGCGGGTCGGCGCGGCAAAGTGGGCGCGGGGCCGAATCGAATCAATGCGATTACGATTGCCGAGAGTGCGCAGGCGCTGGCAGATTATTTGAGGGAAGGAAAAATCGAAAATCCCAGCGTGGCGGTGGCTTACGACGTGCGCAATTCTTCGGCGGAATTGGCTAAAATTTGTGCTGAAGTTTTGGGCGCGAACGGCGTGAAAGTTTATTTTTTTGAAGATTTTCGCTCTACTCCCGAGCTTTCTTTTGCGGTGCGACATTTGAAAACCGGCGCGGGAATTGTGATTTCGGCGAGCCATAATCCGCCTGAAGATAACGGAATTAAGATTTATTGGAGCGATGGTGCGCAAATTTCGGCGCCGCACGACCAGAATTTGCTGGCGATTGCACAAAATATTTCGCGAGTTCAGCGTGGGGATTTTGTAAATCTTCAGCAACAAAAGCGAATTGAAATAATTGGCGAAGAAATCGACCGTGCGTATATTTCGCGAGTTGTTGCGCTTGCAAAAAGCCAATCGCGCGAGTTGAAAATTGCTTTTTCACCGATTCATGGAACGGGCTGGACGAACTTGCTCAAAACGCTTTTGGCGGCGGGTTTTAAAGATATTGCGGTGGTTGAAGAGCAAATGCGTGCCGATGGTGATTTTTCGAGCTTGCCCGACCAAAAACCGAACCCCGAAAACCTTGCGGCGAATCAGCTGGCGATTCAAAAAATGCAAGAAACTCACGCCGATATTGCGCTGACTACCGACCCAGATGCCGACCGCATTTGTGTGATTTCGCACGAAAAAAATGGCGAAGCACGCGTTTTTAGCGGCAACGAAACGGCGATTTTAGTGGCGGATTTTATCCTCTCGAAAGGCACGAGCGGATTTTCGAAGCCGTATTTCGAAGGCGTGAAATTCATCTGCAAAAGCTTTGTGACCACCGAGGCTTTGAATATTTTGGCGCAAAAATACGGCGTGAAAATTTATGATAATCTGCCCGTCGGCTTCAAATTTATCGGCAAAAAAATCCGCGAGCGTGAGCTTTTGGGTGATGAATTTTTGGCGGGATTTGAAGAAAGCCTCGGCGGTTTGGTTGGCGCGCAGGTTCGCGATAAAGATGCCGCGACGATTGGTTTGATGGCGGCGGAATTGGCGGCGGAATTGAAACTGAAAAATCAAACTTTGGGCGAAAAGCTGGCAGAAATTTATGCCGAAATCGGAAATTTTGCCGAAAAAACAGAGGTGATTGAATTTTCTGGCGCGGAAGGATTCAAGAAAATGCAAGAAATTATGGCGCGGGCGCGAAAAGGCGAGATTGCGGCGAATGCCAGGAAAATTCGCGATTTCGAAAATTTACGCGCGCGCGATTTGCGCACTGGCGAGATTTCGAATTTCGAAATGCTGGAAAAAACCAACGCGGTGAGTTTCGAATTCGATTCACCCCATCGGCGGATAGCTTTGCGTCCCAGCGGCACCGAGCCGAAGCTCAAAATTTACGCGCAATGGCTGTTCGAAAACCCCGCCGAGCGCGTGAAAATTGATTCGATTTTGGAAGATTTTAAAAGGAGGATTTTGTGAAAATTAAAAGGTTGATTGAAGATTTTGTGCCAGAAAATTACCGCTTGGAGCTTGATTTACGCTCGGCGCAAAAACGCGAATTTGGCGGTTCGGTAGAAATTCGTGGCGTGGCGAAAAATCCGCAAAGTTTGGCGCTGCACGCAAAAGATTTGGCGATTTCGAAAATTATTTTCGAAAATCGAAACGCAGAATTGAACTTTTCGAAAGGCGAAAATGATGAAATTTACATCGATTTGCGCGACCAAAATTTACACGCGGGCGATGAAATAACTTTGCGCTTAGAATTTTCGGGTAAAATCACCGACGCGATGCATGGACTTTACCCTTGCTATTATCTTGAAAATGGCGAAAAAAAGGAGCTTTTTGCAACGCAATTTGAAAGCCACCACGCGCGCGAGGTTTTCCCGTGCATTGATGAACCCGAAGCGAAGGCGACGTTCGACCTTATTTTGCTGGCACCCAAAAATCTGGAACTTTTAGCCAATACCAAAATCCAACAGCGCGATGAATCCGCGGATTTTCAGCGAGTGGAATTTGAAATCACGCCCAAAATGAGTACTTATTTGCTGGCTTTTGCGATGGGTGATTTTCAGCGAATTTCGAAAAAGACGAAAAGTGGCGTGGAAGTTTCGGTTTTGGCGACGAAGGTTCAAAATGCGGAATTGCTCAATTTTCCGCTTGATTTTGCGGTACGCGTGCTGGAATTTTATGAAGATTTTTTCGGGCAAAAATTTCCTCTTTCGAAATGCGACCACTTGGCTTTGCCGGATTTTTCGAGCGGAGCAATGGAAAACTGGGGTTTGATTACCTATCGCGAAACGGCGCTTTTGGCTGGCGAAAAGTCGGCGATTGCGGCCAAAAAATACGTGGCGCTGGTGATTGCGCACGAAACTTCGCACCAATGGTTTGGCAATCTGGTAACGATGAAATGGTGGGACGAGCTTTGGCTGAACGAATCTTTTGCGACGATGATGGAATATCTTGCGGTGGATGTGCTGGAGCCAAACTGGAAAATTTGGGAAGAATTTGCGGTGAACGAGGCGATTTTGAGCTTGCGCCGCGATGCGATTGATGGCGTCCAGGCGGTGCACGTTCCAGTTCATCACCCAGATGAAATCGGCACGATTTTTGACGGCGCGATTGTTTATGCGAAGGGCGCGCGCTTGATGAATATGTTGCGAAATTATGTTGGCGACGAGGCTTTTCGAAATGGCTTGCGCAATTATTTCGAAAAATTCAAATATCAAAATACGACTGGCGCCAATTTGTGGGATTGTTTGAGCGAGGCTTCGGGTAAAAATGTGGCGGAATTTATGGAACCTTGGCTGCAAAAATCGGGCTATCCGAGCGTGGCGGCGGAATTAAACTCGGGCAAAATCAATCTAAACCAGCAGCAATTTTTTGTCGGTAAGGGCGAAGATAAAGGGCGAATTTGGCCAATTTTGCTTGGCTCGAATCAACCAAATCTACCTGAAATTATGAGCGAAAAGGCGATTGTGGCGGAATTTTCAGGCGAATATTTGCAGCTGAACCGCGGCAATGTGGCGCATTTTATCACGAAATGTAGCGATGAACTTTTCGAAAAATTGCTTTCGAAAATTCGAAAGGGCGAACTTGATACGATTTCGCGGCTTCAGATTTTGCAGGAACGCTCGCTTCTGGCGCGCGGTGGGGCGATTCAAAGCGCCGATTTGTTGCGCACGCTGGAGAATTTCAAAACCGAGAATGCGCTGAATGTTTGGGATATGATGAGTTTGCTGATTGGCGAGCTGAAGATTTTTGCCGATGAAGATTCTGAAAGTTCAAAAAAGCTCAAAGAATTTGTGGGCGAATTGGCACGGCGTGAATTTGCGCGGCTGGGCTTTGAGCGAAAAGCTGGCGAGAATGAAGAAGACACGCAGTTGCGTAGTTTAATTTTGGCGCATATGATTTACGCCGAAGATGAAAAAGTGATTTCGAAAGCGCTGGAGATTTTCGAAAATGCGCCCGCGATGAGCGAAATCGATGCGGAAATTCGAAGTTTGGTTTTGACGGCGAAAATTCGCTTTGCCGAAACGCCAGAGGTGGTGGCGAAAATGCTGAGCGATTATGAAACGACCGCGAATGTGGATTATCGCGACGATTTGCTGGCGGCGCTAACTTCGAGTCAAAAACCTGAAACTGCGCAAATTTTCTTTGAAAAAATAAAGACTGGCGTGGTGCGAGCGCAGGATATTTTGAGCTGGTATATTCGGCTTTTGCGCAATGCAAAAACGCGCGATTTGGCGTGGAGTTGGCTGCGCGAAAACTGGCATTGGCTGGAAGAAACTTTTGCCGGCGATAAAAGCTACAACGATTTTCCGCGCTATTCGGGGGCAGTTTTGCGCACCGAAAAGCATTTGGCGGAATTTAAAACCTTTTTCGAGCCACTAAAAGCAGACCCAAGTTTGACTCGCGCAATCGAAATGGGCGCGCGCGAAATCCAGAGTCGCGTTGATTTAATTGCTCGCGACAAAGCTGGCGTGGAAGAATTTTTGCAGAATTTTAAAGCATAAATCGCTCAAAATTCATCATATTTTCAGGCGTAATTTCGGCGGGATTTGAATCGATAATCTCTCGAAGTTGCGCCTCGATTTTTTCGCAATCCATTTCGGCGCCAATCAGCACCAATTCGGTTTTGGGCGTTTCGTTTTCTTGCCATTCTTCGGCGTGGATTTCAACCATTTTTCCCACAATTTGCAAGACGTATTTTTGCTCATAACCCTTTAAACCAAAATAGCAAAAGCCCTTCGCGCGGAATAAATTCGTAGGCAAATTATCCAGAAAATCAATGAATTTTTTGGTGTCGAGCGGCTTTTCGATTTCGAAAGAAATTGATTGAAATTGCGCGTGGAGATGCTCAGCGTGACTATGATGATGGTGGTGCGAAGTGTGGCTTGCGGCAGAGTTTTCGAAAATTGGCTCGGGAGTTTTCGAATTTTCAGTGAGATTTTCGAAAAGAATTCGTGGGTCGATTTGGCTATTTTGGCTTTCGAAAATCAAAGCGCGCGTGTTTAGGCTGCGGATTAAATCGTGAATTTCGGCGATTTGCTCGGGCGTGGCTAAATCGGTTTTATTGATGAGAAAAATATCGGCAGTTTGCAGGCATTTTTTGAAATGAGTCGGAAAATCGTGCTGCGCTTGCTGAAAATTTTGCGCGTCGATAACATAAATATTGCCGCCAAAAAACGTAAATTCATTGCCCGAAAAGCGCAAAGTATTCATCAAATCAAAAGGCTCGGCGATACCGCTGGCTTCAAGCACGATGGCGTCTAATTGCGAATTTTCGTTCGCCAGTTGGTCGAGTGGCTCGCGCAAACCGTTGTCGCCAAGCATACAACAAACGCAGCCATTGCTCAAGTCGATTTGGTTTTCGCGAAAAGTGCCCGAAACTAATCGGTTATCGACGTTAATTTTGCCAAAATCATTCACGATTGCGCCAATTTTTAGCTCTGGCGAATTACGCAAAATATTGTTTAATAAAGTGGTTTTTCCTGAACCCAAAAAGCCAGAAATCATCACCACGGGAATGCGTTTTTGGGGCTTTTTTGAAGCTAATTTCACCGTGTCTTTGGTAAAATCTTCAAAAATATCGCCGTCAAAATTCGCCAAATCAAAATCATTTTCCATAAATCCATTTTAACAAATTTTGGGCTTTTCGAAAAGGGTTTGCATAATGCGAAAAAAGGTAGTATAATATGGCTATCATTAGAGAAAGAGGGTGGCAAAATGAGCCAAGCACTTTTAAACGAGTGGAACTGTTTCTTTGCAAATAATCCAATCAGGATTTATCTTGATTGTAGCATTGATGAAGAGTCGGGGATTCGAAAATTTTACGATTTGCTGCATTTCGATTTCGAAGGCATTTTTTTGACTAATCCGAGCGAAAATCCAGAATTAAAAGCGCGGATTTTCGAAAGATACCAAAATGACGGCTCGCTAGGGCTGAACTGGCTGATTTTTGCGGATTTTATGCTGGAAGAGCTGATTTTGAATGAGCCGAAATTGAATCTTTTGGCGCAGGAAGAATTGGCGATTTTGAGTGCAGCGTATCAGTTGGCGCGGCGCTGGGAGCTTTTTTCGACGCCACAAAATGCGGGTCAATTTCGTGATGAATATCTGATTTTGGCAGAAAAAATATTGCTTCGCAGAATGGAAGTTTATTTTGCGCGAGATAGATATTCGAGCGAAGATTTCGAGCAGACATTTTGGCTCTATGATGGTTTAATGAACGATTATCTGGACAAAATGCTGACTGGCGAAAAAGGATTCGGCAGCGCGAAAGTGCTTTCGAAAATCTCGGTTTTCGGGCGGATTGCTCGGCGAGCCAAATTATTTTCGGACAATCGAAATTTTATGATAATCGCGAATCGAACTCTGTCGCGGTTTGTAAATAGCAAGCAAAATGTTTCACTCGCAAAAAGCTAGACCGTGGAATTTCCGCGGTTTTTTCTTGACCTTTAGCGTTAAAATTGATATAATCGGAGTAATAATATAAATTCTTGTTCAATTCGAAAACCTCCAACAACCGACCTTTGGCGGATTTCGAAAGAGCATTTTAAAGGAGAAAAATGACTGATAATTTTAAGGAAAAGCAGGCGCGCAAGCGGGTGAATTTGCAGAAAAAGGCGCAAGATTTGGCGAAAAATCGCGAAAAGTATGTTGCCAATCGCCAGCAAAAAGAAGCCGAAAAAGCCAAAAAAGCCGAGCGAATTTCGAAAGCGCAAAATAAGGCTGCGAAGCAAAATTCGAAAAAAGACGATTCGAAAAAGGTGAATATTCCAACTACAACTCGCCGTGGCGCGGTGGTGCGAGCTCAGCGAATGGTTTCGAACGACATCAATTTGCGCGCAACTCAGCACATCGTGAATATTCCGGTGAATAAATCGCGCTTCAACGGCTTTAATGGCGAACAGCTCACGCCAACGATTTTGAAGAAATTACGACCAGAGGCGGACAGCGTGAAAGTAATTCCAATGGGCGGTTTGGGCGAATTTGGCATTGGTAAAAATATGTTCGCGATTGAATACAAAGACGAAATTTTGGTGATTGATATGGGTTCGATTTTCCCGAACGAAGATTACCCTGGCGTGAATTATATGACGCCCGACATCACTTATCTTAAAGACAATATGCACAAAGTGAAGGCGGTGGCATTTACGCACGCTCACCTTGACCACATCGGTGCGGTTCGCCAGCTTTTGCCTGAATTTGGCAATAATATTCCGATTTATGCAACCGATTTTACGCTTGGTATGATTAAACGCCAGATGGAAGAAGCGGTGGCGGAGGTTTCGCCAAATTATCAGGCGGTTGACCCATTCGAGCACAAACAAATTCGAATTTCTGAAAATATGACGCTTGAATTTGTGCACGTTTTACACTCGATTCCTGGCTGTGTGGCGATGGTGATTCGCACACCAAATGGTAATATCGTGCATATGGGCGACTGGCGTTTCGAAAACGACCCAGTGGATACTCAGTTCGATATTCCACGGCTGAAAGAAATTGCTGAAACTGAGGGAATCGACCTTTTGATGAACGAAAGCACCAATATCGACACCCCAGGAACGCACCCGCACAGCGAATATGCGATTGGCGAAAGCGTTGGCGAAGTGATGACTGCTCATCCGCACGCCCGCTTGATTATTTCTTGTTTTTCGAGCCAGATTTATCGCTTGCAATTGATTTTGGATGAAGCTGCTAAACACAATCGAAAAGTGGCGTTTGCTGGATTTTCGATGATTAACGCTATCGAAGTTGCGCTTCGAAGCCGCAAAATCAAGGTGCCAAAAGATGTGATTGTGAAGATGGAAGACATCGTAAAACTTGATGATTCGAAAGTGACGATTGTCTGTACAGGTTCGCAGGGCGAATTGAACGCCGTTTTGAACCGTATGGCAACTGGGGCGCACCGTTTTGTAAAAATCAAAGCCAGCGATGTGGTGGTATTTTCTTCCAGCCCAATTCCAGGCAATGAGCCGCGCGTGGCTTCAACGGTAGATGGTTTAATTCGCGAAGGTGCGGGTGTGATTCAGCACGGTCGCGGGCATTATCACGGCATTGGGCCGCTTCACCTTTCGGGTCACGCTTATTATGACGACCACGTTAAACTGGTGGAAACGCTACGTCCGCTCAACTATTTGCCAGTGCACGGCGAGTTTTATATGCTTGAACACAACGCCGAAATGGCGCAAAAAGTTCTTGGTTTGAAGCGCGAGCGAATTTTGGTGGCGGATTCTGGCGATATTATCGAGCTCACCAAAGAGAAGAAAATTAAAAAAGGTGGTCGCATTCACGTTGGCTCAATTCTTTACGACAACACGGGCAACACCGTTCACGACGCGGTGGTGAAAGACCGACTTCACATTTCAACCGAGGGAATTTTTGTGATTGTGCTCACTATCAACAAAAAAACTGGTCGCTTGATGAAAACGCCAGATGTGATTAGCCGCGGATTTGTTTATCTAAAAGATAGCGAAGAATTGATTGGTAAAATTCGCCACTATTTGCGCGTAAAAACCGACCGCGAAACTGAGCGAAAAATCGAAATCGCCGATTTGAAGCAAGAAATCAAAGACGATATTTCACACTTGCTCTTCGATTCGACTGGCCACACGCCAATTGTGATTCCAGTGGTGAATAAAGTTTAATTCGAAACATAAACCGCTCTTTCGAAAAGGGGCGGTTTTTCGAATTTGGTTTTCGAATTGCAAAAGCTTAAGCGCTTTGGTATAATGATTTTGGAATAATCTAAAAAAGTCTAAAAAAGGAAAATTATGACAAAAACAGAAAACACCAAGATGAAATTTTTCGCACGTCGCGATTGGCATATTTTGCATTTTGTGCTGACGCTGGCGATTGGCGTCGTGGTGGGCGTGATGGCGACGATATTTTGGGAATATTATAACCACTCTTTAGAAGATACAGGCAGCGTTACTCTTTGGATGCAAAATTCTGAGCGAATGCGGGCGCTTGAAAAACACTTGAAACTTCAGCTGGTGCCGAATGAAGACGGTTCGTATTCGTATCGCGAGCGAACGCAGGCTGATGAGGATTTCGAAAATCGAGCTATCTCTAACGAAGAATACAATAAAATTATGAACGCACGGCAATAAAAATTTTCGAAATAAAATCGCCCCTTTCGACAGGAGCGATTTTTTAATTTTGCTTTTTTGAGCTTATTCTTTTTACAAAATCCTTGATTTTTTAGTGGAATGGTGATATGATTAAAAAGTAGTCGGCCAGCGGGTCGGCATTTTTCATAAAAGAAATTATTTAGAAAGGCAAAAAATGGAAGATTTGAATATCAAACAAATGCTTTTGGCGGCGCGCACGATTGCGGAAGAAAAAAATCTGCCAGAAGAAAAAGTGATTGAAGTGATTGAGGCGGCGATTGCGGCGGCTTGGCGACGTGAAAATGGTGAACGTGGCCAGAATGTTCGCGCGGAGCTTGATTTGAACACTGGCGAAGCAGAAGTTTTTGTGCAATATGAAGTGGTGGATGGGGAAGAAGCGTTCGACCCAATTAGCGAAATTTTGTTGGAAGACGCGAAAGCGAAAGACCCAAATGCCGAAATTGGTGAAATCGTGGAAGATAAATTCCCAGTGGAAACTTTTGGTCGAGTGGCGGCGCAAACTGCCAAACAGGTAGTGTTGCAGCGACTTCGTGAAGCTGAGCGCGAGGTGATTTTGGAAGAATTCGAAGATAAAATCGGCACGATTGTGAGCGGTTCGGTTTCGAAAGTTGAGCAGCGATTTATTCGAATCGACCTCGGTAAAGGTTCGGGAATTATGCCGTTGCGCGAGCAAATTCACGGTGAATATTTTAGCGTTGGTCAACACGTGAAGGTTTTGATTAAAGAAATCGAAAAAGAAGGTCGCTCGCCAGAATTGATTCTTTCGCGCGCGGATGCGAAATTCGTCGAAATTCTCTTCCAGCAAGAAGTGCCTGAGCTCGAAACTGGAATGGTTGAGATTGTGGCGATTGCTCGCGAGGCTGGTCGGCGCACTAAGATGGCGGTTCGCAGCACGATGACTGGCGTTGACCCAGTGGGAACTTTCGTCGGCGGACGCGGCGTGCGTGTTCAATCGGTGATGAATGAAATCGGCGAACGCGAAAAAATCGATATTATCACTTGGAGCGAAAATTCAAGCGAGTTTATTCGTGAAGCTTTGAGTCCAGCTGAAATCGTGAAAGTTGAAATCGAAGATGGCAAAAAACGGGCGAAAGTTTTCGTTTCAGAAGAACAACAATCGGTGGCGATTGGTCGCGGCGGTCAGAATGTGCGCCTTGCTTCGCGCTTGACTGGCTTTGAATTAGACATCGAGCTCGCAAAAGCTGAAGAGAAAAAACCACGCGGCAATGTGGAAGATGGGCTTTTTGACGCTTTGAACGAAGCGAGCGAAGCGGAAGTCGTGGGAAGTTTCGACGGCGATGAACCAGATACCGAAAAATTCGGCGGCGAAGAACAATAAATTCGAATTTCGAAAAATCGAAAGCCAGCAAATTTGACCGCTGGCTTTCTTTATGTTATAATTCGAACATCAGACCTTGGGCGACTGAGGTACTTTAATTCAAGGAGGCATATAAATAATGCTAAATAGAAAAAATTTAAAGGCGATTATTCCGGCTGCTGGCAACGGAACTCGCGGTTATCCTGCGACGACTGGTTTTGCCAAGGAGTTGATTCCGCTGCCTTTTGAAGGCTTCCTCCAAAATTCGATTCTGATTTTAGTGGAAAAGTTGGTGCAGGCTGGAATTGAGCCGCAAAATATCACGATTATAGTTTCTAAAGAAAAAACTTCGATTCGAGAGCTTTTCGAAAAGAAACAGCAAATTGTTGAAGACCTTCGAAAGAAGGGAAAATGTGATTTTGCCGAAAAAGTTGAGCGTGTGGCGTTCCTTTCACCCGCGAAATTCATTCTTCAAGATTGTCCATTTTATGGCAATCAGGCGCCAATCAGTACGCCAGAAACAGTGGAATTTATTGGCAAAAATGATTTCGGCTTTTTCTTTCCAGATGATAATTTTGCTACATCTGGAAGAAATGAATTCGAGCAGATTTTTGACGCTTACGAAAAATATGGCGGCAGTATTTTGCCGGTAAAACAGGTGGAAAGCGACGCGGAATACGATAAGTATGCAATTATCGTCGGCGCGATTATTTATCGACCGAAAAATAGCTCGGAAAATTTGATTCTCGAAGTGGAGCGAATCGACGAGAAGCCAGGTTTCGAAAATGCTAAAAGTGAACTCGCGAGCGTGCGCGGGGCAGTTTTCGAAAACAAAGTTCTGGATTTTATGAATAAATACGCTGAGGAATTTGACGGAAACGGGGAATTGATGTATCAGATTCCCGTGCAACGAGCGATGGATTCGGGGTTGAAATTCCACGCCGTGAGAATAAACGGCTGGTATTGCGACACGGGCAACTGCTACGATTACTCGTTGGCGGTTCCTGCGATGATGCTTTCGGGCGAAAATCGTCAAAAATATCTGGATGATTTGAAAAAAATCATCAATTATTTCGAAAAATAAGACCTCCAAAAAAAGCACTCCTTTTCGAAAGAGTGCTTTAAATTTGGCTGAATTTTGAACGGGAGATTTTAGAAACCTTCGTGCTGAAGTAGCCAGCTTTTACGATGCGCGCCAGAATTATAACCGCCAAATTCCAGATTTTTAGTGAGAACGCGGTGGCACGGCACGATGATTGCGAGTTTGTTGGCGTTAATCGCGTTGCCAACCGCCCGCGCAGCATTCGGGTTATCGATTTTTTCGGCGATTTCAGAATAGGACGAAGTTGCGCCACTGCTGATATTCTGGATTTCGCGCCAAACTTGCGCTTGAAAATCCGTGCCAATCATTTGCACGGGCGTTTTGAAGCTCGCAAATGGATGTTTGAAATAATCTTCAATCTCGACGCGAATTTGCTTTAAAGGCAAATTTTCGCCTTCTTCGATTGCGCTGATTTCGAAAAACTCTCGAATTTGCTCCAAATCTTTTTCGAAATTTTCGTTGTCGTTAAATTCCAAAAATACCAAAGCGTCGTCGTGCGCCACAGCCGTCATTTCACCCAGAGGAGTTTCGATTTTTGTTGATTTTAGTTCATACATTTCACTTAAATTATACGATAACTGCGCCGAAAAGTCAAAATAATTGACACAAGGCACTAAAAATGTTAAAATATACAATGTTTTGCAGAAAACAAAAGTACATTTTTTGGAGGTAAAAGGCAAAAATGAAATATATCGCAACCTTGGTCTTTGATAAAGACCAAAAAATTTACCTACCAGCAATGGTAGAATCCAGCCGTTTGGTGGGGTTTGTGCAAAGAGGTACGCACGCCCTATTTAGCGAATTTTATTTTTATTCGCAAGGCAAAAGAAAAGATATAAAAATTGCCGATTTGATAGAAATTTATCGGAATTTCGAAAAGCAAGAAGGGGTTCTATATAACTGCTTCGAGCCAAAATTAGAGGTTTTACGAAATGTAGAAAATGCCCAAAAACTAATTTTCGATTTCGAAAACCAAACGGGAATTTTCGAAAAGGCTTAGCCTCCCACGCAAAAAAAGTCGAATTTTTCGGCTTTTAATTTTGCCGTTTTGGCGGAAATTTGATAAAATTAAAGAGTATGAATTTGAATTCTTCGCTTGAATTGGTAAAAGGGGTCGGGCCAAAAACTTTGGCGCAATTTGAAGCCGCCAATTTGCGAACCGTGGGCGAACTTTTGCGATTTTTTCCGCGAAAATACGAAGATTTTGCGAATATCACCAGTTTGAGCGAAATCAAACCTGGCAAAGTGCTATTTAAAGCGCGTGCCGAGAAGGTTTCTTTGCGCCGAGTACGTCGCGGAATGACGATAACCGAGGCGATTTTGAGCGATGGCGAGCAAAAAGTGAAGGCGGTTTGGTTTAACCAGCCGTATCGCGTTAAACAATTGCAATCTGGTGAGGAGTTTTTCTTTTCGGGCGATTTTGAATTTAAATATAATCACTACCAAATCACCAATCCGAAAGCGATGCGCCGCGAAGAATTGCCAAAAGCCGAGAATTTCAGTGGTGAAGCGGGCGAGATTGTGCCGATTTATCGCCAAACTAAAGGTTTGAAAACTGAAATTATCCGCAAAACTTTGAACGAACTCCGCCCGATGATGCAAATTTTGCCCGAGACTTTGCCCGAGATTATTCGCCAAAAGGAACGGCTGGTTTCGCGCGCGGTGGCGGTTGAAAGTGTGCATTTTCCGGCGAGTGCGGGCGATTTCGAGAAGGCGCTGGAGCGGCTGGCTTTCGAAGAAATTTTTGAAATTATTTTGGCTTCGAAATTGAATCGGCTCGAAAATGAAAAACTCGAAGGCTATCAAATTCCGTTTAATTTGCCGAAAATCAAAAAGTTTGTGGCAGATTTACCGTTTGAATTAACTAATTCGCAGCGGCTTGCCACGTGGGAAATTATTCAAAATATGGAAAGCGGCACGCCGATGAACCGCTTGCTTCAGGGCGATGTGGGTGCGGGAAAAACGGTGGTCGCGGCGATTGCGGCGCTGAATGCGGTGGGCGCGGGCTATCAGGTGGCGATGATTGCGCCGACCGAGATTTTGGCGGCTCAACACGCCGAGAGTTTTTCGAAAACGCTGCAAAATTCGGGCGTTCGAATTGGCTTTTTGGCGAGTAGCGTGAAGGGCAAAGCGCGCAAAACGCTTTTCGAAAAGCTTAAAAATGGCGAAATCGACATTCTGATTGGCACTCACGCGATTATTCAAGATGCGGTAAAATTCGCCAATCTTGGGCTGGCAATTATCGACGAGCAGCATCGTTTTGGCGTGGCACAGCGGCAAAAATTGCTCGAAAAATCGCATCAAAAAATGCCACATTTGCTGGCGATGACAGCCACGCCGATTCCGCGTTCGCTTCAATTGACACTTTTTGGCGACCTTTCCGTTTCGATTTTGCGCGAAAAACCAAAGGGTCGCAAGCCGATTTCGACCAAGATTGTTTCGCCCGTTTCGCGTGCGCCGATGATTTCGAAAATCAAAGATGAAATTTCGAAAGGTCGGCAGGCTTTTGTGATTGTGCCCGCAATTCTCGAAAATTCGAAAAATGAAATTAAAAGCGTTGAGGCGGAATTTAAACGGCTCAAAAGTGAATTTAAAGGCGCGCGGATTTTGCAACTTCACGGCAAAATGAAGGCAGAAGAAAAAGAGCAAATTATGGCGGATTTTTTGGCGAAAAAGGCGGATATTCTGCTTTCGACTACCGTAATTGAAGTTGGCGTGGATATTCCGAATGCCAGCACAATTGTGATTGAAAATGCCGACCGTTTTGGTTTGAGCCAGCTGCACCAGCTGCGTGGGCGTGTGGGGCGCGGCGGCGGCGATGCGTTTTGTTTTTTGGTGATGAGCTCGACTTCGAAGCCACCACAAAGATTGCTCGAAATCGAAAATAGCAATGATGGTTTTTTGTTGGCGGAAAAAGATTTGGCTTTGCGCGGGCCGGGCGAAATTTATGGCAAAGCGCAAAGTGGCGAGCTGAATCTTGAATTTGCCAGTTTGGGCGACACAAAAACAATCGCGCGAGCGCAAAATGCGGTAGAATTTTTACACCAAAATTCGCCCGAATTCGAAAAATATTTAGCGCAAAATGCGCAAGAACTCGCCAAATATCAGCGACTCACGATTTTGAATTAGAATTTTATCGCCCGAAACGCCAAAAAAAGCTTGACTTATCCTTGCAAAAACGCTACAATAGAATCACTAAGCGCGAGTGGTGGAATTGGTAGACACGCTAGTCTTAGGAACTAGTGCCAATTGGCGTGAAGGTTCAAGTCCTTTCTCGCGTACCAGAATGAAGAGATGATAATTCGTTATCGTCTTTTTTTATTCTGGCTGAATTTTCGAGGTTGATTAGCAGGGGCTAATTTTTGAATCCTGATAATTTATGTAATTTACTAAAATAAAATAAGGCGTGATATAATTATAAATATATGAAAACTAAGCCTATGAAAACTAAACCTATAATCACTAAACAATCTTATGAAATTGCTAAATCACGGCAAAAAGTTTATAATAAATAGTGTAGAATATGATAATAAAAATGGGATATATATGCTGAAAGCTAAGATTACTGAAGACACAAAATTACTCTCTGATGAAGAAGAAATAGAGCAAAATAAAGACGATCTCTTCGCAGAAATGAAAAAAGCTGTTGAGGAATTTAACATTGAAAAATTTAGCCAAAAAGAACGAGAATATTTTGAAGAAAAAAGCCGCGCCATGGGTGCAGGTATTCGAATAATAGAGCCTGAAGAAGAGTTAGATAAATAGCTACTTTACAATATTTTTTAAAAATGCTATAAAGAGACGATTGCAAAAAAGCAGTCGTCTTTCTTTATTGTCGGAAATTTCCCTTAAAGCGAAAATAAAGTATTTGCAGGTATAATCGGTTTTAGAATTTAAGGAGAATTCTAAAATGTCTAAAAATTTTTTTAAGCGCAAAGAGAAGAAATATTTGTTAAATCAGCGTCAATTTGCTAAAATTCGCCAAAAATTAGAGCAAGAAATGGCGCACGACGGCTTTTTCGAAACCGAGATTTACAATGTTTATTTCGATAACGCGCAAAACGAGCTGATTTCGCAGTCGGTGCAAAGCGAAGATTATAAATGCAAAGTGCGCGCGCGGAGCTACGGCAAAAAATATGCGCACGAGGTTTTTTCTGGAGATTAAATCGAAAATCGACGGCACGGTTTTTAAGCGTCGGATTTCGCTGAAAAGTGCCGATTTTGCCCGATTTTTGCGCACGGGCGAGCTGGAAAATTCGCAAGTTGGGCGCGAAATTCAGCATATTTTTCGCGAAAAAAATCTCAAACCAAAGGTTTTTATCGCTTACGACCGCCTTTCGTATAAATTACGGACGAAAAACGAATTGCGCATCACGCTCGACGCGAATTTGCGTTTTCGAAAGCAGAATTTGAATTTCGAAAACGATTCGAACGCGGTGAAATTTTTCGAAAACCCCACTTTTATTATGGAAACCAAAACGATGCACGGTTTTCCGCAGTGGTTTGTGGATTATCTTTCGAAAGAGCAGATTTATCCGACTTCGTTTTCGAAATACGGCAAAATTTATCAACAAAAGATGAAAATTAAGGAGGAAAATGTTTAATTCAATAATTTCAGCGGGCTTGACGCTCGAAAATCTGGCGATTTGTTCGGCGGTTTCAATTTTGTGCGGTTTGATAATCGCTTTTACGCACACTCGCACGACCAATTTTACTAAAAATTTTGCGATTACGCTGGTGAGTTTGCCGATTTTGGTGCAAGCCGTGATGATGATGGTGAACGGAAACCTCGGCACGGGCGTGGCGATTATGGGCGCGTTTGGGCTGGTGCGATTTCGCAGTTTGCCGGGAACCTCGCGCGAAATTGTGAGTGTGTTTTTTGCGATGGCGATGGGCTTGGCAACGGGCACGGGCTACGTGATTTTTGCGATAATGGCGACGCTTTTGATTTCGCTAATGCTGGCAATTTTGACCAAAATTCCACTTTTCGATTCGCCAGATTCGCGCCAAATTTTGCGAATTACTTTGCCCGAAGACGCCGACGCCGAGCAGTTGCTCAACCCGATTTTCGAAAATTTCAAGGTGAAATCGACGCTTCTTTCGACGCGACTCAAAAATATGGGCAGTTTGTTTGAGCTCACTTATCAGGTGGATTTGCCGCGCGGTTTGAATCAAAAAGAATTTATTGATGAGCTGCGGATTCGAAATCGGAATTTGGCGTTGATTTTAAGCAAAAATGAATTTGAAGGAGGATTATAATGAAAAATTGGCTGAAGCGAAATTGGTGGATTGTGGCGGGCGCGCTGGCGATTGCGGGAATGCTGGGCGCGGGTGCGTGGTATTATTTCGAAAATTATGGCGGAAATTCGAACGCGAATAATTCGAATCTTTCGACGAGCGAAAATTCAGTTTCGAAAAATGTTTCGGCGAAAGAAGCGGATTTCGACTGGAGTAATTTGCCAACCAAAGAGGTGGATTTGAGCCAAGGAAACAACACTTTTACTGAGGCGGGAACCTATATTTTGAGCGGCACGATGAAAATCAACGCGGGCAGCGATGGTATTCAAGCGATTACTAATTTGGTGATAAATGGCGGCGAAATCAACATCGAAAACAGTCTCGAAGGCTTGGAAGCCACCAACATCACGATTAACGGCGGCACGATTTCGATTTATTCCACCGACGACGGCGTGAATGCTTCGCAAAAAAGCACGCTGATAAACGAAATTTTCATTCGAATTACGGGCGGAAATCTGACGATTAAAATGGCGAATGGAGACACCGACGCGCTCGATTCGAACGGCAATTTGTATATTTCGGGCGGCACAATCGATATTACGGCGCAGTTCGCCTTCGATTTTGACGGCACGGCGAGCTACACTGGCGGCACAATTACCGTGAATGGCTCAAAAGTAACGACGGTGACAAATTCGATGATGGGCGGATTTCAGGGCGGAAGACGCTAAAATCTCTTGATTTTTGCAAAAAAATTTGGTAATATAGTAGGCGAGTTTCCTCTTTCTGGTTCGAAAAATCGTGTGTGGATATTTCGAAAGCAGAAAGGTAAAGACATTTTTCGAAAATGCTGTTTCGAAAAATATGAGGCGAATTTCGAAAAACTTATCACTTTTCGAATTCGGAATATTAAATAAATTTAGGGAGAATTGATGTCAACAATCAACCAATTGGTGCGCAAACCGCGAAAAGTTGCTGCGAAAAAATCAAAATCGCCAGCGCTTGGTCGCATTCACAATGCGCTCAAAACTAAATATTACGCACAAAATGCGCCACTCAAACGCGGAGTTTGTGTGAAAGTTACTACAAAAACACCTAAAAAGCCTAACTCGGCGCTTCGAAAAGTTGCTCGTGTTCGCTTGACAAATGGTCACGAAGTTTGGGCTTACATTGGTGGTGAAGGTCACAACTTGCAAGAACACGCCGTAGTTTTGGTGCGTGGTGGACGTGTGCCCGACCTTCCAGGCGTGCGATACCATATCGTGCGTGGTGCACTCGACCTTCAAGGCGTTTCAGACCGTAAACAAGGCCGTTCGAAATACGGTGCGAAGAAGGAGAAATAAAAATGCCCCGAAAAGTTACCAAGAAACTACAACGCGAACTAAAACCAGACCGCAAATATCAGTCAATTTTAGTTCAACGACTCATCAACAAATCTATGCTTGACGGCAAAAAATTAGCTGCCGAAAAAGCTGTTTATAAAGCGCTCGAAGAAGCCGCTCGACGACTTGACAGCGAAAATCCGTTAGAAGTTTTCGAAAAAGCTTTGGCAAATATTTCGCCAGCTTTCGAAGTTAAATCTCGACGCGTTGGTGGTGCAAACTACCAAATTCCGTTCCCAGTTCAGGGACACCGCCAGATGCACTTCGCATATTCGTGGCTTGTGCAAAGCGCTCGCGCTCGCAGCGGAATGCCTTACAGTCAGCGTTTGGCACTTGAAATTGTTGACGCTTACAACGAAACTGGCGCAGCTTTCAAGAAAAAAGAAGACACTCACCGAATGGCAGAAGCCAACCGCGCATTTGCTCACTTCGCACGAGGCTAATCTTAAACAAAATCGCTTTTCGAAATTCGAAGGGCGATTTTTTATTTTTCGAAAAATAATTTTGAACTGGCGCAAACGGCGTGATATAATATTTGAAAGGAGATAAGAAATGACAAAAGTGACGATTATTGGGGCGACTGGCTCACTCGGAAGAGCAGCTACTGAAATCCTACTAAACGAGACGGATGCGGAATTGACATTATTTTCGCGCTCAGCCGATAGACTTGCCCAAAATCCGCGAATTACCAAAATAGCTGCCGACATAAATGATATGCAAGCACTGACGAGGGCCATTCTGGGCGCAGATGTAGTTTTTGTGGCGCTATCTGGCGATTTGCCGCATATGGCTGCTGAAATTATTTCAGCAATGAACGAGGTTGGAGCCAAACGTCTGATTTTTATCACTTCTTACGGAATATATGGCGAACTGCCTGGTCAGAACGGGGAAGTTGCAGAAATTATACTTCCGTATCGTGAGGCTGCGGACAAAATTGAAGCTTCGAATTTAGATTACACGATTTTGCGACCAGGTTGGTTTGATAATTCACCCGACCGTTCATATCAGCTCATTCCGAAAGGCGAAATCATTTACGCAAACAATATTTCGCGATTGGCGATAGCTGATTTTGTGAAAAAAGTGGTGCTTGAGCCAGAAAAATATATCAAACAAAATCTCGGAATGGTTCGTGATTAAAAAAATTAAGGGGGAAAATGATGGGATTTGGCCGACGTTGGATGCGCGCCAGCAAATATTATCACGGGGGTGAAATTTCAACCGACCGCTTGGAGGCGCTCTCGGACGGTTTTATTGCGATTATCATTACGCTGATGGTGCTGGAAATCCCAGTGCCAAAATCGATGGAAGTTGCGCAAATTTTTGAACTTTCGCGTGCGCTTTTGATTTATTTTGCCAGTTTTGTGATTGTTGGTTTGCAGTGGACGCGCCATCATCGGGTGCTTGAAAAAGTTCGCACTGTGACGAATAGTTTCGTTTGGAAAAACCTGATGTTTCTATTTTCGCTTTCGCTGCTGCCGTTTTTTATGAAGTGGATGATTCAAAATCCGACAGCAACTTTGCCTGCGCTTTCTTATGCGGCGATTTATTTTTTCACTGAATTTTGTATTCGCTGGGTTTCGCTCAGTTCGAAAACTCGCGGCTCGGGCTTGTTTCATTATTTCGAAGGTGGTGCGGCGCTACGAAAACGCCATTTGTTGCGCCTCGGGTTTAATTTATTCTCAATTATCGTGGTGATTTTTGTCTCGTTTTGGTGGTCGGAACTGGAAGTTTTCTTTTTAGTTTTCGTGCCAGTGATTCTTTCGCTTTCGAATGTTTTTGCCGACGAAGAAACCGAATAATTAGCTTTTTCGAAAAATCAGAATTTTGGCGCTAGAATAAACTTTGGCGCTAATTTGGGTGAGATTTTCAGCTGAAAAATCCTCTAAATCTTTGGGCTGCGAAACCACCATCAAGCCACCGCTTTTCACGCGCTCGCTGAGCTTTTCGAGCGTTGGAAATTGCGGGTCGAAATATGGCGGGTCAGCAAAAATAAGGTCGAAAGTGGGCAGATTTTTGATTTCGCCAATTTCGAATTGTGCGGCGCTCGAATTGAGCCAGCCAGCCACGCTTGCGCGAATCAATTTCGCTTCGCCCGCGTTTTCAGATTTTTCCAGAATTTCTAAATTTTGCGCCAAGATTTTTTGGCTAAGGCGATTTTTTTCAATAAAAACCACCGATTTCGCACCGCGTGAAAGCGCTTCCAGCCCCAGCGCACCCGTGCCCGCGAAAGCGTCGAGCACTTCGGCTTGCGGAATTTCCGCCTGAACCGCATTAAAAATCGCATTGCGAATCCGCTCGCTCATCGGGTGAGTTTGGCGACTATTCGGCGCGCTGATTTTGTGATTTTTGAAAATCCCAGAGATAATTCGAATATTCATAAGCTGTTTTCAAAAGAAATTAACTTTTCGAAAATTCTCCTTTCGCGATTTTTTCTTCAGCCAAGCGAATGCCTTCCAACCAGCTCAACGCCACCACTTTCGAAATTTCTGGCAGCAAAATTTGGCGAGTTTCTTTGGCTAATTTCGAAGTCCAGCCTTTGCGCACGAAGGTTTGGTAATATTTTTTCGCCGCCACAAATTGAATCTCTTCTTCGAAAATTTGCATAAATTCGCCATTTTTAAGCCGCGCGAGTTCTTTTTTTGAAGCCATTTTGCTGAGTTTTTTGGCAGAAACCGTGGTAATCATCACAGCAACACCCATTTCGTAAAGCATATGCGAGCTCATCACGCCCTTGGGGCCGAGATATTTCCAGTTGGCAGAAAGGCGTTTGCGCCAAGTTTCGCCCGGTAAAAACATTTTTTGGTTCAATTTGATGCGTTCGCTGGGGTGCTTGCCCGAAATCTCGATGATTTTGTCTTCCATCGGATATTGGTGGGCGGGCGTGAGCGCGTCGGTGATAGCGTGCGCCATCCAGCCAGCTTCAAAACTGGCGCGAACGTAGTTTTTTTCGGCCAGCGCGGTAGAAAGATTTTCGAGATGATTTTGTACGTAAGTGAACATTTTTTGTGAATTGTCGCCATTTGGGTCAACAAAATGCCAAGGTTCATCTTTGCCAGGCGATTTGGTTTTGATTCCATCTGGTCCGCCCGAGCCTTCAAAACGCAGAATTTCATCGATTTTCGGAAAATGAATTTGCGAATTGGGCAGAGTTTCGCGGCGAATTTGGCGCAAAGTTAAACGTGCAGCGCGGTCGATTTTTTGGTGTGTGCCAGCGATTTTATCCGCCCGTTCAAAAGGGGTAGCTCTAGAATACATAATCATATTTTACCAGAAAAATTTTAAAAAATCCAATCTTGCGCAATGATTTCGCTTGTGGTAAAATAGAGGCAAATGAGTAATATAGCGAAATACTTAAACGGGCATATTTTGGGTGAAGTTTCGGCGCGAGAATCGCGGCTTAAGCAATTTTCAACCGACCGAAGTATTCTTAAAATTGAACCGAAGATTGTGGTTTATCCACGAATTACTGATGACGTGCGCAAAATTATGCGTTTTTCTTGGCAGCTCGCCGAAAAGGGTCATACTTTTGGCGTGACGGCACGCGGTTTTGGTGGTAGCACCGACGGCTCCTCGATTGGTGAGGGGATTATTCTCGACCTTTCGCGCCATCTTGATAATGTTGAAGAGCTCGATTTGCGGGCAAAAACGGTGCGTGCGCAGGCTGGCACGAATTTCGCAAAGTTGAATTTGGCGATTGGCTCTCAGGCGATGAGCGTGCTTCAAGCTCCAGCGGGCGAAATGCTCACGGTGGGTGGCGCAATCGCGATGAATTTGCCCAGCGAAAAATATAATTATGGCGAACTTTTAGAGGCGACGCGCGAGCTTGAAGTGGTTTTGGCGAATGGCGATTTGATTCAAACTCGCCGTATTTCGAAGCGCGAATTAGATGAAAAACTGGCTTTACAAAATTTTGAAGGCGATATTTATCGCGAAATCGACACTTTAATCGAAGATAATTTCGAACTGATTTCGAAAATCGAAGACGACGCGAGTTATGGTTACGCGGGAATTTCGAAAGTCAAAAATGCCGATGGATCATTCGATTTAACGCCATTATTTTTCGGTTCGCTCGGCACGCTCGGCGTGGTTAATCGGACAACTTTTAGCGCTGAATATATCACCAACGAGACTGAATTTGCGGTAATTTCTTTCGAAAATCGTGATGACGCGCGCGATTTCATCGATATGATTCGCGCATTTCGCCCCGATATTATTGATATGATTGACGGCAAAATGTTTGAAGCGGCGGTGGCGAGCGGCAAAAAATACCAATTTTACATCGAGCGTGTGGAGCAGAATTTAGCAACGAAGCTGGTTTTGGTGGTTGGTATTTCAGAACGCAATCAGCGCAAAATCGCCAGCGTTTTGCGTAAAATCGAAAAAGCCGCCGATAAATTCGAAGGCGCAACTTTTTGGAAGCCAGACGGAACTGAGTCTGAAAACACCGAGCTTGAGGCAATTCGAGACGTTCGCGAAACGATTCGGGCGCGTTCTGGTGTGATTCACGAAGAAATCTTCCCAATTCAGGGCGTTTATGTTCCTCTTGAGCGCTTCGAACAATTTTATCTTGGCTTGCAAAAAATCGCTCAAAAATTCGACATCCCTGCGCCGATTCAAGGTTCGGCTTTGACTTCGATTTTCGAAATTCTGGCAGAATTTGATTTTTCGAAAGTTAGCGACCGTCGAAAAGCTTTCGAATTTTTGGCGGAGCTTAACAAATTGCTTGCAACTGTTGATGGCGAGTTGGGCTATGGCGCGGGCGAAGGGCGAATTTACGGTAGTTTCGTGGCGCATACTTTGGGCGCTGAAGTTGAAGAATTGAACGCGCAAATCCGCCAAATTTTTGACCCGCACAAGATTTTAAATCCTGGCGTCAAGGCGAATAACGAGCCAAAAAACATCGCCAAATTGGTGCGCAATGGCAGATAACACGCCAGAAATTCTCACCGCCGAAAACGATACGCGAAATCTCATCGACGATTTTAAAGGTTTAGAAGTGGAAGAAATCAAGGCGCAGCTCGACCAAAATCGTTCACATTTTCATGTGGCGATTGAGAATTTTCAGCACGATTTTAATATCGGCGCAATCGCGCGCAATGCCAACGCTTTCAACGCGGCAGGAATTCATATTATTGGTCGGCGGCACTGGAATCGGCGCGGCGCGATGAAAACTGAGGCGTATATGCACGTTTTTCATCATCAAACGGTGGCGGATTTCGTGGCTTGGGCACGTGAAAATCAGCTCAAACTGATTGCTATAGACAACCAAAAAGGCGCCGAAAATTTGAGCGAGGCAATTTTGGAAGAAAATTCGGTGCTGATTTTTGGTAACGAAAGCGATGGGCTTTCGGCAGAAATGCTGGAAAATTGCGAAAAAATGGTAGCGATTGAGCAGTTTGGTTCAACTCGCAGCGTGAATGTGGGCGTGGCGAGCGGCATTTTGATGTATGAATTTGTGCGACGCAACCGATTGACAAAATAGTATTTTTATGATACAATTATGACATAAAATCAGAAACGGGGTGAGTTCTTTATGGAGAAACCGGAAGTTATTAGCTATGCTATTGCAGGTGCTATAAATCTTTGTATTTGCATGCTTTATGTAGTTCAAGGGGAAGCTCTTCTGGCTGTTTTATTTTGCTTGTCTTCGGTATGTTTCTTTCTTTGCTCTATAGCTAATACCGACGATTAATTTTCTTGGGCGCTCAGGCGTTCTTTTTTGCTTAAAAAATCGGGCTATGATATAATTAAAGAATATGAAGATAAAAGTAGAAAATATTTCAGAGGTTAAAGTTCGCTTGACGATTACACTTGGCAAGACTGAACTTGAAGCAGCCGAGCAAGTGGCGCTGACTAAACTTGCAAAAGATGTAAAAATTGGTGGTTTTCGAAAGGGTAAAGCTCCGCTCGAAATGGTAGCGGCGCAAGTTGACCCTGCGCTTTTGGCGAACGAAACGCTCGAAAATGCGGTTTCGAAAGCGACTGCCGAAGCGTTTTTGGAAAAAGGTATTCAGGCTTTGAACCGCCCAGAGGTGGAAATTACCAAATTTGCGGCAAATACGGAACTTGAATTTACTGCCGAAACTGAAGTTTTGCCAAAAGTTGAACTTGGCGATTATAAAAATCTCAGCGCGAAAAAAGCTGCGGTGAAGGTTTCTAAAAAGGAAATCGAAGAAACGATTGAGCGAATTCGAACCAATTTTGCCGAGAAAAAAGAAGTTAAGCGCGCTGCGAAAAATGGCGACGAAGTGCTTATCGACTTTTTGGGCAAAAAGGACGGCGTGGCTTTTGACGGTGGAAAAGCCGAAAACTTCCCACTGGAGCTTGGTTCGAAATCTTTCATTCCGGGCTTTGAAGAAGGTTTGATTGGCAAAAAAGCGGGTGAAGAGCTTGCGCTTGATTTGGAATTTCCAAAGGATTATCACGCTAAAGATTTAGCGGGCGCGAAAGTGGTTTTTGAGGTAAAAATCCACGAAGTTCGTGAAAATATTTTGCCAGAATTGAACGAAGAATTTGTGGCGAAATTGGGCGAATTTAAAACTGTTGAAGATTTTGAAAAGCAAATCAAAGAAGATTTGAAACATCAAAAAGAACACGAAGCCGACGATAAATTTAAAGATGAACTGGTGCGCGAATTGGCGGAAAAATCAAAAGTGCCAGTGCCAGAAATTTTGATTGAAGACCAAAAGCGCAATATCGAATTGGATATGCAACAAAATTTGATGTATTCGGGCTTGACACTTAACGCTTATCTGGAGCGAATGGGCAAAACGCGCGAAGAATGGCTTGAAAGCGACGTAAAAGAAGCGGCGGAAGCTCGCGTGAAGGCTGGCTTGGCTTTGGCGGAACTTTCGAAAGTCGAAAAAGTTGAGGCAACTCTTGAAGAAGTTGACGCGCGAATCGAACAGCTCAAGGCGCAATACGGCAACAGTAAAGAAGCTTTGGCTCAGCTCGAAAGCGATGAAGTTCGTCGCGATTTGGCAAATCAGCTTTTGACTGAAAAAGCAGTTGATTTATTGGTTAAACTCAATTCGAAATAAATTTTCGAAAACGGCAAATCTTCGAAACGACCTTCGAAAAGGGGGTCGTTTTTGCATTTTTTGGGATTTTATGTTAAAATATGGAAAGTAGTTTTTAAACTAAGAAATTTTATTTGGGGGTGTAAGATTATGGGAATTGAAATACTTCAGTTTCTCGCTGAAACAGAAAATTATGCGGCGCTTCAGCACGAATTTGTTGGTGTGCTGCACTCTGCGCGGACGCAAGAGGATTTCGAAGATTTAGTTCGAGGGCTGGAAATTCTGGTGAATTTTGAGGCGAATTATGAGGATATATTTTGGAGCGACCACGCTAAAATGGTTGCAGATTATATTCTTGAGCACACAAAATTCAACGGCAATTTCGATCCGATGATTGAATTTTCGTTGGATTTCATCAAGGCGGCGGCGCTGTTGCAATCGCCAAGCCGAAGCGTCAATTTAGAACAAGAACTCACCGAGCTGATTCCGAAGCTGTTTCGGGCGAAGGAATTTTTCGAAAGCATCGGCGATATTCCGCTGGCAATTCGAACGCAGGCTTGCCTGTGCGCGGCGAATTATCGTTGTGAAGAAATTCGCAATGTGCCGCACGAATACAGTGTGTGGAATTTTATGCAGCTGAAGAATTCAATCGCGATAGCTTTAAATAAGCTTGAGTCTCAAGCGCAAGCGATTATGGAGCTGAATATCGAAGATACGGCGAAAAATTTCGAACTCGGCGAGGGCGAAGTGGCTGAAGCTATTGACGGTAAGCTTATGGAAATCGATGAAGACGGGCTGGGTCTGAGCAGAGATTTAATCTTGGCGCAGGTCAATCTGATGGTGATTGCAAGAGGTGTCGATTTGAACTTAATCGCCAAGAATACGGCCGAGGAAGTTTCCGAATTACCTTTTTCGGAAGAAAATTCAGATTTTCTGGAACTCTCAAAAGCGATTCTTGATGATGACGACGCTTATCTTGAAGCGATTTTAAGCGAAATCCCGATTCAGTTTCCATTTATCTAAAAGCGGCTTTCGGGCTGCTTTTTTCTTCGGCAAAATTTCGAAAAAGCTTGATTTTTTTCGAAAAATTTGCTACAATATTTATTCTAAAAGCGGCCAAGGCTGCTAGTATTTTTTTAAGGAGGTGTTCTAATGACAGGAACACAAATAGAAATTTGCCCCAAGCTTTGGGATGAGGTAGAAAAAGAAATCGAAAAGATTTCTGATGATAACCATGAATTGTCTCTTCAAATAAAGATGACAATATTTAGGGAATTGCTGAATCCTAATTCGGAAGAAATTCTGAAAGCTTGCAGGAAAGTGGAACGTAGCGATAAACGAGAAAGGCTCGCTGAAATCCTGCTCGCTATGGCGGGATACGACAAAACCAAAATGTCAGCAAGAGAGCGAATCTCGGCGCACAAAGCTGAAGCGATAATGCAGATAGAAGATGAAAAGGTCTTTTATTTCTTAATCTATTCTGATTGGGATGTTGAAATAATTTTGCATATCAAGCGCGTGCATATGACGTATAGCGATTTGATTGCCGTGCTAAATTATTGCCGTGCAACTGGACGACAACACAGTGAAGTCGTTCGCTCGTTTGCGAGAAATAAACAATTTCTACGCAAAGAGCAGAAGCGAATTTATAAAGTTCAATCAGGCAGGGCGGAGATTATGAAGGGTATTGAAAATATGGCCCTCATTTTCCCCGAAGAGCTTTTCGAAGATTTTCAAAGTATCAGCTTTAAAAAGTTGAGCCGCCCGCAGATTGCGCGAATCCGTCGAGTCGTAAATAGCTATTCGAGAGGCGAAATCGCGATTCACGAAGCTCGAAAGGCTTTGAACGAAAAGTTTTCGAGCATGATTCCAGTTCTTCTGAAACAACTCAAAGCTTAAAACTTAGCCATCTCCTAATATAATCCGCTCAAAATGGGCGGATTTTCTCTTGTTTTTATTTGTAAAATATGATAAAATGGGCGATAAGAAGTAGTGTGTCTGCGGGGATTTTATGCTTCGAAATTGATGGCAAAATTTCGAAAGTCGCAGGCGGAGAATCTTCGGGCCGATTCATCAACACTAAAATGCGAGGAGTAAAATGGCGCAAAAGCGAACAAACGCTGCGGGGCGAGTTTTCTTTGATAAAGAAGAAACTCTTTTAAAAACCCCAGATTTGATTGCCCACCAGAAGGAATCTTGGCGAGATTTCATCGACACTGGCTTGGGCGAGATTTTTAGCGAATTGAATCCAGTCGACGACTACACTGGTCAGAAATTGGCGTTGCGATTCAAAAGCTATAATTTTCAAGAACCAAAAACAACTAAAGACTTTGCGAAAGAAAACAACCTGACTTTCGAAGCTCCACTTCATGTGCAAGTTGAGCTCACCAATAAAGTAACGGGCGAAGTTAAAGAACAAGAAATTTATCTTGGCGATTATCCTTGGATGACCGACCAAGGAACTTTCATCATCAACGGCACGGAACGTGTGATTGTTTCGCAGTTGATTCGTTCGGAAGGTGTTTATTTTAATGCCGAAAACTGGAACGGTAAAAAATATTACGGCGCAAAGGTGATTCCTGTTCGAGGCGCTTGGCTCGAATTCGAAACCGACCCAAAAACGGGTGTAATTTATGTGAAAATCGACCGTCGCCGCAAGTTGCCAGTGACGACTCTTTTGCGCGCGCTTGGTCGAATGTCTTCGAAAGATATTTCGAAAGAATTCGAAAATGCCGACAATGGCGAAATCAAATATATTCAGGCAACGCTCGAAAAAGACCAAGCAGTTGGTCCGAACGAAGCTTTGAGCGAAGTTTATCGCCGCCTTCGACCTGGTGATTTGGCGACAATCGATAATGCTCGCACAATGATTGAACGAATGTTCTTTGATTTCAAACGCTACGATTACGGACGCGTTGGTCGTTATAAAATCAACAAACGACTTGGTTTGGAAGTGGCAAATACTGCCGAAAATCGAACTTTCCAGATGAGCGATTTATTCGCAATTATTAAAGAAATCATTCGCTTGAATAACGAACAAGGCGAAGTTGACGACATCGATAGCCTCGATAACCGCCGCGTGAAACTCGTTGGTGAGCTTGTGGCGCGTCAATTCCGCGTGGGAATGCTTCGAATGCAGCGAAATGCGATGGACCGAATGTCGATGGTTGAAATCGAAACAGTTACACCTGGTCAATTAGTGAATGCCCGCCCAGTGGTGGCGGCGGTTCGCGAATTCTTTGCTGGTTCGCAGCTTGCGCAGGTGATGGACGAAACCAACCCGCTTTCTGAGCTTTCACACAAACGTCGTTTGAGCTCGATGGGTCCTGGCGGTGTGACTCGCGACCGTGCTGGTCTTGAGGTGCGCGACAGCCACCCAACTCACTACGGACGTATCTGTTTGGTGGAAACACCAGAAGGTGCGAACGTTGGTTTGGTGACCAACCTTGCAACTTTTGCACGAATTAACGAATACGGCTTCATCGAAGCGCCATATTTGCGTGTGGTCAACGGAAAAGTAACCGACGAAGTTGTTTATTTAGACGCTTCTCACGAAATGCAAGAAGTTATTGCAGATGCAGGTTCGAAATTAAATGATGACGGAACCTTCGTAAATGAACAAGTTTCGGCCCGAAAATTGCTTGTTCCTTCGCAGGTTGAAGCGAGCGAAGTAACCTTCATTGACGCCGTGCACCGCCAAGTGCTTGGTGCGGCAGCGAGCCTTATTCCATTCCTTGAGCGCGACCGAATCGACCGTGCGCTTACAGGTTCTTCGATGCAAAAACAGGCCGTTCCACTTCTTTGGACTGAAGCTCCAACTGTTGGAACTGGTGTGGAAGCCGACATCGCCCGCAATCTTTCGCAAGTGATTACCGCTGAAGGTGATGGCGAAGTGATTCGTGCCGATGCAAATACGGTTGAAGTAAAATACGCTGATGGCGTTAAAGCTTACACTCTAAAACACTTCGAAAAAACTGCTGACGATCGCAGCTACAATCAAAAAGTGGTGGTTTCGCGCGGACAAAAAGTTAAAGAAGGTGATATTTTGGCGGAAGGTGCCAGCGTTAAAGATGGTGAAATTGCCCTCGGTCGCGACCTTCGCGTGGCGTTTATGTCTTGGGGCGGATTCAACATGGACGACGCCGTGATTATTTCTGACCGCCTCGTCAAAGACGATTCACTTACAAATATCAACATTAAAGATTACATGGTTGAAGTTCGCGAAACTAAACTCGGCCCAGAACAAGTAACTCGCGATATTCCAAATGTGAACGAATACAGCTTGCGCCACTTGGACGAAAACGGAATCGTGCAAATCGGCTCTGAAGTAAAACCTGGTGATGTGCTGGTTGGTAAAATTACACCAAAAGGTGAGCAAGAGCTTTCGAGCGAAGAACGCTTGCTACGTGCAATCTTCGGTGAAAAAGCTAAAGATGTGCGCGATACTTCACAGCGTATGGGAAATACTGGCTCGGGTAAAGTTATCGGCGTGAAAATCTTCTCACGCGAAAACGGCCACGAAATGCGTGCTGGTGTGCTAATGCAAATTCAAATTTTCATCGCTGAAGCTCGCAAGATTATGGTCGGCGACAAAATGGCTGGACGCCACGGAAACAAGGGTGTTGTAGCGAAGATTTTGCCAGAAGCCGATATGCCATTTATGGAAGACGGAACGCCAATCGACGTTATCTTGTCGCCACTCGGTGTGCCTTCACGTATGAACCTTGGTCAGCTTTTTGAAGTTCATCTCGGAATGGCTGCTAAAACTCAAGGTTATAAAGTTGCAACGCCAACTTACGACGGTGTTGATGCTGAAACTTTGGGCGATGAGCTTGAAGCTGCGGGTGTTGCTCGCGACGGAAAAGTTCAACTTTACGATGGTCAAACTGGCGAACCTTTCGAACAACGCACAACCGTTGGCTTTATGCACATGATTAAGCTCCACCACTTGGTGGCAGACAAAATCCACGCGCGCTCAACTGGTCCTTACACAATGGTGACTCAGCAGCCTTTGGGTGGTAAAGCTCAAAACGGTGGTCAGCGCTTTGGAGAAATGGAAGTTTGGGCTTTGGAAGCTTACGGTGCGGCCAATATGCTCCAAGAAATGCTCACTATTAAATCCGACGACGTGGTTGGTCGTTCGAAAGCTTACGAAAGTATCATCAAGAATAACGAAATCGTTGGTCCAAAATTGCCAGAATCATTCAACGTTTTGGTGAAAGAACTTCAAGGTTTGGGCTTGCGGGTTGATTTGCTTGATGAAACCGAAAACGGCCACGTTGACGCAGAAGAACTTCTTGCGCAACGCAATGCCGAAGAAGGTGAAACTTCAACTTTCGAAGACGACGAAGATTTCGAAGCAGTTCGCGATGAATCTGACGGCGAATTCGAAGACAACATGAACATTCAAGATATTGATGAAATTGAAGAAATTAAGGAGGAAGCGTAAATGGCGAAAGTGGTCAATACAAACCAGATTTCGGATTTTGACGCGGTTCGCTTAGCTGTTGCTAGCCCAGAAGATATTTTGGGCTGGTCTTACGGCGAAGTTACGAAGCCCGAAACAATTAATTATCGAACCCAAAAACCAGAACGCGACGGTTTGTTCTGTGAGAAAATCTTTGGGCCAACTAAAGATATTAACCCCTACGACAACAAACTCAAAGGCGTGCGTAGCCGCGAAATGGCGGTGGACAAAAACGGCGAATTGGTAACCAAATCAATCGTTCGTCGCGAGCGTATGGGACACATCGCTTTGGCGGCGCCAGTTGCACACATTTGGTTTATGCGTGGCGCACCAAGCGCAATGAGCCTTTTGCTCGGCATGACAGTGAAGAACATCGAGCGCGTAGTTTATTTTGCGAGCTATGTAATTCTTTCGGTTGATGAAGAAAAACGCACTCAAATGCTTGCCGACCTCGACGCTGAAGATTCAGCAGCCCGAATGGCGATTAAACTTCGCTATCAAAAAGCGGCTGAAGAAGAAGGCGCGAATGTTGAAGCTTTGGCTGAAGAACAATCACGCGAAATCGAAGAACTCAACGCCAATTATCAAGCTAAAAAAGCTCAGCTCGACAATCTTTCGAAAGGTGCTTTGATTAGCGAAACCGATTTTCGAAATCTTCCAGAAGAATTCGAAGAAATTATCGAAGTTGGTATGGGTGGTGAGGCAATCAAAAAATTGCTTGACGAAATCGATATTGACGAGATGATTGAAGGCTTGAAAGAAGAAGCTGAAAAGGCTAAAGGTCAGCGCGAGAAGAAAATCTTGAAGCGCCTTAAAACGATTGAAGGTATGAAGAACGCGGGCGTAAAACCTGGCGACCTCTGTTTGACGATTCTCCCTGTGATTCCACCAGACCTTCGCCCAATGGTTCAATTGACGGGCGGACGCTTTGCGACTTCAGATTTGAACGATTTGTATCGCCGCGTAATCAACCGCAATAACCGCTTGAAGAAACTGATTGAGCTCAACGCGCCAATGGTGATTAAACGCAACGAAATGCGAATGCTTCAAGAAGCGGTAGATTCATTGATTGATAACAACGCTTCACGCAGCGGACGCACTGCAAACACAACTGGCGGTCGCCGAAAATTGAAATCTTTGAGCGATATGCTTAAAGGTAAGCAAGGTCGATTCCGCCAAAACTTGCTCGGTAAGCGTGTGGACTACTCTGGTCGCTCAGTGATTGTGGTTGGTCCAACTTTGAAAGCTCACCAATGTGGTCTGCCAAAACAAATGGCGCTCGAACTCTTCAAACCGTTTATTATTTCGTGGTTGATTGAGCACGATTACGCCCACAATATTCGCAGTGCAACTCGCTTAATTGAGGCTGGTGAATCTTGTGTTTGGGACGCGCTTGATGAAGTTATCGTTGGCAAATATGTTCTTTTGAACCGTGCTCCATCGTTGCACCGACTTTCGATTCAGGCTTTCCAGCCAAAATTGGTTGATGGTAAAGCAATCCAGCTTCACCCACTTGTAGCGAACGGCTTTAACGCCGACTACGACGGCGACCAGATGGCGGTTCACTTGCCACTTTCTGACGCTGCTCAAGCTGAAGCTCGCGATTTGATGAGTATTTCGCACAACCTTTTGAAACCTGCCGACGGTCAGCCTGTGCTTTCGGTCGACCAAGATGTGGTTTACGGAAATTACTACTTAACTTACGACAAACAAAGCGAAATGCAAAAAGACCGCAAAGCTTTTGCCAGCGTTTATGAAGCTGAAATGGCTTACGATGCGGGCAAGATTGCGCTTCAAACGCCAATTCGGGTTTATGCGAAAGGTGAAATTCGCGATACAACACTTGGTCGCGTATTCTTCAACGAAATTCTTCCAGAAGATTATCCTTACGACAACAATCCGCAAACCAAGAAGCAAATCAACAAAGTTCTTGCGAATATTTTTGCGAAATATGGCGCAGATATGACGGTGAAAATCGCCGACAAAATCAAAGGTCTTTCGTTCCGATTTGTGACGAAATCTGGACTTTCGATTGGTAAAGAAGATTACACGGTTTTCGAAAGCGACAAAATTCCGCAAATTATTGCTGAAGGCGACGCGAAAACTACTTTGATTCAAGAACAATACGACCAAGGTTTGCTCACCGACCAAGAACGTTACAATTTGATTATCGACAACTGGCACAAAGCGATTGATGATGTTTCGGAAGAAATTTCGAGCCGCGTAGCGACTGAAGGCGCAGATTCGCCGGTTGGCTTGATGGCAGTTTCGGGCTCGCGTGGTAATGCAACCAACATCCGTTTGGCTTCTGGCTTGACTGGAATTATGGTGGACGCAACTAACCGCGAAATCGAGCTTCCAATTCGTTCGAATTATACGCACGGTATGTCTTCGCTTGAAGCCTTCGTGGCAACTCGCGGTGCGCGTCAAGGTTTGATTTCAACCGCGCTTAAAACTGCCGACTCTGGCTATTTGACTCGCCGTTTGGTGGACGTGGCGCAGGATGTATTTTCAACCGTTGATAGCGACGAAAAAGACCCTGGTTTCGAAATTTTCCGCTCGGAAAGCGAAGAAACGATGATTTCGTTCGGCGACCGACTCTATGGTCGATTTACCGCTGAAGCGATTCCAGGCTACGTTGAAGCCGACCAGCTCATCACGCGCGAAATTGCCAATGCGATTGAAGCTGATTCAAACATCGAGAGCGCCAAAATCCAAAGCGTGCTTTCGACGCCAAATCTTTCAGGCATTCCACAAAAATCTTACGGTATCGATATGGCAACGGGCTTACTCGTTGGCTCCGCAGAGCCAGTTGGTGTGATTGCCGCTCAATCTGTTGGTGAGCCAGGAACACAGCTCACTTTGAACACATTCCACAGTTCTGGTGTGGCGGGTTCTGGTGCAATTAGCCAAGGTTTGCCTCGTGTTGAAGAGCTTCTTGAAGCTCGCGCACCAAAAGGTCAGGCTTACATAACCGAAGTTGCTGGACTTGTAGATATTTGGGAAGACGGCAATATGAACGTTATCCAAATTACGCCACAAGTTTCGAAAGATGAAAATGGCGAAGAAATTTCGACCAACCCAGTACGCTACGAAATTCCAAATACTGTTGCGCTCACCGTTTCGAAAAACGATTTGGTGGCAGCTGGCGACCGCCTCACAATTGGTTCGCTCAACCTTCACGATTTGATGCGACTCAAGGGCGTGGAAGCCACTCAGCGCTACATTATGAACGAAATTTTGCGAATTTACGCTGCCCAAGGTCAAGATATTGCTTCGAAGCACCTTGAGGTTATCGTTCGACAAATGTTTAGCCGAGTTTTGGTTGAAGATGCTGGCGATTCAGATTTCGTAACTGGCGACGTTGTTTCGAAAGCTGCGGTCATCGAATCGAACAAGCTTTTGGCAGCGGAAGGTAAGAAAGAAATCACTTACAAGCAACAACTTCTTGGAATCACCAAGGTTGCGATTTACAGCGATAGTTTCCTTTCGGCAGCATCATTCCAGAACACAACCAGCGTTTTGATTAACGCCGCAACATCTGGACGAGTTGACCGACTCCACGGCTTGAAGGAAAACGTGATTATCGGACGCAAGATTCCTGTGGGAACTGGCGCACGTAAAGCGGAAATTCCTGAAGAAGCAGAAGAAAATTCGGAAGAAACTGAAGAATAATCTTCCGTCAGAAAACGCACGCTCTAACGGTGTGCGTTTTCGTTTGCGCCAAAACCGTAAATATGTTAAAATCAAAACATAGTGTTTAAGCTTGAAGGAGTAAAATGAAGAAGAATTTGATGAGCTGGTTGATGATTTTGGCGGGAATTGCGCTAATTGCTAGCGGCGTTATTTTTGGCCGCCCAGCATTTGAAGATTTTGCCAAGCGGAATTTTTACGGCTGGAAGGAAGTCGAGGGCGAATACAGTAGTCAGCGCACGCAAGTTGAAGGTTCGAATGTGCTGAATTTCGAAACTTTCAGTTATGTTTACGACGATTCTGGGCGCCGTCAAGAAATCGAAATTAATCTTGGCGCAAAAAAACCGCAATGGACGGATACGATTAAAATTTGGTATAATCCCGAAAATCCAGCCGACGCGGTGGCGGGCGAATACAATTATTTCCACCTTGCGATTTTAGCCTTGCCGATTTTGGGCTTGATTAGTATGATTTGGGGTGTGATTCGTTTTCGAAAAGCTCGAAAAATGATTTCGAAAACTCCACAAAATAATTTCGAAAATTCGAAAAGTTCTGCCGCGCCATTGGTAGAAAATTCGAACCCCGAAATGAAAATCATGGGGAATATTAGCGATGTTGAAATGCTAAATTCAGCCAATGGCAAGCCTGCGGGGCGGGCGGTTGTGATGGCGCGTTTGCCGAATGGCGAAATGCGAAAATTCCTGAGCGAGCCGATTGAAGGTTTGACGGCGGGGCTTTTGGTGCGCTATTTGGCAAATCCGGTGGCGGTTTCGATTTCTGTTCACGGCGAAAATTACGACGATTACTACCTCAGTTCAGAAGAAGTTTTGCTGGCATTTCATCAATCTTTTGCGCTTTCTGGCAACAATTTAAATTCACAAGATAAGGAAAATCCAAATGTATAAATTACCAAAAATGAACTATAAATATGACGCGCTGGAGCCGTTTATTGATGCGCGCACGATGGAAATTCATCACACCAAACACCACCAAACTTACGTGGATAATCTAAACGCTGCGCTGGCGGAGCTTGAAAAGATTGCGCCGAGTTTTGCAAAAAAGCCGCTGGAAGAGCTTTTGACTTTTGAAGTTCAAGATAAATTGCGTGATTTTTTGATGAACGCGAATGTGGATTATAAACTGGCAAATCAAATCGTTAATAACGGCGGTGGGCATTTTAATCATTCGCTGTTTTGGCGAATTTTGAAGCCAGCAACTGAGGGCGAAAATCTGCCTTCGAAAGATTTTTTGCAGATTATCGAAAAATATTTTTATAGTTTCGAAAATTTTCAAGCTACTTTCAAACAGGAAGCTTTAGCGCGATTTGGCTCGGGTTGGGTTTGGCTTCGCGTAAATTCTGATGGCGAGCTGATTATCAATTCCACGCCAAACCAAGAATCTTTTTCGTTTGAAAATGATACGCCAATTTTGGCGCTCGACCTCTGGGAACACGCTTATTATTTGAATTATCAAAATCGTCGCGCCGATTACGTGGACGCTTTTTGGCATGTGGTTGATTGGAATGCGGTGGAAGAAAATTATCACGCGGCGCTGGAAAAAGCAAAAACGGGCGAAGTGCGCGAAGGTGATTTTGAAGAGGGAAAATGCGATTTGGCGGGTTGCGAAAAGGCAGAAGATTCGTCGCAAAAACGAGTGATTTTTACCGACGGCAGCGCTTCGCCAAACCCTGGTCCTGGCGGCTTTGCGCTGATTGAAAATGGCGCGCCGATTGCTTTGGGCGCGGAAAATCCCAGCACGAATATTCGGATGGAAGGTTTGGCTCTGAAAAAGGCGCTCGAAATTTTAGGTGAAGAAGAGGCCGAAATTCAAACCGATAGCGAATTTTGGGTGAATGTTTTGACCAAATGGGCGCCAGATTGGCAAAAAAATGGCTGGAAAAAGAAAAATGGCGAAATTAAAAACCTCGACATTGTGCAGCCGCTTTTTGAGCTTTATCAAAAATCGAATGCAACTTTGAAGTGGCTGAAAGGGCACGCGGGGCACGAATGGAATGAGCTCGCCGACGAATGGGCAAATCGGGCACGCGAAGGTGAAAAATTATAAAATTAAAGAGGCGGGAGCGAATCCAGCCTCTTTTTTTGCTAAAATTTTATCGTGCGATTTGCTGCGAAATGGTTGCGGCAAGTCGTGTAATTGGCATTGATTGAAGATAAACCACGCCAGGGCCGACCACCTTAGTGTTGAATAATCCTTCGCCGCCGAGGAATTTATTTTTAACACCTTTAACCGATTCGATAGTCATCGTGGCGGTTGCGTCGTAAGCCGCCAAATGCCCCGTGCTGATGACGATTTCTTCGCCCTCAGCGAGCTCTTTTTTGATTAGCGAACCGTCGATTTCGAGAAAGGCAGTTCCTTCGCCAGAGATTTTTTGCATAATGAAGCCTTCGCCGCCAAAAAGCCCCGTGCCGATTTTTTTCTGGAAGTGAAGCTTGCGTTCGATATTCGGCGTCGACGCGAGAAAAGCTGATTTTTGCACGATTAGCTCGCGACCATTTTCGAAATTAACCGCCAGAATTTCGCCAGGCATTTTCGAAGCAAAACCAAGAATTTGCGCATCTTGATTAGCGGTGTAAAGGTTAAATGCCATACCTTCGCCAGAAAAAGCTCGCGACATCGCGCCGCCGAAACCGCCGAAAGAAGTTTGCATTTCGATTGCTGAGCTACGATAAGTCATCGCGCCGCCTTCACAAACCACTTGTTCGCCCGAATTTAGTTCGATTTCCAAAACAGGCAAATCGTCGCCAGTAATTTGATATTTCATAAATCCCTCCTTACACTTAAATTTTACTATATTTTTTCGAAAAATTCAATTTCGAAAAGCGCGCTTTAAAATTCGAAAGTATTTTTAAATAACACTTTACACTTTTTCGAAAATATGCTAAAATTGGTCTTGAAGCGCTGTTTTTGTGCTGGCGAAAAATCGCAAAATTCGAAGCGAGATTTCATACCGACAAAAAGCGCAAAAATAGCAAAATATAATAAAGTTTAAGAGGAATCAAATGAACAAAAATACTCCATTGGAAAATTTCCGAAACGTTGGTATTATTGCGCACATTGACGCCGGTAAAACTACAACAACCGAAGGTATTCTTTACCGAACTGGTTTGACTCACAAAATCGGTGTGGTTCGTGGTGAAGGTGATGGCGCAACAACCGACTGGATGGCGCAAGAAAAAGAGCGCGGTATTACTATTACTTCGGCCGCTGTGACTTGCTTCTGGAAAGACCACAAAATTAACATTATCGACACCCCAGGACACATCGACTTTACTGCAGAAGTGGAACGCTCGCTTCGCGTGCTTGACGGTGCGGTGACGGTTTTCGACGGTAAAATGGGCGTAGAAGCGCAGTCTGAAACTGTGTGGCGCCAAGCCGACAAATACAACGTCCCACGTGTTTGTTTTATCAACAAAATTAACCAAACAGGCGGTGATTTCTATAAATCGATTGAATCAATCCACAACCGTTTGAGCAAAAAAGCTTTCCCGATTCACTTGCCAATTGGTTTTGAGCAAGAAATTAACGGTGTTGTCGACCTTATCGATATGAAGGCCTACACTTACGACAACTACGCCGACCACGAATTGAAAATCGGTGAAATTCCAGCTGATATGCTTGAAAAAGCTAAAAGCGCACGTTCAGAATTGGTTGAGCACGCGGTTGAAGCTGACGACGAATTGATGATGCGATTTTTCGAAGAAGGCGAAGAATCAATCACTATTCCAGAGCTTAAAGCAGCTCTTCGAAAACGAGTTCTCGCTGGTGACTTCTTCTTGGTAACTGGTGGTGATGGCCGTGGTGTGATTGTGGAAAAGGTGCTTGACCTTATCAATGATTACCTTCCAAGCCCACTTGATGTTGCTTCGATTCAAGGAACTGACCCTAAAACTGGCAATGTTGTTGAGCGCAAACCAAGCGAAAAAGAACCAACTTCAGCTTTGGCGTTTAAGATTGCCACCGACCCATTTGTTGGTAAGCTCGTATTTATCCGCGTTTATAGCGGTAAAATCACCGCTGGTTCATACATCTTGAACACAATGACTGGCAAAAAAGAACGTGTTGGTCGCCTTGTGCGAATGCACGCCGACAAGCGCGAAGATATTACTGAAATTGGTGCAGGCGATATTGCCGCAGTGGTTGGTTTGAAAGAAGTAACCACTGGTGCAACGCTTGCTGATATGGCGCACCCAATTATTCTTGAAGGTATCGAATTTGCTGAACCGCCAGTTTCGATTGCGGTTGAGCCAAAAACCAAAGCCGACCAAGAAAAAATGGGTATTGCTCTGCAACGACTTGCTGAAGAAGACCCAACTTTCCGCGTTCATACGGATGAAGAAACTGGCCAGACAATTATGTCGGGAATGGGTGAGCTTCACCTTGACATCTTGATTGACCGTATGAAGCGCGAATTTAACGTTGAAGCTAACATCGGTGAACCACAAGTTGCTTTCCGCGAAACTATCCGCGGTACTGCTGAAGCGCAAGGTAAGCACGCAAAACAATCTGGTGGTCGTGGTCAATATGGTGATGTTTGGA
>JAUMUX010000008.1 GCA_030530485.1 bacterium | reverse complement strand
AGGACACCAGGTTTTCATCCTGGCAATCCGGGTTCGATTCCCGGTAAGGTCACCAAATAAAGAACTTCACAGCTTGTGGAGTTTTTTCTTTTTTCGAATTTAATTTTTCGAAAATAAAAAAGCCGCGTTCGAAAACGCAGCTAATTGAGGCTATAGATGGTCTCACCGCTTTGCACGCTTTTCAGCTTTCCAATTACAAAGAAAAGCTGGTCGGTACCCATCAGGCAGCCCTGAAGCGTTACTCGTGGATGGTCGATTCTTGCGCCAAGCAATTCTTTCACTTGGTCGGTTATCGAACCGTCCTGGTTTCCGTGCAAAGCCGTAGCGATTTCCTCAATTTCAAAGCGGAAGACATATCCCGTTTTTGCTTCGGTAATTAAGATTTCATCGCCTTTTTGCAGTTTCAGCTTCGAAAGGTCGGTGGTAATTTCGCCATCTTTTGAAGTCAGAAGTGGCGAAAACCAATCTTTTGAATAATCGGTAAATCCACTGCCATTCCAAACGTGACTGACAATCGTAAAATTATCACCGCCAAGCGTTTGGTCGGCGCGCCAAGTGACGGCCTTAAACAACCTCTTGTCGTCACCAAAGCCAGCCGAGCCATTTTCACTCACGCCAACGCCTCGGTAGACCTCACGTTCAAAACCAAGCGCGGGAATTTGCAGCCGACCAACCGGCTCTTCATTTTCTTCCTCAGATTCCGCACCGCCGTAACTTTCGTCAACAAAAAGCTTACCTTTATCGTTTTCGAAAGTCTCTTTGGCCTTTCGACGACGTGATTCGATCTCTTGCTTAAGCAAAAGATTAACGCTGTCTTCCGCCGAACTGGAAGATTCAGTGGCCGACGAACTCGAAGGCTGGGAAATCGACGTAATTGGCGCCGAGGAACTCAGCTCCTCCGAGCGTGGCAATTTTTGGCCGAATAAACTATTCAAGCCAAATAGCATCCCAGATGTCACCACAAAGAATACAATAAAACGTATCGGAGAAAATCTTCTCCTCCTTCTTCTTTTTTTCATTTTTTCACCTCTCGCAAAAGTACTTTTCTCCAATGAGAAATATAACTATATTATAGCATAAAAGGTGAGAAAAAGCAAGTTAGCTGACTACCCTCGAGGTTTAATAGCGGACAGGCAGCTCTTTACTGTAGGTGGTGGTGATTTTGGCATTTTCAAAACTGCCTTGATTCAATAGCCACTGATAGACATCTGGCGTCAAACGAATCACCTCGGCGGGCGAGCCAATTCCATCGCCAACGCCAGTTGAGCCTGCCGTTCGGTGCAATTTCAGGCTTTCACCCTCGCCGCTCGTAGCCACGACGCCGTTAATCTCCAGCGGGTTGGCACAATTATTCGAATTAATTTTAGCCACATTAGCGCAAGTATTCACCTCTTCTGCCATCAGCCAAGCGTCAATCCGCGTAACATTATCGTGAATTTTAATTTTTTTCGCAATGATTATCATTTGCGCGACGTCCTCAAGGCTACGAATACCCGCATTTTGCAAAATATTATCCCGAATTTCCACCTCTTGGTCGGGCGCGTAAACAATAATCGATTTCGAACCAATAACCGTATTCGAAATTACTGTTTTCGAAGTTGGCTTAATAATTTGCTCCGAGCTTGGCTGATTCATACCAATGTTATTCGCCGTAGAAGTGGCTGTTTTGGCGCTATATATGCCTTTCATTCGTTGAATCATATTCGCCGCCAAAGCGCCACTGCCAAAATTACCGTAGTTTGAGCTGTCTTTATTCGCAAAAGTTAAACGGTTTTGGTAATCCAAGTTTAGAGTATTGCCACCAATTAAACCACGGTTTGGAGTGCTAAATACGCCGTTGGTGGCAATTCTTGAGTTAGAGCCGTTTAGCGCCATCAATTCGTATTCAATCCACGAGCCATACATGCGATTTGTGCCATTCACCGAACGCGTCGAATTTAAGCCGTAAGCGCCCTCGGCGGTCGATACTCCGCCGCCCAGAACTTGGGTTTTTGGTTTTTTGACCACCACAATACAGCCCGACTGGCCATGGTGCCAGCCCTTGAACGATGCTTGCTGTTCTCGTGACCAAGTTGGATCCATCAAATATGGCGAAACTGAAACCGCAAAGCAATATTTGGTGCCAATTTCGGCATCTTCTGGCACGTCAAAGAGATTCGTGCGACCATATAGTTCTGCGTTAAGCCTTTGGTCGCCAGTAAGTTCTGCAATTTTTCCGCCCGAAATGGTTGTGCAGCCTTGGATTTTTCGTGCTACATTCGCTTCGCCCGCTTGATAAATTTGAGCTGAGCGATTATAGAAAGTCTCTGGCAAGCAAGGATTACTATCGACATTCGCTTCATCAAAATACCCCAGACGCGAATTACCGTAGCTGTCTCGACTTGCAGCATTGCCCGTTTGGGTCTGATTTGGTCGCGTTACAAAATATGAAAGCTTCCAGTTAATATCGGTTGCGTTAGTTTTGCTGCTGTCGCCGCGCAAAATCTTGGCTAAAATCGGAATATTGGTTGTTCCAGCTTCCACCTCAATATTGCAAGAACCGCCAACGTTATTATTTACCGCACAATCAGTTTGAGCATTACTAAAGCTGACGCTACTGCTGGTAGAATAATCTTTTGCCACGTAAACGCATGCAAATTCGGTATAGCCAATGCCGTGAATATTTACGTTCTGATAATCGTCATCAATCGCCTGCAAATACCTTGCGCTCGGCACAAATTCAATGCTCGTGCATAAAGTTTTACCGATGTCCTTCTTTTGAATTGTATAAGTCATGTAGGAGTTGTTGAGCTGCTTTGAGCCCGTCGGGCTAGCCTGCGCAAAAATACCCCCACTGCGCGTCACGTTGCCATTTTGCTGAAGCGTGGTGTTTGTTGAATGTGCTTTAGCATATTCGTCGTTGGCGCGCACCAAAACATTACCCAATTTTGTATTTGGCACGTTACCGATATTTTCAAGCGTGTGCTTAAAATAAACAGTATCGTTAGCTGCATTACCAGTGTATTTTACCGTAATAGTGCGCGAAGCTTCACCCCAATTTGAGTCTGAATTATTGCCCGTTTTTACATAACTGCGCGCCTTGGTTTGGTAGCGTGGGAGATTTAAACTCACCGGATAAACTTCTTCTTGGCAAACACCTTCAATTTGCCCATTCGCATCTGAAAGACAGCGACGAACCCTAATATTTAGCGTTGGCCTATCATTATTTGAATTTTTGATAATATCATCGATATTAACGGTAAGGATACCATAATAACTCGGATTATTGATGTGCGCATCACCAAAATCATCATTGCGAAAATCGCGTGCCAGCACAGTTTTATCGGCACGAATTGGCAACGCTGGATTCTTCACCCCGTCGTTATAGCTTGCCGCCACGTAAGTAATTTTTGCATATCTCGTGCCTGAACGCCCGCCGCCACCCAAAATTGTGCCGAGAAGCTTCAACCTAAGATTCAGCTTACCCTGCGAATCGGTATAGATTGAGTTTGAGCCGCTGTTAAGGTTGATGTTATTTTGCGTATTATAGATTTCGTCGTGAGTGTTGGCGTTGAAACTAGCAATCCATAGAGCCCCACAAAGCGTTGGGCATTCGCCATTCCGACGCCACTGCACTGCCTCTCGCTCGGAGTAATTTCGGCCAACCGGTAAAGCCGCCGCCGACTGCGAAAACAGCACCCCAGCAAAAATAGCTACCGCCAGCAAAAGAACAACTTGCTTAATCTTGCTCATTAGCCTTTTACGCCTTCCACTTCATCTTGCGTGAAATTACCTTCGCGCAATAATTTTTCTAACTCTGAGTAGACTGCCGAAAAGTTGATTTTTGGGCTTGGGTAAAGGCCTTTTTCGCCTAAAGACTTAAGATTTTCGAATTCTGTTTTGGCTGAATCAATCGAGCCGGTGAGATAATTCGCCGTCAGCATAATCATCGTGCAGTTGGCGTCTTTTCGATAATTTTCTAGCTTCGAAACTGCCGCGCTTACTTCTTCGTAAGCCTCTTTTTTAAATTCTTCGTTCCCGAGAGCTTGGTTGATTTTGCTGATTTGCTCATCGCCACAAACTGTTCCCGTTTTTACCACATCATTAGTTTTATTTGCGTTATAATTTTGCCAAATCAGAAAGCCATTAAGCGCCAAACTTAAGATTAAAATCGCACTACCACCCCATAAAAAAATATTTTTCTTCATATTGCCCCTCGTTTATTACTTCTATTTTAGCATAAGCGATTTTTTTTGGCAAGAATTTGTATTTTGGCAATAAAAAATACGCAGCATTTGCTCCGTATCTTGTAAACTTTTGGTCGGGGTGAAAGGACTCGAACCTTCGACCTCACGGTCCCAAACCGCGCGCGCTAGCCAACTGCGCCACACCCCGAACTTTCGCTCGTAAGCTAACCCTTATTATAGCGCGGTTTTTGCAAAAAATCAAGAGCAAAATTTAGCGCGGACGCTTTTTTGCGATTTGACGTGCTTGCTCGGTGATTCTTTCGAGCTTTTCGAAATCTGGAAACACCTTTTTCGAAATTTCTGGCAATTCTTCGCCTCGATTTCGAAGCGCTTTTTCGAGCAAAAAATCGCTGATTGCAGGATTTTTAGGCAAAATCGCCCCGTGCAAATACGTGCCAATTACATTTTTATAGCGCGCGCCTTCGTGGTCGCCAACAAAATTATTCCCCTCGCCTTTTCGAATTTTGCCGAGTGGCTTGGTCTTCTCAGAAAGATAAGTTTGCCCGCTATGGTTTTCGTAGCCAATAATTTCACCAAAATCTGACGATTCTTCAATAATATTACCGATGAGCCGCCGCGTGCCGCCATAAGTTTTCATACCTTTAAAAATACCAATTCCCGCGATTTTCTCTTGCTCATTCGGTTCAAAAAAATCACCAAACAGCTGATACAGCCCGCAAATCATCAACATCGGCACGCCATTTTGCGCCAGTTTTTTCAGTTTTGGCGCAATTTTGAGCAAATCCGCACAAACCTGCCCTTGCCCAGAATCCTGCCCGCCGCCGCCAATCACAATATCGGCGTCATCAGGAAAATCATCGCCTGGATTATATTCGACGATTTCAGTTTTAGCACCGCGCAACTCAGCACGTTTTTTTAGCGCCAAAATATTACCGTAATCGCCGTAAATATTCATATCTTTCGCATAAAGCCACACGATTTTTAGCGTCATAAAATTTTCTCCACATCTGTTATTTTTGAAATTTCTTTGCGAATTTCTAACATCGCCGTGTAAGTTGCGAAGATTTTTTTATCGCCCTTTTCGGCTAAAAATTCGCGGGTCGCTCGGCGCAAGTTCAACTCGATTTTTTGCTCATCAAAATCGATGTCATCGTGAAAAAGTCTGAGCGCCATATCGTAAGCTCGCACGCCAGAAATCATCGCCACCTGCGCGTCCGCCAGCGCCGAAAAATCAACGTCCCAAAGCCAGCTCATATCTCGCCCATCGGCATAATTATCGTTAATCGCCAGCATCACCTGCGCACCCTGAAGCTCGGCACTTTTCAGATTTGAACGAAAACCAGCTGGATTTTTAACCAGCATAATCTCGATTTTATCGCCATTAAAATTCAAAGTTTCGCCGCGCCCAAAAGCTGGCTGAATTTGCCCAATCGCCTCTCGAAGCGCCCGTTTTTTGAATTTGAGATTTTCGTTCGCAAAAATTTCATTCACCAAGCCAAAAGCCGCGGTTAAATTCAAAATATTGTGAATTCCGCTGATTTGCAGTTTGAAATTCTCGAGATTTTGGCTTTGAATTTGCGCCGAATTTTTCGAAAAATCTTCAAGCCGATATTCGAATTTTTGGCTTTTCGAATTAGCTTTCGAAACTTTTTTGGTCTTTTTCGAAGCGTGAAGCTCTTCATCATTCGGGAAAAATTCCGCCAATTTTGGGTTAAAGCCAAATCGCACAACTCGCGCCTGAAAATTCTTGGTGAAATCTTTCGCGCCGAGCAAAGAATCACTACCGTTGAGCAGCACCACGCCAGAGGTCGATTCGCCAACTTGCTGGAGCAATTTCGCGGTGTAATCGATTTCACCAAAACGGTCGAGCTGGTCGCGCATCACGTTGAGCAGCAAAGTATAGCGCGGCTGAATAATCTTCACAAAATGGGTCGCGTGTGCTTCGTCGAGCTCCAAAACAGCAATATCCGCCGCCAAATTTCCCTGAAAATCCACGGCTTCCAGCAGCGCTGCTGCCACGCCGCGCACAAAATTCGAGCCTGTTTTGTTAGTAAAAACGCGCAAACCTTGACTTTCAAGCAATTCAACCACCATTTTAGTCGTCGTAGTTTTACCATTCGTGCCCGAAATCACCACCACGCCGTGTGGAATTTTAGCGAGCGTTTCTTGCGCAAACCGCGGATTAGTTTTTTCGATAAAAAGCCCAGGCAGCGCCGAGCCACCACCTTTAATTCGGGCGATTTTTTGCACTATTTTTCCAGCTAAAATTGAAAATTGTTTGTTCATTATTTCCTCGGTTTCGTAATTCTTGCTTCGCGGCCATAAAACGGCATCGCGATTTGGTCATTTTCTTGATTCGAAAGTCGAATTTTGGCTATTTCGCGCCAATCTTCTTTCGAATTTTCGTCTTCATTTTTCGAAAAATCCGAATTCGTCGCGCTGACAATGGGGATTTCCAGCGAATCAGCCAGCGTGTTTAGAATCGTCGTGCCAATCCGCAAACCCGTGAAGCTTCCCGGTCCAGCAAAAAGCGCCAAGCCCGTGAGATTTTGCCAGTTTGCGCCACGCTCAGCCAGAATTTCCTCCAAAAAAGCCAGCGTTTGACGCGCCATTTCGCGACCAAAATCCCGCTCGAAATATACTTCGTCCAGCCAAACTCGGCATTTCGAAGTTGAGGTGTCTAAAAACAAAATCATTGCGAATTCCTCCAAATTTTCACTTTTCGCGCGTGCTCGCCAGCGTGTTTAATTTCAATCCGAATCCGATTTTCAGGCAAAATTTCCGCCACGCTCTCCGCCCATTCGACCACTGTAATATTTTGCGGTTCTTCCAACGCACTGGCGATTTCGAGCGCCATAATTCCCGCGTCACCCAGTCGATAAAAATCGTAGTGCGAAAGCTGAAATTTTTCGCCATCATAAATCCGCGAAATCGTAAAACTCGGGCTTTGAACATTCTCTTGGACACCCAGCGCCGCCGCCAAACCTTTAGTGAAAGTGGTTTTTCCTGCGCCAACATCGCCAATCAATTCCAAAACTTCACCACCCCGAAGCGAGCGGGCAATTTCCGCACCCAAATCACGCATTTCCTGCTCGGAATTGATATTTTTTTCAATCATATTGCTTCTATTTTACCACTTTTCACGAGATAAAAAAACCTTTCGAAGCAGAATCGCCTTTCGAAATTCGATTTCGAAAATGCAAAAAGCCAACCGCCAGCGCTAAAATGGCATAAAAAATCCAAACTTGATAACTTTCGATTTTCATTTCCAGCCGCGCGCCCTCTTGTGCGCCCAAAAATTGAATAATTTCAACCGAAAAACGCAAAACCATTTCTGCCAAAAAGCCAAATATCTGTGCAATCGGTGCGAACAAATGCGCAAAAACGCCAGTCAAAAAAGTCAGCAACATCGCCAGCGGAATCAGCGGTAAAACCAGCATATTTGCCACAATCGAAAGCGGCGAAAACGCGCCAAAAGTATAAACGACCAGCGGCAAAGTGGCAATTTGCGCCGAAAATGTTTCGAAAAAAATCCCCGCAATCGAATTAAGCTTTTTGGGCTTTTCGAAAAAGAAATTCTGCAAAAGCGGCGCCAAAATCATCACGCCAAAAAACGAACCAAACGAAAGTTGCCAACCGAGGTCAAAGAGATTTTCGGGGTTGATTAACAGCATTGCCGCCGCTACAAAAATTAGCAAAAAATACGGGTTCGGCTTGCGTCCAAAACTCCAAAATAAAATCCCCAGCAGCGCCACAATTCCCGCGCGCGTCATCGATGGCGAAAATCCTACAATCAAAACGAACGAAATAACCAGCGCGACCGAGGTTAAAATCGAAATTTTCTTAGAGATTTTGCCAAAAATTTGACGGGCAAAATTTACCAAAATCGTCAAATTATAACCACTCGCCACCACAATATGGGTGAGCGCCGTAACTCGCAAAGCCGTTTCCAGCGCGCTCGGCAAAGAATTTTTCTGCCCCAACAAATAGCCCAAGCCGAGCTCAAGCTGCGGCGAAGCAATATATTTCGAAATCCCGCTCGCAAACCAATTTCGAAAATCGCGCATCATTTCTGGATGGCGAATAATTTTCCGAATTTCTGGTCGATACACCGCCGCACCAAATCCGCCAAAGCCATCGCTCAATTTTCCTTGCAAAATAATTTCATCGCTGCGCCGAAATTCCGCATTATTTTTCACCCGCGCCCAAATTTTACCGCGCAAATTCGTTTTGCCCGCCCGCAAAACCGCAATCTTCAGACTGCAATTGCCCGATTCCGCATCGCAATCGCCATCTTCAATCAGCCTACCCTGAATTTCAGTCTGCGCGCCAATTATTTTTTCGAAAGAATTTTGCTCAATTCGAAAATTCGAAAATCGCCAAAACGCCAGCAAAAATCCCGCCAGAATTATCAAAATCAAAGTATAATTTCGGGCAAAAATAAAGGCAAAAAGCGCCAAGAAAATCGCTAAAATCAGCCAAGAAATTGAAACAAAAAACGCCAAATTCGCCACCGAAGCCCAAATAAAGCCCAGCAAAATTGCCAGAAAAAGCGCAAAATTCAAATAAAATCGATGAATTTTGCGAAAGATAAGCATAAGAATATTATAGCACACCACGAAAAGCAAGCCAATCAATCAAAAATAATCTGTAAATTTTAGGCGCTTTTTGCCGATTTTCTGCCTAAAACCGTTTTTAAAAAATCTCAAATATGATATAATTTTTTTATGAATATTTACTTATCTGGAATCGGCGGCGTGGGCATTGGCGCGCTGGCCGAAATTGCACAAAGCGCTGGCCACACCGTTTTTGGCAGCGACCAAAAATCGAGCCCAATGAGCAAAAATCTGGAAAAAATTGGCGTCGAAATCGAATATGGCGCGCAAGATGGCAATTTTCTCAAGCAAAAATTTATCGAAAATGGCGTGGATTGGTTTGTTTATACCGCCGCTTTGCCACCAAACCACCCCGAAATTCTGGCGGCGCAAGATTTGGGCATTAAAATCAGCAAACGCGACGAACTTCTAAACGAAATTATTCAAGAAAAAGGCTTAAAACTAATTGCGATTTCAGGAACGCACGGCAAAACCACCGCGACTGGTATGGCGATTTGGGCTTTTCAGCAGCTCGGAATACCGGTGAGCTGGTCGGTTGGTGCAACTTTGAGCTTTGGCAAAAGTGGCTTTTTCGACCCAAAAAGCAAATTCTTCATCTACGAAGCCGACGAATTCGACCGCAATTTTCTCAATTTTACCCCAGCAATTAGTCTTATCACCTCTATCGACCGCGACCACACCGACATCTACAAAACCGAGCAAGAATATTTTGAAGCTTTTGTGCAGTTTGCAGCTCAGAGCGATTTTGTGATTGCTTGGCGCGACCAGCACGCTGAAATTTTCGAAAAAATCCACAATAAAGTTATTTTGCAAAAATCAGAACCCGAAATTTCACTCGCGGGCGAGCACAATCGCAAAAATGCTACCTTGGTGCTGGAAGCGCTTGATTATCTTGCTGAAACCGAAAATCTTGGCGGCGAAGAACTGCACGAGCGCGCGATTGAGGCGCTAAATAACTTCCCTGGCACCGACCGCCGTTTCGAAAAAATCAATGCGAACATCTTCAGCGATTACGGTCATCACCCGATTGAAATTCGCTCAACGCTCGAATTGGCGCGCGAAGTTGCCCAAAAAAATAATTTCTCTGGGGTAGCTTTGATTTATCAGCCGCACCAAAATGTGCGCCAAGTGGAAATTCAAGCAGAATATACGCCAGAGATTTTCGAAAATGCTGATGAAGTACTTTGGCTACCAACTTTTTTGAGCCGTGAAAATCCTGAATTGCAAATCTTAACGCCAGCGGAGCTTTCGAAACAAATTTTCGAAAAGACGGAATTTTTCGAAATTGAAGGCGCTGCAAGCGAAAAACTTCGAAAACGCATCGAGGAGCTCGAAAAGCAAAATCGCTTAATTTTGGCGATGAGTGCAGGTTCGCTGGACGCTTGGATTCGCCAAATCGCAAAATAATCTCACTAAAAAAGCCTTCGAAAATTAATTCGAAGGCTCTTATTTTCAAAATGGTGCGCACGAGAAGACTTGAACTTCCACGAGCCGAAGCTCACTAGCCCCTCAAGCTAGCGCGTCTACCAATTCCGCCACGCGCGCATAATCCATTTTTATTATAGCAAAGCTACGGAGTTTTGTAAAGCTCAGATTTATTGACTTGCCAATAAAGTGCGTCGCTATAACGATTGAGGCTTTCCGCCAAATTATTTTCGAGCGAATAAGTTTGAACGCTCTTTCGATAAACATAATTCGAATGAACTTGAGCAATACCAATCGCCGCAGCTTGATTTAGCCAGCGCTTCGAAAAGGCGGTTAGCTGCTCTTTACGGAAAGTTTCGGCTTCGGCTGAGCGCGAATTAACCAAAGTGTCATCCGCCACCGCGTCGGAGAAATTCGAAAGATTTAGTCCGCGCGAATTTGCCTGCGCCGAATGCCAAAAAGCGTAAATATCAAAGTCCGCACCGAGGTCAATCTGATAAATCAAAATATCATAGTTGCGCGGCTGCAAAACCGACTGAACAAAACTTCCCGATTTATCCTCAGCATCAGCCTTCAGTAGCTCGATTTCAAAACCAAGCGCTTGGAGCTGCGTTTTAAATTCTTGGGCGGCAGCATCAAGATTTGGTTCGTCTATCGTGGCAATAGTTATCTTCAAAGGTACGCCATCTTTTTGACGCTTCCCATTCTCCAGCTTCCAACCCGCTTCTTCTAAAATATTTGCAGCTTCAGCCTGATTGTATTTTGGCGCCTCCAATTCATTGGCGTTCAAATATTCGGCAGGAATCGGAAAATCCAGCGCCGAAATTGAATCCATTTTCGAACGAACTTTCTCAATATCCACACCTTTCTGGATAGCCTGACGAACTGATTTATTCTTTAAAATATCGCTCGAATTATTCAAAAATGCGTAAATTCCGTGGTTGATTTTGCTTTGATTTTCATTCAAAAGCGCACGCGTTTCTTCGGGAAAATCGCTCAAATCAACATCTGGCGAGGCTGAAATTTCGCCCACGCCCAAAGCTTGAACGAGGTCTTTTTTCTGCTGATACGCCACAATTTCGAAACGGTCTAATTTCGCCTTACCTTTAAAATAATTTTGATTTTTTTCAAGCAAAATTGTGGTATTGTTTTGTGATTGGCTGACCGATTTGAAATTAAAAATTCCAGATGTAATTGGCGATTTGCTAAAATTATCTTCGCGAATTTTTTCAACTTGCACATTTTCTAATTTGTGCTTTGGCAGAACTGGAAAATCTAGCGTATAAAGCACCAATTTTGAAGCGGTTGGCGTTTCGAAACGCATTTCGAAATCGCTAATTTTCGAAACTTTCACCTCCGACCAAGACGCATAACCCGCCGCATTGACCGTGCGATTTTTTAGCAAGTTTATTGTAAAAATCACATCATCTACCGTGAGCTTTTCGCCATCGCTCCACGTGGCATTTTCACGAATCTTCAGCTTAAAATCCTGGTAATCGCTACTGGTTGAGATATTTTGCGCCAGCTCAGTATTGAGCTTGCCGCTGGTGTCGATTTCGTATAATCGCGAAAAAGCTAATTTCGAAAACGCCTTCTCTGGTTCGCTACTGGCAAACAGCGGGTTTAGATTGTTGATTTCGCCCACAATCCCCTCGGAATAAGTTCCGCCGCCAACAAAAGTTTCTGCCATATAATTGCGCTGACCAAAAATGCGAAAAGCCGCCACCGAAAGCAGCAACATCCCCATCAAAAATAGCCACACCAAAACCAGATTTCGAACATTTTTCAAGTTCGGAAATTTATCGAAAAGAAATTCTTGCGTGTGGTTAATTACCAGTTTTTCGGCAGTTTCAAGATTCTGAGTGATGTTTTTCGAGTCTATTTTCGGTAAAATTCGCTTTTCTGGGTTATTTTGCGGCTTCGAAATGATTTTCTTGGCGCTCGAAACCTGCTTAACCTTGGGCTTTTTTCCAAAATCCATGATTCCTCTTTTAGTTAGGCAAAAATAGCATCGTCATAATCGATAGCACAAAAATAATCGCAAAAATTACGGTGGCGTTGAATACGCTTTTTTCAACCCCACGGCGCGCGGTGTATAGCTCGCCTGAAGCGCCAAATCCAGCACCAAGTGTGGCGCCCCGTTGTTGCAAAAGCACCAAAAGCGTCATAATTGCGCCCGAAGCAATTGTCGTAATCTGTAAAATTAAATTGATATTCATTACATCTCCTCTTCTAAGTTTTTATAGCTGTAGCTGTTGATAGCGTAATTGACCAAGCTCATCACCGCGCCCGCCACAATCGCATTCCATAGGCTCATGCTGACATTTGGCGCAATCGCGAGCGAAATCCATAAAATTAAACCGTTCACCACCAGCGTGAAAATTCCTAAGGTTATCATAATTGCTGGGAGCGAAAGGATGGTTAAAATTGGTCGCAAAACGCTATTAACGATTGAAAAAATTAGCCCTGCTAAAAAGTAAGTCCCGATGTCGGCTGAACTGTTAGCATGACCAAAAACTGAAATCAAAACCCACAGCGCAATACTGTTCGCGAACCATCGGCAAATAAAAATTATTGTATTCTGTTTCACTCTTCTATTTTAGCATAATTTATATTTTTCACCAAATAAAAAAACCCTTTCGGGAATTTTATTTCTGGAGGGCCAGATGGGGCTTGAACCCATGACACCCTGCTTAAAAGGCAGGTGCTCTAACCAGCTGAGCTACTGGCCCGCGCAATCTTTTTCGATTATAGCGCAAGTTTTCGAAAAAGTCAAGACTTTTGTTCTGGTTTTTTAAATTTTAAAGAGGCGATTTCGAAAATCAACCAAGCGCTCACCGCCGCAATAATCAAGCTGTGATAATTTGCCAGCCAAGCCGCCAGCGTACGCGAGAGCTGGTCGAAAACAAAAATCGCTCCCAAGCTCGAAGCCGAAACAGCCCCGACAAAAATCGCCAAACCAATACTCGAGATAATGCCGATTATTAGATTATCTTGCTTACTTCCCTTAGCCAAAAGTAAAAATGCTGGCACTAAAATCAAACTAAGTTTTACAATTCCCGCCAAAGTGCTCTGCGGAACATTCAAACCCAAACTTGCAACAGCTTGTGTTAATTCACTACTCCAATTTTGGCTCAAAACGATTCCCATAAAAACAGCCAAGCCAAAAATGCCTAATTTGCGCCGCGATAAAAATAAAACGAGGGCTATGATTGCCGTAAAAATAAGCATTACCATAGCCCAATTATACAATAATTTTTTGCGCAATTCCAATTTTATTGCTAAAATCTACGCGCCAATTTTGTCTTTCTTATTGCCGCGCTTAGCGTTGCGTTCCATATAATCCATAATTTTACCCGCCACGTTGCGATAAGTTACTTTTTCAATGCCAAATCCTGGGCTGGCATTAACCTCCAAAACCAACGGACCGCGCGCCGAACGCATCAAATCCACCCCCGCAATTGTAAGTCCCATCGCCTTGGCGGCTTTTACTGCCATACGTTTTTCTTCGGGCGTGAGTTTAATCGGCTCGCCCAAGCCACCTTTATGCAAATTCGAGCGAAAATCATCGTCTAAACTCTGCCGCTTCATGCTCGCCACCACTTGTGAGCCAACCACAAACGCACGAATATCCGTGCCCGCCGATTCTTTAATAAATTCTTGCAAAAGCACGTTTGTGCCGTCAGAATTAGTCAAATAAAACGCCTGAAGCACCGATTTTGCCGCCTTTTTAGTCTCTGCCAAAACCACGCCATTGCCGTGCGTGCCCCGCGCCAGCTTAATAATCACTGGAGTTCCGCCAATTTCTTCAAGCAAATCGTCAATATCGGTCGAATTTCGCGAAAGCACCGTTTTCGGAATCGCCACGCCAGCTTTCGCCAAAAGCTGAGTTGCACGCAATTTATCGCGCGCACGTGTAATCGCCAGTGATTTATTCATAAAAAACGTCTTCGGGTAAACCGTCTCAAGCTGGCGCACCACTGAAGTTCCATATTTAGTCATATTGCTGGCAATCCGTGGAATCACCACGTCATATTTTTCAATCGATTCACCATTATACATCACTTTTGGCTTCTTTTCATCAATCGAAACATAGCATTTACCATACGGAATAATTTTTACTTCGTGCCCGCGAATAATCGCTTCTTCTTTGAGCCGTTTTGTAGAATAATTCCCTGGACCGTTTGATAAAATTGCGATTTTCATTATTTCTCCTTGTATTTTTCCCATTCTTCATCAAGTTCAATATTCTGAGTAGTATCCACCAAAATCTGATTTTTAACCAAAAAGGCTCGTCCTATCAGCATTTCAAATCTCATTTTAGCGCGATTATCAATCCCTAAAAGCGCTTCAAATTCTTCGCCCTCAATCAAAATATTAAATTTTATCAAATAGCGTTTTTTTGCGCCGCCATGGGTATTTCGAACTCGCCTCTTAATAAATTCCCGCGTTTCGAAATGTAGATTTTCGTCACCCAGCAAATCGAAACTTAAAATTCCATCTTTCTCCGCGATATTTTCTGCATGCACCACACCCGAAAACGCGCCTGTATCAATCTTGGCAAGCACTTCAATATTTTTCGAAAGCTCATTCCCTGCAGCTTGAAGAAATTTCACATTTTCGAAAGCGCTCAGCGTAATTCTTTCACTCATTTTTGCGATTCCCTCACTAAAAATTTGGCATATTTTTCGGCTTTCTCTTCCATAAATGAGCCTGAAGAAATCTGCGGCGCATTGTTTACTTCCAGGAGATAAATATCACCATTGCGCGAATCAAGCATCACGTCAACACCCGCAACTTGAAGCTTGGTGAATTTGGCGGCTTTTTTCGAAATTTCTAAAATTTCTTTCGAAACGCTTTCGAAAGGCAAAATTTGCGCCCTTCCACCTTGAGAAGTGTTGTTCAGGTGCGAATCACCGCCCGACTTTCGCTCAATGACCATCGAAACTTCATCACCCAAAACCAGCACACGGAGGTCGCTATTGTTTGGAATAAATTCCTGGAGAACAAATCGCACATCTGGATTTTCGTCTTGAATCTGCTGAATTTCCTCTACCGATTTCACCAAAAAATTCAATCTACCCTTCGACCCCTCGTTATCTTTTAAAATTGCCTTTCCACCAAATTCACCAAAACGGCGCTTCATTTCATCTAAGTTTCCGTAAAAAGTATGTGGCCAATTTTTCACGCCACTAAACCAAAGTGCAAACTCCGTGCTCATTTTGTTATCCAAAAGTAATCGATTTAAATATTTATCTGTGTATTTTATGCCAAAAAATTCACAATAAGCCGTAATGGCGTGCGCTTCTACCGCCATCTTGCCGATATGACGAATAATCACCAAATCAAAATCGTGCAAATCAAACTGCTTTTCTGGGTGATAAATTGCGACTTTTTCTTTATTCAGCTCGAAAAATAATTCCGAAATCTCACAAGTTTCAATCTGGAAATCCTCATTTAAATGCTTGCCAACTCGAATAGCGAAATCTTCGGCTTTTTCTTTGGCGCTTTCGTTTCGCGCTCGCGCAATCAATAAAATTTTCTTCATTTCTTCTCCTTATTTTATCTCATTCCAATTTTCATCAAAAACTCGATTTTCGCCCGAAACTTTCATTTCATAAATCTGTTGTTGCTGCTCAGGATTAAACAAATCATTCTTACCGCCAAGCAATAGTTCGTCGAAAAGCGTTGGCAACTCAAGATTGCTTTCGATATATTGCCAAATTTTAGTTGCGCCATTATAATAGCTCAAATCTTTGTGCCAAGCCAGGTTGTCGTCAGCGCGGAAAATTCGAAAACAGCGATTATACGCCAACGTTTTCGCCTTTTCGATTGCCTCTTTCGAAAAATCATTTTTGCCATTCGAAAGCAAAATCATTCGCCAGCTTGTTTCGAAAGTTTCACGAAAATTCTTACCTTCAAATTCTGCCAAGCCCACCGTCAAATAATAAGGAATTCCCGCCTCAACATATTTGCCGTTCAGCGACATTTCCATTACACGCGCAATCCCTTCCTCTGAGTCAAGATAGCCTTCCGCGCCAATTTCATATTGATATTCGGGCAGGAACGAACCTGTTTCCGAGCGATAAAGATGCACGCCAATTTCGTGCGCAATTGTTCCCTGCAAAGCCTCGCGCGTTTTGCGTTTTTTGTTTGAATTAACGGGAATTTTAACTTTCTTTTCGATTGAATTAACGCTTATCGTGCCATTTTTATTATCCCATTCAACCATCCATTTTTGGCTAAAACCACGATTTTTTAATTCTTCCACGATTTCGGTAAAAGTATCAAAAACTTCAATTTCTGAATATCCACCTTCGGGCGCTTCGGGCACCATTTCCAGCAAATCACCATAAAATTCGCGCGTTGCATTTTGCATAAATTGCAAAGTTTCATCGCGCGGCTTGAAGCGTTTTTCGGCCGGCGTGCTATACTCATTCTTCAAGCTTTGCGTAAATTCATTGTAAATTTGCAGTCCTTTTTCGTCCAATTTTTCAGGCTCAATTTTGGCGATTTTTTCGCTCATCAAATCTTGATACGTTGCAAAATCCGCTTCACCCCAGATTTCATTATTTAATTCCCGAAAACGCTCGGCGTATTTTTGCTTTTCCGCGCCATCATAATTTTGCACCATAAAAATCGATTCCAAAAATTCCATTCGCTTAGCTTTAAACAAAAATCGCTTATTTTCGACAAATCGCTCTTTATTCGAAAGCTCATTTTCCGGATTCGAAAGAATTTCGCCCGCTTTTCGAAAAGCCTCAAACTTTTTATCAAAAAAATCTTGGTCATAAGTATACTCAAAATTCGGCCGCGCAAGCTCATCGTTTTGCAAAAATTCTTCTTTCGCTTGCTCTTTATTTGCCGGCTTCATTGTTTTTAGCTCAGGAATATTCACAACATCAAACAAATCTTTTAGTTTTTCTTGAGAGGTTTCGAATTTTTCGAAATGTTTATTTCCAGCTTTTTCCATAGACTTATTAAATCATTTTTTGCGTAAAAAGTCAAGAAAACTCGCCCTTGAAGACGAGTCTTTCTTTCAGAATAAACTTTTTTTAGCTTGCGAAAATTCGCGCAAGAGGTCTTTTTGTTTTTTCGAAAGTCGCGTTGGCGTTTCGACAACAATCGTCACAATGTGTGCACCGCGCCGTTCACTGCGCAAATGCGGCACGCCGTGGCCAGAAAGTTTGAAATCGGTGTGGCTCTGAGTGCCCGCAGGAATCTTGATTTTGAGCGGACCGTCAATCGTCTCAACTTCAAGTTCCGCACCGAGCGCCGCATCAATCATCGAAATTTTTTCTTCACTAAGAATTAAATCGCCTTCGCGGGTGAATTTCTTGTCCGCCCGCACGCGCACATGAACATACAAATCACCATTTTCACCATCTTTAATCGCTTCACCGCGACCACTCAAGCGAATAGTTGCGCCATCATCAATTCCCGCTGGGATTTTCAATTTAACATTTTCTTTTTTGCGCGCTACACCTTTGCCGCCACAAACCGAACATTCTTTCTCTGGAACTTCGCCCTTGCCGCCACAAGTTTGGCAAGTTGTGCTTTGTTGAATTGGCCCAAAAAGAGTTTGCGTTACACGCGTCTGCTGGCCTTTTCCGTCGCAAGTTGGGCATTTCTTCAAGCCATGGCCTGGCTCCGCGCCCGAACCTTTACAATGCTCACATTTTTCGTCAAGATTTAGAGAAATCTCAGTTTCGGTGCCAAAAACCGCTTCTTTAAAATTCAGCGTAATTTCAACTTCAATATCGCGGCCTTTTTTCGGACCAGTATTGCGCGCAGCACCAAATCCGCCGCCAAAAATGTCGCTAAAAATATCACCAAATCCGCCCGAGCCGAAATCGAAATTGATATTTTGCCCCGAAAATCCACCAAAACCTTCGAAAGGATTTCCGCCAGCCGCACCGCCAGCACCGCCAACTCCCGCGTGGCCAAATTGGTCGTAGCGTTGGCGTTTTTCTTTATCCTTCAAAACTTCGTAGGCTTCATTCACCTCTTTAAATTTGGCCTCATCGCCGCCTTTATCGGGGTGAAATTCCACCGCTTTACGGCGAAAAGCCTTCTTAATTTCATCCGCACTGGCGTCTTTTTTGACGCCTAAAACATCATAATAATCTGCCTTACTCATATTCTTATATTATAGCAAATTAGCACTTAAAGCGCAAGAGTGCTAATTTTCGAAAATGCTACTGTAGTTTCGAAATGCGATATTCTAAACCTGAAATTTCAGCGTCAATTTCATAGCTTTTATCGCTCAATCTTTGCATTTCATATTCGAAGCGGTCGCGCAAATTGCCGTAAGCGTGGGCGTCGCCCATTTCGCTCGAATCAGCCTCGCGCATAATTTTCAAATATTCTTTCATCTCTGCCTCAAGCGCCGCTGACTGATTTTTGAGCTCCGCGAGTTTTGCCTCAAGACGCGCTTTTTCGCTATTCTCTTCAGTCAAAATATCCCACTGATTTGCAGTGTTTTCGGGGTTATTATGTTTCATCGTTTCCATAAAATTATTATATCACACCTTGACTTTTATTAGTTTTAATGTTATAATTTAGATATTCTTTATTTTATGAAGGAGGCACTTTATGAAGGTAAACGGCAGAAGGCTAAAAAGCGATATAGCAATTTTCCATATGGAACATACTTTCAGACAATTCGAAAAACTTGAAGAAGTTCGAAAAGAAAAAAACTTGCCAGAAGACTACTGGGTTTGGAATTGTAGTGATACTGATTCCGACCTCGATTTTAGATCCGAACAAGGATCTTTACAGATCGAAACCGCTTGGTTATTGGACGTAGTCATGCTTGAGTTTGATTTGCAGCGCTTCAGCGGTCGAGTAGTTTTGCTTGAAAAAGGCAACCAAAAACTAGAAGTTCGGCTTGATGAATCAAAAAGAAACCCGATTCGAGTTTACCGCAAATAGCTCCTCATTCAGAGGGGCTTTTTCTTATCGCTAAGCGGCAAAAATGCTCAGTTCAACCTGAGCATTCTCACTTTTCGAAAGGTGGATTTTCGATTTATTTTTCGTCGATAACTTCGCCTTCAACCGCCTCGTCAGATTTTTTGCGCGAAGTTTTAGCTTTTTCGCCATCTTCATCTTGACCAGCATTTTCAGTTTGAGCAGCTTGATAAAGCTTTGCGCCAATCGGCATAATCGCATCTTGCAATTCTTTCGCCGCCTTTTCAAGCTCGTCTTTATCGTCAGAATTCTGGTGCTTTTTCGCTTCTTCAACAGCTTTCGAAATAGCTTCTTCATCTTCTTTCGAAATCTTATCTTTATATTCGTTTGGCATTTTTTCCGCCTGATAAATCGCATTTTCGAGCTGGTTTTTAGCGTCAATTGCCTCACGCTTTTTCTTGTCTTCTTCAGCATGAAGTTCGGCATCTTTTTGAGCTTTTTCAATATCTTCTTTACTCATATTGCCCGAGTTTTGAATTGTGATATTATTTTCTTTGCCCGTGCCTTTATCTTTAGCCGTAACAGTCAAAATTCCGTTGGCGTCAATGCTGAATGTCACCTCAATTTGCGGAATACCGCGTGGCGCTGGCGCAATGCCCGAAAGAATGAAATTACCCAATGATTTGTTGTCAGCGGCCATTTCGCGCTCACCTTGCAAAACGTTAATTTCAACCTGTGGCTGATTGTCAGCATAAGTTGAGAAAACTTGCGATTTTGAAGTTGGCACGGTTGTATTGCGGTCAATCATTGGTGTTCGCACACCACCAGCCGTTTCAATTCCCAATGTGAGCGGTGTCACGTCAAGCAGAAGCACATCTTTCACGTCTCCTGCCAAAACACCACCTTGAATTGCTGCACCAACCGCCACAACTTCGTCTGGATTCACACCTTGCGCAGGTTTTTTATTGAAGATTTTTTCAACTTTTTCGACCACGGCTGGCATACGCGTCATTCCACCAACCATCACAGTTTCCGAAATATCACTCGCACTCAAACCAGCATCTTTGAGAGCTTTTTCAACTGGAATCGCCAAGCGGTCGAGCAAATCAGCTACCAATTCTTCAAGTTTTGCCCGAGTCAAAGTGAGTTCAAAGTGTTTAGGACCGTCTTCATCAGCAGTAATAAACGGCAAGTTCACTTCGTATGAAGTTGTTGAAGAAAGCTCTTTTTTAGCCTTTTCAGCTTCATCTTTCAAACGCTGCATTGCCGCAGAATCATTTTTAAGGTCGATTCCTTCTTCTTTCCTAAATTCTTCCAAGAAGTAATTCACAATGCGGTTATCGAAGTCTTCACCGCCGAGGTGCGTGTCGCCATTGGTTGCCAAAACTTCGAAAACGCCATCAGCAATTTCGAGAATCGAAACGTCGAAGGTTCCACCACCAAGGTCAAAAACCGCAATTTTTTCGTCTTTCTTGCCGTCCAAACCATAAGCTAGCGCGGCAGCAGTTGGTTCGTTGATAATTCGCTTCACTTCAAGCCCAGCAATTTTACCCGCGTCCTTTGTAGCTTGACGTTGCGAATCGTCGAAATAAGCAGGAACTGTAATTACCGCTTCGGTCACTTTTTCGCCCAAGAAAGCTTCAGCATCGGCTTTAATTTTCGAAAGAATCATCGCCGAAACTTCTTCTGGCGTATAATCCTTGCCGTCCATTTTTACCGCTACGCCATCGCCCTTTTTCACGATTTCGTATGGCAAAATTCCTAAATCTTTCTGAACTTCTTTATCGCTAAATTTGCGTCCAATCAAACGCTTCACACCATAAATTGTATTTTTTGGATTGGTTACGCGCTGACGTTGCGCCACTTGCCCAACTAAACGGTCGCCTTTTTTGTTAATCGCCACAACGCTCGGCGTGGTGCGGTTACCTTCCGCATTTGTAATTACCTCAGGTTTTCCAGCCACCATATAGGCAAAAGCCGAGTTGGTTGTTCCAAGGTCAATTCCGATAATTTTTCCCATTTTCCCCTTCTTTCTTCTTAAAATTTCTTTTTCGAAAGAGCTAATCAGTTTCGAAATTTCAACTTTTCGCACTTTTCGCTTTTCGAAAGTTATTTATCAGTTCGATAAGCGCGCCTCGTAGTTTCTTCGCGCTTATATTTTTATTATACGCGTTTAGCACTCCCAAGTCAAGAGTGCTAATGTTGTATTATTTACAATACAAACCGCTTTTAAAAAATAGGCTCATAAAACAATCGTCACTGAAATTTCCGTGCATGAAACAACGCTTAGTAATATCCGTTAAGCTATACGCTTAGCTAAATCTCAAATAATTCCAATTCTCAATTTCTGGCGTATCGACCGATTTTTCTCGCGCAAATTGCAAAGCATTCTCTTGGCGTTTTTGATATTCGCGCGCCAATTTTTCGGAAAATTCAGTGTTTCCGCCAACCGCGCGCAAAGCTCGCACCGCAATATCATAGCGCGAAACCCGATTTCTTGCCAGCATATCAAACGGCGTGGTAGTTGAACCTTTTTCTTCGTATCCGTTAATTTGAATGCGCGCAGGGTTTTCATAATCAAATAAAATCGACTTCAAGGTTTTCGCGTAGCCGTGAAAAGCGAAAATCACGGGTTGATTTTTGGTGAAAATCCGCGCGAAATCGGTTTTCGAAAGCACATTTCCGAAAGCCCCAATTCCTTCGCCACAAAATGCCTGCGTATAAACCAAGCGAATTTTAATCTGTGGCGCATCGTGAAGCAAAACTTGCAGCGCCGCCACCGTTTCTTTGAAAACATAATCGCCGCTCGCCGCCAAAATCAAATCGGGCGCGTCTTCTTCGGAAATTGCGTGCCAATCTGTAATTTCTTGATTTTTCCAAGCATCGAAGACGAAAACTCCGCTGCGCTTAAATTGTTTTTCCACATTTTGAAGTGAAAAATATCGCGGCTCGGGAGTTTTTCCCGCCACCAAAACGTTAATATTATTGCGCGATTTTAGCATTCTCGAAATCGCCGCCACCGCCGAATTATCGTCCGCTGGCAAAAAAATCTGCCCAATGCCATTTTCACGCCGCAAAACTTCATCAATAAAGCTCGGATTTTGGTGCGAAAAGCCGTTGTGGTCTTGGCGCCAACCCGTTGAAGTCAAAATATAATTCAAGCTCGCCAAATCGCCGCGCCATTTCACCTCTTGCGCCTGCGCCAAAAACTTGGCATATTGGTCCATCATCGAAGAAATTATCGGCGCGAAAGCTTCGTAAGAAGTCAAAATTCCGTGCCGCCCCGTCAAAAGATAGCCTTGCAAAAGCCCTTGCAAAGAATGTTCGCTCAAAATTTCCGTCACGCGACCGTCGCTCGCCAAATCTTTTTCCCAAAGATTGATTTTGCGCTGCCAAGAACGCGCAGTTTGGGTGAAAATGGCATCCAGTTTATTCGAATAAGTTTCGTCTGGGCTGAAAAAGCGAAAATTCTCGGGGTTTTTTTCGAAAACGCCAGCCAAAAATTCGCCCACCGCATTCATTGCAAGCGATTTTTCGCTCGTTTTTGCCGAATTTTCTGGCAAAACTAAATCACGGCAGTTTTTTCCGCCATCAATAAATTCATTTGCACCCAAACGGCTTGCTTCTTGTGGCAAGAAATCTTCCAGCCAAGCGCCAAATTCGCCTTTTTCGAAATCGAAAAGTTCTTCGAATCGATAAGATTTGAGCCATTCTTCCAGTTTTCGAAGCTCTTGTTCGTCGCTTTTCGCCTTCAAAAGTGGCACTTGGTGCGCCAACGAATTTCCCTCGATTTTTTCGCCCGCATTTTCATCGATACCAGAGCTGCCCTTTTTCGAACGCATAATAATCATCGGCAAGCGCACGAAGCCTTCATTTTGACCAAATTTGATTTTCGAAATCTGGCGATAAGCATTCGAAACCGCCTGCGAAAGCGCCAAATCGAAATCTTCTGCCGAGTATTCATCAACTATTTTTGGCTCCCAGCCCGCGCCGTGAAAAAACTGAATCAGCTCAAAATCGCTCATCGAACCAAAAATCGTTGGGCCGGAAATTTTATAGCCGTTCAGGTGAAGAATCGGCAAAACCACACCGTTTTTAACTGGGTCGATAATCTTATTCAAATGCCAAGCCGCCGCAATTGGGCCAGTTTCCGCCTCGCCATCACCAATGAGCGTCGCCATCACCAAATTTGGATTGTCCAAAACCGCCCCGAACGCCGTCGAAAGCGAATATCCGAGCTCGCCGCCTTCCAAAATCACCCCTGGCGTAAACGGGCTGGCGTGCGAAGGATAGCCGCCTGGCCACGAAAAGTTTTTCGAAATATGCGCGATTCCAGCCACATCGCGTGAAGCATTTTTTTCGAATTTCGAAAGTGTATTTTCGAGAAATAAATTCGCCTGAAGCGCCGGAAAAGCGTGCCCCGGTCCAAGCATAAACGCGGTCTTTAAGCCACTTTCGGCAAAATCAAGCCGTTTTTGAGCGAGCAAAAGTTGAGCGTAAATATAATTCACCCCTGGGCAACTACCCCAATGCCCCAAAAGCCGTGGTTTGATGTCGCTAAATTCCAAAGGTCGATTTAATAAAAAATTATCCTGCAAAAAAATCTGCGCCACTGTCAAATAATTAGCCGCTCGAATATATTTTTTCAAATTTTTTAAGTTTTGCCCACTATCCATGGCTCAATTTTATCATACTTAAGGTTATTTTTAAAGCATTCCAAAAGAAAAGCCCCACCAATTTGGTGGGGTGAGATTGAGTAGGGGTATCCCCCTGAAAAACCAATAGGCTCTATTTTTTTGAAGTGAATAGAGATGGCGCCAATCCGCGAGCCTCTGCCCTCTACTTTTTAGAGCGAAACGAATTAGCTTACTTTATAATATCACATTTATTGAATTATGTCAATCTTATTTTCGTGAAACTTTCACCATCGCAGGGCGCAAAACTTCGCCATTCATCTTCCAGCCAGCGCGCAAAACTTCAGCCACAATCTCCGTTTCGCCCTCCGCCTCTTCAAACTGCACGGCTTGGTGCACCTCAGGGCTAAAGGTTGTGCCGTGCGCCGCCTCAATCTGTTCAACATTTAGCGAACTTAAAGATTTTTTGAGCGTTTTATCCAGTTTCAAAGTGTTTTTTGCCCATTTCGAAACAGGCGAATCGTCTTTCGAAATTTCCTCAAGTGGCGCGTACGCAAGTGCAAGCTCGAAATCATCCAAAATCGGCAAAATTGCTAAGATGGTTTTCTTGGTGCCGAGTTTTTGCGAATCAATCACGCGATTTTCAACATTTTTGCGGTAATTCTCAAAATCCGCCCGCGTGCGTTGCAAATCGGCGGTTAATTCGGCTACTTTTTCTGCCATTTTTGCGTTTTTCTTATCATTTCCCATCACTTTCCCTCCTTATAAAATTTCCTCAAGCAATTCGCCCGTTCGCTGCACCAATTTCACCACTTTGCCGTAATTTTGGCGAGTCGGACCGAGCACGCCGATGTAAGAATTTTGCGAAAATGGGCTTTCGAATTTCGAAATAATCAAACTCACGCCAGAACTTTTGCCGATTGGGTTTTCGCTACCAATATAAACATTGAGCGGCTCGTTGGGCAAAGCCTCTTTCAGCCAAGGTTCAAGATTATCCAACAACTGCGCCACCGATTGAACCGCCGAGCCGTTTTCGAATTCTGGCTGCGAAAAAAGGTTGTAGATTCCGTTGATATAAAGCTGTTCACCGATAGTGGCAAGGCCGAGATTGCCCGTTAATTCAACCAAAGAATCCACTGCCGAGCGAATTGCGCGGTCGGCACGGTCGGTTTGCGCCGAAACGCGCGCCGAAATCGCCCGAAAGCCCCGCGCGAAATTATCTTTTGAATTATCTGCATTAAGCAAAAATTGCTCCGATTCTTGAAATTGAGTCAGCCGATTGACATAAAAACGATAGCCTTTATCGGTAGGGATTCGCCCCGCCGAAGTGTGCGGCTGGGTAATCAAACCTAAATCTTCCAATTTTGCCATTTCCGAGCGAATTGTCGCGCTCGAAACACCAAAAAGCTTCGCCAACGTCACGCTGCCCACTGGGCTGGCAACTTCAGCATATTGTTCGATAGTCGCAACCAAAATTTGGGTCTGTCGCGGTGTAATTTCCATAATTAGAGTTTAGCATAAATTAGCACTTCGGTCAATAGAGTGCCAATTCCGCTCCTTGACTTTTCTTGGTTTTTATCCTATAATAATGAAGTTTAGTATTTACTAAAGAACTTTTCGAAAACCTACATTTCATTTTCGCAGATGGATTTTCGAAATTCGAAAGTTCGCCTGCGGAGATGAAAATCTGTCGTAAAAATACGCAGAAAGGTTTTAGCATTATGGAGAAAGAAAGCCTAAAACAAAATATTCTTTTTTTGGAGGGCGTTTTCGATTCCCTAATTGAATTGGAGTTGGCGGGTGCCGCTCACCGCATCGTGAATGAAGCGGAAGTGACGGGCGAGCCCGAATTTTACTCTAAATTATTCAGCAAACGCGACCCAATTGGATTAGACTCAGAGCAATCCGCCATCAAAATCCAAAATTTAGAGCGGCTAAAAAAATGTTGCACAACAATTTCGGATTAGAAAACTTATAACCCGCAATTAAATTTGCGGGTTTTCTCTATTTAGCTTTTCGAATCGCGATTTTATATCAGCCAATAATTTTTCGGCGCGCAACCGCACTTCAATATCTTTGTAATTAAATTCAATTTCTTGGTGCATAATTTGGTCGATAATACGCGCGGTATTGCGAAAATCATCATTCAAAATAAAGTGAAAATACGGCACACTGAGCGCTTGTTCTAAGCAAAAAATCGATTCTGGCAACCGCCTTCGAAAATCCCGTTCGAATTCTTCGGCGCTCGAATAGCGATTGGCGAATCGCGCACGCCAAGTTTCGAAATCTGGCGGCAAAATAAACACCGCCACCACTCGCTCGCTCATTTTTTTATATTCGGCAATGCCTTGAATATCAATATCTGTCACCGAAATTTGCCCGTTTTGGTGAGCTTTTGCAATTTCCGCCACGCTCGTGCCGTAAATTTTGCCGTGCACAAATTTCGCCTCAATAAATTCCCGATTTTTGAGCATTTCGGTGGCTTTTTCTGGCGAAATAAAATTATAATCAACGCCGTTTTGCTCGATTTTGCCGTTATTTTCACGCGGCGCACGAGTGGTGTGGCTCACAATATCACGATATTCTGGATTTTTCAGCAGATGTTTTTTAGTAGTATCTTTACCTGCGCCCGAAATCCCCGCAAGCAACAAAATTCGCGAATTTTCAACCAGCGAAATCGCCTCAGGTGGCGTTTGATAATTTTCAACCAAAAATTCAAGATTATTCATTTTTCGATTTTATCATTTTTCCACCTAAAAGGCAAAAGGCTATTGACGGAATTATTGTTATTATTATACAATAGGGCTTAGAGATTATATTGTGTAGTTTCTCGCATAATCGGGCACGCCGATTCGCTCTTTACGGAAACGAGGTGGCAAAATGCCAAACTTCATTAAATTTAGATGCTACTGTTCCGACCCAGAAGGTCCCGATTCAGATAATTCACTAGATAACGGTTACGGTGAAAACTCTGACGGAGAACCAACTTTTAACGGTTACGAATAGTAAGCTACCGAAGTCCGATATTGGGACTTCTTTTATTGTAAAAGTATGAAAAAACTAACTTTATCAAACGGTATTGAAATACTCTATCTCCAAAATTCATCAGCAAAAACAGTGTATCTGGAGGCTGGTTTTGGTGTTGGTCTATTTTCACCTGAAGGCAAAAAGCAGCAAATTCCACATATCTTAGAACATTTGATTTTGCGCGATTTTCGTTCGAAAAATGGTGAATTTCGAAAAAATGGAAAAACTAACAATCTTTTGACGACCTTTTCTTTCGAAAGCACTGATAAATCCTTCGAAAAAACACTTAGCCACTTTATCTCACTCTTCAAAAATCTTAACTTTAGCGAGAGCGATTTGCAAATTCAGAAGAATATCGTAAAAAATGAGCTTTTGAGCTTAGCAGCCTCAAAAAATCCAGCGGTTTATAAAGAAATTCTTAAAAATCAAAATATTCCAGTTTTAACAATTCAGAAAGAAATTGAAACTCTTAAAAAAATAGAAAAGAACGATGTTTTGGGATTTTATAAAAAATTCTTTACGACAAAAAATTTACGCATTTTGATTATTGGTAATTTTGACGAGAAAATTATCACAAAAGCTTTTGAAAATTTAAATTTGCCTTGCGGAAATCCTATTTTAGCTCAAAATTTTAAACTCAAAAATGCAGAAATTAGCAAAAGCCAGCAAAATCTGAAATTTTACACTCAAATTTTCACTTTAAATTGCTCGTTAAGCCAAATCGAGAGAATTACAGCTGAAATAATTTTAATCGAAATCCAGACGAGGCTTCACCAAAAAATGCGCCAAAACGGCTTAGTTTATAATTTAAGCGTTATTTTTAGTGAAGGCTCCGTTCTAGACAATTCAATTTTTGCAATTGAAAGCAAAATTAACAACGAAAATTTGGCAAAATTTCAAGAAATTATTAAAACGGAAATATCGAAAATCAGGCAAATTGACGAAGAGGATTTCGAAAATGCGAAGCGAAAGCTGCAAAATAACCTAATTTTCAAAATGCAAACCCCTGCGCAAATTGCGCAAAAGCAACGAATTAGATTTTTAACTTACGGCGATTTTATAGATTTTGAAACAAATTTAGACAAGATTAAAATTAAAGATTTTCAAAAATTAGCAAAAAAGTTTTTTAGCTAATTTTCTGAATTTCGTCAAAGATTTCTTTTTCTGAAATTTCATTTAATTTTCGATTTTTTATCGTTTTCGAAATAATTTCAGCGGCGAAAAAACCAAGAAAATCCTGCTCAATTCCATCTTCGCCATTCATATATTTGTCGGAATTATAATTTGCCGCATTTTTCGAAAATTCCAAAAAATCTTTTCGAATTTCTGGCGAAAGCTTCGCCATTTTCGAAATCCCAGCTAAATAAAATCCGCCGCCAATCGCCAAAATATCCATCAAAAACTCATTTTT
>JAUMUX010000007.1 GCA_030530485.1 bacterium | reverse complement strand
GCGCCTTGGCGGAGTGGTTACGCAGCGGTCTGCAAAACCGTTTACACCGGTTCAATTCCGGTAGGTGCCTCCAATAATTTTAATGAAAGGGTAATATGGAAGATAAGAAACAGAAAGTTGTGGAAATTCGAAAAGGCGAAAATGACAAAACTGCTCAGCGTCCGCAAGTTGTAGTAAAGACTGCGCCAAAAGTAGAATACAGCGCGATGGTAAAAACTGTTCGCTCGGTGTGCTTCTGGGTAATGATTCTCTCGACTGTTGTTTTGGCTTCGCTCGGTGTGATTTCTATCTGGACAGATATTTCAGATATTTTCGGCAAAGCTTTTGCGACCTTCATCGTGGTGGCTTCGGCGAGCGGATTTGTGGCATTGATTGCACCTCTTCTTGATAAAAGTTCACGATAATGGCTTAACGCGTCTTGATTTTTTCCTCAAGGCGCGTTAAAATATTTATATATGCGCGAGTGGCGGAATTGGTAGACGCGAGGGACTTAAAATCCCTTGACCTAAACAGTCGTGCGGGTTCGATTCCCGCCTTGCGCACCAATTTTAAGGTTAGAAAGGGTAATATGGAAATTTTTATTATTGTAATTGTAGCAATTGCCGCTTTGGTTGGACTTTATATTTGGAGTCAATACAACGATTTGGTGCGCCTTAACGAACGGATTGAAGAAGCGTGGAGCGATATTTCAGTTCAGCTAAAATATCGAGCAGATTTGATTCCAAACATCGTTTCGACGGTTAAAGGATATGCTTCTCACGAAGAGAAAGTTTTTGCTGATGTTTCAGACGCTCGCAGTCGTTTGATGGGCGCGGGTAGCGATGTAAAAGCCGCCGCAAAAGCTGAAGGCGAACTTTCGAATGCTTTGAGCCGTTTAATGGCTATTTCAGAAGCTTATCCTGAGCTTAAAGCCAACCAAGGTTTTATGCAACTGCAAAATCAACTTCAAGAAATCGAAGATAAAATTCAGGGTGCTCGCCGATTTTACAATGCTGGTGTTCGTGATTTAAACATCAAAATCAAGGTTTTTCCAACTAATATTTTTGCGAAAAAGCTCGGTTTCGAAGCTCGTGAATTTTTCGAAGTTGAAAATCGAAAAGCTCTTGAAGACGCGCCAGAAGTTAAATTTTAATTGAGGCGTTTTAATGTATAGCTCGATTGCCAAAAATAAACGTAATACAGTTGTAATTTTTACAGCGTTCGTTGCGATTATTTCGGCAATCGGCTTTTTCTTTTCGTATCTTTATGATAGTCCATCAATCTTTTTTTGGTGCTTTTTTGGCGCTTTGCTTTATGCTGGCGTGGAATACGCGCTTGCGAGCAAAATTGCGTTGGCAATGAATGGTGCGGTTGAGGTTAAACGCGCTCAAGCACCAGAATTTTATGCGGCGGTTGAAGCAATCTCGATGACCGCAGGGTTGCCGATGCCGAAAATCTACGTAATTGAAGATTCGGCGCCGAATGCCTTTGCTGTGGGAACTTCGCCACAAAATTCGGTGGTTTGTGCAACCACGGGGTTGCTCGCGATAATGAATAAAGCCGAGCTTGAAGGCGTGGTCGCGCACGAGATTTCGCATATTAAAAATTATGATATTCGCGTCTCGATGGCGGCGGTGGCACTGACGGCGGCGATTGGTTTTTTGGCGGATATTGCTTGGCGGATTTTATTTTGGCGAGATGATGACGACCGCGATTTCAACCCAGTTGCGATGATTATCGGGTTGATTTTGGTGGTTATTTCGCCGATTTTGAGTATGATTATTCGAATGGCGATTTCGCGTGAGCGGGAATATTTGGCGGACGCGAGCGCCGTAATGCTGACACGCTACCCCGAAGGATTAATTTCGGCGCTTCAAAAACTACAAGACAATGCTCAGCCATTACGCAGGCAAGCTTCTACAACCGCGAATTTATTTATCACCAATCCGCTAAAAGCAAATTTCTTAAACCAGCTTTTTGCCACCCACCCACCGCTTGAGAAGCGCATTCAAAGATTAAAAGAAAATAGCGAGAAATTTTAATGAAGAAAAAAATATACAGTTCGGGTGAAGAACAAATTAGTTTATTCTATTATTGGTGGATTGTTTTTCGAATTGGTTTTCGAAAATTGATTTTGCGTTTTCGAAAATTCCAAAGTCGGCGCGCTCACCGAAGCTTTAGGCTCACGCGCCGCCGCGATTATTTGCGACCGCTGGAAATCGCGGGTTATTGGAGTTTTACAAAAAGCGTTTTTCGAATGATTGCCGAAAACAAAAAAGCCTTCTTGACGATAACAATGGTGATTGTCTTGGCGAATTTTGTGCTAATTGGTTTGCTTGACCAAAATTTCATCACGAGTTTGCAGAGCGTTGCTGATACCACCAACAGCGGAATTTTTAGCGGTGGATGGGGTGAAATTGGTAAAGCTGGATTGGTGATAATTTCAACTTTCTCGACAGGCGGATTGGTGCAGACGCCCAGCGAATCGCAAAGAGTGGTGATGTTTGCGATTGTACTTTTTGCGTGGCTGGCGGTGGTTCAAATTTGCCGATTTATCTATGCGGGGCGCCAAAAAATTCTGGTGCGCGACGCTTTGTATTCTTGCGGTGCGCCGATTGTGCCGATGGTTATTATCGGACTGGTGATTTTATTGCAGTGCGTGCCAATGTTTTTGGGGATTATCATTGCTACGGCGGCCAGGCTGACTGAATTTGCTAATTCGGGCGTGGAGCAAATGCTGTTTATGGGCGCGGTGCTCTTGCTTTTTGCGATTTCGCTTTACTGGATTTTGGGCTCAGTTTTTGCGCTGGTGATTGTCACGAACCAAGGCAAGATGATAATTTATCCGCTACAAGCGTTAAAAATCGCTGGCGATATGGTAACGCAGCGCCGAATTGCCATTCTAAAAAGATTGGCTTTTGGCGCATTCATCATTGCGCTAATGTGGGTGATTTTTATCTTGCCGATTATTCTGCTGGTTAATTTCTTGAGCCCAAGCTTGACAATTCTCAACTCAATCCCGATTATTCAAATCGCGATGCTATTTCTTTCGAGCTTCTCGCTGGTCTTTTCAGCGTGCTATCTATACACATTTTATCGAAAGGTGATTGATTATGACCGCCAAAATTAAAGCGCGCTACCAAGATTTAATCAAACTTTTAAACCAATACTCTTTCGAATATCACTCTTTAGACGCGCCAACGGTTTCAGACGCAATTTACGATTCGCTTTTTGCGGAGTTGAAAAAAATTGAAGCCGAAAATCCAGATTTGATTTCACCCAATTCGCCGTCGCAAAGGGTTGGAAACGCGGTGAAAGGCGGTTTCGAAAAGGTCGCGCATAATTCTCGAATGCTGAGCTTGAACGATGTTTTTAGTGAACAAGAAATTTTCGAATGGTTTGAGCGGATCAAGAAAATTCAGCCAAATTTGGCGGAAGAATTTTTTGCAGATATCAAAATGGACGGTTTGGCGTGCTCGCTGATTTATGAGGATGGCGAGTTTGTGCGTGCGGTTACGCGCGGCGATTCTTTCGTGGGCGAAGACGTCTCGAGCAATGTTCGAACGATAAAAAACGTGCCGATGTTTTTTTCGAAAGGTCCAGATTTTATTCGAAAAGGGCGCACTGAAATTCGTGGCGAAATTGTGATTTTGAAACAGGATTTCGAAGAATTAAACAGATTGCGTTGGGCAAAAAACGAGCCAGAATTTGCCAATCCGCGCAATTTGGCGGCGGGGACGATTCGCCAGCTCGACCCCAAAATTACCGCTCAGCGCCCGTTGAAATTCATCGCTTACGATTTGATTCGCGACAATCCAGCTGAAATTCCAACCAATGAATTTGCCTACGAAACGCTTTCGAAAATTGGCATTTCGCGCAATCTGCAAGCTTCGAAAATCAGCTCGCTGAAAGAAGTGATTAAGTTTATTTGGCAGTGGAGTGAGGCGCGCAAAGATTTACCGTTCAATACTGACGGTTTGGTGGTGAAATTGAATAATCGCGCCGATTTTGCGAATCTTGGCGTGGTTGGGAAGCAGCCTCGCGCGGCGATTGCCTTTAAATATTCGCCAGAAGAAGCGACCGCTGTAGTGGAAGATATTGTGATTTCGGTGGGTCGCACTGGAGCGGCGACACCAGTGGCGGTTTTTGAGCCGATTCAACTTGCAGGCACAACCGTGCGCCACGCCAGTTTGCACAACGCCGATGAAATTGCGCGGCTCGATGTGCGGATTGGCGACACAGTGGTGGTTTATAAAGCTGGCGATATTATTCCCAAAATCGACCGCGTTTTGACCGAGCTTCGAAAGGGTGATTTGCCCAAGTTTAATTTCGAAAAAGAACTTGCGCGCCAATTTCCTGAAATGGAGTTTGAACGTCCTGCGGGCGAAGTTTTGTATCGCGCGAAAGGTTTAAATTCGAATTTAATTTTGAAGAAGACTATCGCATTTTACGCTTCAAAAGCGGGCTTGGACATTGAAAATCTGGGTGAAAAAAATGTTGATTTGCTGGTTGATGCGGGGCTGGTTGCGGATTTGGCAGAAATTTACACTTTGCAAAAAGAGCAGTTGTTGAAGCTGGAGCGTTTTGCTGAGCTTTCGGCGGAAAATCTTTTGCGCGCGATTAAAAATGCTAAAAATCCCGAGCTGGCTAAATTTATTGCGGCGCTGGGGATTCGCCACGTCGGCGGCGAAACGGCGAAGCTTTTGGCTGAAAAATTCGAGACTTTCGAAAAATTAACAGAGGCCAGTTTCGAAAATTTGCTTGAAATCGAAGGCATTGGCGAAAAGGTTGCCGAAAGCATTTTGGCGTATTTTGCGAATGAAGAAAATTTGGCGATGTTGCGAAAAATGCAGAATTTTGGCGTGAAGATTCAAGATTTTGCGAAAATCGAAGGCGCGCTTAGTGGCAAAAATTTTGTGATTACGGGAACTTTGGCGGCGATGTCGCGCGAAGTGGCGGCGGCGAAAATTGAGTCGCTGGGCGGCAAATTCCAAAAAACAATTTCGAAAAACACCGATTTTTTGGTAACGGGCGCGAAAGTTGGCGCGGCGAAAATTTCGAAAGCTGAAAAGCTCGGCGTGAAGGTTTTGACCGAAACTGAATTCGAAGAGCTGCTGCGCCAGAATTGATTTTTCAAAACAGCTTTTTTATGTTATAATGAGGGGAATATGAAAAGATATAATCCGATTGAAATTGAGGCAAAATGGCAAAAAAAATGGGACGATTCGAAGCTTTATGAGGTTAAGGCGGATTCGTCGAAGCAAAAGATGTATATTTCGGGAATGTTTCCGTATCCGAGCGGTGCGGGGTTGCACACTGGGCACGCCCGAAGTTATACGATTGTCGACTCGATTGCGCGTTTTTGGCGCCAAAATGGCAAAAATGTTTTAAACCCGATTGGCTGGGATACTTTTGGCCTGCCCGCCGAAAATTATGCAATTAAAACTGGAATTTCGCCACAAGAAGCCACCGAAACAAACATCGCAAACTTTAAAAAACAGTTTAAGCGCCTGGGAATTTCAATCGATTGGTCGCGCGAAATTAACACTTCGAGCCCAGAATATTACAAATGGACGCAGTGGATTTTTCGCGAAATGTATAAAAAAGGCTTGGCTTATCGCAAAGAAAGCTACCAGTGGTGGTGCGATAACGACAAAACTGTGCTGGCGAATGAGCAGGTCGAAAACGGTCGCTGTTGGCGCTGTGGCGAAGAAGTTTCGAAAAAGCAATTAACGCAGTGGTTCTTTAAAATCACCGCTTATGCTGATGAACTTTTGGCGGATATTGATGAGCTTGATTGGCCAGAAAAAATCAAAACAATGCAGCGCAATTGGATTGGTAAGTCTGAGGGCGCCGAGATTGATTTTGAAATTGCCGACGGCGCGGCGAAGGGCGAAAAAATCAAAGTTTTCACTACGCGACCAGATACCATTTTTGGCGCAACTTTTCTCACTTTGGCGCCAGAGCACGCCTTGCTTGAGAAAATCGCGAAAGAAAATGTGCGTGAAGAAATTTTGAAATATAAAAACGAATCGCTCAAAAAATCAGAAATCGAACGGCAAGAAAATAAAGAAAAGAGCGGCGTTTTTACTGGAAGTTATGCCATAAATCCAGCAAATGGCAAGCAAATCCCAATCTGGGTGAGCGATTATGTGTTGGGCGGTTATGGTGAAGGCGCGGTGATGGCGGTGCCAGCTCACGATGAGCGCGATTTTGAATTCGCCAAAAAATTCGAGCTGGATATTGTGAAGGTGGTTGAAAAACCTGAATCGATGGTGGATAATGACGAATGTTATCACGGCGAGGGAATTGTTGTAAATTCTGGTCGCTTCAGCGGGCAAGAATCGGCTGAAGTACGCGAACAGATTTCGCAATGGCTTGAGGAACAAAAAATCGGCAAGCCAAAAACTACTTACAAAATGCGTGACTGGTTGATTTCGCGCCAGCGTTATTGGGGTTGTCCAATTCCGATTGCTTACGACGAGGACGGCAACGAACATTTAATTCCTGAAGAAGATTTGCCAGTTGTTTTGCCAGAAGTTCAAGATTTTAAGCCCGATGAAAGCGGTAAATCGGCTTTGGCGAAAAGCGAAGAATTTATGCACGTTGAAATTGATGGCAAGAAAATGATTCGCGAAACCGACACGATGGATGGCTACGCTTGTTCAAGCTGGTATCTTTTGCGCTATGCCGACCCGCAAAATCATCATCAGGCTTGGAATCCTGAAGTGGTGAATTATTGGGCGCCGTTAGACTATTATGTTGGCGGCGACCACGCGGTGGCGCACCTGCTTTACGTTCGATTCTGGACGCACGTTTTCCGCGACCTTGGTTTGACGAATTTTGCCGAGCCCGTTAAAAAATTGCTTTATCACGGTTACATCAATGCCGAAGACGGCACGAAAATGAGCAAATCAAAAGGAAACACTATTGACCCACTCGAGGTCATCGACCAAGGTTATGGCGCCGACGCGCTTCGCACTTACGAAATGTTTATCGCGCCATATGAGCTTGATGCGGCTTGGGATCCGCGCGGAATCGCGGGAGTTTATCGATTCTTGAACCGCGTTTGGGTTTTGACTCAAGAATTTATTGAGAGCGAAAAATCGGCGCAAAATTTGGCGAATTTCAATGAAGTGCAACGAGCGCAGCACAAAACAATCAAAAAAGTTACCGAGGATTTTCATCGAGAAAGCTTAAATACAGCGGTGGCGGCTTTGATGGAATTTGTCAACGAACTCTATAAATTGAAGCTTGAAGGCTTTTCGCAAGATTGGCAAGCGGTTTTGGAAGATTTGCTGAAAATGCTCGCGCCGTTTGCGCCGCATATCGCAAGCGAGCTTTGGCAGCAACTAGGCAATGCAGATTTTATCGAAAATGCAGGTTGGCCAAAATGGAACGATGCGCTACTTCAGACTGATGAAATTCAGATTATCGTGCAGGTAAATGGCAAACTTCGCGGCAAGATTAAAGTTGCGGCAGGGCTCGAAAAAGAAGCGATTTTCGAAATCGCCAAGCAAGAAGCCAACGTTGCGAAATTCTTGCAAGATAAGGAAATTGTCAAAGAGATTTTTGTGCCAAATAAACTGGTGAATTTTGTAGTTAAATAAATTCGAAATTCGAAAATCAAAATTCGAAAACTCGCCTCTTTTTCGAAAGGCGAGTTTTGCTTTTTATTCCGTTTCGACAACCTTCAAGTCTTTAGCCGAAACATCTAATTTTAGCCAGCCATCTGAATCGACCTCGGTTTTGATACCAGTTTTTCGATTTTGCGCGTCGGTAGCGAAGTTTTCGGCTCGCGCCACAACTTCACCATCTGGAGTTTGATAAATTTCACCCTTATTTAGATTGAAAGTTACATCTTCTTGTGTTGTCGCAATGGCGTTGTGAGTAGGGTTAGCCTCGGGGTCGAACGATTTGCGATAATCCGCATTGTTGGTGCGAATTGTCTCGCCCGCTTTGAGTGTGACTTGATATGAATTTTCGGCTGTATCGGCGATTTTTTGGTATTCGTCGAGATTGTCGGGGGTGGTGTCGAGGTCGAATGTGCTGGAATCGTGCATATCAACTTGACTAATTCGGTCATCGATGGTCGAATTTTTTTCAGTATAATCTCGATAACCTGCAATTGCACCACCCACCAAAGTCGCGCCAAGCGCAAGTTTTGCGATATTGCGCAAGGTTTTTTTGCGTCGTGGCGAGCGCTCGTTATAATTATCGCCATGCTCTTCGAAAGTATTTTCGAAATCTTCATCTGTAGAATTTTCGAAAACTGCTGTTCTTTCGAAATTTTCTAGCTGATTAAAACGCCTTGCAGGGCTTTTGGCTAATTCTGAAATAAATTCAGGTTCGCGAATATAATTTGGGTTGTCGTTGATAAAATCAAAATTTTGTCGTTCCATTTTTCTTTTTTGTTTCTTAATTTGTTATTATGTCAATCATTATAGCATAAAATAATTCTTACGTCAAGTATTTTACGAAAAAACGGGTTGATTTATCTGTTTGAATCGTGTATAATATTTCCAAAGGCAAATAATAAACCTAAGGAGAACGTTTAAATGGCACAGCCAAAGAAACAAAGTAGTCCACGAAAAACTGGTTTGCGACGCAGCCACCTTCGATTGGACCTTGCTCGACGAGTTAACAAACACTCACCAGTAAAAGTCTACACAACTAAAAAGCAATCTGGTAAAGCGCTAAACAAGCAACTCGAAGATAATAAAACGCTAGCTGCTTAATTTGCTGGCGTTTTATTTTTGCTTGACAAATTTATAAATTATTTTAATAAAAAGGAAAGAACCTTACGCAAAATGGCATCAAATAGACATTTAGGACGAATTGTAGTTTTACAAACGCTTTATGAATATGAATTTCGCTCGCAATCGCAAGATTCAAGCGTGAGCTTGGCGGAAATTATCGACCGCAATATGTCGCGATATGAAGATACAATCGGCGACAAGCAATTCGTGCAAGATTTATTAAACGGGATTATTGAACGACAAGTTGAGCTTGATTCAAAGCTTCAGCCCATGGCACCAGAATGGCCAATTTCGCAAATTTCGCGAATCGACCGCAACGTGCTTCGAATGGGTCTTTTCGAACTACTTTATATGCGCGAAACTGTTCCGCCAAAAGTAGCGATTAACGAAGCGGTTGAGCTTGCAAAAGCGTTTGGTTCCGACAATTCAAGTAAGTTTATCAACGGCGTGCTGGGAACGGCGTATAAGCTTTTTGTGGAGGAACAAAATGGCGAACAAGAAGGCTAAAGATTTAAAAAAATACTTTAATCGCACGCGCAGAAGTTCGATTAATGAAATCGTGCGCGAGCCGACGGCGGGCGGGGTGATTTTTCGACGCAACGAGCAGGGCGAAGTAGAAATTTTGCTCATTCAAGATTCGAAAGACCGCTGGACAATTCCGAAAGGACATATCGAAGAGGGCGAAACGGCGCAAGAAACCGCGGTGCGTGAAATTGGCGAAGAAGCTGGCTTGCACCAGGTTGAAGTTTGTGGCTGGCTGGGTAAAATTAATTTTCGCTATCGCCGAATTGATAAGCTCGTATTGATGACGACGCAAGTTTTTTTGGTGAAGGCGCTCGGCGACACCAACGCGATTCAAAAAGAAGATTGGATGCACGACATTCGCTGGTTTAGTTTTGCCGACGCACTTGATGAAATTGAATATGAAGATATTGGCAAATTGATTTTGCTGGCGATGAAAAAAATTAGACAGGAGAAATTATAATGAGCGGAATTTTATTAACTCCATATCATGATTGGGCAAAAGAGACGCTCGGATACGATTTTCAGAATATTGAACTTTTAGTGACGGCGTTGACGCACCGAAGCTATTTAAACGAGCACAAAAAATCAGCAAATGAGCACAACGAGCGGCTGGAATTTTTGGGCGATGCAGTTTTGGAATTGGTAGTAACAGATTACCTTTTTTCAAATTATCACGAGCCAGAAGGAATTTTAACCGCTTGGCGCTCGGCACTTGTGCGAACGGAAAGTATTGGTGCAGCTGGCGAACGGCTTGGCTACGAAAAATTAATTCGAATGAGCCGAGGTGAAAAGCAAGGCTCGCCCCGCGCACGACAACAAATCTTAGCGAATGCTTTTGAAGCAACAACGGGCGCAATTTATCTCGATCAAGGTTATGAGGCGGCAAAAAAATACATCACCGATAATATCCTCAGCACTTTGCCGCAAATTCTGGAAGATGAATCTTGGCGCGACCCAAAGAGTTATTTGCAAGAAATTTCGCAAGCGCGCGACGGCTTCACACCAGTTTATCGCGTTTTGGCGGAAGACGGCCCCGACCACGAGAAGATTTTTACGCTTGGTGTTTTTGTGGGTGAGAAAAAAATGGGCGAAGGCGAAGGCCCAAGCAAGCAAATTGCGCAACAAGAAGCGGCGCGCGAAGCCATTCGTAAATACAAAAAACAAAAATAGAGCGCATTATTTTGCGCCCTTGAAATGAATTACCACCTCGAATTTTTCGCCTTTTTCGATTTTGATAATTTCGATTTTTTCGAAACTAATCGCATCTTTTTGGGCAATTTCTTCGAGGTTTTGTTTGGCTTTTTGGGCTTGCTCTGAATTTGGAAAGCTTAAAACCGATTCATTCTCACTGAAATTACGAATAATTTCGGTCTTAAGCTCATTCAATTTTTCTCTATGAATGCCGTCAAAAATCGGCTTAATGCCAGCAAGCCAGCCAATAGAGGCGACGAGAATCAAAACAAAGATGACTCCCAGATATTCGCCGCCATATCGCCGCCAATCCAGGCAAATTTCTGCCCATCTTTTTTTGATACTCATCTTTTCACCTCCGAAAGTGCTAAATTAGAAATATTATAATATAAAAATAGAATAAAGTCAAGAAATAAGGGCTTGATTTTTGCTTCGAAATTTGGTAAAATAAAAAAGCTATAAAATTAATTAAAGGGAAACAAGAATGCTAGCAATCAGATTACAGCGACTTGGTCGCAAAGGTTATCCTGTTTATCGCTTGGCGGTTCAGGAAGCGCATCGACATCCGTCGAGTGGGCGCGTAGTTAGCTATGTTGGTTCATACAACCCACATACAAAAGAAGCCAAAATCGAAAAAGAATTGGCTGAAAAATATCTTTACAACGGCGCACAACCAACTCCACGAGTGGTAAAACTTTTGGAAGAAGCAGGAATTGAAATGCCAAAATGGGTGAAAAAACCTGCGCAAAAAACTCGTGCGATTAAAAATGCGGAAAAACTTCGCCGCAATCAACCAAAAGAAGAAGTTGCCGAAGAAACTGAAGCTTAAAATGCAACTTTCGAAACCGCTTTTCGAAATTCGAAGGGCGGTTTTTGATTTTCAAAAAAAACAAAAAGAAAAAGCCAGCGCGTGCTGACTTTCGAAATGAGCTATTCAGGGAAATCGACAATGATTTTAAATTTACTGCCAGTTTTCTTTATGGTGTAATCAAGACTGTTTTCATCCAGAAAATCCATGTAAATTTTAGAATCGTCTTTATTTACAACTGCTTCCTTTGTTTTAAGGATTTTTCTAGCTTCAGTCACAACTTTGTTATGGTGGTTTACGCTATCTATTGATGATAGAATAAAAACAGTGGAAGAAATAAGGACTGCAGTCAATGAAAGAGCCAAGATAAAAGCACGAGTATTATTAGACATAAATGTGCCTCCTAAAATAGAATAAGTTAAATCTAAAAATGAGCTACTCTGGCAGATAAATAATTATTTTTTTCTTATCGCCAGAATTTTGTATTTTATAGTCTAATTCTAATTTCTCGGCAGCCTCTACATAGCTACTAAGACTACTGCTATCTTCAACTATAATTTCCTTTTGGATTTCGCCTTTTGAAGAACTTGCTCCAAAATGAAACGATAGCACTAATAGTATAAAAATCACCCCAATAACTAGTAGGCAGCCTTCGCCACCATCGTCTCTATCCGAATAGTATGCCATAAATATACCTCCTAAAATAAGATAAACAAATTATACAATATTTATCACGATAAAGCAATAGTTCGGCGAAGGGGGTCAATTTAAAAACCACTCTAATATGACGAGTGGTTATGTGGAGGTTAAGGGTACAAAACTTCGATAGTGGTGTATCCATACTCATCTTTACCGTCCTTTTGAGGCAATTTTTTAAGCTTGTATTTCAGTTTAGCCTCATTGAGAATGTCGGTAATTTCTGACGCTTGGTTGGATTGAGGTATTCTAATTCCTAAAAATTCGTTATATCCGCCAACTTTAAAGATATTTTCTTTTTCGATAAATATTTCAGAATCCTTTCGAATTACTTCATATTTTACCCCTAAATCATCAAGCTCACGAATGTAATCGGACAGCCTTGCTTCGTTAATAATCAAAGGGCTACCATTTGTGACTACATTTTTTACTAGCGTGCTCTGTTCGCTCGTTAAATTAAAGATTATAATGACAAAAATAACCGTATAGCATGCGAAAATGATTCCCAATAGATAATCTATAACAAAATCAGCTATACGCCCCATAATGCGTTTTTTGTGCTTATCTGCCATAATGTACCTCCCAAAATATAAGAATATCTAAATTATATAATTTTTAGTGCGAATTGTCAATAGTTTGCTAAAAAAGCCAAAATTTGCTAAAATATAAGCATAAGAATAATTCGAAAAAGGAAAAGTGGTGGAAAATTATTTCGAAAAAATCAATCGGCGGCGCGTTGGGCAAAATATCGAAGATGTGAGCGAATTTTACGAGGCGATTGAGCGGGCGAATTTGACTAAAAAGCTCTCGCCAGAGCGCCCGTATGTTTATTTTACGATGGAAGTTTATGACAAAAGCAACGGCATTAAAGGTGGCGGTGGCTTGGGTATTCTGGCGGCAGATACACGGCGAGTGGCGGAAAAGCTGGAAATCCCGTTTGTTTGCGTGACGCCGTTTTATCGGCAGGAGATTCGCCAACGTATCGAAAATCTCTCACAAGAAGAAGATTTGATTTCGGTTTATCCTGAGGATTTTGGTTTTGAATACTTGGATGATGTGGAAATTTACACCAAAAATATGCCGCCAGCCCGTTTGAATATCTTTGAAAAAGTGCTGGGTTCGACACGATTTTTGACAATGGGCGAGAGTAATTTTGGCGAACTTTATGCGGGCGATGGCTCGGGCGACCACCGGCTCTATCAGGAAGTTTCGCTCGGGTTTGGCGGTTATAAAGCGCTGAAGATGATTGGTTTGAAGCCTTCGGTAATTCAATTAAATGAAACCGCCACGATTTTTGCGGCGGTGGCGCGGCTTGATGAGCTGGTGCGCAACGGCATGAATTTATACGAAGCGATTGTTTACGTTCGAAAACACACGCTTTATACTAACCACACCTTGGTGCAGGCGGCAGAGAGCGAGTTTTCTTTCGACCAGTTTAGCCGAATTGTGATGCCGAATATCGAAAGCTCGGCGCTGAAAACTTGGATTGCGGGGCTGTTTCGAAATGGTCGCTTGAAGCTTTCCACGCTTACGATTGAGCTGGCTGAAGCGAAAAATGGCGTTTCGCGGCTTCACGCGCGGGTGGCGGATTATCGCGATATTAACAACGAAAAGGTTAAATTCAAAGCGGTAACCAACGGAATCGATTTGCCAACTTGGGTTTTGCCTGAGATTTTGGCTAAGTTTCAGCAATTTGAGATTTTCGATAAATTCGGTTTACCAACCGAAAACTATCGCCAAAATTTACAGCGACTTTCGAAAGATGAAATTCTGGATTTAAAGAAATTCGGGCGGGCGAAATTGAACGAAATTTTGCTCACGCGACGCAATCAATACGGTGAAGTGGTGCAAATTCCTGAAGATGCGCTGGTTTTTGATTTTAAGCGCAGGTTTGTATCTTATAAACGCCCGTGGATGCCGTTTGAGGATATTGAAAAATTAAAGCAAGTTTTGCGCGAAAATAACGCACATTATATTTTGGCGGGCAAAGTTCATCAAGGCGACGAAAAAATGCGCGAAACGCTTCGAACGGTGCTTTCGAAAGTTGAAAACGACGAATTTTTGCGCGAACGCGTGCATTATATTCAAGATTATGATGAAGAATTAGGCTTGGCGCTGGCGGTTGGCTCGGATATTGCCATCAATGTGCCGATTGTTGGGCTGGAAGCTTGCGGAACCTCATTTATGAAGGATTTGGCGAATTTGAAGTTGCTGATTTCGACCGCCGATGGTGGCGTGGCGGATATTTCACCAACACCTTGTCTTGAAGTGGTTGGTGCGAATTATGAAGCCGAAGTTCGCTCGCTTTACGAGCAAATGCATCGCGCAGCGCGGATTTCGAAAAACCCAGAAGTTTTGGCAAAGCAAATTCGAAAACAGCTCGCCGAATATATCCCCGTAGTTTCGGGTGCGCGAATGATGAAAGATTACCTCCATTTAGTTTTTGGCAAATAGCAAAAGAATCTCTCGCTTGAGAGATTCTTTCATTTTAGCGCTCGGTTTAATATCCGAAGAAATCACTATTTTGCGCGCTGTATTTTTTGCCGCTGAGAATATCGTATTCTATCAGCTCGTAATCGCTGAGTTCGGCAGTTTGGTTCGCTTCGCGCTTTTTGGTGAGTGCTGGATTTTTCGCCACATTAGCCGAAATCAAAGCTTGAAATGGCGAAATCTGCGCATTGATTTGCTGCAGAACTTTGGTTTGTAGGTAATTAAGACTGATTGCGCCGAGCTCGTGTTTTTCGGTTTCGAAATTGCTATAAATGAAGAGCGGCGTGTGCTGCGAAAAGCTGTTTTCGGCTTCGGTGAGGTCGAAGGCTGAAAGCAAGCCTGGCCAGTGGTCGCCCCAGAAAATCACCATCGTTTTTTCGTTTGAATTTTCAAGCTTTTCGATAAATTTACGCATCGCTTCGTCGGATTTCGAAATGCCCTCGATGTAAGTCGTCCAAGCTTCGTCCTTTTCGCCATTAGTCAAATTGACGGTTGGAAAATTCTGCTCGTTGTAAAGATTAGCGCCGTAAGGCATATGATTTTGCATCGTTACCAGATGGATAAAATCGGCCTTTTCGCTTTTTTCGATAGTTGAAATCACCTGATTAAAGGCGGATTCGTCAGAAATATAGCTGGAATTGCCGAGTCGCGCAGGATTTTCGATGGTTGTTTCGTCGATGAAATTTTCGAAACCAAGCCGTGGATAAACCGTGTTGCGCTGATACATTGTGGATTTATAGGGGTGAATCGCGGTGATTTGATAGCCAGCTTTTTTGAGCGTTTTCGGTAGAGACGGCACGTCGGAATTATTGCTGACCAGATAGCTATAAGGAATGCCGTTTATGAAATAATTCGAAAGCCCAGTAAGCGCTTCGAATTCGACATTCGCAGTGCCGCCGCCGTATTCAGCCGTGGCAGTTTGGCCAGAAGTGTAATTTCGAATAACCTGGTGTGTGAAAGGAATGGGGTCGTTTTCACTGTAATAATAAAGTTTTTTAATCGGCTCAGGGTCGGCGAAACTCTCGCTCATCACATAAACAATATTGATTTTTTCGTCGCCGAGTTGGGCTTTTTGCTGATTTTGCTCGGCGGCGATTTTGCTATATTTGGCGATAATTTCTTCGATTTTTTCTTTCGAATAATTTTCTGGCTCAGGGATAATATCAGTTTGTAGGGTCGAAATTGTGCCCACCACGAAACCATTCGATTCGTAATTCCAAGCTGCATTGGTGAAATCGATTTTCGAATTGAGCCACTCAACATCAACCACCGTGCCTTTGCCCGCCAGCTGGGTGCGCAAAAAATCAGTGTGATACGCCAAAAGTGTTCCACTGCCGACCACTATAAGAATTTGTGCAAGCAAGCGATAATTCAGCGAAAAATGATAACGCGGCAACTTCTTCAAAATCTTCGAAATAATCAAACAGGCAACTATAATCGCTAAAATTTGCCAAATCGTGCTCCATAAATTCGCAAGATTCACCATATCAAGCAACGAACCAGCCTCGCCCGTCATCGCCAAATCTTCACGCATAAACGGCGTATTGCGCGAAGCCATTTTTTCCTGATTGATAAACATCAAAACAATCAGCGAAATATAATAAATCCCAATCGTCCAAGTGGTGCTGCCCAAAAAACCAAAATAAAGAAAAATCAAAATCAGCATAATTAAGGTGCTGTAGCCAGTGATTTCAGGGTGTTCCAAGATGAATTTAGTGGCATTTTCGGCGCCATATTGACGGAAGAAAATATAAAATACGCCGTTGATTCCCGCCAGAATCAGCGCGCCAAATTTAAGCAGAAATAGAAAAGTTTTCCAGAAGCGCTGACTACTGAAGAATTTAGCACTTTTGGGGAATTTTTTGGCGAATTTTTGCCAATTTCGATGCGCGAATTTTCGAATTGGCAAAGTGAGGCGTTTTTCGAATTTCGAAAATCGACCTTTGGCTTTCGAAATTAAAGAGTTGAGCTGTTTTTTCATAAAAATAAGTATAGCATTTTTTAGATTTTAAGCCAAATTTAAGCAGAGCATTTTATAATAAAAATGTAGTCGAAAAACTACAAAGGAGGAATAAATGAAAATTTATCTATCAAAACAAGGAATTAAAGAATTGCGAAAGAAGATTTCGAAACTCGAACACGAAATGCGAATGTTGGAGCTCGAACTTCGAAATGATGATGTGCGCGAAGATTCAATGCGCCAAAATGAAGTAATGATAAGGCTCGAAACGGTGCAGGCGGAGATTGCCGAGAAGCGTTTTCAATTGCACAACGCCAAGATTTTGCCGAAGCGCAAAAATAGCGTAAAAGTGGCGCTGGGTTCGTTTGTGGAGTTGCTCGACAAAGCCACGGGTAAAATCTTTAAATATCAGCTGGTGGAAAGTTTAGAAGCAGACCCGCTGAGTGGGCGAATTTCCGCCGAAAGCCCGCTTGGGCAGAGCTTGCTGGGGCGCACAGTGAATGAAATGATTAGTTGGTCGAGCGGCTTAAGCAGCAATCAAATGCAGCTGGTGGCGATTGGCTAAAACTACTGAAATTTTCAAGCTAAAAAGGGGTGGCGAAAGTTGCTCCTTTTTCTTATTACTTTTGTAAAGCCTTTATGCTAAAATCGTATGGATATGAAAAAAACTACAATGACAATCAGAACTCATAAAGTCTTGCCGATTGCCGTAATTGCTCTGTCGATTGTGGGTGGCGGAGTTTATTTTTGCAACAACTTTAACACGCAGAATAATATAGCTTTTGCCTATACTTCGACTGAGAATCCAGAAGACCCAGCGACTGCCAACCCTGCAACCGTGGTCAAAATGGATGCTAAACTTCAGGCGGAGTTAAACAAAATGTGGTCGCGCGCCGAATCAGAAGAAATCACGGTGGCTAATTTGCGCGCCTTGACGGGGACTTTGAACGCATTGGCGGGCAAAGGTTTGACGAGCCTTGAAGGTTTACAATACGCTACAAATATTTCAAATTTAGACCTCAGCCACAACTATCGAATTAGCTCGCTTGCACCAATTGCTAATTTGCCCAATTTGGAAATTTTGAATATCAACCGCGTTGATGATGTGACGGATATTACTGCGCTAAAAAATGCGCCAAAGCTTAAGGAGATTCACTTCAGCGGTCGTGGCGCGGCGGGTGGCGACAAAATCGCCTCAGCGGAACTTTATCGCCAATTGATTGAAATACCTCAGCTTGAAAACATTACTATCAACAGCCGCCAGCTTTCGGATGTTACGCCCCTAAAAGTGATGCCGAACCTCACTGTGCTGACAATTTCGGGTAATAATATTGTGGATATTCGGCAGTTGAATGAGTTTCCGGGATTGGTTACTGAGTCGACTTTTCGCAACCAGACTTACAAAATCAACGCAGGGCTTGGCAGAATTGTGCCAAATCCAGTGGTCGATAACGACGGAAACACTATTCCAGTAGTTGAAACCAACAATATTAAAAATGCCAACGCCGACGGAACCGAGAATCCAAACGGTAAATTCATCAAATTGGTGAATGTTCAGGGCGATGGCGAAGTTGTGGCTGCTTGGAATAAAAATGTTACGATTAAGGGGATTATCAATCGTCCATTCGACGGTCGCATCACAATTTCTTATGTTTCCGACCAAACTGCACCTGTTTTCGATAGCGTTTCGAGCCAAAACACGCTTCCAACTTTGCATATTCGAAATGTTGTTAGCCCTATCAATATTTATGAGGGTGTTAGCGCTTCAGACGAAGGCGGTAGCGGACTAAAAGAAATTACCGATAATGCCGAGGATAGTCACCTACTTGTCAACGGTAATCCATCGCCAGGGCGATATTTGGTGACCTACACCGCTACCGATAACGCTGGCAATCAGACTTCGGTTGATCGTATTGTTGAAATTACCACCGCAGATAAATTAGCTGCTGAAATCGCAAAAGTTAATGCTGAACTTCTTGAAGACAAAACACCAGAGAGCGTTGCGGTAGTGAATAAAGCTAATGAAAAGGCGCTTGAAGTGCTGAATAACCTTTCGGCGCCTCAAGATGAAATCGACAAGGCTCTTGCGGAACTTTCTACGGCGATTGCAAACTTACAGAGAATTCCAGCGCCTACACCATCTCCAGCACCTCAGCCAACCCAGCCTACGCAACCAGCACAACCAGCGCAACCAGCTCAGCCTGCTCAACCAAACGAGCAAAATACTGCGGCAGAAAAAGATAATTTTAGCGCACCGCAAACAGGATTCGAGCGCAGTGGCGACGCGATTGGTTTGCTTGGCGCAGCTTCGGCTATCTTGGCGGCGGGAACCTATATTTTTCGAAAAAAGCGCTAAGCGGCAAGTTTAAAGAGCGATAATCTCGCTCTTTTTTCTTTCAAGGAATTTTAAAGCGCGCTTCGCTACAATAAAATTATGACAAAATATGCATTAGTAATTCCGGCATACGAACCAGACGAAAAACTGTTTGATTTAATTGCGCAAATCGAGAAATTTCGTGATTTTCGAATAATAATCGTGGATGACGGTTCGAAACGCCAATTTTCGAAAGATGTTTTCGAAAAGATTTATAAAGAAAAACGAGCGATTTTGCTCCGACATCCTCAAAATTGCGGGAAAGGTCGTGCGCTAAAAACGGCTTTCGATTTTATTGCGAGCGAAAGAAAAACTACGATAATCGTGACTGCAGATGCTGATGGGCAACACGCGGCACAAGATATTCAGCGTGTGGCGCAGGAGGTGAGTAAAAAACCAGAGGCGATGGTGATTGGCGGGCGCGAGTTTTCGGGCGAAGTACCATTACGTAGTCGACTGGGCAATGCTATTACGCGCGGTATTTTTCAGCTACAAACTGGCCTAAAAATTTACGACACACAAACAGGGCTGCGAGCTTTTTCGAGCGAAATTCTACCAATGATTAATTCAATCGAGGGCGAGCGCTATGAATTTGAAATGAATATGCTAATTGAGCTTTCGAAAAAGTTGGCGATTATTGAAATTCCAATCGAAACGATTTATATCGATGAAAATAAAAGTTCACACTTTCGCCCAATTGCCGATAGCTTTGCGATTTACAAAAATATTCTCAAATTTGCGCTGGCTTCTTTAGCGAGCTTTGCCGTGGATTACGCCGTTTATGCGATTTTGATTTTGAGCTTGGTGTTTTTGCCAAATAATGCGCGAATTTTACTTGCGAATACGATTGCGAGAATCACTAGCGCGATTTTCAACTTTTCGATTAATAAAAAAGTAGTTTTCGAAAATCATTCGAGCGTTCGAAAAACTGGATTGGCGTATTTTTTGCTGGCCTTAGTCATTTTCGCTGGCGACACAATTTTGATTGAATTTGGCGTGCAGATTTTAGAATTTAACGCACTGACGATGAAAATTATTTCAGGCGTGATTTTATTTGTAGTTTCGTGGATAATTCAGAAAAACTGGATTTTTAGGGAAAGGGCAAAAAGATGATTTTTTGGAAAAAGCAGTATTTTTATGCGACGATTTTTTCGCTACTTTTAACGGCTGGATTCACTTGGTCGCTACTTGAGACTTTCGTGATTTCGCATTCGATAAGTGCGGCGGCGAACTTATCGAAAAACAGCCAAATCGAGGCGGGCGAGATTTCGAAAAGTGAAAATTCCTATAAAGATGATAATATCTCAATCGAGATTACTACTGGTCGGACTTCAAATACGACTTATTACGTGGCGGATATTCGGCTTGCGAATGCGGATTTGCTCAAGACGGCTTTGGCGAAAAATACTTTTGGCACGAATATCACCGAAACGGTTTCGAGTATGGCGGAATCAAACAGTGCAATTTTTGCGATAAATGGCGATTATTATGGCGCAAATTCAAGCGGATATGTGATAAAAAATGGCGTTTTGTATCGTGAAAGCGCCCGAAGCTCAGATTATCAAGATTTGGTAATTTATCAAGATGGTAGTTTTGACGTCGTGAAAGAGAGCGAGCAGACTGCACAAGATTTGGTGAAAAGTGGCGTGGTTCAATCTTTTGCTTTTGGTCCAACCTTGATTTCGAACGGCAAAATTGTGGTTTCTCAAAATGAAGAAGTTGGTCGAGCAATGGCGGATAATCCGCGTACTGCGATTGGCATAGTTGAGGAAGATGACAGCTCGCTGCATTATGTTGTGATTGTATCGGATGGGCGAACGAGCGAATCTGAAGGTTTGACAATTTATGAAATGGCTGAATTGATGCAAGAATACGGCGTAAAAACCGCTTATAATTTGGATGGAGGAGGCTCTTCGACAATGTATTTTAACGGGCAGGTTATAAATAAGCCAACGACTAATGGCAATATTAAGGAAAGGGGCGTAAGTGATATTCTTTATATCGGATACTAATCTCAAAAAATCTGCGCGAGTTGTGCACCGAAAAAGATTAAGGCGAACTGTGATAAGTTATTTCTCGGCGACACTTTTTATTGCGGTGTTTGGGCAAATTTACGAGCATTTGGCTTACGGCGAAACCTCAAATTTTATGCGATTTGCCTTTCTTGCGCCGTTAATTGGTGGAATTTTGATAACCTTTATGCTTAAAAAGATGCCAAATTTACCTCGCGCCAGCTTTAATTTTTGGAATTCTGCGGCAGCAACAGCTGCGCTTGGTTGTATTTTTCGCGGAATTGTGAATCTTTCTGGACGAACTACCACGCTCGATATTTACTATTGGCTAACAGTTGTGATTTTAGCGATTCTGGCGGTAGTGTGGCTGGGCGTTGCTCAAATTCGCGCAAAATGCTAAAATAGAATCATGGAAATAGCGTTATTTATTGCGATAATTTTGCTGGCGCTTTTGGTGCTTTGGCAAAATTCAAAAATTCAAAAAATTGCCAACGAAAATCAAAACGAGGCGGCGTTGAATCTGTTGAAAACGGATTTGGTAGAGATGAACAAAAGTCTGATTTCGATGCGGGAAGGTTTTGGCGAAAATCTGGCTGATTTTAACGAAAAAATGAATTCGAAAATCGATAAAAATAATTTCGAAATTCGAAATTCGCTCGAAAAACAGCTTTCGGAAAGTTCGAAAATTGTCAGCGAGGTTTCGAACCGTTTGACGAAGCTCGACCAAACCAACCATCGCGTGATTTCGGTGGCGGACGAGCTCAAAACGCTCCAAAATGTCTTGCAAAACCCCAAGCAGCGCGGTGTTTTTGGCGAATTTTATTTAACCCAAGTTTTAGAAAATATCCTGCCGCCAAACGCGTTTCAGCTTCAATATAAATTCCAGAATAATGAAGCGGTTGATGCGGTGATTTTTCTCGACCAGAATAAAATCCTGCCTATTGATTCGAAATTTAGTCTCGAGAACTACAATCGAATGATTGAGGCGCAGGGCGAAGAGCGCAAGGTTTTGGCGAAGAAAGTTCAGGCGGATTTGAAGGCGCGGATTGACGAGACCGCTAAATACATTCGCCCAGATGAAAACACAATGGATTTTGCCTTTATGTTTATCCCGAGCGAAAGTTTGTATTATGACATGCTGGTGGGCAAAGTGGGCGAAGGCGGTAGTCAGCGCGATTTGGTGGAATATGCTTTTCGCGATAAACGCGTGATTGTGGTTAGCCCAACCAGTTTTATGGCTTATTTACAAACGGTTTTGCAGGGTTTGAAATCGTTGCAAATTGAGGAGCAGAGTAAAGAAATTCAAAAGCGAGTTGCGCAGCTTAAGACGCATATTACGAAATATGAAGAATCGATGACTAAGCTCGGTAAATCGCTTGGCACTACGGTGAATCACTTCAATTCGGCTCATCAAGAATTGGGTAAAATCGATAAAGATGTGGTGCGAATTTCAGGTGAAGAAAACCGCACAGGTGTCTTAGCTGAAAAAATAAGTAAGCCAGAATTAGATTAATCCAAAATAAAATCCCAACTTTCAACAGCTGGGATTTTTGCTTTAAGCCAAAAAATTATTTTTCTTCTTCGGTATTTTTGATGAGTTTACTGAAACCAAAGCCGAGCAAACCGCCGATTAGCGATGCGCCAAGGTAAGTAGCGATTGCCCAAGCGGTATTTGTGCTTTCAACAGTGAAAGCTTGAAGCGCTACGGCTACGGCTGGGTTAAGAATAACGCCACCTTGAAGCAACGTTGCGAGGTATGAGCCAATGTAAGCACCGATAAATAAACCACCACCAACGCCGAAAGCGGTTGCTGTGTTGTTGTGCTTTTTGTTGGCTGTTACGTGAGCGACTGCGAAAGCGAAAATCGCCGCACCAAGCAACTCGGCGAATAGAATTCCCCACTGGTAAGCTTCTGGAATTGCACTGGCGGTTGTAAGCGTTGCCGCAGTTTTTTGGCCGTAATAACCAGTAACTTCTGGCGCCATATCAACAAAAGTTTTGGCAACCACGAAGGCAAGCATCGAGCCAAGGAATTGTGCAATAACATAGCCGAGTGCTCGCAAGCTGCCAATTCGGCGAGTTGCCCAAGCACCAACGGTGATAAGCGGATTAACGTGCGCTCCTGAAACATTGCCAAGAATCAAAACGATAATTGTCAATCCAAAGAGCAAAGCAAGCGGTTGAGCTTGAGTTGCAAAAATCAGCACGGTAAGCAAGAATGTGCCAACTAATTCCGCTGCAAATTGTGCAAGCGATTTTGGATTAGTAATTCGGTCGAGCGCGCTTTCCTTTGCAGGAGCTTTCGCGGTTTTCTTTACAGTTGATTCAACTTTTTTAACTGGCTTCGCTTCTACCTTTTGGTTAGCGGCCTTTTTTGAAGTGGCTTTTTTCTTCGCCATTTTTCCTCCTTTATGGTTATATAAAACTATTTTAACATAACCTATTTAAATTTTCAAAATTTTTTCGCTTATGATAAAATGTAAGTATTATGGCTTTATATGTAGAACAGGACGATACGAGAACAAAATTACAAGAGAAGATTGCGGCGGATTTGCGCGAAAAAGCGCTTCGAAATTCGCTTGATGGCGACGGCGGCGACGGTGAAGGTCCGAAATCGAAAGGTTTTTCACCAGAAGATTCAGCTTATCTGGAAAATACTAAAACCACCACTGGCTTGGCGTTTGTATGGCTTTTACTCGGTATAGCGGTGGTAGTTTTCGCTGGAATTTTGATTTGGCTGGCTTCGAATCGAATTTATTAAGTTTGATTTTTGATTCAGCTTATGCTAAAATTATAGCAATAAAGGGTTGGGATGTTTGGAATATTTTCGAAAAAACAAGATGCAGCGAATAGGCATAAATTGAGCGCTTGGGGCGATGGTCAGGCGGTTTTAAGCGCGATTGACGACGGCGTGGTGGCGCTCGATCCCAGTGGCAATGTGCAAATTATGAATCCCGCTGCCGAGAAAATCGTTGGTTGGAATAGCGGAGATGCGGTTGGCTTGAGTTTCGAATCGATTTTTCAGCTCGCCAATAAAGAAGAAAAACTTTTCGAAAATGGCGAAAACCCAATTCGAAAGGCGCTGAATGATTTCGAAAGCTTCGAAAGTCGCGAATTGTTCATCAAAACGCAAAGCGGCAAGCTCATTCCGATTTTTCTCAGCATCAATTCAATCGATGAGCGACATTCTGGCCTGGTGGTGGTTTTTCGAAACATCGCAAAAGAGGTGAAGGAGAATCGCGAGCAAACTGAATTTATTTCGACCGCCAGCCACGAGATGCGCACGCCAGTGGCGAGTATTGAAGGCTATCTTGGCTTGGCACTGAATCCCGCTACCGCGACAATCGATAGTCGCGCCCGGCAATATCTTGAAAAAGCGCACCAAAACACGCAACATTTAGGGCAACTTTTTCAGGATTTATTGGATATTACAAAGGCGGAAGATGGGCGTTTAAAGAACGAGCCAGTCGTTTTGGACGCGGTGGAATTTGCGCGTAATATTTGGGAGGGCTTAAAAACCAAGGCAGAAGCGAAAAATCTCGATTATGTTTTTGCGCTGGACGAAAAAAAATCGGGCGAGAAACTCCTTTCGCCAGTTTATTTTATCCATGTCGATTCGTATCATCTGCATGAAGTGCTGGATAATCTTTTCGAAAATGCAATTAAATACACTTTGAGCGGCAAAGTTTCGGTTAATGTGACGGGCGATAATCAAAATGTGCAAATTATCGTGCAAGATTCGGGGATTGGCATTCCGAGCGAGGATATTCCGCATCTTTTTCAGAAGTTTTACCGTGTGGATAATTCTGAAACGCGTGAAATTGGCGGCACAGGATTGGGGCTTTATCTTTCGCGCCGATTGGTTGAAGCGATGAACGGCAAAATCAGCGTGGAAAGTGAATATCAAAAAGGCAGTAAATTTATCGTGCAATTGCCAAGATTAACCCGCGAACAAGCCGAAAAACTGAAGCAAGAAGAAAAACCAAGCGGGCGCAAAAAACCAAAGATTTTGCCAGAAATCGCCGAAATTAAAGAGAATATTATCAAGGGTGAGCAATTAAAATCTGAAGAAGCGGAAGAGGTTACTCAAGAGGTGGAGCCTAAAGTTCAATCAGAAGTTCAGGTAGCAAATCCTCAGCCGCAGCCAGCGCCTACGCCGCAAGTTCAAGTCCCTGCGCAATATGCCGCCCAAGAACAGGCAATCCGAAATTACCAAATGCAGCAATATTACGCGGCACAGAAACGAGCGCAACAATCGCAGCCTCAGACCACTGCACCAGAAGCTCAGAGCGTGCCAGTCGGGCAGGCGAATCCGTATTTTCCAGCTTCAAATGTTCAACCCGTAGCACCGCCACAAAATCCAGCGCCCAACCCAAGATTTGGTGGAGTGGAAGGCTACAGAACTGTACCGCCAGCACCGCCTCGAGATAATCAAGCGGCGCCATCTATTGCTGAAATCGAAAAGATGCGCGAGGAATATCTCGAAAATCTCAGAAAAGGGCGAACGAGTTAGTCGAAATTCAAAAATTTAATATATAATAGGAGTAATATGACAAAGATTTTATTAGTAGAAGACGACAAAAGTTTGCGCGAAATTTATGGCGTGCGATTGCTTGCGGAAGGTTATGATATTGTTTCGGCGGGTGATGGCGAAGAAGCGCTGGCAATGGCAATAAAAGAACAACCAAATTTGATTATTAGTGATGTGATGATGCCAAAAATCTCAGGATTTGATATGTTGGATATTTTGCGTTCAACCAAATTGACGCTTGGTATTAAGGTGATTATGATGACTGCGCTTTCGAGTGAAGACCAACGCCGCCGCGGCGAACAGCTTGGCGCCGACCGCTACTTAGTGAAATCACAGGTGGGCATTGAAGATGTGGTCAAAACCGTTCACGAAGTTTTGGCGGACGGTCATCTTACCGCTGCCCAAAGAACGGCTGATAAAAGCACTCCTTCTGAAGAACCCGTGCCTGCCGCAAATCCAGTAGCACAGCCAAATCCTACTCCTTCGGTGCAAAATGTTAATCCACCGCAACCACAGATCGCGCAGCCTCAATCTGCGCCAGCTCAGCCTACACCTACTGCGCCAGTTCAGCCGAATCTTCAAGCTCAACCTGTTGCTGCACCTGCGAGCCAAGTTCAAGCCACTCGACCAGCACCAAATTTTTCGGCAAATTACGAACGCCCAGTCGCGCGAATGAACGCCCAGCCAAATGTTGCGCCAGTGCAACCTCAGCTAGCGCCACAGGCGACTCCACAAGTTTCGGCTCAACCTCAGTCGCAGCCAGCTTATCAAGAATCGCATTTGCCTCAGCCGACCGCGCCATTTTCGACCGACCGCCCAGGCGGTGGCAGTAGCGAACGCGTGATTCAACCGCCAGCACAAGATAACGATTCTGAAATTCGCGAAGCTCAATTTGCGGCGGAGCTCGAAAGTGTGCTTGGCGCCAATCATCAGCCCGTAAATATAATTCCAAACGATATTTCTCAAGGTTAAATCGGGGGAAACTTGGCAGAAAAAAGCGAGCGATTAAATAAATTCCTGGCGCTTCAGCTGGGAATTTCTCGTCGTCAGGCAGACGAGTTGATTTCGAATGGTCGAATTTCGATTAACGGTAAAAAAGCTGAATTAGGCACTCGATTTTTTGATGGCGACGAAATCAAGCTTGGCGAGAAAATTATCTCAAGCGAACGCCAAAAAAATATCTATCTACTCTTCAATAAACCGCGCGGTTTTGTTTGTTCGCGTAAAAAACAAGGCGAAAATGAAACGATTTATGCGATTTTGCCTAAAAAATATCATAGCTTGAAGCCAGTTGGGCGGCTAGATAAGGATTCGAGCGGCTTGATTTTGCTCACGAATGATGGCGATTTCGCCTTTCGAATGACTCACCCGAAATTTCGAAAAATCAAAGAATATTTGGTCGAAATTGACCAGCCTTTGGCGCCGCTGCACCAGCAAATGATTGCGGATTTTGGTGTAAATTTGCCAGATGGCAAGTCGCAGCTTGGGCTTGAAAGATTGGATGAACCTCGGCGAAAATGGAAGGTGATAATGAGCGAAGGGCGCAATCGACAGATTCGCCGAACTTTTGCGGCGGTTGGTTATGAGGTTAAAGCGCTACACCGCACAGTTTTTGGCGCATATACTTTGCCAGATAATTTGAATTTTGGCGATTTCGAAGAAGTTGCAAAAAAATAAAGCCTTTTCGAAAAAGGCTTTTTTATTTATTTTCGAATCACGACTTCATCTTTGGACTTTGTTAAAGAACTGATGCTCTTATAAACTTGTGGGTGAAAAGAAATGTTTTCATCCACCAGCAAATCGCAAAGGATTTCGTTGTATTCTATACAACATTTCAGCAATTCTTTGCGAGCACGATTTCCGTTATCCAAAGTAGAACGCATCATCGAGATTTGAATTAGTGTAAAAACTGAATCTGCGAGATTAGGGTTATTAAAGTTGAGCTCAGACAAAAGCGCCAGAATTTTTTTGCGATTTTTGTCCAAACGGGCTTTGTAAATCCCAGCATAGGCTCTTCCTTTACGGATGAGTTTGGAAGATTCTGGGTGATTAATCAACCACATCATCCAGGTTATCCCACCCACAATATCGAGTCGAGATTTCATATCCCAATCATACCAATCGTCGAGCAGAGAATTGAAAAGCTCTCTTTGTCTTTCGGCAAGCGCATTGTGATTGTGATTATTCGAAAATGAAAATATTTTTAATTTTAACAATAGAAGGTACCTCCAAAAAATAGATAAACATATTTTAGCATAAAATAGCAAAAAATGCAAATTTCGAAAAGCTTAAGATTGAAAAAAACTTTCGAAAATGTTATAATTAACTTACTATGTCTAAAAATCTTCCAAAAGTTGCAATTATTGGCCAAGCGAATGTCGGAAAATCTTCGCTTTTTAACCGAATGATGAAATCTCAGCAGGCGGTTGTGGCGCGAGAAGCGGGCACGACGCGCGATAGTGTTTTGGGCAAGGTAAAATACAAAAAGCAGGCTTTTTGGTTGATTGATACGGCTGGCTTGAAAGACCCGAATGATGAATTTGAGGCGACGATTCAGGAACAAATTCAAGATGCAGTTGATGAAGCCGACGCGATTTTGGTGGTTTTGGATAGCACTAAACCTTTTTCGAACGAAGACCGTTTAATTTCGAAAAAAGCTTTGAAGTCGAAAAAGCCAGTAATTTTGGTTTTGAATAAAACCGACCTCAAGGGAAATTTGCCGAATGAAGAATTTTTGCGACTTGGTATTAAGCCGATTGTGCGAACTTCAGCCGAACATAACGCTGGCGTGGATGATTTGCTTTTTGAAATCTCGGAGCGGATTCCAGCGGTGAAAGAAGAAAAGCGCGACGAAAATGTGATTCGCGTGGCTTTGGTTGGTCGCCCAAATGCGGGCAAATCTTATCTTTTCAATACGATGGCTGGCAAACAGCAAGCGATTGTGGCGAACGTGGCGGGCACGACGCGCGACACCAACAAAACCGAAATTCGCTACAACGGGCAAACGATTGAGCTAATCGACACCGCAGGTATGCGCAAACCTGGTAAGCAGGAAGTTGGAATTGAAAAATTTAGCGTGCTGCGAACTCTAAATGCGATTGATGAAGCTGATATTTGCTTGCTTTTGATGGACGCCAACGAACTCAACACTCAGCTCGACCAGCGCATTGCGGGCTTGGTGAACGACGCGGGCAAAGGTATGATTATCGTGGTTTCGAAATGGGATAGCGTGGAAGGAAAAGATGCTTATACTCGCGACGCTTTAGCGCCACGCATTGCTTATTATTTCAAATTTACCCCTTGGGTGCCACTGATTTTCACCAGCTCAAAAACTGGTCAAAATGTCACCAAAATTTACGATTTAATCTTGAAAGTTCACCGCAATCGCGCACGCCAAGCCAAAACTTCGGTGCTCAATCAGCTTCTACAAAAAGCCACGCAGGCACATCCGCCAGCAGGTTTGAAAAACACTCATCCAAAATTGCGCTACATTTCGCAGAGCGACAGTAATCCGCCTTGGTTTATTATTCACGGCTCGAATTTGAAGTTTGTGCACTGGAGTTATAAGCGTTATTTGGAACGCCTAATTCGCGAGAATTTCGATTATTCTGGCACGCCAATTAAATTTTCGTTTAGAGATGAAAAGCAAATTAAAGAGAACCGCGCGCGTATTTCGGCAGGAAAAGCGCCAGTTAATAAAGCTTCGGGTGCACTCAAAAAAGCCACAGAATTTCAAAATAAACGCGAACGCAAGCGCGATGAACGACTTGAAAAAATGGGCGTAAAAGCTGCAAACAAGCGACGAAAATAATGAAAATTATCCTTTTTCAGGGCAACTTTCCGCCCGAATATCAAAAAACTCGCCACAATATCGGTTTCGAATTGGCGGATTTTTTGGCGCAAAAAAATAGCGTGAGTTTTCGAAAACAAGAAAAATTCAAGGCTGAAATCGCCGAAATTGTGCGCAATGGCGAAAAAACGCTTTTGATCAAGCCGCTGACTTTTTACAACGAAACGGGGCGCACGGCGCGGGCAATTTGTGATTTTTACAAAGTGGATTGGCGCCAAGATTTGTTGGTTTTTCATGATGATTTGGATTTGGAATTTGGCGTGATTCGGGCGCGCAAAAAAGGCAGTTCGGCGGGAAATAACGGATTGAAATCAATAATTGCAAATCTCGATGATGAATTTGCGCGTGTGAAAATCGGCATTAAAAATGAGCTTTTGGCGCGAATGAATTCGGCGGATTTTGTGCTTTCGAAATTCAGCCAAAACGAAGCTAAAAATTTGCCGCAAATTTTCGAAAAATGTGAAGAGTTTTTCGAAGATTTCGAAAATGGCACTTTCGAAAATCACAAAATTTCGCTTTAAAATTCGAAAACTCGCGCGATAAATCGACAAAAAATTACTGTTGTGATATAATTAGAAATAGTTATGGAACAAATTCAACAGATTAGAAATGAGCTTTTGGCGCAACTAAAAACGCTCGAAAACCCGAGCGATATTTTGAAATCGCCAAAGATTAAAGAACTTTATAAAATTATTCCAACTTTGCCGAATGAACAAAAGGGTGAATTCGGTGCGCGCGTGAATAATTTGAAGAAGGAACTCGAAAAAGAGATTGTGAACATCGAGCAGGTGCGCGAAGAAGCGGCAGTTGAACCGTTGGATATTTCGGCGCCGTTTGCGGAAAGTTCGCGCGAGAAAATCGCCCAAAAACCGCAACTTTTGCCTGCCGATTTTGGCTCGAAGCACCCGCTCCAAAAAGAGCTTGAAAAAGTGGTGGATATTTACACGCGAATGGGCTTTGAGGCGGTGGAATCGCGCCAGATTGACGACGATTGGAATATGTTTGGCGCGTTGAATTTTCCCGAAAATCACCCTGCGCGCGACGGCTACGACACTTTTCGAACCGAAGAAAACTTCATTCCGCCAGCCCATACTTCGACAATGCAAAACCGCGTTTTGAAGCACGGCAAAAAACAGCTCGAAGAAGAAGGGCAAATCGCGCACGTTTCTTACGGCAGGGTTTTTCGCAATGAAGATTTAGATGCCACGCATGAGCACACTTTTTATCAGTGCGAAGGTGTTTTTGTGAGCGAAACGGCGAATTTGGCGCAAATGTTGGGCACGCTTCACGCCTTTTTTGAAGAATATTATGGTCAAAAATTGGAAATTCGCACCCAACCTGGCTATTTTCCATTTACCGAACCAAGTCTTGAATTTTTGATTGAAAAACCAGAGTCACTGGGCGGCAAAAAAGGCGAATGGTTGGAAATGCTTGGTTGCGGAATGATTCACCCGAATGTTTTGGAAGCGGCAGGCATTGATAGCAAAAAATATCGCGGTTTTGCTTGGGGTGGAGGAATCGAGCGATTGGTGATGTTGAAATACGGAATTTCGGATATTCGCTTTTTCGAAAGTGCAAAATTAGAATTTTTGAAGGAATTTTAGGGAGTAAAAATGATAATTTCAGTAAATTGGCTTAAAAAATTTGTTCCAGATTTGC
>JAUMUX010000010.1 GCA_030530485.1 bacterium | reverse complement strand
GCGTTGTCACCTGCTTGACCTTGGTCAAGAGATTTTTTGAAGGCTTCGATACCAGTAACAACAGTTTTTTGTGATTCTTTCAAACCAACAATTTCAACTTCGTCGTTAAGTTTAACAACACCTTGTTCGATTCGTCCAGTAGCAACTGTACCACGACCTTTGATTGAGAAAACGTCCTCGATAGGCATCAAGAATGGTTTGTCCATGTCGCGAGCTGGTTCTGGAATGTAGCTGTCCATAGCGTCAACCAATTCCATAATAGCATCTTCGTATTTTTCGTCGCCTTCAAGAGCTTTAAGAGCTGAACCCTTGATGATTGGCGCGTTGTCGCCGTCAAATCCGTTTGCTGAAAGAAGTTCACGAACATCCATTTCAATCAATTCAACAAGCTCTTCGTCAGCCATATCCATCTTGTTCAAGAATACAACAATCTTAGGCACACCAACTTGTTTTGCCAAAAGCACGTGTTCACGAGTTTGTGGCATTGGGCCGTCAGTTGCAGCAATCACAAGCACAGCACCGTCAACTTGGGCAGCACCAGTAATCATGTTTTTAACATAGTCGGCGTGTCCAGGCATGTCAACGTGAGCATAGTGACGTTTTTCTGATTCGTATTCTTGGTGAGAAGAAGCAATGGTAATACCACGAGCTTTTTCTTCTGGTGCGTTGTCGATTTGGTCGTACGCAATTGGTTTGTTAACTTCTGATGGAAGTCGTTTTGCAAGAACTGCTGTAATAGCCGCAGTAAGAGTTGTTTTACCGTGGTCAACGTGTCCCATAGTACCAACGTTTACGTGTGGCTTTGAGCGGTCAAATTCTGCCATTTAGAATTTCTCCTTTAAATTATTTATTATTCTTCCGCATCGCGCGAGTCACTGTTTTAAGCAAAACACACGACGCGACGCTACCTATAATTATACCCGATTTTTCACAGGATGTAAAGGGTATTTTGAAATTAATTTTCGAGTTTGAAAAGTCCATCGTGGCGGCGGCCGTCGAAAATCATCGTCGGAATCATAATCGTTCGAATTTCATTTTGCACTAAATTCGAAGTCGCTTCGAGCCGTTTCGAAACCTCGTCTGACTTCGCCCGTTTAGCGATTACCTCAATCTGTTCGCTGGAATATCCCGCCTCTTTGAGCCACTCGGCAATTTTCGCTTCAACCTTTTCAGCCGAATATGCCTTGAGCGTTACGCCGTTGAAATTTTCTTGCCAACTCACGCCAGAATTATCCGTGCCGACAAAAACTTTTTCCAACAAATACCATTCGGGCGAAATTTGCTTACCTTCGGCTGGCTGAGTGCCACGCACCGCCTCAACATAGCGCGAAACCAATTCGGAATTTTCGAATTTCGATTTACCATTTTCGTCGCGAATCACATACGGCAAAGCATACACGCGGTGTTTTTCGAAAAAGCCACTCTGAAGTTGATTGCGGAAAGAATTGCGGCAAATCACGCAGCCTGGGTCGAAAATATCCAAAGCGGCGGGTTTCGAATTTTGGTTTTGATTTTCGAATTCGCCGTAATAGCTCGAATTTTCCACCACGTAATCTTGCGCATTCCATTCGCGCATTCGTGCTGGCACCGCCGAGACTAAATCGCCCCATTCGGTAAACCAGCGCACAAAGGCATTTTCGCCGTTCGAGCCATCAATCGTGCAAGCTTCTGAGCCGTTCAACGCACAAGAATCGGGCTGCTGAATGTTGCAGGTGCCGTAAGCATAAAACGCCAAAGCCGATTTAATAATTGTGAGCACTGACCAAACCGAAATCACCACAATCACCCAGGCCAAAGCCTCAATCGCAAACGAAACTGGTTTGACCCATTTTTTGTGCTTCACAATCAATTTGCGCAAAAACATATTCTTGATGTCGTCTTTAAAATTCGAATCACACGCCCGCAAAGTAACCCTTCGCGTAAAACAATGCATCGATTTTTTAAACATCGAATTAACCGCTTTTGCCTGTTTTTTGAAGCCGAGCAATTTCATAATCGGCGTAAAAAGCCAAATCGCCAGTAAAATTATAAACGCCGCAACGCAAACCATTATTCAAAAATCCTTTCTAAAACTGCTTTTAATTTTTCGACATCTTCGCGGGAGTTGTGTAATCCCAGCGAAATTCGCACCAAATGCGGATATTTTTTCACTTCCTTTAAATAGTAATGGCAACAGAAATATCCACTGCGCACCATAATTCCCTCATCTGAAAGCGCCTGCGCGATTAAGTGCGCATCGAGCTTTTCGTGATAAAAACTAATCACGGGTGAGGCTTTTTGGTTGATAATTTGCACGCCGTTTTGCCGCCCCAGAAATTCAAAAATCTCTTTCGAAAATTCCCCAATTTGCGATTTTTTCTTTTGCTTTTTGAGCCAATCAATCGCTGTTTTCAGCGCGATAATTTCGCCCCAAGCCTGCAAACCAGGTTCGAAAAGCGCGTGGATATGCTCGCCACTCAGAAGTTCATAAGAATCTTGCGCCACATTCGCCACCATTCCGCCACCCACAAAGCTGGTTTTGACAAATTTAGCAAAATCTTTGCGCACCACCATAATGCCGAGGCTCGCCGAATACATCTTGTGTGCGCTGAAGACAATCGCGTCGGCGGGAATTTTTTGGAGCAATTCGTAGCTTGAGCCTAAAGCTTGCGCTGCGTCGATGATAATAAATCCGCCCTGCTTTTTAATTTGTTTCACCAATTTAGCGATGTTTTCGAGCCGTCGCCCGTCGATATTCGAACTGGCATTCACCACCACCAAGCTTTTCGAAAAATCATTTTCGAGCGAAATCGAACCGTCAGCTTCGCGGGGCAAAATAATTCGCTCAATTTGGTGTTTTTTGGCAAATTCCATTGTTGAAAGAAACACTGAATTATGCTCAATTTCGCTGGTAATCACTTTCGAAACGGGTAATTCGAGTTGCGAAAGTAGCAAATTCAAGCCATAAGTTGTGTTCAAAGTGAAGCTCACGAAATAATCTTTTTCTTTTAGTTTCAGCAAATCCAAAACCGCCTCGCGCGATTCCGCCACCTTTTCATCAACCTTGCGACCCCAAGCATATTTCACACGCTCGCCGCACGAATTAAAATTCAAATAATAATCGTTCAGCGCGTCCAAAACTGGCTGCGGGCGCAAACTTTGGCAAGCCGAATCAAAATAATGCGAATTTTCTGGCAAATATTTAAAATCGTCCAAAATTCCCTCCTTCATTCTTTCTATTTTAACATAAAAAATCTTAAGCACAAAGAAAACCGCCCATTTTTGGACGGCTTATTTTAATTAGTAAAGAAACGCGTATTTTTCGGCATTTCTTCTTGTTCTTGCCACCGCGCGGTTGCGCTTGTATGGCTTTTCTAAAACATTCGGCATTCTTCTGCCATGTTTCTTGGCGGCAGCGGTCGTTTTTCTAACGCTTGCCACTCTCGAGAGAACTTTAGCCTTCGCGCTTCTTAAATCACGAATATTCTGGCTCAGTTCAGGAATAATTTCCCGATTCGCAAAATCACGCAAATCTTCAAGCTTTTCTCTTTCGATTGAAGGAAACGCCATCTCGGCAATCTCCATATCCAGACTGCGAACGCATTCCAGTGCATCCTCCAGCTGGCTTTCGAAAAATTCGATTTCCTCGCTCACCGTATCGAGCTCGGAGTATCTCGCCTTTAGCGCCACACGAGCACCGCGGTCTATTCGCGTTTTCGAAATGCTTCCCAAATCTTGAACGAAGGCACTTTTCAGAGATTTTTCCCTGTTTTGAAGCTTTTGCAATTCTGCAAAACCAATTTCGATAACTTCTTCCGTTTCTTCGAAAGCGAGAGTTAATTTTTCCGTCGTCATAAGCGACCTCCTAGAAATTTTTGTCCAAATTATCTCAGACGAATTATATTTTAACACATTTTTGCTTTTTAGTCAATAAAAATCGCCCGTCTCCGAGCGATTAACCAGTTTCTAAATTATGCCCAAACGCCATTCTTCGCCACCGTGAACTCTGGCGCTTAGCTGATTTTCGATGTTTCGCTTTTCGCGGCGGGCAGCTTTGATTTCTTCGTCTGCGCTTTTATAACGCTTCGAAGCCGTTTCGAACATCTTTTTCGAAAATAAAATTCGTTTTCGAAACGGCAAAACTCATCTTCATCGATTTTACCTTTTGAAAAATCTTTTTTAGCCTTTTTCAGGGCTTTTTTCGTTTTTTCGAAATCGCTCCAGCATTCCGCAACCTGCTCAAAAGCCTCGTTGCGCTCTTCGAAATAATCACTCATCTGCGTGCGCAAATTGGTAAGCTCCGAAGAAAGCGCGGCGACCAGCGCGTAATTTCGGTCGCAATCTTCCATTTTCAGCTTCATAATTCATCCCTGCTTTCTAAAAAACTAAGGCGAGAACCTTCGTGTCTTTATAATACAGGGCGCAGGCGAAAAAGTCAAATTAAGAAATAGACTTCTTCATTTTATGTAGATATGGGATTATTATCATTATAGTCCATAAATATACTAAAACCTTAAAAATACAAACCCACCACGAAAGGTTATGAACATCGTTAAGCTCACTAATAATCTTTATAGTATGAACTATCAAAAACAATATCGGTATTATGATTTTATAAAAAATATCTACTAAGTTTAAAAATAGAGGGTATTCTTTGCTATAATTAGAACTTTCACGATTAAAACTTCTAACACCTCCAATTTTAGCTATCTCATTTTCTAAATCATTAATATATCCGTATTGCCTTTCTATGTATATATTTTTTTGAAAATACCCAACTAAAAAATAAGAAATCAGAATCCACATTATAATTTGAAGAATTTGAGATAAATCAGCTATAGATTCTATACCCACGTTATACGATTTTAAGATTCCATTGACCGTTTTTACTACAAAATCTTGCTTATATAAAAATATAAAATTAACAGCTTCTAAAATAAACAAGCTTCTCATATACAGCTCGCGCTGATACTGTGCGTCACGTAATATAGTATTACTATCTTTATAATGCTCATAGAGTAGTTCTGTTTTTGTCATCTTTTTAGCTTCCGCTCATAATAGCTTCTAATATATCATCTTTTTTAAAACTACTTACACGAGTTGCTCCTGATTTCTTCAATTCCTCAGGATATTCATAATGCGAATCAATCTGGACGGCAACTATTTCCTTGTTAAGCTCTTTAGCTTTCGCAATTTCAAAATTCTGCCAATTTCTATAACCGATATCTTTATAATCTGGATGTAGCTCATTAGCATGCTCGCCAACTATAATTACAACAGCTATCGCTTCCTTAATTTTTCTGGTGAGCACTGCTTTGACTGTAGCTATATTATCAGTCTGTATTTCATTCGGAGTTCTGTCATCGAACGTAAAATCAAAGATCCTTTCATTCTCATTCCAAGCTTTTATAATATTCCTATATTTATTGTCATACGTGTAGTTGAATGATATAAAAATTTCTATCATATATAATCCTTTCTAATTAAAATTATCTTGTATTTTCTGGGGTCAACTTCAGCGAGCGCTTTTAGAAAAAACGCTCGCTGGTGCTTATTCCATTGATTTGACTTTTTCTTCAATAAACGCGATTTCTTGCTCGCTTAAGCCATATTTGCGATAAAGCTGCTGGTCGATTTCTGCTACGGATTTGCTCCAATCGATGTCGGAGCTGGCAGTGAAGTTTTGGAGCGGAACATTTCGCCAAGTTGAAGCTAAATTATGTTGCGTAATTTTTAGCGTGCCAAGCATTGTGCGCGCAAACTTAGTTTTGATATATTTGAGCAAGTTTTCAGCCTCTTCGCGACTATCGAATTCTCCAATTCCTATAAATGTCTCCGTATGCCCGATTAGGGGTGTAGAGAGAACTTCACCTATAGCACCGCTTCCGTTTGACGTAGGCAGGTAAACTTTCCATTTCTGATGATTTTGAGGTAAATCAAGATATTTTGACTCAATATATTTATATACTCTGTTTTTCCATCCAAACCAAGAACTGCAATCTGAGTTTCAGTTTCCCGCTCATCTGTAAACAAATGTTTCTGCTTCTGGAATACGTTAGTCTTCAAGCCCACTTGAGATATATTAAATATCTTATTGAATTTATAATCAAGCTGAACACCGATAATCGGTTCAATACTTTCAAGCTTATCATTTACTACTTTTCGTAAAATACTATTAAGCTCCTCAAAATGTGTAAATGCGCCAATTTTACCAAAATTTTTCTGGGCGTCGCGGTAAGTTATCGCTACCCCACCTTTAATATCGGTATTCGGGAAAACCTTGCCTGAATCTTGTTCATAATAAGCCACTTTCAAGTGTTCATCATTCAACATTTGAGCGTTCCATTTTTTAGGCGTTTTGCCGGCATTAAACAAGAACCTTGCAGGCGTAATAAAGCATACTTTGTCAGCAAGCTTATAAGCTTCGCTCATAAAATAATTATAAACTGGCTTATCGCTAGTATCCTTGGTTTCCTCCTGATACGGCGGATTTCCAATTACAACATCAAATTTCATATTTAGCGGCTCTCCTTTCTTGAACTGCTGGG
>JAUMUX010000002.1:67483-128098 GCA_030530485.1 bacterium | reverse complement strand
TTGCGCCCAACACGCGTTCCAGGCGTGCGCCTTAAACCACTCGGCCATCTCTCCACCTCTACATTTTAGCAAAAATTGGCTTTTCGTGCAATAAATTATGCGATTTCGACGCTTGGGTTTTCTTTCGAAAGTTCGAATTTTTCTCCATCAACGCCAAAGAAATCTTTTGCGCGCATTCGAAGCTTTTCGATAGCTTGCTCGGCGCGCGCTTGCTGCTCAGAATTGATAGTTTCAATCACCAAAATCGCATTTTGAGTTTCGGGCGTTAGCATTGTGCGTTGAGCTTCGCGCCAGTTTAAACAGCGGCAAATCGCGCCTGAATTATCGTAATAAATGATTTCCTCGGGCAAAGCTGGTGAATCTTCAGTCTCGCCCAAAGGCAAAAAGCTTTCACCGCCCTGCGCTTTTCCGAGATGCAAATCGCCGTCGATCTTGGCCAAATCTTCGCCGCCGCACGGCAAGGCGAATTCGAGCGAAACGCTGTTATAAATATCTACCAAAGGGTTGATTGGGCTGAAAGTTCGCCCTTGCGCTGCCCGTTTAAGCAAGTTTTCAATCGAAGAACGCGCGCCTTTTTTGGTTTTAAATTTCGAAAATGCCTCGCGCCAAACCTTCACCACCGAGTTTTCGCTAAAAGTTTCTTCGACGAAAAACTTCTGCGCGCTCTGGCTCGCTTCAGCCAACATTTTGGCAAAAAACGGGTCGTCGGCTTCGTTAATCTGATTATTGATACCCTTCAAATGCAACAAATAAATCTTGCTTTCTGGAAAAACTTCAAAGAAATTTTGGTCAATTACAACTTTTTTCATAAATCTACCTCTATTAATTATTTAAATTTGCAATTCCGCGTTCGATTTTGGCGAGCTGTGCGCGCTTTTCACTCAAATCTTGGCGCGTTTCTTTGACCAATTCTGCGGGAGCTTTCGAAATGTAATTTTCATTCGAAAGGCGACGTTCGAGATTTTCGATTTGCGCTTGTACCGCCGTGAGCATTTTTTCGAGCTCGGTTTTATATTCCGCCAAAACTTTGGCTGGCACATCAAGATATGCGCCCAAACCGCTAACTGCCAAGCTGAAGCCTTGCGGCGCGTCGGTTTCGAGAATTTGCGGCACGCGAGCCAAGTGACGAATGGTTTCGGCGTTGTTTCGAATTAACAAATCGTTTTCGAAAAGCAAATTATAGCGCTGATTACCCGGCAATTCCGCCGTGATGAAGCGAATTTCATTCACCAAATCTTGGATTCGCTCAAAATTGGTGGCTTCGAGTTCATTAAATTCAAGCGATTTTGCCAATTTTTCGTTCGCCAAAACACCTTCCGTCCAAGGCAAAGTTTGCCAAATTGTTTCGGTCACGAATGGCGCAAAAGGATGCGCAAGCTTCAAGCAAGATTCAAGCACCCACGCCAGAAGCTCAGGGTTTTCTTGGGTTTTTGAAGCTTCAATATACCAATCGGCAACCGTGCTCCAAATCGTATGATAAACCGTTTCCGAAGCCTCGGCAAAGCGGTAATTCGTCATGTGGTTGTCGAGCTCCGCAGTAGCGCGGTCGAGTTCGCGCACAATCCAATGGTCGGCTGGTGAATACGCTTCAGGGAGTTTTTCGCTCTTGATTTCGCCAACTTTTTCAGAGATAAAGCGCGAAATATTCCACAATTTATTACAGAAATTGCGCCCAGCCACTACTTTATTTTTCGAAAAGGCTTGATTTTGACCCGCCGAACGTGCCGCGATAATCCCGAGGCGGAAAGCGTCGGAGCCAAATTCGGCGATGACGTCCATCGGATTAATCACATTGCCCTTCGATTTGCTCATTTTTTGGCCGTGCTCATCAAGCACCATACCGTGCAAATAAACTTCGCGGAACGGCACTTGACCCGTGCAGTAAATTCCCAACATAATCATTCGCGAAATCCAAGGGAAAATCAGGTCGTGCCCCGTTTCCATTACGCTGTTTGGATAGAATTTCGAAAGTTCGCCATTTTCGAGAAAATCGGTTGTGATAAATGGCCATTGACCACTTGAAAACCAAGTGTCGAGCGTGTCTTCGTCGCGGCGATAAATCTTGCCATCCACCTCGATTTCTTTTTCGTGCACATTTTCGTTAAAAATCCAGTCGTTCTCGTCGTCAACATTCTGGAAAGCCGGAATTGGAATTCCCCAAGGAATTTGGCGTGAAACGTTCCAATCGCGGATATTTTCAAGATAATTCATCAACACGTTCTTTTTATTTTCTGGCGTAAATTTAATTTCGTCGTTGCGCAGCGCCTCGAGAGCTTTCGCCGCCAAAGGTTTGGTCGAAATAAACCACTGCTCTTTTACCAGCGGCTGAATTGGCTCGCCCGATTTATAATCATAGCCAACCACGTGTGTGATATTTTCTTCACCAAAGAGCGCATTGTTTTTGCGCAAATCTTCGATGATTTTTTTGCGCGCTTCCATCACTTCTAAACCTTGGTAGGCACCCGCATTTTCATTCATTTTTCCATCAAAACCAATCACCTGGATTTTTGGCAAATTGTGGCGATTACCTACTTCGAAATCATTCGGGTCGTGGAATGGTGTAATTTTTACAACACCAGTGCCGTAGTTTGGGTCAGCGTATTCGTCTGCAATAATTGTAATTTCGCGATTTATCAGCGGCACGCGCACCTTGCGACCGATTAATTTTTCGTATCGCTCATCAGTTGGATTCACCGCCAAAGCCGTGTCGCCAAGCATTGTTTCTGGGCGAGTGGTTGAAACCAACATGTATTGCTCGGCTTCGCCAAATTCACCAATCACAGGGTAAGAAATCGTCCAAAGTTTACCCTTTTCTTCTTTATAATCCACCTCAATATCGGCGTAAGAAGTTTGATATTTGGTCGAATAATTCACGATTCGCTCACCTCGATAAATCAAATCCTCGTTCCAAAGTTTTTCGAAAGTTTTATACACGCGCGAAACCACTTTTTGGTCTAAGGTGAAAGTGGAATTTTTCCAATCAGCGCCCACACCAAGAGCCCGAAGTTGCAACTCCATTCCACCCCGCTGCTTAGCCACAAAATCCCAAACTTGCTGGTAAAGCTCATCACGAGAATAATCAAAACGACTCTTCCCTTCAGCGTTCAAAAGTCGCTCATAAACCACCCACGTCTCAAAACCAGCGTGGTCGGCGCCCGGCAAATAAACCGCGTCGTAGCCCTTCATTTTGTGGTAGCGCACTAAAATATCTTCAACCGCTGCCATCAATCCGTGGCCAATATGCAAATTGCCGTTCGCATTGGGTGGTGGCATAACAATCGAATATTTTGGCCCAACTCCACTACTCTCAAAAGCGCCAGATGCCTCCCATAAAGCATAAATATCTGGTTCATAATTATTTGGTTCATAAGTTTTCGTGATTTTCATTAATTCTTCCCTATTAGCTTTCGAAATTTATTCACATTTCACGAGAAATTTTAACAAAAATGAAATACTATTTCACGCGAAACCTCACGGAAATTAATACCTCACCAAACTGTTTTTTCTCGTTTTTATTTTCCTTACTATTATATCACACTTTTTTGGTGTATAATAGACTTATGCTAAAGATTATCGAAATAACTGATAAAGATGAATGGAATGATTTTATTAACGAGCGCGGCGGGCATCCGCTGCAACTTTGGGGCTGGGGCGAGTTAAAGGCGCAATCGCCAAGTTGGCAGGTGAGGCGAGTCTTTTTGAAAAATAGTGAAGAAAAAACTATCGACGAAAAGAAAAAAGACCACTCCGATATTGTGGCGGCGGCGCAAATTTTGGTTCGAAAATTACCTTTTCCGCTTCGAAATTTCGCTTATATTCCGCGTGGTTCATTGGTGCTTTCGAAAAAGCCCATCGAAAGGGCAAAACTGACGCGCGAAATTGCACTTTGGGCAAAAAATAACCTCAAACCGCGACCAGTTTGCATTTCAATGGAACCCGATTGGGAAGAGGGCAGTTTTGAGCCAACAAACGGCTGGAGAAGGGCAAAAAATACCATTTTAATCCCCGAAACGTTGATTTTGGATTTAACCAAAGATGAAAATACTTTGCTCGCTGAAATGAGCAAAAAAACACGCCAGTATATTCGCAAGAGTTCAACAGAGGTCAGAGTGCGCGAAATTTACACTGAGCAAGAAATCAATCAGGCGCTTTCAATCTATCAACAAACCGCCAAGCGAGCTGGATTTGCGATTCACAAAGCCCAATATTATCAAGATTTAAAACGCCAAATGCGTAAAAATTCGCCGATTTTTGCCGCTTTCGTGCGCCACAGAACAATTTCGAAAAACAAAGAGGGCGAAGAAGTCGAAAATATCACCGAAGAAATGGTGGCTTTTCTTTGGCTGGCTGCCAGCGACAAAACCGCTTTCGAACTTTATGGCGGCGTGAGCGATTTAGGGCAAAAAGTCCGCGCAAATTATATCTTGAAGTGGCTCACGATTATCGAAATGAAAAATCGCGGCATCGAACGCTACGATTTCAACGGTTTGCTAAACGACGGCATTTCGAAATTCAAAGCTGGATTTTCGAATCATCGCAATCAACTGGTGGGAACTTTCGATTTTCCAACTTCGATTTTCTACCCAATCTGGAATTCAATGCTGCCTGCTGGCAAAAAGATTTTTCGCCTTTTTAAAAGATAATCGCTAAATATATAATTAGACCAAACTAAAAGCTCGCCACAATCGGACGAGCTTTTTGATTACTTCTCAGCTTTTTTAGTAGTTTTCTTGGTTGGAGCTTTTTTGGCAGCTTTTTTTGCTTCAAGTTTTACGCCAGCTTTTTTAGCAGCGGCAGCCAAAGCTGATTTACGGCGAGCAGCGGTGTTTTTCTTAATCAAGCCTTTTTTCACCGCTTTGTCGAGTTCACTCTGAGCTTTCGCAAGAGTTGTTGCGCTTGGCTCAGCGGTAAACGCTTTCACAGCACCTTTAATGTCTTTTTTGATGCCGACATTGCGTTCGCGTCGCTTCGCAGTTTGTCGCATTCGCTTTACAGCAGATTTAATAATTGGCATTTAATTTCCTCATTTAGGTTTAATATTTACAATTCAGAATCGATTATACAGCATTTCTTCCAAAAAGTCAAAACCTTTTACGAATTAACTCTTGACATTTCAAGCCGATTATGCTAAAATCATGATAGAAATTAGCAAAATAAACAATAGGACCAAATAAAAATGCCAAAAAACAACGCCCGCGAGCAGATTATTTCGCAATTGAAGGAGTCAGAAAATATTCTGATTGCTTTGAGTAATAATCCGAGTGTCGATGAATTAGCTTCGGCGCTGGCTTTAACGCTCGCAATCAATAAAACCGGCAAACACGCTACGGCGGTCGCCAGTGGCAAAATGCCTGATGTGCTGGAATTTCTCAACCCAGCCAAAACTTTTCAAACCTCGGTTAATTCTTTGCGCGATTTTATTATCGCTTTAAATAAAGAAAAAGCCGACCATCTTCGCTATAAATTAGTTGGCGACCACGTCAAAATTTTCATCACGCCATATAAAACTACAATTACCAAAAGCGACCTTGAATTTGAGCAGGGCGATTTCAATGTTGATTTTGTCTTGGCGCTGGGCGTGGATAATCAAGAAAATCTCGACGGAGCGCTTGCCGCTCACGGGCGAATTTTCCACGACGCGGCAGTTGGCGTTTTGAGCGTTGGCGAAAATCCAAGCAATTTAAGCGAAATGAATTGGCACGAAGAGCTCGCTTCAAGCCTTTCGGAAATGGCGCTTGAACTTATCGAATCTGATTCTATTGGTAAAAAATCTCTTAATAAAGCGGTTGCTACAGCGATTCTCACGGGAATTATCTCTGAAACCGAACGTTTTTCGAACGAAAAAACAAATGCCAAAGTGATGAATATTGCTTCGAAATTGATTATGGCGGGCGCCGACCAACAACTGGTGATTTCGAAAATCCGCGAAAGCGAAGAAAAAGCAATTCAGCCCGAAAACACTTCTTTAAAGGTTGAAAAAGAAAGCGAAGAGCAGGTTGAAGAAGCGACAGAAGCGCCGAAAGATGCCAGCCTTTTGACCATCGAGCGTGAAGAAACGCCAGATGACGAAGCTGAAAATGCGCCAGTTGAAACTTCAGAACAAACCAACCAAATCAACGAAGAGCTTGAAAAAATCAAGGAGCTCGCGGCAGATTTTCCTGCAACTCAAGAAATTCAGCCTGAAACTGCGCCGATTGATTTTGAAGAAACACCAATCGCTGAAGTGCCAACTGAGCCTCAAGCGCCAGCGGTTGAGCCTGCTGAGTTGCCTCAAGTAGTAGCGCCAGTTGAGAATATTCAAAATGAAATTCCAGCGCCCGAAGCCAATTTCGAGCAAAATACAGCGTTTGTCGCCGAGCAGCCAATCGCCAGCGAAACTTTCACGCCAGCAGAACAAACTCCAGCCGAGGAACCCGCTCCAGCCAGCGCGATTAAACAAACTAAATCGAAAATCTTGACAGCGGAACAGCCAACTTTTGGCGCGCGCGATTATGCTTCGAACGATGACGATTACTATCACCCAGAATCGAACCAAAACTTAGCTGAAGCGCTTGCACAAAATGGCGAAATTCTCTCACACGAGCCGCAATCAACTGCCGAATTGCCAGCAGTGCCAGATTTCAACAATATGCCTTTGCCGCCAGAATTGCCGCCAGTGCCAGATTTTAACAATCTCAATGCGGGCGAAATTCCATTGCCAGCGCCGTTGCCTGAAATTCCTCAGCCAGCTGAGCCGCCCGTTCCAGAGGTCGCTCAGGGCACCAATGCCAGCACCAACAACATTATGACCGACCAAATTTATCAAGACCCTTCACAATTCCAGATTCCAGGGATGTAAAAATGCTAAAATTCGAAAACGAAAGCGGGCGAATCCTCATCGATAAGCCCGCTGGAATCACCAGCTTTGGCGTGGTCGCTCGAGTGCGAAGAGTTCTGCGTGAGCAATTCGGCAAAAAAATCAAAGTCGGCCACACTGGCACGCTCGACCCTTTTGCCACGGGGCTTTTAGTTTTGCTTTACGGCAAAGAAACCAAAAACGCGATGGAGCTCACCAAATTAGACAAAGTTTATGAAGCCGAATTTATCTTGGGGCAAATTTCGAGCACTGGCGACCCAGAAGGCGAAATTTCGAAAATCGATTTCGAAAAAGAGCCCGCTTTCGAAGAACTTTTGGCGACTTCGAAAAAACTCACGGGCAAAATCGAACAAATTCCGCCTGCTTTTTCGGCGATTAAAATTGACGGGCAGCGCGCTTATCATCTTGCGCGAAAGGGCAAAAATGTCGAAATTTCCCCACGAAAAGTTGAAATTTTTAGTTTCGAAATTCTCGCTTACGATTTTCCGCGCGTTCAAATTCGCGCGCACGTTTCGAGTGGCACTTATATTCGCACACTGGCGGAAGATTTTGGCAAAATCCTCGGCTGCGGAGCGTATTGCGCTCAATTGCGCCGCACACGAATTGCCGAATTCGACATTGCTCAATCTGTTAAATTGCGTGATTTAGGCATCGAAGATTAGTTTTCGAATTTCGAAAAAAGGGCACAAAAAAATCCCACCGCAGTGAGATAATTTTCTTGGCGGAGGATGGGAGATTCGAACTCCCGCTACAGGTCTCCCCGTACTAACGATTTAGCAAACCGTCCCCTTCAGCCACTTGGGTAATCCTCCAATGTTCCTATTTTATCAAAACGCTTTCGAAAACGCAAGACTTGAAGTCGTATTGACAAAAAAGGCTTTTTTTGGTATAATAAAACCATTATGAAGAAGTTGACGTTTTATTCAATTCTAAGTTTAATCTCGACCGCTGGATTGGTGATTTTTGCAAATGCACCCGTGGCTTTGGCGGCGTTTGAAGGCGGTGTGGAAGGGGGGCTCAACCAAGCTCGCACTTCTGAAATGCCGACTACCCTTTTCGGCAACGCAGGAATTTTCACCCAAATTGTCAGCATTATGCTATTTTTCGTTGGCGTTTTGAGCATTATTATGCTCATTTTCGGCGGCTTGCGCTATATCGTTTCGAACGGCGATTCGAAAAAGGTTGAAGGCGCCAAAAACACCATTCTTTACGCCATTGTTGGTTTGATTGTAGCAATTCTATCTTACGCAATCATCAACTTCGTGCTGGTTACTTTCACAGGCACAAATGGTGGCGTCAATTCCAGCCTCAACGGCGGGGGTGGCAACGGCGTTTCGCCAACCAACGTCTAACTTCGAAATTCGAAAACCTCGCGCAAAACGAGGTTTTATTTTTGGCGCTTTCTTAACTCTTGACTTTTTTAGCTAAAAATGCTAAAATTCTAAAGATGATTACTAAAGAGAAGGCAATCGCTTTGACTCAGGTTTCCAAAAAAGACGTTGGTTCGCCACAGGCGCAAGTGTCGATTTTGACTGCTCGTATCAAAGAAGTGACAGCGCACCTCAAGGAAAACAAGCACGACTTTATGGCTCGTCGCGGTTTGACTCAGATGGTTGGACGCCGTAAAAAACTTCTAAAATATCTTGAACGAAAAGATTTCGAAGCCTACAAAGATACTATTGCTAAATTAGGTTTGCGAAAATAATCACTTCAAAACCGCAAAAATCACCCCGACGAAGGGTGGTTTTTTATTTTGCTTGCTTTTTTAGGTAAAAAATGTTATAATATGGTTATCTTAGCACTTTTGGAGGTTAGAAAAAATGGCGAAAACAGTGATTATTCGAGGTCCAGAAATCGGCGAAATCGGCGAAATCGTCAACGCTCTGAGTAATTTTTTCTCAAAAAAGAATAAAATTACCCTACTGTTAGAAAACGGTAAATCCGAGGATTTTAGAGTGACGAGCTTTAAGCGGGCTTCATCTTTAAACGAAGTCGAAATCGGATTAACTTCGATTAAATCAGGAGAGAAATTTAAAGCGCGCTATAACACGCAACTGCTCCTCGGTTTTTACACTCCAAGCCCATAATAGGCTTTGCTCCACAATGTGGGGCTTTTTTCTTGGCAATTTGCGCCGAATCCGCAAGCCTAAGCGCTGGTTTAAGGGGTTCGTATTGGACTAAATAACTGAAGTGTGGTATAATCTTCCCATGGAAAAAGTTGCAGAAATTATCAAAAAGACTATCGAGGAAAAATTTAATATCACGGCAGAGGTCGCGCTCACACGGCCACGGCCTGAATTTGGTGATTTTGCAACCAATATCGCAATGCAACTCGCGGGAAAGCTTTCGAAAAATCCACGCGAAATTGCCGAAGTCTTGGCGAATGAACTTTCGAAAAATGAACTTTTCGAAAATGTCGAAATCGCGGGGCCAGGTTTTATCAATCTTAAAATTAGCGACGAATCGCTTTGGAATTTGGCGAACGCACGCGCCGAGCAAATTTTCGAAAATCAAGTTTATGTGCTCGAATATTCTTGCCCAAATGCCTTCAAAGACCTGCACACTGGGCACCTTTATCAAACAATCTACGGCGACGTTTTGGCGCGCGTTTTAGAGGCGGCGGGCGCAAAAGTGAATCGAACCAGCTTTGGCGGCGACGTTGGGTTGCACGTGGCTAAATGTTTGTGGGGCATGCGTAAAGAGCTCGGCGGCGAAAATCCAGAAAAGCTCCAAGAAATCGAAAATAACGCTTTCGAACGTGCTAAATGGATTGGCAAAACTTACGTGATTGGCGCTCGGGCTTACGAAGAAGACGAAACCGCTCAGGCTGAAATTATCGAGCTCAACAAAGCGATTTACGGTTTTCACGAGCAGAATGATACAACTTCACCAATGGCACAAATTTATTGGGAAACTCGCCAGTGGAGTTTCGATTACTTCGACGCTTTTTACGATTTAATCGAAGTTGACCGCATGCATTATTACCCTGAAAGCTCCACTGCGCCAACTGGTATGCAAGTGGTTTCTGAACAATTGGCGGCGGGCAAATTAGAGCGCAGCGAAGGCGCAATTGTCTTCAAGGGTGACGAAAAACAAAACCTGCACACGCGCGTTTTCATCACTTCAAACGGCTTGCCAACTTACGAAACCAAAGATATTGGCGTAATCTGGAAAGAAATCGCGGATTATCATTTCGACCATCGAATTTTGATGACTGGCAACGACCAAAAAGAATATATGCGCGTGGTTTATGCGGCGGCGGATACTTTCTTGCCTGGCATTGGCGCCAAAATGACCCATTTAACCAACGGTACAGTGCGCTTTTCTGACGGCAAAAAGATGAGCTCGCGCTTGGGAAATGTTTCACGCGCGGTAGATGTTTTGGACGAAATCAAAAATCGCGCCAGCGAACTCGCCCAAGACGACCAAAAGCTCACCAACCAAATTGCTCTTGGCGCTATTAAATACGCTTTCGTAAAATACCGCTTGGGTGGCGACATCGCTTTCGACATCGAAGACACTGTAACTCTTCAAGGAAATTCAGGCACTTACATTCAATACGCTCACGCGCGCGCTTGCAGCATTTTAGCTAAAAGTAATCAATTGCCAGCAACAAGCCTAAAAACGACCGAATCTGAGCGAAAATTACTCCAAAAATTGAGCGAATTCCCAGGTGTTATCACCAAAGCCGCCAACGAATATATGGTTCACGGCATTTGTCGCTATCTTTACGAGCTGGCGCAGGAATTTAACCGCTTTTACGAACAAAACCGCGTCATCGGCGACGAGCGCGAAGCTCTGCGTTTGGCTTTGGTTGCGCGTTATCGTGACACTTTGGCAGAAGGGCTAAAATTGCTCGGAATTGAAGCGCCCGAAAGAATGTAATTTGACAATAAAATAGAAATGTCGTATAATAATTATGCGACGTTTTTATTTTGTGTAAAATCAAAACGTTAGTTTTTTGCAAGAGGTGATTATAAATGAACATAAGAATCTATACCCAGACTGTGAGAAAAGAATTCCGCTATCGGATTATGTCAAGAATCTATAACAAACAAATTCTTGGCAAAAAACTCCGTGGTTCGATGGAGAAAATCTATTCTCAACTCGGACCTTTTCTCTTGATTATCTGGAGCGAAAGTGCCGAACTAAGTTTGGCGGATTTCGAAAAAGAAATCGAAAACTTAGTCGAGCACAAGTATCTTGTGCTCGAAAATGCGGAGCTAAAAATTACCGCTCTCGGAGAGCGGTACGTAAACTCATTGAAAGGCGAGACAATCGCCGATTAATTTCTCAAGCCCAAATTGGGCTTTTTTATTTTCGAAAATGGCGATATTTTTCGAAAACAGCCTTCGCGGGCTAATTCAACTTTTCGAAAAAGCTAAAAATCGATTTCGCGCAAGATTTGGTCGATTTTCATTCGCGTGCGCAAATTCGAATTTTTATTCACAATGAAATAATCTGCCATCGCAATCGGGCCGCCTTTTTCGAGAGCCTCAATTTCGTGATAATCGCGGTCGGTCGCTTCGGCTAAAGTTAAACTGCGCTCGGGAAGGTCGGCAAGCCGTTTGTAGCGCAAAGATTTCGGCGGCACCAAAGCCACAACCTTCAATTCTTGCGGAAAAGCCTTTTTTAAAACCTTATATTCCGTCCAAGTATATAAACCGTCGGCAACGATGCGCTTTTGACCCGCCGAAATTAGACCGTTGATTTGCTCGATGATTTTCTGCGCAATAATCTCTTCGCCAAACTTTTCGCGCAATTCCATTCGCATTCTTTTTTCGTTCGCGGCATTGGCTTCCAGCCCCGCCTGCTCCAGTGCTTGCATTACCACGCCACCAAAATAAACCTGCGGATAACCCTTACTTTTTAAATATTCCGTCGCCTCGCTTTTACCCGCGCCCGCCATTCCTACAAAAGCCAAAATTTTGACCGATGATTTTTGATTTCGATTTTTTGCGCGCAAGATTTGTTTGTTCATAAAATGATTATATCATATTTTAGCCCTGTGTAGAACAGGGCTTTTTCTTTGCGATATGTTATAATTGAGATAATGAAGAAGATAGTAATCATAGATGGAAAAAGTGTTTTTTACCGAGGCTATTATGCGATGGCGGGTTTGACCACCGCCGACGGCACTCCGACGGGCGGAGTTTTTGGCTTTGCGAGCTTGGCGTTTGAAATAATCCGCAAATTAAACCCCGATTATGTGGTGGTGGCTTGGGATAAAAAGGGAACTTCAATTTCGCGGCGCTTAGAGATTTTCGACGGCTACAAAGCGGGGCGCAAAACGCCGCCAGAGGATTTTCAAGCCCAAATTCCAATTTTGCACGATTTTTTGCAGGCGCTCGGCTGGCCACTTTTTGAATGCGATGGTTACGAAGCCGACGACATCCTCGGCACGCTCAGCGAGCAAGCCAACGCACAGGGTATCGAAAGTTATCTCATCACCAGCGACCTCGATATGCTCCAGCTCATCGACCAAGATACCAAAGTTTTTGCGATGAAACGTGGATTTTCGAATATCGAAGAGTTCGATTTGGCTTATTTCGAAGAAAAATACGGCTTGAAACAGGCGCAATTTCTTGATTTAAAGGCGCTACAAGGCGATTCGAGCGACAATATCCCCGGCGTGCCTGGCATTGGCCCAAAAACTGCCACCGCGCTACTTCAAGAATTTTTCACGCTTGAGGGCATTTATGAGAATCTCGAGAAGATTAAGCCTGCTTGGCGCAAAAAGCTCGAGGAAGGGCGAGAATCGGCGTTTATGAGCAAAAAACTGGCGGAAATCTGGACGGATGCGCCCGTGACGCTTGATTTAGCGGCGGCTGATATTCATAATTTTGATTATTCGGCGGTTTTGGCGGCGATGAAAAAGCTCGAATTTAATTCGCTGGTGCGAAAAATCCCTGCTGAAATGCGCAATGCAGCAAAAGCCCAAAACCAAAATCAAGCCAGCCTTTTTAGTGGTGATTTTGCCGAAAATAATGCCGAATTACCAGAACTAACAAAAGCTACTGCGCCAGAAATTCTTAATTCGAAAAACCTTGAAAAATTCGAAAAACCAATTTTCGTCGATTTCGAAAATTCAATTTTCACGATTTCTGATGGCGAAAAATCCGCCGAACTCGCGGCGAGCGAATTTAGCGATTACGCCGATTTTTGGCGAAATTCGAAAACCATTTTTTACGATTCGAAAAGCACTTTTCACGCGATGGCGCAAAATCAAATCGCGCCGATTTTTGGCGAAATTTACGACCTGCGCCAGATGGCATTTTTGCTCAACGCGCTGATTCGCGACAAAACTTTGCGTGGGATTTCCGCAACCGCCATCGATGAAGAAAAGCCGCTCGAACGCCTCAAAGCGATGATTTTGGTTTTCGAAAAACAGCAAAAAGAACTGCGAAATTTGCCCAAAATCCGCGCGGTGGCAGAGAAACTCGATTTTCCGTTGAGCAAGGTTTTGTTCAAAATGGAGCGGGCGGGCGTGCAAATCAAGCCTGAGTTTTTCGCCGAACAAAGCCAAATTTTTGGTGAAAAAATCGCCCAGCTGGAAGCTGAAATTTTCGAGTTGGCGGGGCGCGAATTTAACGTGGCGAGCCCGTTGCAGCTTTCGAAAATTCTTTTCGAAGATTTGAATTTGCCCACTAAAGGGATTAAAAAATCGAAAAATGGTTTTTCGACGGGGCAAAAAGAGCTGGATAAATTGCGCGAGTTGCACCCGATTATTGCCAAAATCGAAGAATTCCGCGAGTTTTCGAAACTCAAAAATACTTACATCGACGCACTGCCGAAGCTGGCGGACGCGCAAAATCGGATTCATTCCACTTTCAACCAAGACGTTACGACCACTGGCCGGCTTTCTTCAACCAACCCAAATCTGCAAAATATCCCGATTCGTTCGGAGCTTGGGCGCAAAATTCGCGAAGGTTTTGTGGCACGAAAAGGGCATATTTTGGTGGCGGCGGATTATTCGCAGTTCGAGTTGCGCCTGGCTGCGGTTCTGAGTGGCGACCAAAATCTGATTGAAGATTTTAAATCTGGCGCCGATATTCACCTAAAAACCGCCGCTTCGATGTTTAATCTTCCGCTTGAAGAAATTTCGCCCAGCCAGCGCCGCGCGGCAAAAGTTATCAATTTTGGCGTGCTTTATGGGATGAGCGCGCACCGTTTGGCAAGCGAGCTCGGCACGAGCTTTTTCGAAGCGCAGAATTTTATCGAAAATTATTTCGAAATTCGAAAACCAATCCAGAATTTCATTTCGAAAACGATTTCGCAGGCCGAAAATGAAGGCTTTGTGGAAACTCTCTATGGTCGCAGGCGGCCGACGCCAGATGTTAAATCGGCGAATTTTATGGTGCGTGAAGCTGCCAAGCGTGCCGCCGCTAATATGCCGATTCAGGGAACAGAGGCGGATTTGATGAAGCGTGCGATGTTGATTGTCGACGAAAAAATCACGCAGGCTGGGCTTGGCGAGCAGATTTTGCAAATTCACGACTCAATTTTAATCGAAACGCCCGAAGAAAAAGCCGAGGAAGTTGCCAAGATTTTGCGTGAAACGATGGAAAATATTTGCCCAGAATTAGTCATTCCGCTCAAAGTTGACGTTAAAATTGGCCGAAATTGGGAATTGATATAAAGAAAAACCCGAGTATTCAAACTCGGGGCTTTCTCTGGCGGAGAAGAAGGGATTCGAACCCTCGATACGGGATAACCGCATACACGATTTCGAGTCGTGCGCCTTCAACCACTCGGCCACCTCTCCGCTTTTTATTTTAACACATTTTAATCAGAAAATAAAGTAGATAAGAAAAAACACCAGCGTAAACTGATGTCTTTTCTCTGGTACACCTGGCAAGATTCGAACTTACGACCTTTGGCTCCGCAAGCCAACGCTCTATCCAGCTGAGCTACAGGTGCAAACGCTACTTTCGTAGCATAAATTATGAAGTTCTTTCACTCACGTGAATAATTTCATTATATCAGATAAAATTCAAAAAATCAAATACTAAAGTTTAATTTTGCGAATAATTCGGTCGATAATATCCAGTTTAACTTCTTCCATCGGTAGGCGCTGACCGATAATATCGGTGATTTTTTCGCCTTCGCTCGCTGGAAAATAAATCGAAGTGGCAGGCGAGAAGCGTTTTTTTGGAATCAACACAATCGAATAAACTTGAGCTTCGCGGACAATCCCAAAAGTGCGAAAATCGCTATATGGATAAAAATTATTACCGATATAAACTCCGCGCGTGCTCAGAGCATAAGCAACCATATTGGCTTGATTTTCGCGCCGCGTTACCATAATTGCCACCGCCGAAACGATAATCAAAGCGGCAAAAGTCCAAAGTTGCATCCAGATAGCCAAAGCCACCAAAATCGCCACCACAATATAAAACGCCAAAAACCAGCGCTTGCTTTTTTCGCCAATAAACATTTCTTGCGCTTGCCAATTGGCGATTTCGCGCTCTTCGAATTGGCGCTCGGCACTTTCGAATTCCGGATTTTGGTTCGAATCTTCACTTAGATTTTTGCGATATTCTGGCGCTTGAAAAGGCTGGACTTCTTCCACCTGAGCGGTTTGATTTGGTGCAGTTTGGTTTTCGGGCGCATAAAAAGTATTTTGCGGAACATTAAAATCTGGCTCAGAAAGCTGCGGATTTCGATTTTCCTCTTGCCTAAAATTCATAATTTTATTATAGCACAACCGCTTTAATTTTTCAAAATCTCGATTTTCCTGATATAATGGAGTTATGGAAATACGATTTGCGAACGATGAAGAAATTCGAAATTGGGATAATTTAATCTTGAAAAACCCCGACGGCGGCAATGTTTTTCAATCTTTTGAAATGACCGAATTTAAGCGAAAATCAGGCTGGCAGCCACGCTATTTTTTAATTGAAAATTTCGATAGCGAGCGAGTTTTAGCGATTTCAGCTCAAGAAAAGCTGGTTTTAGGATTGGGGAAATTGTGGTATTTGAGTAAAGGCGCGGGCATTTCCAACCGCGCGGAATTGCAAAAAATTAAAGAAATCTTGCGCAATTTTGGGCGCAAAAATGGCGTTTTTGCCATCAAAATGGAAAGCGAACTTTTGAAAAATGCCGAAAATCTTAGTTTTCTTAAAAGTGAAAACTTCGAAATTGTGCGGCCAATTCAGCCGAATTTTTCAACCATTCTGCTCGATATTTCACCAAGTTTAAGCGAAGAAGAAATTCTGGCGAAAATGCCGCGCAAAGGCGCCAAATATTCAATCAATCGTGCTAAACGCGACGGTGTTGAGGTGGAACGCGTTGATTTGACTCGCGCGAATGCCCAGATTTTTTATGATTTGCTCGCGGAAACAGCGCGCGATTCTGGCTTCAACATTCGCTCGTTCGAATATCATTTCGAATTTTGGCAGAGCTTTTCGAAAGCACAAATCGGGCAACTATTTTTTGCGAAATTTGAAGGTGAAGTCGTCGCGGCGGCATTTGCTTTTGTCTTTGGCGAAAAATCCACCTACAAAGACGGCGCTTCGGTGCGCGCGCGAAAAGCTTATGGCGCTTCACATCTGTTGCAGTGGGAAGTCATCCGCTGGGCGCGCGAAAATGGCGCCAAAATCCACGACCTTTGCGGCACGCCACCAAGCGACCAAATTCACGATAAAAATCATTTTTTGCACGGCGTAGGGCAATTCAAAACCAGCTTTTCGAAAGAAATCACCGATTACGTGGGCGCTTTCGATTTAGTGATTTCGCCAAAAAAATACCAACTTTGGCGAAACTTTGGCGAAAAACTCCTACTCAAAATCAACCGCAAAATCTTCCAGCGCAATTGGTATTAAATTCGAAAAACCAAAAAACCAGCTCTCAAATTTCGAAAGCTGGTTTTAATTTTAGGCATTTTTCGAATTGAAGTAATCGATTTCTTTAATCACGTCGAGCAGAGCATTAGCGCGCTTAGCTTCATCTTGAATCTGGCGTGCGGCTTCATACGCTGGCTGAATCAAAGTGTTGTCGTCGCTCGAACGGAGAAGCAAGAGGTAAATATCGAATTTTTCTTCGTTCGTAACGTTTAGCTTTTCGACAAGCGGGCGCAAATCTTGCAAGGCGCTCACTTTGATGTCGTCAAGATTCAATCCGCCAAAACTTGGCATTGGCGCAGCAGTTAGCTCTGGCTCAGGCGCTTCAGCCTCTTCTGCCAATTCTTCAACTGGAGCTTCCATATCGTTAATTTGTTGCTCAAGACCTTCGTATTGAAGCGTTGTCTCTTCGTCATCGCTTTTTGCAGTTTGAGCGGCTGGGTTAATTCCAGCCAAAACTTTTGCGAGCTCTGGGTCGTCGCTCACAGTTTGTTTGTTCATTGGATTTGCATCAACTTCCATATCCCACCTTATTATTAGTTGCTTTACTTTTTCTTGAACCTATTGTATCATATTAATAAAGCATAATCAAGATAATTTTAAAAGAGGTGGGATGTTAGATAATTTTAATTTATTGGTGCAGCGCGACCCGCAAAATGCTCTGGGCGTGGCGGGCGACGAATGGAAACAACTAAAATTCGAGGCGGAAGTTCTCGATAGCGAGCACGACGGGCGCGAAATTCACAATATTGTGATTGCTGGAATGGGCGGCTCGGCGCTGGCGGCTTTGATTGCCAAAAAATGGCTCGAAAACGAGATTTCGCAACCTTTCGAAATTATCCGCGATTATCATTTGCCAAATTATATTTCGCAAAACACTTTGGTTATCGCCAGCTCTTATTCCGGAAATACCGAAGAAACTTTGGCGGCTCTGGAACAAGCGCAAAATATTGGTGCGCAAATTGCCACAATTTCTTCGCACGGCAAGCTCGAAAATATCGCTAAAAGCCACCAAATTGCCCACGTCAAACTCCCCGAAGGTTTACAGCCACGAATGGCGGTATTTTATAATTTGCGAGCTTTGGTTAAAATTCTGGTAAATTTCAATCTTGTGAGTGAAGAAAAATACCAAGAAATTGCGCGTTCGGCCGATTTTTTGCGGCATGAAACCGAGCAATGGCTGCCAAGTGTGCCCGCTGAGCAGAATTTAGCTAAACAAATTGCGCTTTATTCAGCAGGGCGCAGTGCGGTTTTCTTGAGTGCAAGTGAATTTTCGCCCGTCGCTTACAAGTGGAAAATCAGCTGGAACGAGAACGCCAAAAATGTTTCGTTCTGGAATGAATATCCTGAATTTAACCACAACGAATTTCTTGGCTGGAGCGCGCAACCCGTCGAGAAACTTTTTGCGATTTTTAATCTTCGAAGCTCCTTCGAAAATCCACAAATCGCGAAACGTTTTCGAATTTCCGACGCTTTACTTGAGGGCAAGCGCCCAACCGCGCGCGAAATCGAACTGCAAGGTGCCACTCCGCTCGAACAAATGCTTTGGGGCTCGATTTTGGCAGATTTTGCCAGCATTTATCTTGCGATTTTAAATAATGAAAATCCCACGCCCGTTGAGCTCATCGAAAAGCTAAAAGTTGAGCTGGTTAAATAAAAAAATCCCAGTCTTTCGAGGTTGGGATTTTAAATTTTAATTGTATTGACGAAGGCTCTCGATTGGGTCTTTTCTCGAAGCTCTTAGCGCTGGATACGCGCCAAAAATCGCGCCCACAAATACCGAAATCAAGCCAATCAAAGCGCAAACTTGCCACGAAATCACTGGCTGAAAGGGCAGAATTAAGCTCACACCAAATGAGAACGCAAAACCGAGGATAAAGCCGAACAAGCCGCCGCCGAGCGAGATAATCATCGATTCAGTCAAAAATTGTAGCAAAATGTGCAAATTATTGGCGCCCAAGGCTTTTCGAATACCAATTTCGCGGGTGCGTTCGCTCACGTTGACCAACATAATATTCATAATACCGATTCCGCCGACCAGTAGTGAAATTCCCGCCACCAGCGCCAAAACCACGCCCGCAGCTTGAATTAAAGCGCTTGAAGTTTGGGCGATTTCTTCACCCGAGAGAACTTCAAAATCAGCTTCGCCCGCATGATTTTGCCCAATATTTTTGGTAATTTCTTCATCCACCGCACGCAAATTATTCACGCTATCTGCCCGCGCATTGATTTGCTGAATCTGCAAAGTGCCTTCAGCAAATTCTTTCGCCACCGAATAATCAATAATCGCCGAGTTGTTGAAATCGACATTGCTAAAGTTAATTGTCGTGTCGCGCTCCGCCAAAACGCCAATAATCGTGAAGGTTTCATTCTTGATTTTAATATTGCGCCCCAAAATATCCGGCGTGCCAAATAGATTCACCGCCAACTGATAACCCACCACCACATTTTTGCTGGTTGAAGAATTTGCCAAAAAATCGCCGTCGCGCATTTTAAGATTGATGACTTTATCGAGCTCCGAAGTGGTTGCCAAAATTTGCGAAGAACGGTCTTTATTTTCGGCGTTAATCGTGGCTGAAAAAGTGGCGAGCGGCGCCGTAGCAATGATTTTTTTATTTTTTGAAATCGAATCGATGTCTTTGTCGGTTAGCGAACTTTTGACGAAATTTTGCGAAGAAGTCAGGCTCGAAATTAAAGTTTTTTCACTACTGCCAACTTCTTTTGGTCGCACCACCACCATTGCGCCTTCGTGCGAAACTTGCTTCGAAATCAAAGCGCCTACGCCGCCAGAAAGGGCAAAAATCGCGGTAATGCTCGAAATGCCAATAATCACGCCCAGCATTGTCAAAAAAGTTCGCATTTTATTAGCGCCAAGTGATTCCAATGCGTTTTCGATATGCGTTTTAAAAATTCGAAACACCTTAAACCCCCAATTCCTCTTTAATTTCGTCTAATTTTTCCGTCACTGCCTCGATTTTATCAAGCGTATTTTGCTCGGGCTCAGCTTTCGATTTTTCCCGCTTCGACTTGGTGATTTTTTCGTCCGTATCGATTTTTCCGTCGAACATCGTGATAATTCGGGTTGCATAAGCCATCAATTCGGGGTTGTGGGTCACCATAATGATGGTGTTGCCTTGCTTGTGAATATCGGCGAGTTCTTCCATAATAATATGCGAACTTTTCGAATCGAGATTACCCGTTGGCTCGTCCGCCAAGATAATCGAAGGCTCGTTCACTAAAGCGCGCGCAATCGCTACCCGTTGAGTTTGCCCGCCCGAAAGCTGCCACGGCATATAATATTCCCGCTCGCCAAGATGAAATTGCTTCAAAATCTGGCTAGCTTTTTCGAGTCGTTTAGTTTTGCCAACCGCTTTATACACCAGCGGCAACGCCACATTTTCGATAACCGTCAAGCGCGGGATTAAGTTAAAATTCTGGAAAATAAAACCGATTTTTTCACTGCGGATTTTAGCGTGCTTGCGCCGCGACATTCGCGCCACATTTCGACCATTCAAAATATAATCACCGTTGGTTGCGCGGTCGAGCAAGCCAATAATGTTCAGCAAAGTGGTTTTGCCGCAGCCGCTCGGACCCATAATGATGATAAATTCGCCTTTTTTAATGCTCAAATCCACGCCGTTTAAAGCGTAATTTTCTGCATCGCCCACGCCAAAACGTTTCTTCAAATTGCGCAGTTTCAAGATTTCTTTTTCCGTCTTTACCATAATTTAATTATAACTTTTTAGCGGTTATTTATCAACCAAAAGCGTGTTGTATTTTTCGCTTTTTGAACTATTCGTGATGGTATTTTCCGCCCGCCGAAATTTCTTGCGCGCGATAAATTTGTTCCACCAAAATCAGGCGCACCAATTGATGTGGAAAAACCAATTTCGAAAGACTCCAGATGAAATTCGCCCGATTTCGAAGCTCGTTCGAAACGCCAAACGCGCCGCCAATCACCAGCACCACATTTTGGCCGCTGACAAAATTTTTCGAAAGCAAATTCGCCAACTCGGGACTGGAAATATTCTTGCCGCGCTCATCCAGCAAAATTACAAAATCCGCAGGCGAAATTTTCTTCAAAATCCGCGCCGATTCTTCCGCACGCGCCTTTTCTTCGGCAAAATTCGAATGCGCCAAAATCTCCCAGCGCAAATCGAACGGCTTTTTCAAGCGTTTTTCGAAAGTTTCCACGCCGCCCAAAATCCATTTTTCGTGCTTTTTACCAATCGCGATAATTTTCATAGTAAAATTTTAGCATAGCTCTTGACTTTTTTCAAATTATGTTATATTATATTTAAGCTCCAGGTGGAGTAAATCTATAGCCGAACGGGCTTTAAGCGTAGAGGTTTAAAAATGATAGTGTCAAAAATCGTGAAGAATGGCAAAGAATTTGGCATCGAAATTAGAAATGGTTTCGATGGCGCTATACTGGCTAAGGGAGTGTCTTCGGATAAAGAAGAAAATCTGCATTTCTTTCTCGGCAGAGAGGAAAAAAGACTTCCAGATTATTACCTTCATCACAGCGGCGAAAGCTACTATGTAATGCTTGGGGATAGAAAAAGCCCCAATTATGCGAAGGAAATTCAGGAAGAGATTCAGCTTTATGCCGAACACGGTATAAAAATAATCTAAACCTCTTACCTCACCCAATTGGTGGGGTTTTTCTTTTTCGGAATTTTTCGCCAGCTTTTCGAAATTATTTTTTCGAAAGCGATTTTTTGAGCGATTTTGGCTAAATCTTCGGGCGATTTTTGCACAGGATAACCGTGGTGCAGCCGCAAAACTTCTTTATCATAAAGCGGCACAAGGTGCAAATGCGCGTGCGGCACGCCAAAACCTTCCACCACCATTCCCACGCGAATCGGATTCATTTCTTGCTGAATTTTTTTCGAAATCATTTTTGCCTTTTCGAAAAGATAAGCGTAAGTTTCGCTATCCAAATCCCAGAGCAAATCAACTTGCTGTTTTGGAAAAAGCAAAACGTGCCCGTTCGCCAGCGGCTCGATGTCGAGCATTGCAAACACTTTTTCGTCTTCATAAATCTTGTGGCAAGGAATTTCGCCGTTGATAATTCGTGTAAAAATTGAATCTTCCATAATTAAATTATACCTTTTTTCGAATTTTTCATCAAACTCTTGCCATTGCAAAGCGGTTATGCTATATTGATAAAAATTGAGGTAATATGGAAAACGAGCAAAAAACGAACGCTGAAATTGCGGCGGAAATTTATCCTGAAGTAGTGAAAAGGGAGGAAAAAAGCGATAATTTGGCGAGTCTGCGACGCGAAGAACAGCGAAAATCGCTTTTAGAAAATCGCAAAAAGGGCATTATGGGTGACGATTTCAGCCTCGCACTTTGGGCGGCGCTGCTGATTTTCCTTGGTGATATTTTGCCGATTTTGGATTTCGTGCCCGTGGTCGGAATTCCCACTCGGATAATCGGTTCTTTAAAGCTCATCTGGAATATTGGCGCGCTCTTTTTTGGGTTTAAAGCAATGCGCAAACATCAAGAAATTCGCAAAATCGCGCCCGCTGATAAACGCGCGTATTGGCTGGGTTTAGCATGCGCTTTGATTGGCGGATTTTATCTCGTCGGGCTGGTTTCGGACTTTTTCATCCAAATTATCTTCTTGATTTTGCACGCTTAATTTTTATTTTGGCAGATTTCGCGAAAAATGCTATACTTTAATTATGAGCATAAAGAATGATTTAGCCAAAACTGCGCGTCAAATGCTACCGAACGGCGCGGTGAAACTTTTAGAAAACAACTACCGTAAATCGCGCGCGAAATTGGTTTCGGCGCAATTTGGTAATCCTGCTAAAAAACTGCGCGTTATTGCCGCTACTGGCACTAATGGTAAAACCACCACGATTAACTTTTTGAATGAAATCTTGAAGGAAGCAGGCTACAAAACAGCGATGTTTTCGACGGCAAATATCGAAATCGCGGGCGAAAAAATGGTCAACGATACCAATTCGACCACTGCTACGGTAGCGCGTTTGCAAAAATTCTTCCGCCAAGCGGTCAAAAATGATGTAGAATTTGCGCTGGTTGAGGCAACTTCGCACGCGCTCGAACAGTATAAATTCGCGGGAATTGATTTCGAAATGGCGATTATGACCAACCTCACCCAAGACCATCTCGATTATCACAAAACGATGGAAAATTACGCCCGAGCCAAAGCGCGACTTTTTGCAACTGAGCCGAAGTTTATCGTGCTGAATGCTGACGACGAATGGTTTGATTACTACAACAAATTTAACGCTGGCGACCAAAAAATCACCTACGGCACAAAGGAAAATGCTGACGTGCGAATTACCAGCGCCACTCTTTATAAAAAGGGTAGTGAGGCAAAAATCATCATCGACAACAACGTCGAGCTTGAAGCCGCCACCAATTTGCCGGGAAAATTCAATATTTTCAATATGACCGCTGCGATTTCGGCCGCTTATCTCTTGGGAATTTCGCTCGAAGATATTCAAAATGGCGTGGCGAATCTCGAAAATATCGCGGGGCGTTTCGAACGGGCGGTCGAAAATCTTCCGTTTGAAGTGATTGTTGATTACGCTCACACGCCAGATGGCTTGGAAAAATTGCTTGAAGCGGCAAAAAATATCACCAAAGGGCGCACGATTTTAGTTTTTGGCGCTTGTGGCGACCGCGACCGCGCAAAACGTCCGCTGATGGGCAAAATCGCCAAAGATTTAGCCGACCGCATCATTTTAACCGATGAAGAAAATTACACCGAAGACTCCGAGCAAATTCGCGCCGAAATCAAGGCAGGAATGGGCGAAAAACTGCCAGCTCACGTGCAAGAAATCGCCGACCGCCGCGTAGCAATCAAAAAGGCGTTCCAGATTGCCAGCAAGGGCGACACAATCTTGATTACAGGTTTGGGGCACGAAGTTTATCGGATTATCGATGGCGAAAAAGTGCCGTGGAACGATTCAGAAGTTGCCCGCGAAATCGCCCAAGAAATGTTCAAAAAATAATTCGAAAAACCAAAATAAGCTTTCGAAAATCAATTCGAAGGCTTATTTTTTATGCAACCATTTTGCGTTTTCCATCGAAAGGCTCGGTTTCACCTCGGCGTCCAGCGGATTTTGCGGCTCGCCAAGCGCAAAGTGAAATGCCCCAAGCGCCGCCACCATCGCTGCGTTATCGGTGCAAAATTGCGGCTCAGTGAAAATAATTTCGTCAGGAACTTGGCGTGAAATTCGATGCAAAAGTTCCTCGCGCAAAGCTAAATTTGCTGCCACGCCACCCGCAATCACTACGGTTTTTGGCTGAAATTTCTGCACGGCTTTTTCGAGCTTATCCACCAAAGTTTCCACCGCTGTTTGCTGAAAACTCGCCGCAAAATCACATTTTTGCTGTTCGTTTAATTTTGCCGCAAGCTCAAAAGACGGAAAATTAAAATCCACGCCAACTTCTTTTTGAACCGCTCTGAGCACCGCCGTTTTAACGCCCGAAAAGCTAAAATCAAATTCGCCCGCTAGTCGCGCTTTCGGAAAATGATATTTCGAAGGGTCGCCATTTTGCGCCGCTTTCGAAATCGCTGGGCCGCCAGGATACGGCAAGCCGAGGATTTTTGCCACCTTATCGAAAGCTTCGCCCACCGCGTCATCTTGAGTTTCGCCAAGAATTTCAAAATCTGAATGCCCTCGAAAAAGCACAATTTGCGAATGCCCACCACTTACCACCAGCGCCAAAAAAGGAAATTGCGGCGGATTTTGATTCAAAAAATTGGCATAAACGTGCGCCTCCACATGATGAACGGGAAAGAATTTTTTCTTGAAAATTTGCGCATACGTGCGAGCGGCTAAATTTCCCACCAAAAGCGAACCGTTCAAACCTGGCGCAAAACTCACCGCGATGCCATCGATGCTTTCGAAAGTTTCGCCAGCTTGCGCGAGGGCTTTTCGAATCACAGGATTGATATATTCGATGTGCGAACGCGCCGCCACCTCTGGAATCACGCCACCAAATTGCGCGTGAATATCAATCTGTGAATGCACTACACTCGAAAGCAAATCGATTTGCGGGCTGGAATATTGCGAAATTTGGCTCGGCTCAAAACTCACCACCGCAGCGGCAGTTTCATCACACGTGCTTTCAATTCCCAAGATTTTCATTCTTCTATTTTATCATTTTTGCGTTAAAAATAAAATCGTCAGCTTAAATTTCACTTTTAGAGCGAAAAATGCTATAATAAAAGAGTAAATTTAACGCCGAATGCGTGGTAGAAATGATTTTCGAAAGAACTGGGCGGTTTTCGAAGATAATTCCTGCAACTCATTTGGCAGAAGGAGAAAATATGATTATAAACCCAACCGGGAAAAGTGTGATTTCGGTCAGCACTGATTTTTTGGGGCGAAAACTAACGCTGGAAGTCGGCAAAGTTGGCTTTCGCTCAACCTCAAGCGTGATTGTGAAATATGGCGAAACAGTAGTTTTGGGCACAGTTCAACTCGGTTCAAAACCTGTGGCGCTGGATTATTTCCCGCTTTCGATTGACTACGAAGAAAAATGGTATGCCAGCGGGCGAATTTCTGGTTCGCGATTTATCAAGCGTGAAGGGCGACCAAGCGACGACGCTGTTTTGATTGGGCGACTCATCGACCGTCCGATTCGACCGCTCTTTCCAAAAGGTTATCGCGAAGAGGTTCAAGTGGTAGCAACCGTGCTCTCGGCCGACCCAGAATTTCGACCCGATATGGTGGCGATGATTGCGGCTTCCAGTGCGCTTCATTTGGCTGGCGTGCCATTTGATGGACCAGTGGCTGGGCTAAGAATCGGCAAAGTGAATGGCGAATTTAAAGCTTTCTTAAACCCTGAAGAACGCGAAAATTCTCCGCTTGATTTGGTGGTTGCGGGAATTGAAAGTGGCATCACGATGGTGGAAGCGGGCGCGAATGAAGTTCCCGAAGAAGAAATTATCGCGGGATTGGCTTGGGCTTTCGAAAATTTCCAGCCAGCCATTAAATTGCAAAATGAACTACGCGCAAAATATATCGAGTCGGGATATTTCGAAGAACGCGCTTTCGAATTGATTTTGCCAGATGAAGAAATTTCGAAAGAAGTTGAGAATTGGTGCGCAGGAAAATTCGAAAATGTGCGCGAGGCTTATCCAAAATACAACCAAAATATCGCCGAAATTCGCGAAAAATTCCACGCAGAAATGGCGGAAAAATTCGGCGAAGAAGCTTATGAAGAAATTCGCAAAGATTACGACGAAGCCTTTACTTTGGCGGTGCATAAAGAAGTGCGGCGTGGAATCGTGGAAGACGGCGAACGCCCAGATGGTCGCGCGCTGGACGAAATCCGTCCGCTTTCCAGCGAAATCGATTTTTTGCCACGCGCGCACGGTTCGAGCTTATTCACGCGCGGCGTAACTCAAGCGATGAATATCGTCACTTTAGCGCCACTTTCTTATTCTCAATTAGTCGACACGATGGAATTTAACGAAGTCGAACGCCGTTATATGCACCACTACAACGCCCCTGGCTATACCGTTGGCGAACCTCGCCGATTGGGCAATCCTGGTCGGCGCGAAATCGGCCACGGATATTTAGCTCAACGCGCGCTGGAGGCGGTTTTGCCAGATGTAGAAGATTTCCCTTACGCGATTCGCAGCGTGACTGAAATTATGAGCCAAAACGGTTCAACTTCAATGGCGGCAACTTGCTCAAGCTGTATGGCTTTGATGAGCGCGGGCGTACCACTTAAAAATGCGGTTTCGGGCATTGCGATGGGCTTGATGATGGACGGCGAAACACCTTACGTTTTGAGCGATATCGCCGACGCTGAAGATTTCGCGGGCGATATGGACTTCAAATGCACCGGTTCGAAAAACGGTATTACTGCCTTGCAAATGGATATGAAAGTGCACGGTTTGCCGGTTTCGGTGCTCGAGCAAGCAATTTTAACTTCACGTAAAGGTCGCGAGCATATTTTGCGCCATATGTTGAGCGTAATTTCTGAACCGCGCGCCGAAATTTCACCTTACGCGCCACGAATTGAAAAAATCAAGATTAACCCAGAAAAAATCGGAGCGGTGATTGGCAAAGGTGGCGAAACTATCAATAAAATCACCTCTGAAACTGGCGCTGAAGTTGATATTAAAGAAGACGGTTTGATTACCATCGCGGCGGCCGATACAGCCAAAATCGAAAAAGCGCTAAACTGGATTAAATCGCTCACCGAAGAGCCAGAAGTTGGCAAAATTTACCAAGGAACGGTGGTTTCGATTAAAGATTTTGGCGCATTCGTGAATATTTTGCCTGGTATCGACGGCATGTTGCACATTTCACAAATCTCTGAAAAGCGCACCGAAAAAGTGAGCGACGTGCTTAAAGAAGGGCAAATTATCACCATTAAACTTGATAAAATCGATGAAAAAGGTCGCCTCAATCTCACGATGAAGGGCATCAAACAATAATTCGATTTTCGAAATCAAAAGGCTTTCATTTTTCGAAAGTCTTTTTGATTTTACGGCGATTTTTTGATATAATTTAAGATATAAAGGAGAAATATGGAGAACAATCAATCAAACCAAAAAATTGAGGTGCCAAATCCTGGCAAGCCAATTATCAAAGAAAAATCCAGCAGTAATAAAACATTATTTATCGTTTTGGGCTGTTTATTTGGATTTATTTTAATCGCAGGAATTATCGCTGTTATTCTCTTGTTCAATTCAGTTTCGAAGCAAGATTATCTTGAACTTTCGCAAAAAGTTGACGACATCAATTCTTCGCTCAATACCAGCTTGAATACCACCAATCTCAATACAATGGCTGAGCAAATTGGCGACGCGCAAGTTAAAATCGACAAAATTATGGCAGAAGCCAAAAATTCGAAAGCGCTAAAAGATAAAGAAGTAGAAGCTGCCTATAAAAAAGCAGAAGACGAATGGGATAAAATTTCGCCAACTTGGGCAGCGGCGGCTGACGACCTCGTATCACTCCAAGATGTGCGCGATAAATGTCAAGAGGCTGATTACACCAAATTACAAGATATGATTACTGGTTCAGCGAGCGCTGGAGATTTTCGAAAAGCTTACAATCAACAACTCGGCGACTGCTTAACTCATCTTGAAAAGGTGGAAAAATCCAGCATTAAACCAATCGCCGAAATGGGCAAGCGACTCAAAAAATACGTCAATGAAATCGGTGATTATCTTGCTCAAATCGCACAATTACTTGCCGACCGCAATTATTCAGCCAGCCTGCCAGATGAGCCAGAACAACCAGATTTCTACGATTTGCGTGATGAACTCGAAAAAATCGGCGATGGTTCAGATTTCCAAGAAAAAATTCACGATTTGCAAACAATTTTGAATAAAAAATTCTAATTCGTTAAAGCTTTGAATTTCGAAAAGCTCTCTTAACCAGAGAGCTTTTTATTGACTTTATTTATGAAATATTGTATAATATTTTCACAAGCTTTGACTTAGTACTTTGTTTAAGGAGAAACGCAAATGAAAGTTATTTGTACAGAAATTCCTATAAATTCTATTAGGGAAAGGATTATATTTAGCCTTGAAGGAGGACAAACATTGATTGTTTGGCAAAAAACAAACAATGAAGTTTCGAGCTTTGAGGTAGTCAATGTAAATCCGTCCGAAAAAAATATTACTTCCATCAGACTGGAAAAAATATTGGAATTATCTGATTGGGTTTTAATAGACGAAACCGCCTTTCATAAGATAACCGGAAAAGTGGTTCCAGTGAAAATAACTTTTCGAGACGATTTTTAAGCTCCTAATTCTTCGCCCGAGTAGCTTTTGCTCGGGTTTTTCATATAGAAAAAAAGCCCGCTTTCACACGAGCTGCTTTTCTTGGCGGAGAAGGAGGGATTCGAACCCTCGATACGTTTTACCGCATGCCGGTTTTCAAGACCGGTGCCTTCAACCACTCGGCCACCTCTCCAATATGACTATTTTAACATATTCCGCGCTAAATTCCAAATTATTTTTGCTGTTTTTGCTGCATTAAATAAATCGCCCAGACTTCACGCGCACCGTTTCGTTTAAGAGTTTGTGAAATTGAATTTAAGGTCGCGCCAGTAGTACGAATGTCGTCCAGCACACAATAAATCGCCTGTTTTTCGATTTTCGCCGCTAAATCATAACTCTGGGCAGCTTGTTCGAAACGCACCGTTTTCGAAGCGCCACGCTGAACGAAATCAGCTTTTCGAATAATCGTTTTTTGTTTTCGAATTTCCAGAATTTTTGCTAAATTTTTCGAAATCAGCTCGGTGTGGTCGAATCCGCGCTGGCGAATATGGCGCGACGAAGTAGGAACGGGCAGTAAAATTATTTCTTTTTGCGCCTGTAAAAAAATTGGATTTTTCGCCAAAGCTTGCGCCAAAATCTGCGCCAGAAAAAGCGCGTTTTCCTTTTTATTTTTGAATTTCAAATCATCCACCATTCTTTTTAAAATCCCCGAGCGCTCGCTGATGTAAAATTCGCGGTCTGGCTGATTTTTACCATTTTTCGAAACCATTCGAATTTCGAAATCCTGCTTTTCGAAACAATTTTCGCAAATTAAGTCACCCAATTTTCCGCAAAAATAGCAAGAATTGGGCGCAAATAAATCTAAAAGGTTTATGATTAATTTTTTCTTCATAAAAATCATTCCAACCTCTTGATTATACAATAAAAATACGCTATAATAAAGTAAAGTTTAAGCCTATTTAGGATAAATGTGGAGGAAAAATGGCTAGAAGACAAAATGATGACAGTTTTCTAAAGGAAGAATTAGAAGCTGCTTTCAATTTCGACGATTCAGAGCTTTTTGAGGAACCTGTAGAAGAAGTTGCGCATGAAGCTGTAGAAGTTGAAGAAAATCAGGAAGATGAACTTCCAGGACAGCTCGCAATCGATGCTTACGAGACTGAAGATAAATTTTATATCAAAGCGCGCACAGCTGGCGTAAACAAGCACGACCTTGACGTTTCGCTTAGCGACCGCATTCTAACAATCAGCGGCACACTCAACGCAGGCGAACAAGAGGGAATCGTGAAATGGCACTCGCAAGAATGCTATTGGGGCGAATTTAGCCGAACTTACAACATCCCAGTCGAAATCAAAGAAGATGGCGTAGAAGCGATGCTTAAAGACGGAATCCTAACTATTAGCTTTGTAAAAATCAAACCAGAATCAAAGAAAATTCAAATTCTATAAAAACAAAATACTCACTGGCAACGGTGAGTATTTTTTAGCGCCAAATTAAAATAGCGACTTTTGAGAATCGCTATTTTATTTTTTAATTCGATTATCCACCAATATTGAATGATGTAAGCACGAAGTTGATGATTGCGTAAGATAGAATTGCTACAATCAAGCCGACAATTGCGTAAAGAATGGTGTTTTTGGCGTTATTAACTTTACCAGAATCACCAGTTGAGATAACGTATTGAATACCTCCGTAGATAAGCATTACAACGCTGAGCACACCAATCAAGAAGAGCATTACATTAACGATAGTTGTGAAAATTCCGCTATCGCCAAATAGTGATTCTTGCTGGTCTTCAGTTTTTGCAGCGTCGATACCATCTTTAAGGCTTGCAGCCATTACTTGGTTGCTCGCAACCGCTGGAACAACTGCTGAAACACCGGCAATCGATAGAGCGACCGAGAACGCAGCAATTGTTAGATTTTTTAGGATTTTCTTCATTTTATAAAATACCTTTCTTTATATTTTAATTACTTAAATTATATCACAAATACTTTTGAAGTCAATATTTTAGAATACGTTGATAACGAAATTTACAATCGCGTAAGATAGAATTGCTACAATCAAGCCGACTACTGAATAAGTAAGGGTTGATTTGGCTTTTGAAACTCGGCCAGAATCGCCAGAAGAAAGCACATAAAGAACACCCGAGTAAATAATCATCATTACCGATAAAGCGCCAACGATGAAGAGCAACGTATTTACCACATTACGCACGACATCGCGCACTTCGATGGTATTATTATCGCCACCAGCTTCGTTCAATCCTTGCCTAACTTGGTCGATAGAGTCGGCGTAAGCTGTTTTTTGAAGCGCTGGAGAACTCGTAAAAGCTGCAACTGGAACCGCCGCTAAACTTAAAACTGCACCAAAAATCAATAGTTTATTTTTCATATTCACCTTTCTTAATTTGTTATATTATCTATTACGAAATTCACAATCGCGTAAGCCAAAATCGCCACAATTAAGCCAACTACCGCATAAGTGATCGCTGATTTAGCCTTTTGAACCGTATTTGAATTACCAGCCGAAATAACATACAAAATACCCGCATAAATAATTACAATCACTGAAGTCACGCCAATCACCCAAAAAAGGGTGTTAATCACGTTGCGCACAGTTTCTCGCAAGTTTGTCGAAGAACCTCCACAAACGCTACTGCCCGAACCGCCAAGCATATTACTACAGGCGTCATCGGCCGCGAGGGTAAAATTCGAAAATGAAAAAGTTAGAGCGATAACCGTAAATAAAATTGCTATGATTTTTTTCATCCTAGTGCTCCAATTATAAAGTTCACAATTCCAAAAGCCAGAATGATAATCACCAAACCAACAAGCGCGTAAATCATCGTGTTTTTAGCTCGCGCCACCATCGATGAATTGCCTGCCGAAATCACGTAAGTTAAACCAGCAACCACGATAATCAGCACACAAATTATCCCCGCCCAAATAAATACTTCATTTAAAACATCAGTAGTGCTTAGAGTTTTAGCTTCGTGGCTAATGCCTTCAAAAATTTTATCTCTATTGATTGTTTCCATTTAGAATACTCCCATCACTAATTGAACAACTGCCGAAGCAACCAGTGCTACTATCAAACCAATAATTGCGTTGGTTAGAGTGGTTTTAGCCGCTGACATCTTACTTGAATTACCCGCCGAAAGCATATACTGAAAACCAGCCCAAATAATGTACCCTACCGCTACAACGCCAATTACTCGAAAAATCGCATCGAAAATATTTCCAACAACCGTCCAAACGAATTGCTGGATTGAAACGCCGCCATCTTTTCCGTCTTGCGAGATTTTCTTGATGCTACAATCCGAATCATTCACCAAACCCCGATACCAAGCTGGCAAACCTAAAAGACTTGACCCATTTTGCTCACAAGCTGCCATCGCATTTTGAGTTTGGAGAACCGCCAATGAGAAACTTCCCACTAAAACCATCGCTAAGGTTGCCAAAATTATTTTTTTCATTAGAAAACTCCTCCTGGAATTAGCCATTCAAGAATTGTCCACATAAAGACATAAGCAATAATACCAATAACAGTATTGAAAATCATTGTTTTAGCGCGCTGAACTTGGCTGGCGTTATTTGCCGCAGTTAAATAGAGAAAACCAGCTACTGCAATTGAGCCAGTTGCCAAAACTACTGCACCAGCGTTTAGTGTTAATAAAATCAAATTAAGAATAGAATTAATATCCATTCCTTTCAGAATTGCTGTATTTTCTGACGCAGCTTCCGCAAATGCTAAGTTATGAAAACTGAGCAACGTCAAGATAACCACCGATGAAAAATATATTGCTGTTTTTTGTATTTTTGTCATATTAACTATACAATACATCATTTTCGGCAAAAACGCAAGCATTTTTCAGTTTTTTATACTAATAAACAGTTGACAAAATCCCTAATTTATGATAAAATCATTACCATATTATGAGCTTTAATAAATTCCCTCGGAAAAAATCTTTATTTCTTACTTCGATTATCTCAATTATCTTGGGAATTTTTATTTTTACGCCAAATATTTTTCAAGCTTATGCTTTAAGTGGCGCAAAATGGGGCAGTGCCGAAAAAAACACGATTGTTTACGAAAATAAAACTTACGTCAAAACTGAAAATAAATCGAATTTTCCGCGTGAAGCTCAAGATGGCACGGCTTTTGTTTATAACCAAAGCGGGGTGAATACCGAGCAAATCACGGAATTGATTTCGGTCGATTCAACCGAAAAAGATTCTGTCGAAGGTAAATTTTATCGTTTTAATGTTTCGGCGCTTGGGATTTATCGCCAAAATGGCAATTCTGAGCCAATTACCGTTGAAGGAATTTCCGAAGAGAACCAAAGTTCAACTTCTTGTGATATTTCTGGCGGCGGTGGCTGGATGATTTGTATGATTTCGAACACTTTAGCTGGCGCGATGGACGGACTTTACGATGTTTTTAAAGGCTTTTTGGTTGTTCAACCGCTGCAAACCACCAGCGAATCGGGAATTTATCGAGTTTGGGATTATATGCGAAATATAGCGAATATTTTCTTCGTGATTATTTTTATCTTGGTGATTTATTCGCAAATTACTAATGTTGGAATTTCAAATTACGGCATTAAAAAAATGCTACCTAAACTAATTGTGGCGGCGATTTTAATCAATATTTCGTATTTCATCTGTTCGATTGCGGTTGACCTTTCGAATATTATCGGTTCACAACTGCAAGATTTATTGATTAACATTCGAAAAGAGATTTTCGAAAACGGCTCGGGCATTCAGGTTGAAGCTCTAAACTGGGGAAGTTTGACCGCTGGTATTTTGAGCGGTGGTGGTTCTTTGGCGATGGGCGGCTATGTTTTCTTTCTATCTGGAGGAACGCAAACGCTTGGCTTAACTATTGCAATCGTTTTATTGATTGTGCTTTATTCGGTTTTTGTGGCGGTGGTGATTTTGGCGGCTCGACAAGCCATTATTACCGTTTTGGTTTTCTTGGCGCCGCTCGCTTTTGTGGCGAATATTTGGCCGAATACCGAAAAATGGTTTGACCGCTGGCGAGATTTATTCACTACAATGCTGGTGATGTATCCGATTATCGCGCTGCTTTTTGGCGGCTCACAGTTGGCTGGAATTACTATTATTGTTAATGCCAACGGCAATATCGTGACGTTAATTTTGGGAATGGTGGTGCAAGTGGTGCCGCTGGCGATTACGCCAACAATTATGCGCCTCAGCGGAAACTTGCTCGGTAAATTCGCTGGCATGATTAATAATCCCGATAAAGGGCCAATCGACTCGGCAAAGAATTTCTTGCGCGACCAACGCGAAATCGAAAAATACAAAAAAATCGAAAAAGACCCAAAGAGCTTGGTCGCCCGAGCCAATCAGTTATCTTACAACCGCAAACGTCGCGTAAATGCGGCTAAACCTATCGCCGAGAAATATCAAGAAAATATGGCTAAATTCGAAGATGAAAAGCAAATTCGAAAAGCGATGGCGAGCGAAGACGCCGCTGTGCGCGACCGAATTTTGGCCAACAATATTACTTTCCGCCAAGAAATGGCCGACCTTGCTGCGAAAAACACCGAGCAATCAACCAAAGCGGCGGTTTCTGGCTTGAAAGCTGAGCTACTTAAAGAAACCTTCAAATTCAACGCCGAAGGAGATATTATCGGTTTAGATTCAACTAAAGCGCGCAATTTGGGTAATGTTTCATCTAAACTTTACGACGTGATGAATTCGATTCAAGCCAACCAATTAGCGGCGCAAAACAACGAATCGATGATTGCAAATTCACTCGCCGAAACAATGAAGAAAAGCGACGATTTGCAAAATATCGCCTCTGGTCAGCGTGGTGAAAGTGGCAAGATTTTCGCGGTTTCGCGGGCTTTCGAACAAGCTTCGAAACAATCGAAAGAAGAAATTGCAGCGCTTGCTTCTTTGGTGAAAAATGCCAACTTCGATAAAGATGATTACGATGATATTTTCCTTAGCGATAAAACTCATATCGAAAAAGACAATATGAAATTCGAAATCAACCGTGCCTTGCGTGCGGCGACTGCCGAAAACTTTATGAATAAAGCTTCAATGCCGCAAGCTATTCAAGCCATCGATTTAACTGGCGAAGGTATGAAACTTCATTCGAACCGCGCCGATTTGGTCGAAGCGTTTAGTAAAGCCAAAAAAGACGACTTGCAATTTATCGGTGGCGGATTCCTTGGCGATGTTTCGATTAAAGGTGCAAAAACTGACGATACTATCGGCAATGTTCTTCAGCAATACGCTAAAAACGTTTCGGATGAGCGCATTATGAAGGCTTCTGATGAATCACTCGGATTGATTTGGACTAAAGAAAATATCGCTAATATGTCGCAAGAAACGATTCGCGCAACGCTTAAGAGTATTCAAAGTATCAACTCCGAGCCGCAAAAATACGGTAGAATTACCGCTGCGCAAGGTCATGAAATCCACAAGGCACTTAACGATTTGAAAAAATCACATAGCGCAATTTATGATTCAATCTTGGGCGCAAACTGGAAGCCTGATAATATCAAAAATATGAAACCTAAAAAATAAACATCCTAACTCCAAGCCCGAAAGGGCTTTTTCTTTTTGCTAAAAAGTGATATAATTAAACTTATAAAAAGGAGAAGTGGGCGAGAAGTGAGCGTTTATAAAGTTCCTCAAGACGTTGAGGCAGATGACAAATTGCTTGGGCCGTTTAATTTTCGGCAATTCATATATTTGATGATTGCAGCTGGACTTGGTTTAGTTGGTTTCTTTTTCTGGCAAATTTTCCCTGCGCTGATTATCATTCCCGCGCCGTTTATTATTTTCTTGGTGGTTTTGGCACTACCGATTAAAAAAGACCAGCCGATGGAACTTTATCTGGCGGCTGTTTTGAGTTTTTATATTAAGCCGCCCAAGCGAATTTGGCAGGCTGATGGAATTGAACATTTGATTGAAATTTCGGCGCCAGTGCGCGAAGAAAATATTCTCACCAAAGATATTTCGCGTGATGAAGCTTCACGCCGTTTGAGCTATTTGGCGGATATTGTTGATACTGAGGGTTGGGCGATTCGCAATGCGGTTGCGCAAGATACCAATCTGCACGAAGATATTGTTTCGGAAAGTAACCAGGTGGATGATATTTTCGAAAATCGCGGTGCCGACCGAATTGATTCGATGCTCAGCAGCCACAAGGAATTTCGAAAACAAGAAATTATGCGCAATATCAATACCGCGCGCAATTTAGCTGATTACACTAATTCGAACGCCGAGCAAATTCAATCACAAACTTTTGCCGCACCGAAGCCAATCGACCTCTATAGCGACGCGCAGCAACGCTCGCAAATCAACCAAAGTAATTTCCTTAGTTGGAACAATTCTCGCGAAGCTCAAAGCACAAATCCAGCTCAGCCAGCCGCTCCGCAAAACCCAAATACTCCACAAAATCAAGTGCAAAATATCAGCCAACCGCCAGCTAATCAAGCTACGCCAACTCCGCCGCACACAATTTCACATTTTCGAAACCCTGAAGAAAAATTCGAAAATAACAGTAGCGAATTCGAAAACGTCCGCCTCGAATTCAACCCATATCCTGATTCGATTCGCCAAACCGTTATCTTGCCGAACAGCCAAAAACCTGCATCAAATCCGCCCGCTCCAGCGGCGCACAGTGAAAATATTTCGCCCGAAATTATGCGGCTGGTGAGCGAAGGTAAAGACCTTTCGGTGGAAACGATTGCCCGCCAAGCTAATAAAATTCGTCAGCGCCAAGATAATGTTGATTTAAATAACGAAGAAGAAGTAGTAATTTCATTGAGGTAATTATGAATAATAATCCAAATCCCAACCAGCCAAATATGCCAAATCCAGCCGAGCAAAACAGCACGGCGAATCCGAACGCGCCCGCCAATCCTAATTCAACCCAAAATTCGCTCGAAATTGCCGAAATTCGCGAAGGCGTGGTGGTGATGCGAGACGGTAGTTTTCGGGCGGTGATTGCCTGCAAATCAATCAACTACGACCTGATGAGCTCGCGTGAGCAAGAGGGCGTGGAATATTCTTACCAGAGTTTTTTGAATGCGCTCACTTTTCCGATTCAAATTTTGGTGCGTTCTCAGCGCGTCGACATTGAACCTTACCTCAATAAATTAGCCGAAATCAACCGCAATCAAGACAATATGCTGCTTAGCGATTTAATGGAAGATTACATCAATTTCATCGATAATCTTTCTCAAAGCGCCAATATTATGGATAAATCTTTCTTTGTAATTGTGCCGTATTTTCCTGAAGGCGATGCTACTCGATTGCAAGAGCAAGCCAAGGGCTTTTTCGGCAAATTATTTTCGAAATCCAGCGCAAATATCACTAAAATCGACCGCGCCACTTGGGATACCGCCACTGACGAATTAAAAAAGCGAGTCGATTCAATCACGGGCGGGCTTTATCAAATCGGAATCAAAAGCGTGCAGCTAAACACCAAAGAACTTGGCGAACTTTATTACAATTTCTACAATCCCGATACAGCAGTTTACGAACCGCTTGGCGATTTTAACAGTGTGGCAACGCTTTATACAAAAAAAGGTGAATCCTCGAAAGGAGAATTATAATGGCTCGAAAAAAACAAAGCGCTGTAGATATTGCTGCCGAACAGCGAGCGCAAGAGCAAGCTGAAGTTGAACAAGCTTTTCTCACTGGTATTAATACGCTCCGTGATTTAATCGCGCCGTCCAGCCTTGAACTGCATTCCAGCTACTTTCGGCTCGGCACTAAATATGGGCAAACTATTTATATTTATGGTTATCCTCGTCAGCTTTACACTGGCTGGCTTTCGGGGCTGATTAACGCCGATGAAATTTTGGACATTTCAATGTATATTTATCCAGTCGAAACTGAAGTTATTATGAAAAACTTGCGCCGCAAAGTGACTCAGCTGGAAGCTTCGATGAATATCAATTCCGAACGCGGGCGAACCCGTGACCCAGCGCTCGAAAGTGCTTACCACGACGCCGAGGAATTGCGCGACCAATTACAGCTTGGTGCCGAAAAATTCTTCCGATTTGGATTTTATATCACGCTTTACGCCGACTCTCTCGATGAATTAAATTTCGTTCGAAATAAAGTCGAAACAATGCTTGGCCAGCAGTTGATTTTTTCGAAAGTGGCTTCAGCGCAACAAGAGCAAGGTTTAAATGCTACCGTGCCGCAAATGTCCGACCAGCTCCAGATTCGCCGCAATATGAATACGGGCGCAATTTCAACTTCGTTTCCATTTACTTCTGCTGATTTAACTCAAGAAAACGGCGTGCTTTATGGCGTGAATATGCACAATAATGGCTTGGTGATTTTCGACCGATTTACGCTTGAAAACGCCAATATGGTGGTTTTCGCCAAATCTGGTGCGGGTAAATCTTTCACGGTGAAGCTTGAAGCGCTTCGAACGATGATGATGGGCTCAGATATTATCATTGTTGACCCTGAGAATGAATATCAAAAATTGAGCGACGCGGTGGGCGGCAGTTATATTCGCCTCAGTTTAAATTCGGACACACGAATCAATCCTTTCGATTTGCCGCGCGTTATCGATAGCGACGAAGCCGACAACGCTTTGCGTGCAAATATCATCACGCTTCACGGTTTGCTTCGCTTAATGCTTGGTGGAACTTCGCGCGGTCAGCAAATTGGTTTGAGCCCAGCCGAAGAAGCCGACCTAGACCAAGCGATTATCGATACCTACGCCCGCGCAGGAATCACTTCCGACCCATTAACCCACAACTCAACTCCACCAACTATTTCGAATCTTTATGATACATTAGTACATATGGGCGGAACTGGCCCACAACTTGCGCAACGGCTTCGAAAATACACCACGGGGACTTTCGCGGGAATTTTCTCGCAACAATCGAATATTAACATCAATAATCCGATGGTTGTTTTCAATATTCGCGACCTTGAAGATGATTTACGCCCAGTGGCAATGTATATCGTGCTTTCACACGTTTGGAATATTGTGCGCACCGAGCAACGCAAGCGTATGCTAATCGTGGATGAAGCTTGGCAACTGATGCAATACGATGATTCAGCTAATTTCCTCTTTAGCTTAGCTAAGCGTGCCCGAAAATACAATCTCGGTTTAACCACCATTTCGCAAGATGTCGAAGACTTTATGGGTTCGAAAATGGGGCGCGCGATTGTTTCGAACAGTTCGATGCAATTATTGCTTAAACAATCGGCCAGCGCGGTGGACGTTTTGAGCGATGTCTTCAAACTTACCGAAGAAGAGCGCAAACGTTTGGCAAATTTCCCAGTTGGTCAGGGATTATTCTTTGCAGGCTCCAACCACGTGCATATTCAAGTTATCGCCAGCGATACCGAACATCGCCTAATCACCACTAATCCAAATGAAAAATCAGTGCGCCGCAACGATAACGGCTACACCAACGGATACACCGACGCGCAAGAATTATTCTAATGCTTGAAGCACAAGCGTAAATATGTTAAAATAGACTTATAATTTTGAGGTTTGTAAAGGAAGATGGAACCAGCAAGAGACTATAGGGATGATGACAATCTCGATTTTAGCGACTTGAGTGATTTAAACCAATCTGCGTTGGAAAAAGCCAAAAGCAGATGGGGAAGCGCTGAGGTTATTCGCGGGAACGACGGCTACAATCCGTCTGCTTTAGCGGATACTGAAAATTCTTCTGCTACCAGCCAACGTGCTCAAGATGAAGATATAACTTCGAACGAAAAATCGCCTTGGGAAAACCAAGTTAGCGGCCAGAAAAATGACGGCGGCACTCACAAATCGCGTAATGCCAAACTTGGCGGAAAGTCAAAGTTTTTCTCGCGGCGCGCCAAAATTGCGGCGGCGCTTTTTGGTGGCGGCTCGGTTTTAGGTGTTGGTTTTTTTAGCACCTTTATTGTGGGAATGGCGCCATTTCATATTACTGAGATGATTACCGAGAAACTCAATTCAACTGCCTCAATTTTGGATATTCGCGGCAGTGGAATAATGGCGACGAAACTGCGTGCTTCTTCTGGCACGAAGTGTAATTTAATTAAAACGGCTTGTAAATTCACCAATATTTCTGAAAAGCAGCTTTCGAAATTAAAAAAAGCTGGTTTCGACGTGGAGCTGGATGGTGGCGGTAAAAAAATCAAGAGTTTAACCAAAATTGACGCCAATGGCAATAAAATCGGCGAGGCAATCACCGAATCGAACTTAAAAAATGCACTCAAAACCGATGTCGAATTTCGAACTTCGATGGATAAGGCTTATAAGGGAACTTTCGCGAGCTTTCTCGACGATATGGCTGCCAAATTTATGGGCAAAATTGGCTTAGGGAAAGCGCCGCCAGATAATCGCGGTAAAACCGAGGCCGAAATTGAAACTGAAGTAAACGAAAAAACCAACAAAACCGGTAGCGACGCCGACCTCGAAACCAACTCGCGTGAAGAAGTTGCCGACGCGGACGACGCCAACACGAAGCAATCGAAAACTAAAAATAACGCCGATCTCGACACAACTGACGAGTTTATTAGAGATGTTCGAAGTGGCGCCAGCGATGCGGTGAAGGGCGGTCCAAGCGCCAAAGCCAGCGCCATCGATAACGCCGTTAAAAAAGCTAACATTTTGCAAATTCCATGCACCCTTTGGGGCGTTGGTAATATGATTAACATCGGCGTTAAAGCAATTCGCGCGGTTAAACTGGCGCAGTTTGCTTTAACTTTCTTATCTTTTGCCGATAAAATCAAGGCGGGGCAAGCAACCCCAGAAGAAGCGGCGATGATTGGTAATAAATTAACAGGTATTTCTTCAGAGTGGAGCGGCAGCTCAAATGATAATTCGAATGAAAATCAATCTAAATTACAAAGTGCGCTGGCTTATTTTGCCGAAACGACATCTCAAACCTCGAAAGTTAAATCTTTCACCGATTCTCAAGGTTGGCGCGCGATGGCTTATAACGATAATATCGGCAAATTAAATGATTCCGCAGCACAATATTCAACTGGTGCGGTTGGGGTATTTGCGCAATTTTGGACTGGTTTACGTGGGGCGATTTCTTCGGTAATTGGCAGTTCATCATTATCAGCGATTACCAAATTCTGCAAAGTCCTCACCTCTGATGCTGTCGATAAGCTACTGATGGTAGTGAGTGCCGCTACTCTCACTGGATTTGCTTTCGATTTGATTGGCGACATCGTAATTGGCGAAGTTATTGGTCGGGCGCTTTCACCATTACCCGAACTGCTGGCAGGTGAAGTAGTTTCCAGCTTCACGAAAGGTGAAGACTATGGAAATGCGGTGATGTCGGGCGCAGGTTCTTTGATGAGCAAAAATACCGTCTCGGGCGGGGGAGGCACCTTAACCACCGATGAAGCCGTAGCCTTTTATCAGCGTAATGAAGTGCGTATCGCCGAAAATGGCGCGTTCGAGCGTGCAACACGCAGCCCATTCGACGCAACTACTCGCCACACTTTCTTAGGCTCAATCGTCAGTTCAGCTTTGCCATATACCACTCAATTATCTTCGATTAGCGGTTTCTTACCTGCAATGTCTTCGATTGTTTCGAAATCGATTTCGAGTGTTCTACCTGGCGCAAGTGCTGCCGATTCGGCTAATTTCAAAGCCAATATGAATCTTTGCCAAGATAGCGATATTAAAAGTCTCGGCATCGCGACCGACGCTTTCTGTAATCCTTATACTGGAATCTCAAACACCACGCTCGATAAAAACCCTGAAGATGTGATTCAATGGCTGGTTGATAATGGTCATATCGACCCAGAAGAAGAAAATCCGACTTCGGCAATTAAATCTAATCAATTCAAAGATTATGTCAAAAAATGTATGGAGCGCGAATCGCCAATCGGTATTGGTGATGACCCTGAAGAAATGGGAGGAAATTGCTCAACCGCAGGCTCTTATGGTCAGGCGGCGGCGTATTTTGCGGCGTATATGACCGACATTCGTGTGCAAGAAGGTATGGAAACCGACTTTAAGCCAGTTTCGGGAAGCAGTTCAAATAATCGTTCTTCTGGCACAACTCGCGAAGTTTCAAGCGGAGATTGGCATTCACCAATCGACGGCGCTACTTCAAAAAATTTCGCAAGCAATCAGCTTTATGCTGACATGCGCCAATCTTTCGGCTTCCACACTGGTTTGGATTTTGGTATTTTAATGAACGCCTACCCAAATACTCCAGTATATTCTATTGGTAATGGAACAGTTAAAAAAGCCGAGGCCGACCCTTATGGCTATTGCGGAAATTACACCGTAACGATTGAACATGAAGAAAAATACCAAGGTCAAACCGTTTATTCATATTATTGCCATATGAAATCATCGAATGTAAAAGTTGGCGATAAAGTAACCGCGAAAACCCAAATAGGAACCGTTGGCTGTGAAGGGCAAGGCTGTGGTGGCGGATTCAATACTTCTGGCCCAGAATCCAACGCCCACCTCCATATGGAAACTCACCAGGGAACTATCGGCAACCATTTCGACCCATTATTGCTAAATAACTTAGGATTGAAATAATGAAAAAAGCTAAAGCAATCATCTTACTATCTATTATTTTTTCCTCGATTGGGGCGAATTTAAGTATGGCTGAAGGTTTTGATGAGGTATTTTTCAACCTCAACCGAATTAATTATTATGATGCGGGTGATGAGGGATGTATTTCTGACGGTTCAAGCTCGCTCGCTGGTAGTGATAATGCTGAAAAAGTCTGGAATTATTTGAAAGGTAAGGGCTTTTCTGATGAAGTAACTGCCGGTGTGATGGCTGGTTTGAATGGTGAATCTTTTGGTTTCGACCCCGGTGCGGTGGAAGGTTCGAACGAAAATCCTGGCGAAGGTTATGGTATCGCGCAGTGGTCTTTCGAACGCAAAGCTCGCCTTTTCGAATACGCGAAATCGCAAGGCAAAAGCAACGACGATTTAGGAATGCAGCTAGATTTCTTGTGGCAAGAGCTCAATTCGAGCGAAATTAACGCCTTAAATGGTATTAAAGCGGCGAAAACTATGCAAGAAGCTCTCGAAGCTTGGATTAATCTTTTCGAAAGGCCAAATGCGATTTATGCCGCCAAGCGTATCGCCGAAGATATTTCTTACGCCGAAGGATTTTTGAAGCTTTATGGCGGTAAATCAACCGCTTCGAGCACCTCTTCAAATTACACTTTCTTGGGCGATTCTTTGACGGTGGGTGTGAAAAGCGAGTTGGAAAAAACCTTTAGCGGTTCGACTGTTAATGCTTTTGTGAGCCGTGGAATTGATTCGAAAGGACAAGGCGATACTTCGATTATCGAATATTTACAAGCTAACGCTTCGAACATCAAAAATGACGTCGTGATAAATATTGGCGCAAATGATAGCTTCCCAACAGAGCAAGCTAAAACGATGTTAGATTTACTCAAAGATAAAAAAGTCTTCTTAGTAAACAGCTATTCTGGCGATAATTACAATACCACTAATTCAAACATCAATTCGGTCGCCAGCGCGTATAACAATGTTAAAGTTTTAGATTGGAAATCTTACGTCGATTCAAACGGTAGCCGAGAGCAGTATTATACTAACTCCGACGGTATGAATTATGTTCATATGAGCACGGCAGGTCAAGTGGCTTATTTGAATTTTCTCAAAGACAGCTTAACTTCAAGCTCAAAATCGAAATGTAAAACAGGTAGCGGCTGGAATGGCAAATACGGTACCAGTAGCTACGTAAACCGAACCACAAGTTCAGGCTTCCCAGTTTATCTTCAATGGGAAGGAAGCTGGGCAAATAAGCAATTTAACGGCGGAACCTACACTAACACTGGCTGCGTGCCAACCTCTTTGGCAATGATTATGACCGCGATGGGTAAACCTGTTACGCCAGATGAAGTGGGCGAAAAAATCAAGTCAGACAATTACCTAACTATTTCTTCTGGTGCGAATACAGAAGCTGCGCACGTCGTTAAAGAATATGGTTTCCAATATCAAGACCTTGAAGTTTCGATTGCTAAATTTAACGAATGGCTTGAAAACGGCGGAATGATAGTGCTTTATGGTAATGCTGGGCCTAAACCATTTTATAGTGGCGGACCGCACGCGGTGGTGCTTTATAAGTCGCTCAGCAACGGAAAATGGTTGATTCAGAATCCAAATTCGGATGGTCAAGAGCAAGACGATACCGAATGGGACCCAGCGGTGATTATGCAATATGTCTTCGCTGCCACGGGCATAAAAGCGTAAGGGAGGAAAAATGTTAAAACAGCTTTTAAAAAATAAAAAAATAGCTTTATCAGTAGCGATTTTCACCCTGATTAGCGCTATTGTGATTATGATGGCCATCTGGAATCATATCCGTATTTCGTCGCAAAGAACATCAGCCGAAACCCAAGTCGACCAAGCTTCGGGCGATTCGCTGGCGGTTGGCACTGGCGGTGGCGTAGGCGGACAAAAGCAAGAAGTTCTCACACTTGGAATTGATAATTTATTAAAACGCGGTATGCAAAGCAAAGCCGTAAAAGATAGCACCGATATGATTAAATATTATGGTGAAAAAAATAATATCAAGATTGAGCGGATTAGTTATTATAAAAATTCTTACTCAAAAATTAGCACCGACCCCACTACTTTTAAGTTTAAAATTGCCCTCAATACCGACCAAAAAGATTTATGGGAAAAGGTTATCGTGAAGGGCGTTTCGAATTATGAATTGTATCTTTACGAAGACGAAAAAATGGAAAATCAAGTTGGCGAATTTAAATATTGCGATATTAACATTTGCTCAACCAGCACGCCAACTCCGCATTCAGAATTGAACACCAACGAAGCCAATTAAATCTTCACGCGGCAACAATCATTCACCTCAATTTCATTAGTTGAGGTGATTATTGTTTGGTATTTCGAAAAATGCGAAGTAAGCATTTTTTGGCGGCTTTCATCCAATTCCGAAAAAACGTCGTCAAGCAAGACAATCGGCGGTCGACTACTCATTTCGGCCAAAAAGTCAGTTTCGATGAATTTCAAAGCTAAAACCAAACTACGATTTTCGCCGCGACTCGCCACATTTCGCGCGTCTTTGCCATTAAAATTAAACTGAATATCGTGCTTGTGCGGGCCAAAATCGGTGTAACCCAAAATCCTATCCCGCTGATAATTAGCGTTCATCATGCGTAAAATCGCTTCTTTCGAAATGTTTTTCCCTAAATATTCAACTTCGATTTGGTCGCTCACGCCAGCAATCTGGCTATAAACTTTCGAAATTTGAGAATTAACTTTTCGAATAAATTCCAGCCGTTTCGAAATAATTTCGGCGCCATATTCCGCCAACATCACGTCCCACGGAAAAAGCTCCTGAGGGCTTAAATTCTCGCGTTTCAAGAGGTTGTTGCGCTGTTTTAAGGCTTTATTATAGCGCGAAAGAGCAATTCGGAAATGCGGATAAGTTTGCATCAAAAAACGGTCTAAAAAGTCGCGGCGGCGGCTCGGCGAGCCACTCAAAAGCTGTAAATCATCTGGTTCGAAAAGAATTACCGGTATTTTTGAAACTACGGGCATTCGCGCGGATTTTTTACCGTCAATTTCGAAAGTTTTTTTAATTTTACTATCTAGTTTTTCTTCAAGTTTCACCGTTCGAATCGAATCGTCGGCCGATTTTAAATCAATTCGAAGCCATTTCGAACCATCATTTTTGAGAATTTCTTTATCGCTCGAACGAAAACTGGTGCCTTGAAGCGCAAAATAAATCGCCTCTAAAAGCGAGGTTTTCCCGCTACCATTTTCGCCCGAAATTAAAGTGGATTTTTCGCCAATTTCGAGCAAAAAATCACTGTGCGAGCGAAAATTCTGAACTCGAAGTTTCGAAATTTTCATCTTTCGCCTTAACTTTTTAGTGGCATAATAATGTGGATATAATCTGGGTCGGCGGTGTCTTTCAGCACAGTTGGCGCCAATTTTCCAGAAAATCCAAATTGAATATCTGAGCCATTTAAAGATTGAATTCCTTTCATCAAGAAGCTTGGATTAAGCGTTACTTCGCCGCTACCAAAAATCTCGGCGTCGGCTTGAGAAGTGTTTTCGCCAAATTCACTTGCAATCGAATGAATCGAAAGCTTCGAATTTTCTTCGTCGGCATTTAAAGTTACGCTGCCACCAGATTCGCGGGCAAAAAGCGCCGAAATTCGCACAATTCGCAAAAAATCATTTCGCGAAATATTCACCTTAGTTTCCGTTTCGGAAGGGATTAGACGGCGATAATCCACAAATTTTCCGTCAATCAAGCGCGAAACAATCACGATGTCGTCGATATGAAATTCCGCCTGATTTTCGTCAATAGCGATTTCGATTTCTTCAGTCGAATCAGAAATTGCTCGTAAGACCTCGTTCAAAGAATTAGTCGTAATAATTGCCGAGATTTCTTCGTCTAAAGCGCAAACCTTTTTCTCGCTAAGGCGATAACCATCGGTCGCCGCCAAATAAAGTGAGCCTTCAAAAGTATGCCAATAAACTCCAGTTAAAGTTGGGCGAGAAGTGTCGGTGCTGGCAGTAAAAATATTTTGCGAAACCGCTGTTTTGAAAACTTCCGCTGAAAGCGTAAATTTCTTGGCGTTTGTTTTTTCAACCACCGGCAACTCTGGAAAATCGTTCGAAATAACGCCATTGATTTTCGATTTATAGCTGTCGCTTTCGATAAATAAATGCTCACCTTCCACCTTTAAGTGCACATTTCCGCGCGGCAAATTCGAGATAAATTCGGTCATCAATTTAGCAGGGATTGCAATTTCGCCAACATTTTCAACCTTAGCGCCAATATTTTGCGAAACCGCAATTTCAAGGTCGGTGGCGGCAATCAGCAAACGCGAACCATTGGTGCGCAAAAGCACATTGCTTAAAATCGGCAAGCTGGTTCGGTTACTTGCAATTCGCCCAATAATATTGAATGCCTTAGCTAAATTTTCTTGTTTGACCGTTAAGTCCATAATAAATCATTTCCTTTTCCTTAAAAGTGGTGGTTATAATAATAGGTCCTGTGGAAATTGTGGAAAATCACACATTTACTACTTAAAATTATACCATTTTTAGTGTGGAAAATTCAAGCAAAACCGTTTAGAAAATTTGTGGATAAAAACCAGTTTTCCATAGGCCATTTTATTTTGATTTGAGCGAGCGAAAATTTTTTGGAAAAGTGCTCAAAAATCCACAAAGTTTTTCCAACCTTAAACACATTTTTCGAAAAGTTTTCAACAGCTTATTCACAAATTTACAAAACTTTATGAATATTTTGTCAAACCTACTTCAATAATATTTTTCGAAAAAAGCAAATGAACTATTAAGCGAAAAGAATTTCAAGCTAAGAATATTTAAAAATATAAAATAATAAAGTCAAATGAATGCGGTTAAAGAATGTTCGCTTTTTATATAATAAAAAATCAACCCGTCAAATTAACAGATTGATTTTTGAGTTTATTCGTAGATTAATTCGCTTAAAGCATTGATTTGCTCGCGCACTTCGATATCGAATTTAACGCCTTTTTCGATTTTTGAAACCCCATTCATAATTGTGGTGTGGTCGCGCGAAAATTCTTTGCCGATAGCAGGGAAACTCATTTTGATTTCGAATTTCATTAGATAGCAAGCGACTTGCCGCGCGTGATTGATGTCTTTAGTGCGAGATTTACTTAAAATATCTTCTCTTGAAACGTTATAAAATTTACAGACTTTATCGATGATCTTTTTAGCAGTCAAGCTTTTGCGTGAATTACCATTTCGAGATTCAGAAGTGATTAAACCGCGCGCCATATCAACATCAGGCTGAATCCCGCGTAGCTCAGCAATCGCCGCCAGCTGATTCAATGTACCTTCCAGTTCACGAATATTAGTGCGAATATTTGAAGCTAAAAATTGCACCGTTTCGGGGTCGAGATGATAACCGCCTTGCTCGGATTTTGCTTCAATAATTGCTTGCCGCGTTTCAATATCGGGCAACTGAATATCAATCGGCATCCCCCATTCAAAACGGCTCCTTAAGCGGTCGGTCAAAGTGGGAATGCTTTTTGGCGCACGGTCGGAAGAAATAATAATCTGTTTATTCGCTTGATGAAGTTCATTAAAAGTGTGAAAAAATTCCTCCTGCGACTTTTCTTTACCCGCAATAAACTGCATATCGTCAACAATCAAAACATCAACATTGCGATATTTATCGGCATAGCCTTGCTTGCGAAAACGCACGCTTTCGAGATAATCTTTGTAGAAATTTTCGATAGTGGTATAAAGAATTCGCAAATCAGGGTGATTTTTCTTGATTTCGTTGCCGATAGCTTGCATTAAGTGCGTTTTACCAAGCCCAACGCCACCGTAAATATAGAGCGGATTGTATTTTTCGCCAGGATTTTTCGCCACATTTTGCGCGGCGGCAAAAGCCAAATCGTTAGAAGCACCCACGATGAAATTTTCGAAAGTATAACGCGGATTCAAGCCGTCCGAATTGCGGTTGCTACGCAGAGAAGTTAAATCTTCGGTGCGCGAAGTGCGATTTCGTGATTTCGAAATTAAATCATCGGCCGAAATTTTGCGCGATTCGCGCGTTTTTTTCTTCGAATCTTCACGGATTATTTCGAAATCAATTCGACTTGGCTTATGACCATTTTTTGCCAGCGTCTCGGCAATTAGGTTATAATATTTATTACGAAAACTGCGCACGAGAAAAGAATTTTTCAAGCCAATAATCGCGATATTTTCGTCAATTTTAAGTAGTTTAGTCTCGGCGAAAAAGGTTTTGAAGGTAGCCTCGCTAATACTTTGTTCGAGCTCAATCTCTCCTAAAACGCTTTTCCACAACTCATCCATAGTTTTATTGTACTATTTTTTGAACTTTTCCACAAGCCGATTTAAAAACAAAAATAAAATATGTTATAATTTCAAAACTAAGATAAAACTTTTCCACATTTTAAGAATACTAGTGTAAAATCTGTGGAAAAAATATTGATAATTGTGGAAAACTGTGCTATACTACAAAATGAATTAGCCGAAAATTCAAGGTTTTAAAACAGATTAAAAAGCTTATGAAAACTGTTAATCTTGATTTTTTAGATTAAAAAAGGTAAAATAGGAACATTATGCCAAAGAGAACACATCAACCACATAAACGACATCGTGCGAAAACTCATGGTTTTCGAAATCGAATGTCTTCGAAAGCGGGAATTAAGGTTCTAAAACGACGCCGAATCAAGGGTCGAAAAAAGCTTTCTGTTTAGTGAAACTGCCCGAAATTTGGGCGGTTTTATTTTTGGCAAAAATATGGTAAAATGAAAAGAGTTGAAAAGATAAAATTTTAGGAGAAATATGCGGACATTGACGGAAAATTCTGTTCAGAAAATTGGTGAAAAAATTACGGTAAAAGGCTGGGTTAATTCTCGGCGCGACCACGGTGGATTGATTTTTATTGATTTGCGCGACCATTCGGGAATTTTACAGCTTGTGATTTCGCCAGATTTTGCGGAAAGTTTCGCATTAGCCGAAAAATGCCGCGATGAATTTGTAATTTCGGCGACGGGTGTAATTAAAGAGCGCGATGAAAATCTAAAAAATCCGCATATTTCAACTGGTTCGATTGAATTGGTGGTCGAAAATCTGGAAATTTTAAACCGTAGCGAACCTTTGCCGATTGCGGTTGCAGATAATGGTCAAAAATCGAATGAAGAATTGCGTTTGAAATATCGCTTTTTAGATTTGCGCCGCGAAAAAATGCAAAAAATGTTGCGTCGCCGTGCGGAATTTTATCGCGAAATCCGCAAATTTATGGAAAACCGCGATTTTGTGGAAGTTGCCACGCCGATTCTCGCTAATTCCAGCCCAGAAGGCGCGCGCGATTTTCTAATTCCGAGCCGTGTTCACGCGGGTAAATTTTACGCTTTGCCGCAAGCTCCGCAGCAGTTTAAACAGCTTTTGATGGTGGGCGGAATTGATAAATATTACCAAATTGCGACTTGTTTCCGCGATGAAGACCCACGCGCCGACCGTCTTTATGGCGATTTTTATCAGCTTGACCTCGAGCGAGCTTTTGTCGAAAATGGCGAAGAAATTCGAAGCGAAATGGAAGTTTTAATCAAGGATTTGGTGAAAAACTTCGCGGGCAAAGAGCTTTTGAATGAGGAAATTCCACGCATTCCTTACGAAGTGGCGATGGAAAAATACGGTAGCGACAAGCCAGATTTGCGCTTTGGAATGGAATTGATTGATTTGAACGAAGCTTTGGTAGAAACCGAATTTGGCGTGTTTAAAAATGCGGAATGCGTGAAGGCGATTTGCGTTAAAAATGGCGCAAGTTTGAGTCGTAAACAGATTGATAATTTCACTGAAATCGCCAAAAGTGAAGGCGCAGGTGGTTTAGCTTATATTACATTTGCTGATAGCGAAGCAAAAAGCCCAATCGTGAAGTTTTTGAGTGAAGATGAACTTTCGAAAATTCAAATGGCGACTGGTGCGCAAGACGGCGACGCAATTTTCTTTGGCGCAGATAAGCGCGAAGTGGTAAATAAAGTGCTCGGTCGCTTGCGTAATGAATTTGCCGATTTCTTCAATCTGAAAGATGAGAATAAAGTGGCGCTCGCTTGGGTGGTTGATTTTCCGTTTTACGAATTTGACGAAAAAAATCAGAAAGTTGATTTTGGTCATAATCCATTTTCGATGCCAAAAGGTGGCGTTGAAGCGCTTCGTCAAGCCAAAACCGACGCCGAAAAATTGGCGATTAAAGCCGACCAATACGATATGGTAATGAACGGCTACGAAATTTGCTCGGGCGCGGTTCGCAACCATAATCCAGAGGTGATGTATGAAGCGTTCGGCTTGCTTGGCTATGATAAAAAATATGTTGAAGCGAAATTTGGCGCAATGCTCAACGCCTTCAAATTTGGTGCGCCACCACACGCGGGATGTGCTTTTGGTTTAGACCGCATTTTTATGATTTTGATGAACGAAGAAAATATCCGTGAAGTTGTGGCATTTCCAAAGAATGGCTCGGGTGTTGACGTAATGATGAGTTCGCCAAGCTTTGTAGATGAAAATCAGCTAAAGGAATTGAAAATTGGAACCCTTGAAGATGAAGAATAATCTTTCGAAAATTACTGGAATTTTATTACTGGCGGGCGCGATAATTTTGAGCTTTTCGAAAAATGTTTTAGCCGAAAATGCGGTTTTTACGCCTAATTCGCCCAGCGACGAGCAGCTTTCGAATGTGGTTTACAACTGTTCGAATATTCAAAATCAACTTTCGAAAGTCCATTCGACCGACGCGCTCAAGCGGGTTAATTTGGGGCAAAGTTATGAAACAATTTCGAACGATTTGATGGCGAATTTAAATGCGCGAATTGCTTTAAATTCTTTGAACGGCTCAGAATTAGTGAAATTTGCCGCTGAATTTTCGGAAAATATTCAATATTTCCGCGAAAACTATAAAATTTACGAGCAAGAATTGAAAAAACTTAAATCGACAGATTGTTCGAAAAGCGAAAACGCCCGCGAATTTTATTATCAGTTAGAGAAAGTTCGCTACCAGCGCCGCGAATTAAACTATAATGTAAGCGTTTTGCAAGGAATTGCCGAAAAATACAAAACGGCAATAACGGATTTCGAAAAGGGGTTGAAATAGTGAAAATAAATTTTAAAGCCAAAATGAAGAAAATCTTGCCAACCAAACCAAAAGGCTTTTGGGCGAATCTTTTGGCGAAAATCGAAAAGCGCCAATTCAAATTTTTCATTGGCGGAACTTTGGTAATTACTTTTTTGATGTTGGGCGCTTCGATTTGGATGTATAACGAATTTGGCACCGCTCAGCTCGACCTTTCGCGACCAAGTTTGGAGGCGGCGCGCGAGCAAGCTAAGAAAGAATCCGATGAAAATAAAAATCAAGAATCGGAAGCGGAAGGATTTTCGAGAGAAGGTGAAATTAATTCGAAAGTTTTGCGCGATTTCGAAAAGCTCTACGACGCGCAATCGAAAAAAATCAAAGGCGATTTTTTTGGCGAAGGTGCTTTGAGTGACGAAACTTTAAATTTGAAGCCGCAAAATCAGGAAAATCAGGAGGAATAAAATGGCTTTTATGAACCCAAAAGATTTTATTATTACACGCAAGCGAAAACTATATAAATTCGCGCTGTTTAATAATTCTTCGATTTGTTTTGAATTTGATGAATGGGACGAAGGCGAAAAAACGCATAATCTGGAAATTGGCGCTGGAACGGGGTTGTTTTCGGAATCTTTAGCCAGCCGTAATCCCGATAAAAAATTCGTCGCGGTTGATGTTAAAGCCGACCGTTTAGTGAAAGGCGCTCAGCAAGCCGAGCTGGAAGGTTTGAGAAATATTCGTTTTTTGCGCGCCCGCGCCGACCAATTAAATCAAGCTTTTGCGCCGAATTCGGTTAAATATTTGTGGGTGACTTTCCCCGACCCTTACCCTAAGGCGCGAAACGCTGGTCGCCGCTTAACGCACCCAACTTTTTTGCGAATTTACCAAAAATTATTGGCTGAAGACGGAGCTTTTTACTTCAAAACCGATGCGAAAGAGCTTTTCGACTGGAGTTTAGAACAGCTCGTGCACGAAGGCTGGAGAATTGAGCGGCTCAGTTTTGATTTGCACGAAAGCGATTTGAACGAAAATTATAAAGTGATGACTACTTATGAAAAAAGATTCACCGCGGAGGGTTTAAAAATTAATTTCGTAAAAGCAACGCCGCCGCGAAAATAACTTGATTTTTAAAAAGCTAAAGCTTATAATTATATCAATAATTGGTAATTTGAGAGGATTTTATGCGAAAGATTTGGGCATTGGTGGTAGCTTTTTCTTTAAGTTTAATAATTTCTAATTTTGCGAGCGCAACCGAGCCTAATCTTTACCTTTCGCGAATTTCTCAAACTAACGGCGATGAATTTGTCGAAATTTTTAACGCTTCGAATCAAGATTTTTACTTTTCAAATTTAATTTTGACGAGTGGCGCGCTTTCAAAACAATTTTTGAGTGCCGAAAACATTATAATTCCAGCGAACAGCTACTTTGTGATTCGTAATAATCCAGCTAAGCCAAACAATCTTTATTTTGCGAAAGACGCAATCAATGGCAAGGCGCGGGTTGGGCTGTTTGATGGCGAGAATTTGATTGATTTTATTTGTGCGGATAGCGCGGCGAATTGTGCCAAAGAAGGCTTCGAAAAAAACGCCAGCGAAACGAAATCGAACCAGATTTTTGTAGCAAAAAATGAATATTTAAAAGATAATTTAGCACCCAAAAACAATAAATATCAGTTTGTTTTGGCTGAATCGAACGAGCGTTATGCGCAGGATTTTTTTGGGCGTAATTTAGCTCCAGAGGAAGATGAAAAAAATCCGCAAGAAGATGATTCGGCGCAAGAAGAGCCTGTGGAGGAACCGCAAAATCCGCCCGCTCCCGCCAATCCGAGCGAGAAAAATGAAGACGAAAAACCAGAAATCGTTCCGCCCGCAAAGCCCGAAACACCAAATTTTTGTGAATTTTTGCGGATAACTGAGGTTTTTGTGAATGCGCCAGAAAATGAGCGATTTATTGAAATTCGGAATTTTTCGAACGAAGTTCGCAATTTCGAAAATTGTAAAATTCAAACCAATAAAAGTGGTTCGAAAAATCATATCTTTTCGAATTTAACTTTAAATCCAGGCGAATTTCACACGATAAAAATCGCCGAGACGGGTTTGAAGGTAAATAAAACTACCGCTTTCGAAATCTATTTGCTTGACGCGCAAGATAATGAAATCGAAAAAGTGGCTGTTTCGAAAACTGGCGCGGGCACTTCTTGGGCGCTTTTCGAAAATGGCTGGAAGCAAACTTTTTCGCCGACCCCCAATCAACTGAATGTTTTTGAAGAATTTGCGCCGTGTGGCGAAAATGAAATTCGTGCGCAGAACGGAAAATGTGAGAAAAAATCGACAAAATCTACTGCCAAAACTGCCGCCGCGAAAACCTGCGAAGCGGGCTATTATTTAAATCCTGAAACGAATCGTTGTAATAAAATTTCAGCCAAAACCGAATCGAAAATAGCGGAATGTAAGGCTGGCTATTACCGTAATCCGGCAACTAACCGTTGTAATAAAATCGCCGCGCAAACGAGCGCGCCAACGCCGTGCAAAGCGGGTTATTATCGTAATCCAGAAACTAATCGTTGTCGCAAAATTGCCGCGGAAACAACCGAATTAGTGCCTTGCAAAGATGGCTACGAGCGCAATCCCGAGACCAATCGCTGCCGCAAAATAGCCAAAAATAACGGGGCGGATTTTGCGGTTGAAGCAGAAAAATCAGCCGAAGAAATCGCTAATAAATTCAATGGTTGGTGGGTGATTTTAGGCGTAGCGGCGGTATTTTTGCTAGTTTTAGCTTGGGAATTTAGGCAAAAAATCGGTATATTTTTAACAAGAATTTTTCGAAGAGGTAAGAAATGAATAAGCGGCGAATTTTAGGAGTTGACCCAGGAACGGGAATTTTAGGTTTCGGTGTGGTTGATTGCCAGATTGGCAAACCGCTCAAAATGATTACGGGCGGAGTGATTACTACGCCGCCACATACGCCGATTGAAGTTCGTTTGGAGGAGATTTTTAACGGTCTTAACCAGATAATTAAAGAAACTAAACCCGATGAAATCTCGATTGAAAAATTATTCTTTTCGAAAAACGTCACGACGGCGATTTCGGTGGCGCAGGCACGCGGTGTGGTGATTTTAGCCGCTCAACTGGCTAAAATTCCGATTTCTGAATACACTCCGAATCAAATCAAGCAAACGCTCACAGGTTATGGTGGAGCGGATAAAAAACAAATGCAAGAAATGGTGCGCCAAACTTTAAACTTGGCGGAAATTCCAAAGCCAGATGACGCCGCGGATGCTTTAGCTGCCGCAATTACCCACTTTTATATGAGTCGCTAACCTTGAATATTTTGCAAAAAAATGTTAAAATAAACATAACAAATAAGGAGGAGAAATGGCGAAAGCTGCAAAAAAAACAACTGATGTGGGCGAAAGCGGTAAAAAACAAGCTTTAGATTTGGCAATTGCACAAATTTCGAAACAATTTGGCGACGGTTCGATTATGAAACTTGGCGAAAATCATAAAGTTGATGTGGAACTTTTGCCGAGTGGTTCTTTAAGTATTGATATTGCGCTGGGCGGCGGTTATCCGAAGGGGCGAATTATTGAAATTTACGGCCCAGAAAGCTCAGGAAAAACCACACTGACGCTTCATGCGATTGCAGAAATCCAAAAGCAAGGCGGAACAGCGGCGTTTATTGATGCAGAGCACGCACTTGACCCCGCTTATGCTAAACGATTGGGCGTGGATACCGAGAATTTGTTGGTCGCACAGCCTGATAATGGCGAGCAGGCGCTTGAAATCACCGAAACTTTGGTGCGTTCAAATGCGGTTGATTTAATCGTGGTTGACTCGGTGGCGGCCTTGGTGCCACAAGCCGAAATTGACGGCGATATGGGCGATGCACATATGGGATTGCAGGCACGTTTGATGTCGCAGGCGCTCCGAAAGCTCACGGGAATTATCAACAAATCAAAAGCTACGGTGATTTTCATCAACCAAATTCGTATGAAAATCGGTGTGATGTTTGGTAACCCTGAAACCACGACTGGTGGAAACGCGCTTAAATTTTACGCTTCGGTGCGCGCGGATATTCGCCGAACGGGTCAGATTAAAGATGGTGATAATGTCATCGGCAACCGCACTAAGATTAAAATTGTAAAGAATAAGATTGCGGCGCCATTTAAAGTTGCGGAATTTGACATTATGTATAATGAAGGAATTTCGAAAACTGGCGATATTCTTGATTTAGCGGTTGAACACGATGTTTTGGCGAAATCTGGCGCATTTTATAAATATAACGACCAAAATATTGGGCAAGGTCGCGAAAATGCCAAGCGCTATTTGAAAGAAAATCCAGAAGTGATGGCAGAAATCGAATCGAAAGTTCGCGCGGAAGTTTTTGGCGGCGAAGAAGTGCCAACCTCGGTTGAAGCGGAAGAAACTGAAGAATAAATTTAAATTTAACTCTAAATTGGCTTCGATTTTCGGAGCTAATTTTTTCGAAAAATGCTGGAAATTTTTGAACAAAACGATTTCGAAAAACGGGAAAATTCGAATGAACTTTCGAATAATTTTAAGACGGTTCGAAAAAGGAAACCGCATTTCGAAGCGGGAACTTTTACGATAACTGATATAAAACAGGCGGTCAAAAATCCAAATCGGGTGAATATTTTCGTTAATGGCAAATATCGTTTCAGTTTGGATGTTTTTCAACTGACGCAATTAGAGGTTAAGATTGGTCGAATTTTTAGTGAAGATGAAATCTTGCAACTTGAACAGCAAAGTGAATTTGGCAAACTTTATGCTTTGGCGCTGAATTATTGTTTGATGCGCCCGCATTCGGAAAAAGAAATTCGCGATTATTTATGGAGAAAAACTTTAACGCGAAAACTACGCAATAAAAAAACGGGTGAATTTTACGAAAAAAGGGGTGTTTCTGAAGAATCGGTGGCGCAAACTTTGGCGCGCTTGAAAGAAAAGAATTACATTGACGACGAAAAATTTGCGCGTTTTTGGGTGGAAAATCGCAATCAGCGCAAAGGTTCGAGCCTTCGAAAATTGCGCGCTGAGCTTTCGAAAAAGGGCGTTTCGAGCGAAATTCAAGAGAAGATTTTTGCCGAAAGTTCGCGCAACGATGCGGAAGAAATTCAAAAAATCATCGCTAAAAAAGCCAAAAAATATAGCGATGAGCAAAAATTGATTGCTTACTTGGCGCGCCAAGGATTTTCGTTTGATGAAATCCAAAAGGCTTTGCGTCGAGATGATTTTTAATCGCGGAACGGATTAATATAATTTGGTACGAAGTTTTCTTCGTTTTGCTCAACTCGTTTGAGTGGATTTTCGTCATTTTCGCTATGAATGGTGATTTTTTCATCATCGATTTGCGTAATTAAATTGCGATGAATAGTTAATTCAGGGTTATTCAAGCTTTTGAGTAGTGGGCGCTTAACGATGAGTTGCTGCACTTCAAAATTGAGCAAACTCATAGTGAAATCGATGATTTTACCGAGCTTATTACCTTTTTCATCAACCACCGGCATACCGATTAAATTAAAATTTAAATCGAGAATTTCTTTAATTCGAATCACGTCATCCGCTAAAATGAAATCTTCACCAGAATCGATGATAAAACCAAGTCGCGAAAGTTCACGAATTTCATCAATTCGAATAAACATTTCTTCGTTCGAATAGGAATTATTTTCGAGCCGATAAGCGATAATCTGCAAATTGGCTGGATTGATAATCGGCGCACCAGTAGTAGCTAACTGCGAACCCGTTTGCAGCCCAAGAATTGGCGTTTTTTCAATCTTCGAATTAAGAATTAACATAAGTATATATTAACATATTCACTCACTTTAAGGCAAATTAGCTTATCGAATGAGCGGATTTATGGTATAATAAAAAGAGTATGAACGAGGGAATTTTTAGTAAAAAAAATCGAGTGTTGCTTTATGAGCTCGTGAAAACAGATTTTAAATTGCGTTATCAAGGTTCATTTTTGGGAATTTTGTGGTCGGTTTTGAAACCGCTTATGCTTTTTGCGGTGATGTATTTTGTGTTTGTGCGATTCTTGAAAATCGCCGACCCAACTATTCCGAACTACCCAATCACGGTGTTGCTTGGGCTTTCACTTTGGGGATTTTTCTCGGAAGCCACCAGTTTAGGAATGAGCTCGATTGTGGCGCGTGGTGATTTATTGCGAAAAATTAATTTTCCAAAATACATTGTGATTATTTCATCAATGGCGACAGCACTGATTTCGCTTGGTATCAATCTTCTGGTAGTAATAATCTTTGCGCTGTTTTCAAATGTTCATTTTTCTTGGTCGGCGCTACTAATCATTTTCGATATTTTAATGCTTTTTCTTACTGCCTTTGGCGTTTCGCTAATTCTATCAACTCTTTATGTGAAATTTCGCGATATTTCGCACATCTGGGAAGTTTTTATGCAGATTTTAATGTATTCAACGCCAATTATTTACCCGATTTCATTATTGGTGGGCGTGAAGATTTTCGAAATTTCGATTGCTAAAATCGTGATGTTGAGCCCGATTGCCTTCGCGACTCAAAACGTTCGCCACAATCTAATCGCTCATGAAGTGCCAACTTTCTGGATGCTATTCGAAAAAGATTGGCTGGCGATAATCCCAATCGGAATTACAGTTTTCTTGCTGATATTTGGTTTGTGGTATTTTAATAAAAATTCGAAGAAATTTGCGGAGATGCTGTAATGAGTAAATATGCGTTAGAAATTAAAAATGTTTCGAAAAGTTTTCGTTTGCCGACGGAGCAATCGAATGGAATTAAACAAGCGTTTATTAACTGGACGAAAGGTGTTAAAGGTTATAAAGAACATCAAGTTTTAAAAGATATTTCGTTTAAAGTTGAAAAAGGTGATTTTTTCGGTATCGTTGGACGAAATGGTTCAGGAAAATCAACTTTGCTCAAAATTATTTCGCAAATTTACACGCCTGAAAAGGGTGAAGTTAAGGTGAATGGCAAATTAATTCCGTTTATCGAACTTGGTGTTGGCTTCAATCCTGAGCTTACGGGTCGCGAAAATATCTATCTCAATGGCGCGTTGCTTGGTTTTTCGCACGAAGAAATTTCTGAAATGTATGATGAAATTGTTGAATTTGCCGAGCTCGAAGAATTTATGGACCAAAAATTAAAAAATTATTCGAGCGGAATGCAGGTTCGCTTGGCATTTTCGATTGCGATTAAAGCACAGGGCGATATTTTGGTGCTCGACGAAGTTTTGGCGGTCGGCGACGAAGCTTTTCAGCGTAAATGTTTTAGCTATTTTGCGAAGTTAAAAAAAGAAAAGAAAACGGTGATTTTGGTGACGCACTCGATGGATTCGGTTCAGCAATTCTGTAATAAAGCCGTTTTGATTGATAAGAAAAGCGATTTAGTTGTGGGAAGCCCTTCGGAAATTGCGCAAATTTATCGCAAATTAAACAACGAAAATATCGGTGAAACTGAATCTTCGAAAACGATTAACAATAGTGATGTTTCGATTTCTTGTGATACGCACAAAACCGATAGCAAAATTAGTTTCTCGATTGATTTTAGCGCGAAAAAAATTATCAATGATGCAGTTTTGACATTTATGATAATTCGCGATAGCGGTGAGATTGTTTATCGCTACGTTACCGATGAGAAAATGAAAGAGAAGATTGCGATTTCAGAAAAGCCAGTTAATTTGAGTCTCGAAATCGACAATATTTTTCCGAATGGATATTTTTCGGTGCAAGTTGGCGTAAAAAGTCGCGACAGGTCGAAGGTTTATTCGGTTGTTGATGATATTTCGGTTTTTGAAGTGGTGAATCAAGGTTCTTACAGCAACGATGTTTTCTGGAAACCAAAATCAACTATCAAGCTAAAAAAATAAGGAGTTTTTGTGAATATATTGGCTGTCGGTGCGTATGAAAGGGATAATTTTGGCGATTTGCTTTTTCTCTATATGTTGAGAAAAATTTTAGGCGATAGGGCGAATATTATTCCTTCTTCGATTATTTTTGCCGATATGCGAGCGGTTAATAGCGAGGTTATTTTGCCGTATGATTTTTTGCTGAAAAAATATCAATTCGATGGAATTATTACTGTTGGTGGCGAAGTTGGCGGCGTGGATATTGTTGGCGCGCTGATGATGGATATTAGTAAAAATCAAGCCGAGCGAATTATCCAAAACAACCAAGATTTAAATCGGATTGTTGAATTTTATACGGGAATTTTGCAGGACAGCGAAAAGCATGCCTACATTATCGATAGAACAAAATACGAACTAAATCAGCACACGCCGCATATTCTCAATTCGGTTGGGCTTTCGAATATCGCTAATCTCAAAGGTGATTTTTTCGAAAATACCAAAAAAATACTTTCGAATTCGATAATTTCGGTGCGCGAAGATAAATCTCAGGATTTTTTAAAGGCGAATAATATCGATTCAGAAATTTCGCCAGATATAGTTCACGCCATAAATTTATTCAGAAAAAAGCAAAAAAGTAGTGAAAAATACATCGTTTTTCAGATTAATAATGAGCTGATAAAAAATAATCAATATAATTATGCGCAGATTGCTGAAAAGTTGGCCGCAATTTCGAGCGTGACTAAATTCGACATTAAATTATTTTTAGCGGGCGTGGCGGAAAGTCACGACAACGTGAATGATTACCAGCAAATTTGCCAGGAATTCGAAAAACTCAACCAAACGCAGAAAATTTCGATAGTAAATAATCGAAATCCTTTGGAGTTGGTTGATTGTATTTCTGCCTCGCAGATGTGGATTGGCACATCGCTGCACGGGCGAATTATTTCAGCCGCTTATGACGTGCCGCGAATCAGCCTGACGAATAAAAAAGTTTCAAATTATGCGCAAAAATGGGATGAAAAAATGCCCTACGATGTTAAAATTGAAGATTTGAGCAGCGATATTTGTGCAGAAGCTTTAAATTCGCGAGTGAAAATTGGCGAAAAATTGGCAAATAAAGCGATGAAGAATTTCGAAAAGGTTTTTCGAAAAGCCAAAATTAAAGCAAAGAGCGATTCGAAAATCGATGAAACCAGTGTATTTTTCGAATATATTAAATATGCCCAAGAGGAATTTATGCAAGTTATCGAAAATAAGAATCAGTTTATTCAGGAGATTTCGAAAGATAAGGATATTTTGTCTGATGAGAATATTTATTATCAAGAGACGATAAAACAGATTAAAGACAGTAAAATCTATAAACTTGGCGATATGGTTTCGAAAATTAAATCAGCCCCTAAGAATTAGTTTCTGGGGCTAATTTAATATCGGATTTAATCGAGATTTCCTCTAAATCCTCAAACAAAATACAATTGTTTTTCTGGGTGTTGCGGCTGGCATCAGAACGCAAACATTCTTTGCCATTCTTCAAAATCGCTTTGTCCACAAAATTCACCACTAATCCTTCTGGCCGCGTATCCACAACTTCACCCGTGGTTGCGTCGTAAAGAGAAACTTTCTTCGAAGTCTTCAAACTACGTGGTTGCCACATTGGTTGGAAAACTTCCTCTAAATCCTCAAACAAAATACAATTGTTTTTCTGGGTGTTGCGGCTGGCA
>JAUMUX010000002.1:0-67383 GCA_030530485.1 bacterium | reverse complement strand
GAGAAACTTTCTTCGAAGTCTTCAAACTACGTGGTTGCCACATTGGTTGGAAAACATTGCTATAAGTGCTACCGAACCATTCGTTAAAGAACATAAAGAAGTTGCGGTTGCCATAAGCGCCACAATGCGCGGTGCCAGGGTAATTTGCTAAAGCCGCATCATTTGGGGTGTAGGGAGTATAGATATATAAACTAAGAGTTGCAACATTCTGGATATTCACTGTTTTGGTGCCGCAAGTTGGGTCGGGCGAATATTGAATTTGATTTAAGCCAATTTTGTAATTATAGCTATTGGCATTTTGACGATAATAATTTAACTGCCAAGCCGCCAGCGTCATTTGATTATAAAAACCAGCTTTCGATTCTGAACAAGCCGCCGAATAGCCAGGTCCAGAGTCGGGGCAAGCATAACCCATTGAGTAGCGGTATTGGCTCTTCATTGGCCAGTTGTCGTTGGTGATTGGTCCAGCTGATTCTTTTCGTAGTAAAACAAGCAGAACTTGCGGGTTGATATTATATTTCTGAGCGGCATCATAGATAATTTGTGCTGCCGAAATTCCACCTTCGAAAGCGCCGCCACCTTTTTCGAAAGAAGTTTCTTTAGTGTTTGGGTTTTCATGGTAGTTATTTATACAAACAAAAGGCGGATTAACTCCCCAAGTTTGCTTGGCATATTGTGCATTGGTGAGGTCGGGTCTACCTTTGTCGGCAGCGCGCTGAGTGCCCCAAGTATCGCAAGTTCCAACCTGTTTATTGAGGAAATTCTGAATGTCATTTACGCTCATCGAATTTTTATTGTAGAAAATTTCGTCATCAATAATTCGACCCGCATCGAAATCAGTAGCTTTAATCGCCTTGGCATTTTCGATTAATTTAACCACACTAAAACCTAAAACGCCAATCGTCAGAACTAAAGCAAAAAACTTGAGAGTTTTATTTGATTTCGAAAGTATTTTCATTCGATTCTCCTATAATTTCAGAAGTTTCATATTTAATTTTATATTTCCAAAGACCTTTTTCGAGGCTATTTTTCGGTAAGCTGAGGGTTTTGCAGCTTGATGTTGTTGGCGACATTAAGATTTCGGTTTTTTTGGTTTGAGTATTCCCAGATGGGCTGGTGAGAATCACATCGCAATTGCCGCTTTCGATTGATAAGCTGATTAAGCCGCGAATGACAATCTCGTTTGTATTATCTTGGTCGACTGATGTTGAAATACCCACGCGATATTTATTGACCGATTGGTCTAAAGTTGGCGCGTTTGGTTTGTCGGAATTAGTTTGGGTTGTTTTGGTTTGCGAAGGTGAGTTTTCGGCAGGCTTTTCGGTTTTTTCTTCTTTGGTGGAATTTTCAGTTTTCTGCTCGTTTGAAGATGAAATTTTATTTTCGGTTGATTGATGATTATTCCAAAAAAAGAAATATGCACCACTAAAAATCGCCACAATTAAAACTGCGGCAGATATAATAATAATTTTAGTTTTGTTATTTTTTTTGTTTTTTGTTTTCATAAATTACCTCAAAAATATTTTAACATATGCGCTATCTAAAAGTCAAACTTCCAGATAGCGCATAGGTTTGATTAAGCTTTATTTTTTAATTTGGAGCTTTTTAGCTAATTTTTTGATTGGTTCGTTCAAGGCAACATTCCAATCTTTATTGAGATTATTTTCTTGAGCGTCTTTTTTGACTTCATCAACTGGCTTGATTATCGCCTGCACGATTTTATCCGCCATATCAGAAATGGTTGGTTCGCACATAAAGATATTTTTCGAATAGCGGTCGAGATTTTGTTTGGTTTCCCATTTGGTGGTTACGACGGTTGCGCCAACGCTTGAAAATTCGAGAGTTGGATAATTTGGGTGTGGCGCCAACATTGGCGAAACCGCCACATCAACAGTTTGCACGAATTTGTAATATTCGTCGAGCGGCATTTTGCCTTGATTTTTGATTTTCGAACCATTCGAAAGCTCAATATTTGGCACTTCCGCCGAACCTGCGCTGTAAATCTCGATATTGTAATCAGCCAAGCGTTCGTCATTAACCGCCAAATCCAGCGCTTTAATCGCAGTGTAGAACATATTTCGGTCAACATTTGGGCGACCATAAAGGAAGATTTTTTTCGATTTTTTAGTTTTCGAAAACTTCTTCAATTTAACATTTGGCGAAGGTGCTGGTTCGAAAAATACCGCGTTTTTCGAAATATAAGTATACTTATTTTTCTTGAAGTATTCGAGTAGAATCTCGGTATTGGTAATTGGCAAGAATTTTTCAGTGCGATAGGTTTCGTCCGAAAGAGTGAAAGCATCGCTGTTGTTGTAAAAAATTGGCTCAAAATCTTGAATCAAATAAACGAATTTATTTTTGAGCGGCAATTCTGAAGCAATGCGCGCGTCCCACCAAGCGCTCACCATCACAACATCGTCTTCGTGGAGTGGTAAATAACCGTAGTTGTAATTGCTGCGATTCGAAAGGTTGAGTGTCGAATAGCGTTCTTTCGAAAATTCAATGCCATTTTCGTTGAGGAATTTAACAACATCAACTTTATCGCTATAGCCAGTAGTTTGCACCACGCGTAAATCGTAGTTGAGCTCGTTGGCTAATTTAGCGGCAGTGAAAAGAAGCGTAGCAATTCCGCCAAAAAATCCAGCAGGATGAAGAAAAGCGAAAACGGTCACCGAAGGTTTTTGCCCAAGTTCTGGCAGAGATGGATAGATTGGTGTTAGGTGCGGATATTTGGCATAAAAAACATCGTCAACCTTTACCGAATCGTTCAAAATACCATTATTGATAAGAAAAGTGGCTTTATTTTCAACTTTTCCCAGAAAATTAACACCTCGAAGTCCAATATTTTTGGTAATGTGGCTGGTTTTGCGAATCGCGCGCAAAGTAGTTTTTCTCATTTTATAAAAATCCTTTCAACTTTCTTATATCAATAAATCCATCGCCGTTTTCGGTATTGAAATGCTTCGAATAAATCTTGTAGCTTTCGATAAAATCAACATACGGAATTCCCAAATGAGAACGCGAAATCGATTCTTTGTGTAGCATAAAACCTTTTTCGAAACCGATTAATTTTGTACCCCAGCCCTTTTCGGCAAGGCGAAGGCATAAATCAACGTCGCCACCAGTGATAATGAAATCTTCATTGAAACCACCGATTTTTTCGAATTTTGATTTTTTAACCATTAGCGAAGCTGCCGTAACCGCCGCTAAATCGAGATTTTTTCGAAAATCGTAAGGAAGATTTTCGGCTGCGAGGAGTTTCGAAACCTTTTTTCGAATATAAAGATGGTCGGCGGTTTGGCCAGGAACCAAATAAACGCCAGCGTGCTGAATGGTTTTGCCGTCTTCATAAAGCAACACGCAGCCCGTTGCGCCAGCATCTTTTTGTTGAGCTTGCTGATACATCGCTTCAATCAACTCAGGATTTTGAGCCTCAACGTCATTATTCAAGAGCCAAAGTACCTTGCCTTTTGCTTGATTTGCTGCCCAGTTATTGATTTTTTGATAATTAAATTTAAAAGGGTAATTAAGTAATTTAACTGTTTTCGAAAAATCTTTGAGATAATTCTTGATTTCATCGATGGTTTCTTTTTTCGAACCGTTATCGACCAATAAAATCTCTTTTAAGTTGATTTTTTTCAAGGATTCAAGACAGGCGATTGTCATTTTTGAATGGTCCTTGAAAGGGATGATTACTGATATATCAAGCTGTTTCATACACATAATTATAACACATCTTCTGCCAGATAGAAACTTATTAAATATTGAACCTTTCAAATAAGTATAGTAAAATGAAAATATGGAAAAAAAGAGACTTTTTTGGGCAAATGAATGTTTTAGAGGGGTTTTGATTATTCTGGCTTTTGTTTTGGCTGGGAATTTTATCAATATTTTCTTGACAAACCCCGACCCGCTGATTACGCGCTCTGGTTTGGGAGTTTGGAAAGAGACAATTCTGGGTAATTACAACGGAACTGAGGTGAATGATGGTGCGGTTTCGCAGGCTTTGGGCGTGGCTTCGGTTAATCAAATTTTGAGCGGAAAATTGCCCCTTTGGAATCATCACGAAGGAGTTGGCGCACCACTGGCGGGCGGAATGCAACCAGCCTCGCTATTTTTGCCGTTTAATTTGTTACTGGCTTTACCGAACGGATTTTTGATTTTTCGGATAGTTTTAGAATTTGTTGCGGGCGTAGGAATGTTCCTATTTTTGCGCAAACTAAAAATTCGCAATAATTTGGCGATTTTTGGTGGAATTTTATTTGCGCTGAACGGCACTTTTGCGATTTTAGGTAACGCTATTTTTAACCCAATTGCTTTTTTCCCGTGGATACTTTTTGGCCTCGAAAAAATCAAAGAAGATGTTTCGAATCGGCGAAAAAGTGGTTATGCAATTTTCGCCATCAGCTTAGCTTTTTCGATAAACGCGGGATTTCCAGAAACGGCTTACTTGAACGGCCTTTTGGTGTTTGCGTGGTTTGTTTTCAGCGCTTTTGAAATGAAAAACGACCGCAAAAAAATAAAGAAATATATCATTCACGTTTTGGTGGCGGGAATTTTAGGGATTATTCTTTCGCTACCCGCGATTTATCTTTTCTTACATTATCTTCAAAGTGGGGCGCACATTGGTGGGCACGACGGTTCTTTCTTGCATAAGGGAGCGAAAAGTGAAACTTTGCCGATGTTGATTTTCCCGTATATTTATGGCTTGATTTTTCAGAATCCAGAAATTACTTCGCGCGTATGGGGTCAATTGGGCGGATTTATCGGCTTAACCGCGATGATTTTGGCGGGCTTTGGTGCTTTTAATTCGCAAATAAAGCTTAAAATTAGGCTATTTTTCTCCCTGGCGGCGCTACTTGCGGCAGCGCGAATTGCGGCGGTGCCAGTAATTACGCATATCGTGGATATTTTACCGTTGATGAGTTCGGCGGCGGCGTTTAGATATTTGCCACCAGTTTTGATACTTTCGGTAATCGTTTTAGCTTGCTTTGGTTTAGAATATTGCTTGCAGAAAAACCAACTTGCGAAAAAATCAAAAACTGCTTTTTTGCCAGTTATAATTAGCCTGATTTTTATCGCTGGTGGATTAGTGATTGCGCGGCTTTTTATTGAAGAGAATTTTACAGACAAAAGCGGCGTGAATAAATATTACCTTTTTTACGTGATTTTATCCTTAATTTTGCTTGCTTTGGCGAGCTGGCTGGCTTTTTCGAAAAGAGTTCGAAAGAGATTCGCGCTAATTTTCGCAGTAATTGCGATTTTCGAAACGCTCGGCTCGTTTTGGTTGCCGCAATTAGCCGCGCCAATCCGTTCGAAAGCTAAAGTTGATACTTCTGCCGTGGAATTTTTGCAAGAGAATATCGGTAATCAGAGATTTTATTATATCGGCGGTAAATATGGTTTGAAAACTAACTATGCTTCGTATTTTGGCATTTCTTCAATCAATAACGAAAACTTACCAACACCGCTGGCTTGGGATGACTTTGTGAAAGAAAATCTCGACAACAACACCGATACAATTAGTTTTTCGGGCGCTCATCGAGAAGATTGGTTGCGCGACCCAGCTGAAACCGAGTTTTATAAAAATATCGAAAAATTCAAATCGGTTGGCGTAAAATATTTGGTTAGTGAAATTAAGGGTGAATTTGCGGTTAGCCGAGAGCAGATGACGAAACGGGGCGCGAAGATTGTTTATTCGAGCGAAAAAAACAACACAATCATTTACCAAATTCCAGATTATAAAAACTATTTTACGGCGGAAGGTTGTAAGATTGAGGTTGTTAGCCGTGATGAAATTTCGGCTGATTGCGAAAAGCCCACAACTCTGGAAAGGCTGGAATTGTATTTCGATGGTTGGCGCGCTGAGGTGAATGGCGCTCAAACCGAGATAACGCAAAAAAATGATATTTTCCAAGCTGTAAATCTGCCCGCTGGCAAGTCAAAAGTTAAGTTCACTTTTTGGCCAAAATATCTCACGCCAGTGATGATTTTATCGATTACGGCTTGGCTGGGAATTATTATTCATCAGCTTTACGCTAATTTGACATTTAAAGGAAAGAAAGTATAATTTAATTATGAAGATTGCTATTTTGATACCATGTTATAACGAGGAAAAAACGATTGGTAAAGTGGTAAAAGACCACAAAAAACTGATTCCTGAAGCAGATATTTACGTTTACGACAATAATTCAACCGACGATACCGCCAAAATCGCCAAGAAAAATGGTGCGATTGTGCGATTCGAAAATCGACAAGGTAAAGGAAATGTGATTCGCTCGATGTTTCGTGATATTGACGCTGATTATTACTTAATGATTGATGGCGACGACACTTATCCAGCGGAAGATTCGCGCCGAATGATTGATTTCGCTATCGAGAATCAATCTGATATGCTGATTGGCGACCGTTTAAGCTCAACTTATTTCACCGAAAACGACCGTTTCGGGCATAATTTTGGCAATAAATTAGTGCGTAATCTTATCAACTGGCTGTTTAAATCTGAAGTTAAAGATATTATGACGGGTCAGCGAGTATTTTCGTATGGATTTGTTAAAACTTTTCCGGTTTTGAGCGAAGGCTTTCAGGTTGAAACGGAAATGACGATTCACGCGCTGGACAAAATGATGCGAATTCATGAAATCCCAGTCAGTTATCGAGATAGGCCAGAAGGCAGCGAATCAAAATTGAGCACTTATTCAGACGGCTTCAAGGTTCTTTTGACGATTTTTAATATGCTACGCGAATTTAAACCGCGGTTGGTTTATGGTATTTTGAGCGGAATTTCTTTCGTGGCTTCCGCAATTTTGGCGGGTCGCGCGGTGATTGAATTTTTCGCCACAGGAATGGTAACTTATATGCCAAGTTTGGTGGTTGGATTGGTCTTTTTTGCGATTTCGGTGCTAATGATTATCACGGGGCTGTTGTCGAGCTTAATCGCCAAAAAACACCGCCAATTATTTGAAATCAACCTAAACAACCTTTTAAGCAATAAAAAATGAAAACGGCAATCGTAATTTTAAATTATAACGGTTGGCGAGACACCAAAAAATGCTTAGCGGCGCTTTCGAAACAGACGGTTCAAGATTTCGAAATTTATTTGATTGATAACGGTTCGCAGGATAATTCGATTGAAGAACTTTCGAAAATCGAAATACCGAATCTGCATTTTCGAAAAGAAAAAAAGAATACGGGCTTTACTGGTGGCGTGAATATTGGTATCAAATGGGCGCTCGAAAATAATTTCGAAAATATCGTTTTGTTAAATAATGACGCGAATGCTGAGCCTGAATGGCTGGAAAATTTATTGAAGCCGCTCGAAAAATCGCCAGAAATTGGTGCGGTAACCAGTTTAATGCTGGATAAAACTGGCGAATTGATTGATGATGCGGGCGATGTTTATTCAACTTGGGGCATTCCGATGTTACGCAACGAAAACGGACCAAAAGCTAACGCGCCAGAAAGCGGGCTGGTTTTTGGTGCTACGGGTGGCGCCACACTTTACCGCGCGAAGGTTTTCGAAACGATTGGCTTTTTCGACGAAGATTTTTTCGCTTACAACGAAGATGTCGATATTGATTGGCGAATGCAACTGGCGGGATTTAAGGTTTGGTATGAAAAATCGGCAGTAGTTTGGCATAAACATTCAGCAACGAGTTCGAAAATCCCAGGTTTCACTATCAATCAAGTTTTCAAAAATTTACCGCAAGTTTTTTGGAAAAATGTGCCTTCGCCGATGATTTGGTGGATGTTGCCAAAATTTATGTTGGTTTATACGGCGTTTATTTTCTATCAAATTCCAAAAGGCGGACTAAAATTTGCGCTAAAAGGTTTGGGGCAGAGTTTAGTTTTAATGCCGAAATCGCTCAAAAAGCGCCGTCGAATTCAAGCTTCGAAAGCTGTTTCGAACCAGTATATTTCAAGCATTTTATACCACGGTTTGCCACTAAAGCAAGTAAATCGAATTAAAGATTTGCTCAAAATTAAACATTAGGATTATGTTATAATAATTGAAAATATTCGTTTTTTATGATATAATTAAAAAACGATAGTTTAACTATTAGTAATTTTATAAGGAGGTTCCAAAATGAAAGGAATCATTCTTGCGGGCGGGTCGGGCACACGTCTGTATCCGCTAACTCGCGCTGCTTCCAAGCAGCTTATGCCGATTTACGACAAGCCGATGATTTATTATCCGCTTTCGACGCTTATGCTGGCGGGTGTTCGTGAAATTTTGATTATTTCTACGCCGCAGGATTTGCCACGCTTTAAAGAATTGCTCCAAGACGGTTCTGAATTTGGAATTGAGCTTTCTTATGCGGAGCAGCCGAGTCCCGACGGATTGGCGCAGGCCTTTATCATCGGTGAGGAATTTATCGGTGATGACAATGTGGCTTTGATTCTGGGAGACAATGTCTTCCACGGACAGGGATTTACCGATAAGCTGCGGAGCGCTCGCACTAAAATCGAGCGCAAAAAAGCTGGAGCGGTAATTTTTGGCTACCAAGTCAAAGACCCAGAGCGCTTTGGCGTGATTGAATTTGACGAGGATATGAATGCGATTTCGGTTGAAGAAAAGCCAGAGTATCCTCGCTCGAATTACGCGGCGACAGGCTTGTATTTCTACAATAATAAAGTTGTAGAAATTGCCAAAAATATTAAACCAAGTCCGCGCGGTGAATTGGAAATTACCGATGTGAATAAAGCTTATCTGGAGCAAAATAACTTGTCGGTTGAATTGCTTGGTCGCGGTTTTGCTTGGCTGGATACGGGCACGCATGAAAGTCTGCTCGAAGCTTCGCAATATATCGAAACCGTGCAGCGTCTGCAAAATGTTCAGGTGGCGAATCTCGAAGAAATCGCCTTTCGAAAAGGCTGGATTTCGAAAGAAAAGCTGGAAAAGCTGGCAGAGCCTCTTTGTAAAAATGAGTATGGTAAGTATTTGCTGCGCCTGCTCAAATAATCTGACGCGCTCTTTATTGAGTGCGTTTTATTTTAATAAGGAATATTAAATTTATTTGCAATCTTTTTGTAAACAGCTAATAAATAAAAACCGTAAATAGTTGTAGCGATTGAGCCGCCAATTCCAGCGACTGCACCAAGAAAAATCCAATTTATATCGCTATTAAAAGCCAGATAAAGAGCTAAACCTGCAGAAAATATCGGAAAAGGTGCCACGAAATAATCGATTTTTCGCCGCATAATTTTGGCTTGCGGCAGAAAATGTAAGCCAATAATCAAAGTTACCATCGGGAAAATAATCCTTTCTTGTTTAGAAAAGAATAATATGAAAACTAAAATCCAAATAACGGAATAGCTGGTTCCGCTCAATATTCCCATCTGTTTGGTGATTCGCAGCCCATCTGCGGTTTCATGAGCTTCGAATTGATTTGCGTGCTGGATATTTTTTATACTTTTTACAACGATATAAAAATTACAGAGAATGATTACTGTAAAAACCAGCCAGCCGATTTCTCCCCAGGCGAAACCAAACCAAATTGAATAAACAAGCGAAAAACACGCCATCACAATTCCCATAGGGGCGATGCTTTGAGCAATTCCGCCATATTCAAGCTTAATTTCCTTTTCCATTGATTTCCTTTCAGCATTTTGGCTGTGGATTTATTATAACATTTTACGAAATAATTAGCTATTTTGGACAGTTTATTATTCCACCTTGCACCAGTAGCTTTTTCTTGTTAAAATATAATCATGAAATACGATAAATCATTTTTCTTGCGAATCGCAATGATTATCACAGATGTCTTGGCGGTAGTTTTTTCATTATTTTTGGCTTATTATTTTCGAATCAATTTCGACAGCCGACTATTTTATTTCGAAGCACATACGATTAACTTTTTGATTATGGCGATTTCTTTTGTGCCGATTTGGCTGGTGGTGAATCGGATTTCCGGGCTCTATGACCGCGCAATTTATCTCTATCGCCCGCGCGAATATGGGCGCGTTTTTATCGCTTCGATTATCACCATTATGGCGCTAATCACCTTTGGTTATTTTGCCGATGAGCAAGTTTTTCCAGCGCGAATTATTCCAGTTTATTTTGTGATTATCAACTTTATGACGATGATTGCTGGTCGCGAATTGGTGCGAATTTTTATTGTAGAAAATTTCGTCATCAATAATTCGACCCGCATCGAAATCAGTAGCTTTAATCGCCTTGGCATTTTCGATTAATTTAACCACACTAAAACCTAAAACGCCAATCGTCAGAACTAAAGCAAAAAACTTGAGAGTTTTATTTGATTTCGAAAGTATTTTCATTCGATTCTCCTATAATTTCAGAAGTTTCATATTTAATTTTATATTTCCAAAGACCTTTTTCGAGGCTATTTTTCGGTAAGCTGAGGGTTTTGCAGCTTGATGTTGTTGGCGACATTAAGATTTCGGTTTTTTTGGTTTGAGTATTCCCAGATGGGCTGGTGAGAATCACATCGCAATTGCCGCTTTCGATTGATAAGCTGATTAAGCCGCGAATGACAATCTCGTTTGTATTATCTTGGTCGACTGATGTTGAAATACCCACGCGATATTTATTGACCGATTGGTCTAAAGTTGGCGCGTTTGGTTTGTCGGAATTAGTTTGGGTTGTTTTGGTTTGCGAAGGTGAGTTTTCGGCAGGCTTTTCGGTTTTTTCTTCTTTGGTGGAATTTTCAGTTTTCTGCTCGTTTGAAGATGAAATTTTATTTTCGGTTGATTGATGATTATTCCAAAAAAAGAAATATGCACCACTAAAAATCGCCACAATTAAAACTGCGGCAGATATAATAATAATTTTAGTTTTGTTATTTTTTTTGTTTTTTGTTTTCATAAATTACCTCAAAAATATTTTAACATATGCGCTATCTAAAAGTCAAACTTCCAGATAGCGCATAGGTTTGATTAAGCTTTATTTTTTAATTTGGAGCTTTTTAGCTAATTTTTTGATTGGTTCGTTCAAGGCAACATTCCAATCTTTATTGAGATTATTTTCTTGAGCGTCTTTTTTGACTTCATCAACTGGCTTGATTATCGCCTGCACGATTTTATCCGCCATATCAGAAATGGTTGGTTCGCACATAAAGATATTTTTCGAATAGCGGTCGAGATTTTGTTTGGTTTCCCATTTGGTGGTTACGACGGTTGCGCCAACGCTTGAAAATTCGAGAGTTGGATAATTTGGGTGTGGCGCCAACATTGGCGAAACCGCCACATCAACAGTTTGCACGAATTTGTAATATTCGTCGAGCGGCATTTTGCCTTGATTTTTGATTTTCGAACCATTCGAAAGCTCAATATTTGGCACTTCCGCCGAACCTGCGCTGTAAATCTCGATATTGTAATCAGCCAAGCGTTCGTCATTAACCGCCAAATCCAGCGCTTTAATCGCAGTGTAGAACATATTTCGGTCAACATTTGGGCGACCATAAAGGAAGATTTTTTTCGATTTTTTAGTTTTCGAAAACTTCTTCAATTTAACATTTGGCGAAGGTGCTGGTTCGAAAAATACCGCGTTTTTCGAAATATAAGTATACTTATTTTTCTTGAAGTATTCGAGTAGAATCTCGGTATTGGTAATTGGCAAGAATTTTTCAGTGCGATAGGTTTCGTCCGAAAGAGTGAAAGCATCGCTGTTGTTGTAAAAAATTGGCTCAAAATCTTGAATCAAATAAACGAATTTATTTTTGAGCGGCAATTCTGAAGCAATGCGCGCGTCCCACCAAGCGCTCACCATCACAACATCGTCTTCGTGGAGTGGTAAATAACCGTAGTTGTAATTGCTGCGATTCGAAAGGTTGAGTGTCGAATAGCGTTCTTTCGAAAATTCAATGCCATTTTCGTTGAGGAATTTAACAACATCAACTTTATCGCTATAGCCAGTAGTTTGCACCACGCGTAAATCGTAGTTGAGCTCGTTGGCTAATTTAGCGGCAGTGAAAAGAAGCGTAGCAATTCCGCCAAAAAATCCAGCAGGATGAAGAAAAGCGAAAACGGTCACCGAAGGTTTTTGCCCAAGTTCTGGCAGAGATGGATAGATTGGTGTTAGGTGCGGATATTTGGCATAAAAAACATCGTCAACCTTTACCGAATCGTTCAAAATACCATTATTGATAAGAAAAGTGGCTTTATTTTCAACTTTTCCCAGAAAATTAACACCTCGAAGTCCAATATTTTTGGTAATGTGGCTGGTTTTGCGAATCGCGCGCAAAGTAGTTTTTCTCATTTTATAAAAATCCTTTCAACTTTCTTATATCAATAAATCCATCGCCGTTTTCGGTATTGAAATGCTTCGAATAAATCTTGTAGCTTTCGATAAAATCAACATACGGAATTCCCAAATGAGAACGCGAAATCGATTCTTTGTGTAGCATAAAACCTTTTTCGAAACCGATTAATTTTGTACCCCAGCCCTTTTCGGCAAGGCGAAGGCATAAATCAACGTCGCCACCAGTGATAATGAAATCTTCATTGAAACCACCGATTTTTTCGAATTTTGATTTTTTAACCATTAGCGAAGCTGCCGTAACCGCCGCTAAATCGAGATTTTTTCGAAAATCGTAAGGAAGATTTTCGGCTGCGAGGAGTTTCGAAACCTTTTTTCGAATATAAAGATGGTCGGCGGTTTGGCCAGGAACCAAATAAACGCCAGCGTGCTGAATGGTTTTGCCGTCTTCATAAAGCAACACGCAGCCCGTTGCGCCAGCATCTTTTTGTTGAGCTTGCTGATACATCGCTTCAATCAACTCAGGATTTTGAGCCTCAACGTCATTATTCAAGAGCCAAAGTACCTTGCCTTTTGCTTGATTTGCTGCCCAGTTATTGATTTTTTGATAATTAAATTTAAAAGGGTAATTAAGTAATTTAACTGTTTTCGAAAAATCTTTGAGATAATTCTTGATTTCATCGATGGTTTCTTTTTTCGAACCGTTATCGACCAATAAAATCTCTTTTAAGTTGATTTTTTTCAAGGATTCAAGACAGGCGATTGTCATTTTTGAATGGTCCTTGAAAGGGATGATTACTGATATATCAAGCTGTTTCATACACATAATTATAACACATCTTCTGCCAGATAGAAACTTATTAAATATTGAACCTTTCAAATAAGTATAGTAAAATGAAAATATGGAAAAAAAGAGACTTTTTTGGGCAAATGAATGTTTTAGAGGGGTTTTGATTATTCTGGCTTTTGTTTTGGCTGGGAATTTTATCAATATTTTCTTGACAAACCCCGACCCGCTGATTACGCGCTCTGGTTTGGGAGTTTGGAAAGAGACAATTCTGGGTAATTACAACGGAACTGAGGTGAATGATGGTGCGGTTTCGCAGGCTTTGGGCGTGGCTTCGGTTAATCAAATTTTGAGCGGAAAATTGCCCCTTTGGAATCATCACGAAGGAGTTGGCGCACCACTGGCGGGCGGAATGCAACCAGCCTCGCTATTTTTGCCGTTTAATTTGTTACTGGCTTTACCGAACGGATTTTTGATTTTTCGGATAGTTTTAGAATTTGTTGCGGGCGTAGGAATGTTCCTATTTTTGCGCAAACTAAAAATTCGCAATAATTTGGCGATTTTTGGTGGAATTTTATTTGCGCTGAACGGCACTTTTGCGATTTTAGGTAACGCTATTTTTAACCCAATTGCTTTTTTCCCGTGGATACTTTTTGGCCTCGAAAAAATCAAAGAAGATGTTTCGAATCGGCGAAAAAGTGGTTATGCAATTTTCGCCATCAGCTTAGCTTTTTCGATAAACGCGGGATTTCCAGAAACGGCTTACTTGAACGGCCTTTTGGTGTTTGCGTGGTTTGTTTTCAGCGCTTTTGAAATGAAAAACGACCGCAAAAAAATAAAGAAATATATCATTCACGTTTTGGTGGCGGGAATTTTAGGGATTATTCTTTCGCTACCCGCGATTTATCTTTTCTTACATTATCTTCAAAGTGGGGCGCACATTGGTGGGCACGACGGTTCTTTCTTGCATAAGGGAGCGAAAAGTGAAACTTTGCCGATGTTGATTTTCCCGTATATTTATGGCTTGATTTTTCAGAATCCAGAAATTACTTCGCGCGTATGGGGTCAATTGGGCGGATTTATCGGCTTAACCGCGATGATTTTGGCGGGCTTTGGTGCTTTTAATTCGCAAATAAAGCTTAAAATTAGGCTATTTTTCTCCCTGGCGGCGCTACTTGCGGCAGCGCGAATTGCGGCGGTGCCAGTAATTACGCATATCGTGGATATTTTACCGTTGATGAGTTCGGCGGCGGCGTTTAGATATTTGCCACCAGTTTTGATACTTTCGGTAATCGTTTTAGCTTGCTTTGGTTTAGAATATTGCTTGCAGAAAAACCAACTTGCGAAAAAATCAAAAACTGCTTTTTTGCCAGTTATAATTAGCCTGATTTTTATCGCTGGTGGATTAGTGATTGCGCGGCTTTTTATTGAAGAGAATTTTACAGACAAAAGCGGCGTGAATAAATATTACCTTTTTTACGTGATTTTATCCTTAATTTTGCTTGCTTTGGCGAGCTGGCTGGCTTTTTCGAAAAGAGTTCGAAAGAGATTCGCGCTAATTTTCGCAGTAATTGCGATTTTCGAAACGCTCGGCTCGTTTTGGTTGCCGCAATTAGCCGCGCCAATCCGTTCGAAAGCTAAAGTTGATACTTCTGCCGTGGAATTTTTGCAAGAGAATATCGGTAATCAGAGATTTTATTATATCGGCGGTAAATATGGTTTGAAAACTAACTATGCTTCGTATTTTGGCATTTCTTCAATCAATAACGAAAACTTACCAACACCGCTGGCTTGGGATGACTTTGTGAAAGAAAATCTCGACAACAACACCGATACAATTAGTTTTTCGGGCGCTCATCGAGAAGATTGGTTGCGCGACCCAGCTGAAACCGAGTTTTATAAAAATATCGAAAAATTCAAATCGGTTGGCGTAAAATATTTGGTTAGTGAAATTAAGGGTGAATTTGCGGTTAGCCGAGAGCAGATGACGAAACGGGGCGCGAAGATTGTTTATTCGAGCGAAAAAAACAACACAATCATTTACCAAATTCCAGATTATAAAAACTATTTTACGGCGGAAGGTTGTAAGATTGAGGTTGTTAGCCGTGATGAAATTTCGGCTGATTGCGAAAAGCCCACAACTCTGGAAAGGCTGGAATTGTATTTCGATGGTTGGCGCGCTGAGGTGAATGGCGCTCAAACCGAGATAACGCAAAAAAATGATATTTTCCAAGCTGTAAATCTGCCCGCTGGCAAGTCAAAAGTTAAGTTCACTTTTTGGCCAAAATATCTCACGCCAGTGATGATTTTATCGATTACGGCTTGGCTGGGAATTATTATTCATCAGCTTTACGCTAATTTGACATTTAAAGGAAAGAAAGTATAATTTAATTATGAAGATTGCTATTTTGATACCATGTTATAACGAGGAAAAAACGATTGGTAAAGTGGTAAAAGACCACAAAAAACTGATTCCTGAAGCAGATATTTACGTTTACGACAATAATTCAACCGACGATACCGCCAAAATCGCCAAGAAAAATGGTGCGATTGTGCGATTCGAAAATCGACAAGGTAAAGGAAATGTGATTCGCTCGATGTTTCGTGATATTGACGCTGATTATTACTTAATGATTGATGGCGACGACACTTATCCAGCGGAAGATTCGCGCCGAATGATTGATTTCGCTATCGAGAATCAATCTGATATGCTGATTGGCGACCGTTTAAGCTCAACTTATTTCACCGAAAACGACCGTTTCGGGCATAATTTTGGCAATAAATTAGTGCGTAATCTTATCAACTGGCTGTTTAAATCTGAAGTTAAAGATATTATGACGGGTCAGCGAGTATTTTCGTATGGATTTGTTAAAACTTTTCCGGTTTTGAGCGAAGGCTTTCAGGTTGAAACGGAAATGACGATTCACGCGCTGGACAAAATGATGCGAATTCATGAAATCCCAGTCAGTTATCGAGATAGGCCAGAAGGCAGCGAATCAAAATTGAGCACTTATTCAGACGGCTTCAAGGTTCTTTTGACGATTTTTAATATGCTACGCGAATTTAAACCGCGGTTGGTTTATGGTATTTTGAGCGGAATTTCTTTCGTGGCTTCCGCAATTTTGGCGGGTCGCGCGGTGATTGAATTTTTCGCCACAGGAATGGTAACTTATATGCCAAGTTTGGTGGTTGGATTGGTCTTTTTTGCGATTTCGGTGCTAATGATTATCACGGGGCTGTTGTCGAGCTTAATCGCCAAAAAACACCGCCAATTATTTGAAATCAACCTAAACAACCTTTTAAGCAATAAAAAATGAAAACGGCAATCGTAATTTTAAATTATAACGGTTGGCGAGACACCAAAAAATGCTTAGCGGCGCTTTCGAAACAGACGGTTCAAGATTTCGAAATTTATTTGATTGATAACGGTTCGCAGGATAATTCGATTGAAGAACTTTCGAAAATCGAAATACCGAATCTGCATTTTCGAAAAGAAAAAAAGAATACGGGCTTTACTGGTGGCGTGAATATTGGTATCAAATGGGCGCTCGAAAATAATTTCGAAAATATCGTTTTGTTAAATAATGACGCGAATGCTGAGCCTGAATGGCTGGAAAATTTATTGAAGCCGCTCGAAAAATCGCCAGAAATTGGTGCGGTAACCAGTTTAATGCTGGATAAAACTGGCGAATTGATTGATGATGCGGGCGATGTTTATTCAACTTGGGGCATTCCGATGTTACGCAACGAAAACGGACCAAAAGCTAACGCGCCAGAAAGCGGGCTGGTTTTTGGTGCTACGGGTGGCGCCACACTTTACCGCGCGAAGGTTTTCGAAACGATTGGCTTTTTCGACGAAGATTTTTTCGCTTACAACGAAGATGTCGATATTGATTGGCGAATGCAACTGGCGGGATTTAAGGTTTGGTATGAAAAATCGGCAGTAGTTTGGCATAAACATTCAGCAACGAGTTCGAAAATCCCAGGTTTCACTATCAATCAAGTTTTCAAAAATTTACCGCAAGTTTTTTGGAAAAATGTGCCTTCGCCGATGATTTGGTGGATGTTGCCAAAATTTATGTTGGTTTATACGGCGTTTATTTTCTATCAAATTCCAAAAGGCGGACTAAAATTTGCGCTAAAAGGTTTGGGGCAGAGTTTAGTTTTAATGCCGAAATCGCTCAAAAAGCGCCGTCGAATTCAAGCTTCGAAAGCTGTTTCGAACCAGTATATTTCAAGCATTTTATACCACGGTTTGCCACTAAAGCAAGTAAATCGAATTAAAGATTTGCTCAAAATTAAACATTAGGATTATGTTATAATAATTGAAAATATTCGTTTTTTATGATATAATTAAAAAACGATAGTTTAACTATTAGTAATTTTATAAGGAGGTTCCAAAATGAAAGGAATCATTCTTGCGGGCGGGTCGGGCACACGTCTGTATCCGCTAACTCGCGCTGCTTCCAAGCAGCTTATGCCGATTTACGACAAGCCGATGATTTATTATCCGCTTTCGACGCTTATGCTGGCGGGTGTTCGTGAAATTTTGATTATTTCTACGCCGCAGGATTTGCCACGCTTTAAAGAATTGCTCCAAGACGGTTCTGAATTTGGAATTGAGCTTTCTTATGCGGAGCAGCCGAGTCCCGACGGATTGGCGCAGGCCTTTATCATCGGTGAGGAATTTATCGGTGATGACAATGTGGCTTTGATTCTGGGAGACAATGTCTTCCACGGACAGGGATTTACCGATAAGCTGCGGAGCGCTCGCACTAAAATCGAGCGCAAAAAAGCTGGAGCGGTAATTTTTGGCTACCAAGTCAAAGACCCAGAGCGCTTTGGCGTGATTGAATTTGACGAGGATATGAATGCGATTTCGGTTGAAGAAAAGCCAGAGTATCCTCGCTCGAATTACGCGGCGACAGGCTTGTATTTCTACAATAATAAAGTTGTAGAAATTGCCAAAAATATTAAACCAAGTCCGCGCGGTGAATTGGAAATTACCGATGTGAATAAAGCTTATCTGGAGCAAAATAACTTGTCGGTTGAATTGCTTGGTCGCGGTTTTGCTTGGCTGGATACGGGCACGCATGAAAGTCTGCTCGAAGCTTCGCAATATATCGAAACCGTGCAGCGTCTGCAAAATGTTCAGGTGGCGAATCTCGAAGAAATCGCCTTTCGAAAAGGCTGGATTTCGAAAGAAAAGCTGGAAAAGCTGGCAGAGCCTCTTTGTAAAAATGAGTATGGTAAGTATTTGCTGCGCCTGCTCAAATAATCTGACGCGCTCTTTATTGAGTGCGTTTTATTTTAATAAGGAATATTAAATTTATTTGCAATCTTTTTGTAAACAGCTAATAAATAAAAACCGTAAATAGTTGTAGCGATTGAGCCGCCAATTCCAGCGACTGCACCAAGAAAAATCCAATTTATATCGCTATTAAAAGCCAGATAAAGAGCTAAACCTGCAGAAAATATCGGAAAAGGTGCCACGAAATAATCGATTTTTCGCCGCATAATTTTGGCTTGCGGCAGAAAATGTAAGCCAATAATCAAAGTTACCATCGGGAAAATAATCCTTTCTTGTTTAGAAAAGAATAATATGAAAACTAAAATCCAAATAACGGAATAGCTGGTTCCGCTCAATATTCCCATCTGTTTGGTGATTCGCAGCCCATCTGCGGTTTCATGAGCTTCGAATTGATTTGCGTGCTGGATATTTTTTATACTTTTTACAACGATATAAAAATTACAGAGAATGATTACTGTAAAAACCAGCCAGCCGATTTCTCCCCAGGCGAAACCAAACCAAATTGAATAAACAAGCGAAAAACACGCCATCACAATTCCCATAGGGGCGATGCTTTGAGCAATTCCGCCATATTCAAGCTTAATTTCCTTTTCCATTGATTTCCTTTCAGCATTTTGGCTGTGGATTTATTATAACATTTTACGAAATAATTAGCTATTTTGGACAGTTTATTATTCCACCTTGCACCAGTAGCTTTTTCTTGTTAAAATATAATCATGAAATACGATAAATCATTTTTCTTGCGAATCGCAATGATTATCACAGATGTCTTGGCGGTAGTTTTTTCATTATTTTTGGCTTATTATTTTCGAATCAATTTCGACAGCCGACTATTTTATTTCGAAGCACATACGATTAACTTTTTGATTATGGCGATTTCTTTTGTGCCGATTTGGCTGGTGGTGAATCGGATTTCCGGGCTCTATGACCGCGCAATTTATCTCTATCGCCCGCGCGAATATGGGCGCGTTTTTATCGCTTCGATTATCACCATTATGGCGCTAATCACCTTTGGTTATTTTGCCGATGAGCAAGTTTTTCCAGCGCGAATTATTCCAGTTTATTTTGTGATTATCAACTTTATGACGATGATTGCTGGTCGCGAATTGGTGCGAATTTTAAACCGAATGTTGCTTCGTGGCGGTATTGGGCGAAACAAAGTTTTGCTGGTGGGTAGTAATTCACGCTCAACCGAGCTGGCGGAATTTTTCATCAATAATATTGATTATGGATACGATTTAATCGGGATGGTTTCGAAGCCAGAATTTTTGCCAAAAAAAGATTGCCCGCGCCATTTTGCCAGTTTTAAAGAAGCGATTTCGAAAACTAAACCCGAAATTATTATTCACACCGACAATCTTCGAAGCGAAGAAATTTATAATTTTGCGATTGAAAAGCATATTTCGTATATGTTTGTGCCGCAGCAAGACCGCTTGCTTTCGCAGTTAAATACGGTTGAAATCGTGGGTGGTTTGCCGATAATTGATATTAAAGTTACTAAACTTTTTGGCATTGGGCAATTTTACAAGCGAGCAATGGATTTGATTTTGGGCGTTTTGGGCTTAATTTTAGCCAGCCCAGTGATGATTTTGGTGGCGATTTTGATGAAAATCACCGCACCGCGCGAATCGATTTTCTTTCGTCAAGTGCGTTTAACCCGCTTTAATCGGGAATTTTACATCTATAAATTCCGTTCGCAAAAGGCGGAATTCGATGGCTTAACGCCTGAAGAGGCTTTCGAAAAAATGGGCAAGCCTGAACTTTCGAAAATCTACCGCCAAAACGGCGACCAGCTCAAAGACGACCCACGTGTGACAAAAATCGGCAAATTTTTGCGCGCTTCTTCGATTGACGAATTGCCGCAGCTCTTCAATGTGGTTCGGGGTGATATTTCGCTGGTCGGTCCGCGTGCGCTGATTCCGCAAGAAATCAATCAGCACAAAAAGAAGGATATTATTTTGGCGGTTAAATCGGGCGTGACGGGTTTGGCTCAGGTTTCTGGACGGCGCGATATTAGCTTTGAAGAGCGCCGCCGACTGGACGTTTATTATGTGCAAAACTGGTCGATTCTTTTGGATATTCAGATTCTTTTCAAAACCGTGGCGAGTGTGCTTTTTCGCCGAGGAGCTAAATAAATGAGCAGGCTAAATCAGGCGAAAATCGCCATCGTAACAGATTGGCTAACCACTTACGGTGGCGCCGAAAAAGTAGTGAAAAACATCAGTGATATTTTTCCTAAAGCGCCAATTTTTACTTCGCAATATTCCGAAAAGGAGGTTAGCTGGTTTGTGGGCAAAGATGTTCGCACGGGCTGGCTGAATTTCTTCCCGAGTCGTTTTCGAAAAATTCTTGGTCCGCTTCGAAATATCTATTTTTCGCGGCTGGATTTAAGCGAATTTGATGTGGTAATTTCGATTTGTTGCGCCGAAAGTAAAGGTGTAAAAACTAATTCAAATCAGCTTCACGTCAGCTATTTGCAAGGTCCGCCAACTCAGTATTATTGGGGAATGTATGATGATTACATCACAAATTCAGGTTTTGGCAAATTGAATTTTTTGGTGCGATTCTTTTTTAAGCTGTTAATCAATCCAATGCGTAAAAAAGATTATAAAATTGCGCAAATGCCAGATTTTTTAATTGCTAATTCAAGTTATTCTCAAGATGAGATTACCAAATATTATCAGCGCGAATCGAGTGTGATTTTTCCGCCCGTCGAAATCGAAAAATTCAAATTAGAAGAGAAAAAAGAGGATTATTTTATCTCAACTTCACGTCAAGTCAATTGGAAACGGCTCGATTTGGCGGTTGAAGTTTTTAAGAAGAATGGTCTAAAATTGAAGTTAGTCGGCGGTGGTGCGGAGCATCAAAAACTGGTCAAAATGGCGGAAGGCGCTGAAAATATCGAATTTATTCCGCCAATTCAAGATGTGAGCGAGCTGGCGAAATTGGTTGAAGGCGCCCGCGGTTTTATTTTTCCGAGTTTGGAGCCTTTTGGTATCGCGCCGATTGAAGCGCTGGCGGCGGGCACGCCTGTGGTAGCTTTGCGAAAGGGTGGCGCTCTCGATTATATTATTGAAGGCAAAAATGGCATTTTTTTCGACGAACAAACCGCTGAGGCACTCGAAAAAGCGCTTTCGAATTTCGAAAATACGCATTTCGAAGCACGGGCGATTTCGAAAACCGCTCATCAGTTTAGTGAGCAAAATTTCAAGCAAATATTTGCCGAATTTATCGAGGAAAAATATGCCAAAAAATAAAAAAGCCACTTGGCTGGAGCGAGTTTTACTTTTGGCGCCAGTTGTGGTGTGGTTTTCATATTTGCCGAATTTTCATTTTGGTCAAGCGGAAGGCGCAAATCTGGAGTTTTCTTTACCGATGATTTACATCGTGGTTTTGGCGCTGGTGGGCTTGCCGCACATCTGGCAAAATCGCGAGAAATTATTTGCGAGCCGCGCAGTTTGGCTGACTGAAATCTTCATTTTATGGAATATTTTCTCGATTATTGGCTCTGAAAATCCACTACGCACCGTTTTGACCGGCGGAGTTTGGTTTGTGCTTTGGTTGGATTTTTTGGCAATTTTGAGCTTCAAAAATTTATCAAAAATTATGCCGAAACTTGCAAAAATATTCTTCATCAGTTCACTCGCGATGGCAATTTTGGTAATTTTGCAGGTGGCTTATGGCGCTTGGTTTGATTGGGGATTGTGCAGAGGCTGCGTGGCGAGCGGTTTCGGCTTTGTGCGCCCGAGCGTTTTTGCTATCGAACCGCAATTTTTTGGCAGCCTGCTGCTTGCGCCAATCTTGATTTTGCTACATAAACAATTTTCGAAAACCGCTTCGAAATTCGAAAGTTGGATATTGTGGCTTGATTTACTGGCGCTATATTTAACCCTTTCGCGTGGCGCAATTTTTGCGCTTGGCGTGGCGATTTTAGTGTTGATTTTCGCTAATCAAAAGTTTTCGAAAATTAAAATTTGGCGAAATTTGGTGGTGAGCGTGGCTTTGGTGGCGAGTGCTTTTTTGAGCGGAATGATTTGGCACGCCATTTTTACGGAGCTAAATCCGCGCGTGACGGATGGATTTTATGATTCAATCGCGAAAAGTGTTAATCAGATGAGTCTGGGCAAAATTGAATTGCCAAAATCTGTGGAAAAACCTGTGGAAAATTCTGAAAGTGAAGTGACAGAAACAGAGAAAAAAGCGGAAAATTCAGAAAACGAAAATCAGCCAAAAGAAGCCGCTTTTGATGGTTATGTCGAAAAATCTACCGACGAGCGCACTAAACTTTCGAATTTGGCGATTCGAACTTGGCTACGAAATCCATTCACAACCGTTTTTGGCGCGGGCGCGGGCGGCGCGGGCATGGCAATTTATAAAACCACGGGCGAAACTTCCAGCTCGGCGGAAATTGTTCAGAACGAATATCTTTCGATTTTGCTGGAGCTGGGCGCGATTGGCTTGGCGGTTTTTGCGGCAATTATTTGCGGTTTTATTTATTCTACTAAGGATAAAAAGTGGAAATGGGCGATTTTGGCGGCTTTTTTGGTGCAATGGATTTTCTTTGGCGGCTTACCGAACGCGCTTCATATTTACTTAATTTTAGCGATTATTTTTGCTGATAAAAATTGAAATAAAACGCGCTATTTGATACAATAGAAAAAGGTTATGAAAAAAAATCAGCAGTCAATCGATGGTTTTAAGCCACGCAGAAGAACAACTCAGTCGGTCGAGAAGGGAAATTTAAATGCGCCTAAGCAAAACTCGGCGGCGGTTTCATCGCGACACAAAAAAGTTGAAAAAAATTTGCAAAGAATGGAAAATCGCAGGTCGATTAAACCTGTGGAAAACCCCTACACCAATCTTAACGATGCGATTGCAAATTTAGAAATTGAGGATGATTTTCAAGCTGATACACCAGTTTCAAGCAAAAATCGAGCTAATAAAAAAGAACTAAAACTACGCAAAAAACTCGAAAAAATCAACCAAAAGCGAACTAGAAAAGGTCGCAAGCCACTTTCGCTCCAACAGTTGAAGCGAAAGCGAAAGATTGGTCGGATTTTTGGTTTAATCTTTTTAGCTTTGGTGCTTTTTGGTGGCTGGAAAATTTATGATTATCTCCAGAGGTCGGGAATAGCCAACGGTAATTTATTGGATATTTTGAGCTCAAAAGGTAAGCTTAAAACTGACGAACAAGGTCGCACGAATATTCTGATTTTTGGTACATCTCCAGAAGGCTGGGACGGGCAAGAATTGGCCGATTCGATTATGGTTATTTCAGCTAACCAAGAAACGGGCAAAACCTATACGATTTCATTACCGCGCGACCTTTACGTGCGCCACACTTGCTCAAGCTGGCTGGGAACAACCGCTGGTAAGCTTAACGAAACTTATGGCTGTGGATATTATGACGCCTTAAATTCTGGCTCAAGCAAAGAAGATGCTGAAAAAGCTGGCCAAAATGCGCTTGCGCAAACTGCCAAAGAAGTTTTGGGCTTAGATATTCAATATGTGGTTCACGGTAATTGGCAAGTGGTGATCGATTCGGTCAACGCGGTTGGCGGTATTGATGTTTTGGTGGAAGCTTACGACGGCGCTTCGCGGGTTTATGATGTCGCGACAAAAATCGATTACCAAAGTGGCAAAACTTATCATATGGATGGCGAAACTGCCTTGGCGTTTTCACGAGCGCGCGGCTCGGAAGGTGGAATCGGCTTGAGTAATTCGAATTTCGACCGTGAACGCAATCAACAAAAAGTCATCAAAGCGACACTTTCGAAAGTAAACGAGCAGAAATTTAGCCCTGCGGCTTTGATTGGTATTATCACCAGTCTCGGCAATAATATCAAAACTTCTTTTGAATATTCCGAACTTCAAACTGCGGCGAATTTGGCTGAAAAATTCAACGGCAATTCGATGACTTCGATTCCGCTAATTAACGACGAAGATTCTTCGAAAAGCTACTTCACCACGGGCTCGATTGGCGCCATTAGCGCGGTGATTCCAAAAGCGGGAACCTACGATTATAGCGATATTCGCGCGCACATCAAAAAAACCACCTTGAGCGATGAAGTTTCGCAAGAAAATGCCAAAATTGTGGTTTTAAACGGCACTTCGATTTCTGGTTTGGCGGCTGAGCAAAAAGATATTTTAGAAGATGAAGGCTATAATGTGACGAAAATTGATTCGGCGCCAACTTCAGATTATGAAGTGGATGAAATTTATGCTGTCAATTCAAACAAAAGCGCAACAATCACAAAATTAGAAAAGAAATATGGTGTAAAAGCCCAAAACAGTTTGCCAAATCGACTTTCAGAATATGCCGAAGACGCCGATATAATCATTGTGCTGGGAAGGAAATAATGAATTTAACTAAAAAGCAAGCCGAAGTGCTCGAATATATCGAAAACTTCATTTCGAAAACTGGCTATAGCCCAACTTACCGCGAAATTCAATCCGCTTTGGGCTATAAATCGGTGGCGACGGTGGCGAAACATATCGATAATTTAGTAATTCTTGGCAAACTGGAAAAATCAGACCGTGGCGAAGCGCGCTCGGTGGGCTTAAAAATTTTGCCACGCAGCGAATTTCAAGATGATGAAAAATTTGTTTTCGAATTTTTAAAAAAGAAACAAAACGATTTTTCGAAAAACGGCGATTTGGCAGCGGCGAAGAAAATCCAGTCTGCAATTGATGAGATTTGGGGATAATTTTTCGAAAAAAGCTTGAATTTTCGAAAACAATACGGTATAATAAAGTTATTATTCCGGCATAGCTCAGTGGTAGAGCGGTTGGCTGTTAACCAATAGGTCGCTGGTTCGAGCCCAGCTGCCGGAGCCAAATTTGATTTCAAAAGACCTCACGCGAGGTTTTTTATTTTGCGAAAAAATCCAAAACGTTATATAATAAGCTTATGGTTAAAATGAAAAAACGGAGCTTTGGCTGGAGCTGGCTGATTGGGCTAAGCCTTTTTATTGCCATGATTGGCTGGATGTTTTATGATATTATGTCGCGCGAAGGAATTTTTGCGAACAATGAAAATTATTTGGTGATGGGTACCAACGCTGGGTTTAAGCCTTTTGAATATCAAGAGAACGGCAAAATTATCGGTTTCGACGTGGATTTAGCTAAAGAAATCGCTAAAGAATTGGGCAAAGAATTGAAGATTTCGGATATGTCTTTCGATGGGCTTTTGCCGGCGCTGGAATCTGGACAGGTTGATATGGTGGTGGCAGGAATGACTGAAACCGAGGAGCGCAGGCATAATGCGCTTTTTTCCGACCCCTATTTTACCGCTTCGCAAAGGCTTATCGTGCGGCGCGATGGCAAAATTCGCAATAAATATCAGTTATCGGGCAATAAAATTGGCGTGCAATTGGGCACGACGGGTGACACTTTAGCCAGTAAAATCGAAAATGTTAATATCTCGCAATTTCCGAATGCGCCGAGCGTTTTGCAGGAACTTGCGGCTGGCGGTGTTGATGCGGTGATTTTAGACGACGCACCCGCTTCGCAATATGTTTCGAATTTCGAAAATCTGGAAATTTTGGCGGGCAGCCTGAGCGATGAAAATTATGCGATTGCGATTCGAAAAGATAATCAAGATTTACAAAAAAAGATTAACGCCGCACTGGAAAAAATCAAGCAAGACGGACGATACTATGGTTTAGTGGTGAAATATTTTGGCGAAAATGTCGCGCGCGAAATGGAGTTGAGTAAATGAATTTTTTTGAAGTGATTTTTGGTGGCGGTCGCTGGGTCTATTTTTGGCAAGGTTTAGAAGTTACGTTGGTTTTGACAGTGCTTTCGCTAATTTTAGGCACAATTATCGGCTTGATTTTGGCGCTGATGCGAACTTCGAAAATCGAGCCTTTTCGAAATTCGAAGTTCGAAAAACTGCGTAACTTTAATCCGTTGGCGCTGCTGGGTAAATTATACGTCGAAATTATTCGCGGCACGCCGCTTTTGGTGCAACTTTTGATTATGTATTATGTGGTTTTTGGCTCGTATCAATTTATGCCCAAGATTTTGGTGGCGGCGATTGCTTTTGGCATCAATGCTGGCGCGTATATTTGCGAAATTATTCGTGGTGGAATTGAAAGTATCGATAAAGGTCAGATGGAAGCGGCGCGTTCGCTGGGTTTGAGCCACGCGCGCGCGATGCGCTATGTGATTTTGCCGCAAGCCTTGCGCAATTCTTTGCCAGCCTTGATTTCAGAATTTATTGCACTGCTGAAGGAAACTTCGGTGGTTGGCTGGATTGGCTTGAACGACATTATGCGCGGCGCGGACAATATTCGCTATCAGACTGCTACCGCATTTCAGTCGCTGTTTGCGGCAGCGCTGATTTACCTCTGTTTGACGGCAATTTTTACCCAAATTATGGCACGCGTTGAAAGGAAATTAAAAAATGATTAGCGTTAAGAATTTGAAGAAAAACTTTGGCGAAAATAAAGTTTTGCGCGATGTGGATATTGAAATTAATCAAGGCGAAGTGGTGGCGATTTTGGGCTCAAGCGGCAGCGGTAAATCAACTTTTTTGCGCTGTTTGAATTTGTTGGAAGAGCCAACCAGCGGGAAAATTATCATCGACGGCGTGGATTTAACTTCACCAAAAATCAATCTCAATAAATTTCGAGAAAATGTCGGGATGGTTTTTCAGCAATTTAATCTTTTCGAAAACCTGAGCGTTATCGAAAATATTAAACTTGCGCCAAAAAAACTCCACAAAATGAACGATAAGCAAGCGACTAAAATCGCTAAAAAACTGCTTGAACAAGTGGGCTTGAAAGACAAAGCGGATGAATTTCCGAAAAATCTTTCGGGCGGGCAGAAGCAGCGGGTGGCGATTGCGCGGGCACTGGCGATGAACCCGAAGATTATGCTTTTCGACGAGCCAACTTCGGCGCTCGACCCAGAGGTGATTGGCGAAGTTCTGGACGTGATTAAAAAAGTGGCTGAAGGCGGAATGACGATGCTGATTGTGACGCACGAGATGAAATTTGCCCGTGAAGTTGCCAGCCGCGTGATTTTTTTGGATAAGGGGCGTATTATTGAAGATTCGAATCCGCAAGAATTTTTCGAAAATCCAAAAACTGAGCGAGTTAAACAATTTTTGGGCAAAGAATAGTTAAAGCAAAATTAAAGTTTAGCTTGATAGGATTTAATCGAGGAGGAAAAATGACAAAAGAAGTGAAACAGATTAAATCTACGAACAATCAAGCAGGAAGAACGGCTTTGATGTTTTCAATGGCGGTGATAATTTCGGCAATGGCGAGTTTTGCTAGCGGATTTTTCATCGGCAAAGCGCAAAGCAGAAGCGATTCGCAGCAAAATCAGAGCGAAATGAATCGACCGCCGCAAATGCAAGGCGAAATGGCGCCGCCAGATAACACAAGCAATTCGAATTCGAGCGAAAAACCGAATAAAACGCCTTCGAATAATTCTTCGCGCAATTCGAAAACCGAAGAATCTTCGAATTCGAACCAAAATTAATTTCGAAATGTAAATTTTAAGAAAAATTAAAGCATAACTTTGTATAATTAAAACATAGCTCGGAAGGGCTACAACCTTCAAACAAATCTCTCATCTCCACAGAATCTCCCGCCTTGGGAGATTTCTTTTTGGGCGATTTTAAAGAAAAATTCAAGAACGGCGTGATAAAATAGAATTATGAAGATTTTAGTGATTGAAGACGACCGCGCGATTCGAGAGGCGCTCAAAGAAGGGCTGGAAGACGAAGCTTATGCGGTGGATGTTGAAGAAGACGGGCAAAGTGGCTATTTGGCGGCGACGGCGGAAGAATATGACGTGATTATTCTCGATGTGATGTTGCCTGAAATGAACGGCTTTGAGGTTTGCCAAAAGTTACGCAATGAGGGAAATTCGACACCAATTTTGATGCTAACCGCCAAAACTGCCGAAGAGGATATTATCGACGGGCTGGATTTTGGCGCCGATGATTATCTCGCGAAGCCGTTTAATTTTGATGTTCTCTTGGCGCGGATTCGGGCTCTTTTGCGCCGCCCGAAAGAAAAAATTGGCGAAATTTTGCGCGTGGGTGATTTAGAAATGAACCCAGCAAACAAGCAGGTTTCGCGTGCGGGTCAAGAAATTATTTTGACGAATAAAGAATTTGCGGTGCTTGAATTTTTAATGCGCAATGCGGGTCGGGTCAAGAGCAAGGATGCGATTATTGCGAATTGCTGGCCGTTTGAGGCGGATGTTTTGCCAAATAATGTGGAGCTATTCATTATGTTTTTGCGCCGTAAAATTGACAAACCTTTTGAGCGAAAATTGATTCACACCGTTTCGGGTTTTGGCTATAAAATCGAGGTTCAAGATGAAAAATAAATTCACCAGCCGTCGCCAAACTTTGCGCCTTGCCGCAACTTATCTGGCGGTGATGATGCTTTTTTCGCTGGTTTTTTCGGCGGCGATATTTGGAATTTTTGCGAATAATTTGAATCGACCAATGCGCCAGAAAGATTTTTCGAACGAAGTAAGCGAAGAATGGCGCGAAGCTCGGCGTAATTTCGAAAAGCAAGTCGAAAACCGCAATCACGAGACGCTTTCGACAATTCTGATTTCTCTAATCGCTTTTAATGGTGTAATTTTGCTGGCGGGCGCTTGGGCGAGTTGGCTTTTGGCGCGCTGGACTTTGCGGCCGATTGAGCAAAATATGGCGCTTCAAGCCCAATTCGTGAGCGATGCGAGCCACGAAATTCGCACACCTCTGGCGGCGATGTTGCTTTCGAATGAAGTTGCCTTGCGTAAAAAACAGCTCACCGAGCCAAAATCGCGCGAGGTTTTAGCTAAAAATATTGAAGAAATTCAAAAATTAACCACGCTCACCGAGAACCTATTGGCGCTTTCGAAAAATGAAAAATCGAAAATCGCGCCTTCGAAATTTAATTCGAAAGATTTAATTCTTGCGGTTTTCGAAAAACTTCTTCCGCGCGCTGAAGCAAAAGAAATCAGCCTCAAATTTAAGGGCGAGGATTTTGCGATTACGGCAAATCAAGCGGTGGCGGAGCAAATTTTAACCATCTTTGCCGAAAATGCGATAAAATATTCGCCCGCGCAAAAGGAGGTTGAAATCACGGCGCGAAAATCGAAAAAGGCGGTGATTTTCGAAATTCAGGATTTTGGCGAAGGAATTTCGAAAACTGACCAACGGCGGATTTTCGAAAGATTTTATCGTTCGGATTCAGCGCGCACTCGGGGTGAAAATTCTGGCTACGGCTTGGGCTTGGCGATTGCTCAAAATTTAGCCGAGCGAAATAACTTCCAGCTTTTAGTGGAGAGCGAGCCGCAAAAAGGCGCCAAATTTATACTCAAAATTCCACGTTAAAAGTTGATAATCAAAATAATTATGGTAAAATAAAACTATATGGATTTTATGATTGAAATACTAACTGATTTTTTTAGAAATAATATTGTCAATGCTGCGACGACCTTCCTCGTGGTGATTTTGGTTTGCTTTATTTCGCACCGCGTGATTGATTTGATTTTTCATTATCAACGCCGCTTGAGTAAATATCAGCGGTCGGAGGATTTGCGCAAGCGTTCTTACACCATTGGCAAAATGATTAAAACCGCGCTGGATGTTTTTTATTGGCTATATGCGATTTTGCACGTTTTGGAAATTTTTGGCGTGAATGTGGCAACTTTGATGACGGGTGCGGGAATTTTGGGTGCGTTGATTGGTTTTGGCGCACAAAATACGATTCGTGATGTTTTGGCGGGGGTTTTTATCGTGCTCGAAAACCAATATCGAGTTGGCGATAATATCGAAATCTACGTCGATAGCCGTTTGCTTTCGGGTAAAGTTGAAAATATCTCGCTGCGAATCACCCAAATGCGCGACCGCGACGGAAAACTGCACACTATTCGCAACGGCGCTACTCAATCGGTAACGAATATGTCTTTCCGCTATGCGAATATTAATTTTACGGTTGGTGTGGCTTATGCAACTGACATCGATAAACTCGAAAAAGTGGTGAATGAAGTTGGGCTCAAGATGATTGAAGAAGGCGAACCTTATGCCAAGCAAATTATCGAGCCGATTCATTTTGCGCGCGTGAATGGTTTTTTGGATAGCGAAATTGAAATTAACTGTATCGGTCGGGTACGAGCTGGTCAGCAGTGGGACATTACGGGGCATTTTCGCCGTATGTTGAAAAAGGCTTTCGACCAAAACGGTATTGAATTTCCTTTTCCGCAAGTGGTGGTGCATGACCAAGCTTCGGTTTCGAAGGCAATTTCTGAAAAAGCCGCCGCTGCTTCTGAGGCGCTAAGGCAAGCTAAAAAGAAAAAGAAAAATTAGCTCAAAAGAGCTAATTGAAATCGAGGTAGCTATCCACTTCGTTATTGCGAGGGCAATATTCGAATTGCTCAGCGTCGCAATACTCGCAATTTTCGAGCCCACAATGGTGCATAAGCTTTGAATCGCGGTCGCGGCGCAACTCTTTAGCTGCTTTGGCTTCTTCGAATTTTGCAAGGAAGTCTTTCGAAGCTTCAGCGATTTGCTCTTTGCGTGGTTCACGTGAGGGAGTGTAAGCCCAGCGTGGTGCCAGCGGTATAAACACCAAATCCGCGTATTTTACATCTTGCGGGATTTGGGTTTTTTGCCGCGTAATCTGTTTTCTCTTGTGTAGAACAACCATAAATCGTTCTGCGAGCATTTCCTGTTCAAAGCGGTCTCCATGAGCAGCCATTTTTAACTGCTCTTCGTTGATGTGAAACTGAGTTTTCCATCCCGTCAAGGGATGGACGATTTTATATTGGGCCATTTTTTCTAACCTCCAAAAGTACTAATATGACCATATTATAACATTTTTTACCTAAAAAAGCAAGGAAAAGGAAAAGGCTTTGCTAAACTTTTGAAAATGTGCTAAAATTAAAGCATAAACATATAGGAGGGCATATGAACGAAAAGCCGATTCGAAATAATAGTGAAATTGGCAAACTAAAAACCGTAATTCTTCATCGTCCTGGTAAAGAGTTAGAAGGCTTGACACCAGACTATTTGGAGCGATTGCTTTTTGACGATATTCCATATCTCGAAAAAGCGCAAGAAGAGCACGATAAATTCGCGGATGTTTTGCGCAGCCGTGGTGTTGAAGTGCTTTATCTTGACCAATTAGCAGCAGAATCGCTTTATAATGAAGAAATTAAATGGCGATTTATCTCTGACTTCGTTCGCGCTTCAAAGCAGGGTGAGCGCCACATCACGCACGCTTTAATGCGCTATCTTGGACAATTCGAACCGCTCGAATTGGTTCGAAAAATTATGGCGGGTGTTCGAAAAGGCGAAGTGGAAATCGACCAAGACGAAACTCGGCAATTAAATTATTATTTCCGAGACAATTACCCATTCTTGCTCGACCCAATGCCAAATCTTTACTTCACGCGCGACCCAGCTGCGGCGATTGGTAATGGTTTAACTATCAATAAAATGAAATTTGCTGCGCGCCGCCGTGAGAGTTTGTTTATGGAATACATTATGCGCTATCACCCACGATTTGCTGCAAAAACTCCAGGTGATGAAGTGCCAGTTTGGTATGACCGCTACAATAAGTTCGCGATGGAAGGTGGAGATGAATTGGTTCTTTCGAAAAATGTTTTGGCAGTGGGCGTTTCGCAACGTTCGACACCTGAAGCAATCGAAAAAACTGCCGCTAAACTTTTCGAATTTTCAGATTTCAACAAGGTTTTGGCAATCGAAATTCCAGTTTCGCACGCATTTATGCACCTCGACACTGTTTTCACGATGATTGACCACGACAAATTCACCGTTCACCCTGAAATTATGAATCACAACGGCGAAATGAATATCTATATTTTGGAAGATTCTGGCGTGCCAGGACAACCAAATATTCATCACCGAACTAATTTGAAAGAAACTTTGGAAGAAGTTTTGGGTATCGAAAACGCAATTTTGATTCAATGTGGTGATGGCGACCCAATCGCTGCCGCTCGCGAGCAATGGAATGATGGTTCGAACACCTTGGCGATTGCCCCTGGTGTGGTGGTAACTTACGACCGCAACTACGTCACCAACAAAGCTTTGCGTGAAGCTGGTATAGAAGTTATCGAGATTGAAGGCGCTGAGCTTGGTCGTGGACGAGGCGGCCCACGTTGTATGTCGATGCCAATCGTACGAGAGGAGATTTAATTAATGGCACAAAATTTAAAAAATCGTCATTTTTTGACACTATTAGATTTTACACCTGAAGAAATTCGGCTAATGCTGGATGTGGCGCACGAATACAAACGCTTGAAGCGAGCAGGTATTCCGCACCGCATCCACGAAGGCAAGCAAATTGCTCTGCTTTTCGAAAAAACTTCAACCCGCACGCGAACCGCTTTTACAGTAGCGGCGCGTGACTTGGGAATTGCTCCAGAATTTTTGGGCAAAGACGATATTCAGTTAGGCAAGAAAGAATCAGTGGCGGATACTGCGATTGTGCTTGGTCGCTCTTTCGACGGTATCGAATTTCGTGGTTTCGAACATTCGACAGTCGAAGAATTGGCGAAACACGCGGGAGTTCCAGTTTGGAATGGTTTAACCGACCTCTATCACCCAACGCAAATTTTGGCCGACTTCATGACTATCGAAGAGCATTTGGGCTACCTAAAAGGCGCGAAATTGGTTTTCGTGGGTGATGGTCGCAACAATATGGCCAACAGTTTGATGATTGGCTCAGCAAAAATGGGCGTTGATTTTCGAATTGCTGCTCCGCACGACCTACAACCAGACCCTGCTTTGGTTGAAAAATGCCGCGAAATCGCTCGTGAAACTGGTGCAAAATTCACTATTACTGATGATTTATACGGCGCAGCTCGCGGTGCAGATTTTGTCTATACCGATGTTTGGGTTTCGATGGGTGAAGAAGATAAATACGAAGAGCGCATTCACCAGTTGCGCGGCTTCCAAGTTAACCGCAATCTGCTCAACGCTACTGGCAATCCGAATGTTAAATTCATGCACTGTCTGCCTGCATTCCACGATTTAAACACTGCTACGATGAAAGATATCTACGCTAAATTTGGCTTAACTGAAATGGAGGTAACCGACGAGGTATTCAGTTCTCAGGCTTCAGTAGTATTTGATGAAGCAGAAAATCGAATGCACACAATTAAAGCTGTGATTGCATTAACTTTGTAATTTTAGGAGAAGAGAGATGACTTTGAAAAAGTTAAATTCTAAAAAGGGTGGTGAAGAATCAAAAAAAACCAAAAAGAAATTCAAGTCGCCGTCAGCTTTTAGCGTTTTGTTTATCATCATCGCTATTATGGCGGGCTTGACTTGGCTGATTCCTAGCGGACGTTATCAATATGTTGAAAACGAAGCTGGCGATTCAGTAATTCAGGCGGGCAGTTATAGCCACACAACTAAAGAACTCACAGTAGTCGAAGAATATTCGAAAGACGGGGCGAAAGATTCGGAGATTTCGATTGCCGACGCTCAAGCGAAGAAATATTCTTCTGACCCTAAAGCTGGCGACAAAATTTACTTACAGCAGGGCTTTTGGGACGCTTTCCTTTCGCCAATTAAAGGTATGAGCGAAAAGCTCGACGTGATTATCTTCGTGCTAATCCTTGGTGGATTCCTCGGAGTAGTGATGAAGACTGGTGCGCTCGACGCTGCTCTTGGTAGCCTTTTGATAAAGATGAAAGGCAAAGAGAAATGGTTGATTCCAGCTTTGATGATTCTTTTTGCAATCGGTGGAACAACTTACGGAATGCAAGAGGAAACAGTGGCATTTTACGCGCTGGTTGTGCCAATTATGTTGGCAGCTGGCTATAACTCAATGACCGCAGTGATGATAATCGTGCTGGGTGCTGGTTCTGGTGTGATGGCTTCAACTGTAAACCCATTCTCAACTGGAATTGCAGCTAAAGCTGCGGATATTCAGCTGGGAAATGTGATTTTGCCACAGTTGATTATCTTGGTTCTTTCGTTGGCCGCAGCGATTATCTTTACTATGCGCTATGCAGCTAAAGTAAAAGCTGGTAAATATCAAGAAGATACAGAAGGTAAAGCCGCAGTTAAAACTCTGGATATGAAGAACATTCCAGAAAATACCCTTGAACGAAAATTTGTTGTAGGTATTTTCAGCGTAACCTTCTTGTTGATGGTGATTTCGCTAATCCCTTGGGGTAATGCGAATATCAGCTTGTTCAACGATATGCACGAATGGCTCGTTGGTTTGCCAGTAGTAGGTAATATCTTTGGTTTTGAACACGGTGTGCCTTTTGGCGACTGGTACTTTAACGAAATTTCGGCCCTCTTCCTTATCTCAACAGTGCTTATTGCGATTGTTTATAAGGAAAAATTCGCTGAAGAAGAAGTCTCAATTGTCGATACCTTTATCGCGGGTGTGGGAGATTTGTTGAGCGTGGCTTTGATTATCGCCGTAGCCGCAGGAATCGGCGTGTTGATGCAAGCTGGTGGAATCCAAGATACGATTGTTAGCTGGGGTGAATCGCTCTTGAAGAATGTCAATTCAGGCGTAGTAGGCGTAATTGCTTATATTTTCTACCTACCAATGACATTCATCATTCCTTCATCTTCAGGTCTTGCTGCCGCAACAATGCCAATTATGGCACCAGTTGCTGAATTGGTGGGAGCTGGAAAAGAAGTGGTTGTGGTTGCCTTCGCGACTGCATCGGGACTTTTGAATATGATGGCTCCAACAATTGCTTCGCTGATGGCAGGTTTGGCACTTTCTGGTGTATCTTACCGAAAATGGCTCAAACGAACCGCGCCAATTATGGCTGTATTTGCTGCAATTAGCATCGTAGTGATTGTTGCGATGGGAATGTTGCATGGCTAAACAGAAAAAAGAAATTCGTGCCTTAAAAGATTTTCAGATTGAAGCAATTCATCGCAAAATTAGCTTTTTACTGGTGATAATATTAGGAATTCTCCTTATTTCGGGGGTTGGAATCGTGGCAAAATTTAGCGATTTAGCCTTTATTCGCGGAATAATTTTCCATAAAGCCGCCGAAAACTCAAAGCGAGAAGTTGTGACGATTGCGGGGGTTCCGAGCTGCCTAAAACTAAAAAGTGGCGAAGAGACTACGCATTGTGAGTATGGTATCAGAACCTCCGAAGGCAAATATTATGCTCTCACCAATTCTGGCAACAACCCAATTAACCTTTATGGCGAAGCAGGTAGTGCAGAAGGCGTAGAGATTACGGGTGAATTAACCCCTGCAGGAGAAAAAGAAAAATACGATATTGTTGGCACGATTACGCCAAATAAATAATTCAAACACCAAAATAGTCGAGATTGAGAAGTCTCGGCTATTTTATTTTTACTTAAAAGACGTGGTATAATGGAGCTAATGAAATTATTGAGCGAACAAGTTGACGAAAAAGAAATAAGCGTGATTTTGCGCGAGCTTTTGCGCACCCGCAGCTTGGCGGGCGATGTGGTGGAGTTTGGCTGTTTTGTCGGCACGACCAGTGTTTTTTTGGCACGTGAACTTGAAAAATGGGGCGGCGCGAAGCAACTTTGGCTGTATGATTCTTTTGCGGGATTGCCCGAAAAAACCGCCGAAGATGTTAATTCTTTAGGCGAAAACTTCAAAAAAGGCGAACTTTTGGCTTCGAAAAAACAATTGATTTCGAATTTGAAAAAATCAGGAATTCGAAAAATGCCAAAAATCACCAAAGGCTGGTTTGATGAACTTTCGAAAGAGCAAATTCCCGAAAAAATTTCGTTTGCTTTTTTAGACGGCGATTATTATCGTTCGATTTTAGACCCGCTTGAGCTGATTTGGGAAAATCTCGAAAAGGGTGCGATTGTGGTGGTTGATGATTATGGCAACGAAGCTTTGCCTGGCGCTTCGAAAGCTGTCGACGAATGGTGCGCAAAATATGGTCTTTCGAAAAAAGTAGAAGCCAGTTTGGCGATTTTCGAAAAAAGCTATTGAACTTGTGCTTAAACTGCGTTATAATTTAAGTATAAAGCGCTTAAGCTATGTTTTTGGGACGAAACGAAAAAAGCGCATTCTATTGACATTGTCTAATTTTTTTGATATAATGTCATGTAGGCTCGCGCCAAAGCATATAAAATATAGGTCGAAGCGCGTGAGTTGCATTAAAAAAGGAGAACACATGCCAATCAAAATCAATTTTCTCCCTTCAAGGAAGAAAATCGTTGCGGTGGATGTGGTGCCTGCTGAATGGCAACGCTACATTGAACAATAAAAATTATGGCAAAAATAAAACCTCGTTCGATTGAGCGAGGTTTTAGTTTGGTTTAAAATCTATTTGATAACTTTTTCAATTGCTTTGTGGAATTCTTCTTCGTTGCCCCAAACATCGCTTTTGAGCTCTTCGCCATTTAGGAACAAGCTTGGTGTACCAGTAATTTTATCTGCCGCGCCAAGAGCTTTGTCAAAATTGATTTTTTTCGAAACCGCAGAACTTTTCATATCTTCGACGAATTTATTGATGTCGCTTACACCAACTTCTTCGGCGTATTTTTTGTAATAATCGGTGCGCGCTTGGGCGTTGGCGGTTGCCCATTCGTTTTGGTGAGAGTAGAGCGAATCGTGCATTGCCCAGAATTTACCCTGCAAACCAGCGGCTTCGGCTGCGGCTGCGGCACTTAGAGCATTTGCGTGGCCAGAAATTGGGTAATTTCGAAAGACGATGTTTAATTTATCGCCGTATTTTTCAGAAATTGCTTTCACGCGGGGTGAGATTGTCGAACAGCTACCGCATTGATAGTCGCCATACATCACCAAAGTGGTTTTGGCGTTCGCATTTGAAGCGCTATAAACGTGTTCTTCGATGTTACCCGATTGTTCGCTGGCGGCAATCAATTTCGAAGAATCAACCCCGTTCAAATTGATTTTATTTTGATTCGAAAGGTAAAGCATCCACCCAAAGAACCCAACAATTACCAAGCCGATAATTAACGGCGTTTTATATTCAATCAAGAAACTTTTCAAGTTAAATTTAGCTTTTTTGGCCATTTTCCTCCTTAATTAACTCTTCCAAGTATATCACACTTTTTTGAATTATGGTAGTGCTAAAAGTTGCAAGATGTGATAAACTTTAAGTATGTTTTTAGTGTTTTCAGCAATTATTTATTTATTGATGATTTTTATTCTTTCGATTAAAGAGAAGGAAGTTGAACTTTCGGATTTCGAAATTCAGCGGCGGATTTCGAACGGTGAAAAACGTTTCGAAAAAACCCTTTTCAAGAAGCAAATCGTGCCAATTTACAACCGTTTTCGAAATTTCGCCAGCGTTTTGGTGGCAGTAGCTTTAGCGCTTTCGAACGCCCAATTTTTGCCGTTTTTCGAAGCGATGCTCACGACTTTTTTGCTGATGTTGTTTGCTTTTACACTTTCGCGAACCGATTTTATGAAGAAATTCTCACGCCGAATTTTTCAAAAAATCACACCGAAACTTTATATTTTGTGGAATTTTTTAAGCCCGAAGAATCGCCGTCGAATTTTACAACTCAATAAACGCCAAATGGCGAAAATTTATTCGAAAGCCGAAATGCTTGATTTTTTAGGTCGGCAAAAACAGGTGATTGGCGAGCGGGAAATGAGCTGGGTGCGGGAGATTTCGAATTTGAGCGAGAAAACTCTGGCCGATTTCGAATTTTCGAAAAATGATTTGGATATTTTGCACGAAAAAGATTTGCTCACGCCGCTGGTGATTGACGAACTTTATAAAACCAAGCAGCCCGTTTTTGTGGTGATGGATAAAGACGATGCGGAAGTTTTGGGCGTAGTGCGAATGAGCAAAATTGGTGAAATCGCCAGTGATTCGAAAAGAGTTCGCACGATTATGGAGCGTGATTTTATGCGGATTCGAAATGATAAAAGTGCGCTGGAAGTTTTCGAAAAAATGATTCGAAAAGGTGAATATTTTGCAATTACCACTAATCGAAAAGGTGAATTTAGTGGTGTTTTGGTGTTGAATAGTCTGCTGCGAGATTTGTATTGATTTATATAGGCAAATGTTCTATAATGCTTATGATATAATCATATAAGTTAAACAGGGGAAGAATATGAATATAAAAAATAAATATCGAATTTTACCAGCCTTTATAGCGCTTGCCACCGTTTTTTGTGGTGGCTATTACGTTTTGAATTTGGTAAATAATCCTAAAGCGAGTCTTTTGCAGGCCAGCGCGGCAAATCCTGCCGACCCAACCACCGCAGACGATTCGTATGTAGTGGAATTTCCAGATGAAAACTTGAAAAAAGCGATGAATGAAAACTTAGCGCGAATTTTGAATACAACGCGCACTGACGACCAAAATATTACCGCTGGTGAACTTCGTCGTTCGAACGTTTCGCTATTTTATGGTCCAAATTCGCTCAATAGTAAAAATATCGAGAATTTGGAAGGAATCCAGTTCGCCAAAAATATGCGCAGCATTTATTTCGTTTCAAATAAAATCACTTCAATCGAGCAGCTTAAACATCTAACTATGCTCGACACAATCGTTGGCAGCCGCAACACAATTTCCGATATTTCACCGCTTTCCTCTTTAACTTCACTTAAAACTTTAACTTTAGACAATAACCAAATCACGAATCTTCAACCAATTGCGAATCTAACTGAATTGAGTGTTCTTTCGCTAAATTCAAACAAAATTGAAGATATTTCAGCGTTGCAAAATTTGACAAAAGTTCAGACTTTGAGCTTAAATTCGAACCAAATCGAAAGCCTTAACGCGCTCTCGAATATGGCAAGCTTAAATTCGCTCCAAGCCGAAAATAATAAAATCTCGGATGTTTCGGTGGTGAATAATTTGAGCGATAGCCTCACCAGCTTGCGCCTTTCGAACAACCCAGTGGCAGATTTTAGCCCGCTTTATAATCTCAATCATCTTCGCACACTTCACCTCGACAATATGAAGGGTGCAGCGAAGGTGAATGACCTTGATACCGATAAAATCGCGGCAATGCCAAAATTGACTCGACTAAGCATTGATAACAACGGACTTTCGAATGTTTCGAAATTTGGTGCTTTGGTAAGCAACGGTCTTCAAGTTTTGGCGGGCAACCAAACTATTGCTACGGTTACAACCGATAAAAATATTATCGCCAATCCAGCAATCGGCTTTGACGGCAAAGTAGTGCCAATCAATGAAAACGAAGATGCTATCAACGTTGACGCAAACGGCAACCCAGACCGCAACGGTGGATATATCAAACTCCTCAAGAACGGTAGTGGCAACACGGTGGTATCTTGGAACTCGATTTCGGGCACCAGCAGCTTTAGCGGTAAATTTAGAGTTAATTATAATATTGATAGCAATCCACCAGTGTTTGATAGTAGCAATATGCAATGGATAACTTGGCGTAAGGGCATTCCGTTTGATTTAAATGACGTGACAGCGACGGATGCTGAAAGTGGCATTGAAAGTATTACAAATAACGCCTCCGAGCAAGGTTTAGATTCTAATAATCCAGCTGCAGGTAATTATACTATTACCTATACTGCTAAAGATAAAGCGGGTAATACTGCAACTTTTGAGAGGCATATAGAAATCGCTTCGGCTGATAAACTAAAGGCTGAACTTGATAAAATTACTGATGAATTTCTTGAGGGCTACACTAAAGAATCCGCAGATGAACTTTTGGCGTTCAAAGAAGCAGCAATGCTAATCTACAATAATTATCGGGCAAATCAGCCTTATATTGATTCTTATGTAGAAGGAATCGAACAGGAATTTTCGCGTCTAAGAGCTGATAAAACTCCACTAACCAGCAAATTAAGTGAAGTCAACGCTCTGCCTGAATATATCCTTAACGACCCAGATGTGGTGGCAGCTAAAGCAGCCGCTCAGCAAGTAATTGATAATGAGCACGCAACTCCGCAAGATGTGAAAGCTGCGCGACAAGCTTTGATTGACGCGGTAGAAAAGGCACAAAAGACTGAAGCTGATGCGCAAGAAGCGGCAAAGCAAGAATTAACTGACGCCGAGGCGGAAATTGCGCAAAATAAAAATCAGCCTGACAAAATGCCTCAAGTTGATGTTAATGTATTGCAGCAAATCATTGATAGGGTTCAAGATGCGAGCGCTCGCGCGCCAATGGTTCAGCGCTTAGAGGCTATCAAACAAGCAATTGAAGAAAAAAGAAAATTGATTGAGGCTAACCAAAATCAGCAAAATAATCAACAGAATAACAATCAGAGCGGCAACCAGCAAGCGCAAGAAAATAAGAGCCAAAACGGTGAACAAAATGGGGCAAATGCGCCAAATACTGGTTTCGAAAAGAGTGAAGATTCGATTTTGCCAGTAGTGGGAATTTCGGCGGCAGCGGTAGTTCTTGTTGGCTTAACTATCTTGATGACTTTGAAGAAGAAAACTTCGTTTAAAAAATAATCAATTTCAATTTAGAAAATGAGCGGTGAAACATTATCGCTCGTTTTCTTTTAGTCAAATAAAAGCTTAGGGAAGTTGCTAAAAAAGCTAAATTGTGTTAAAATATAATGAGTTATTTTTAGAACGAAAGGGGCGATGTGGCAGATTTTATAGAGGTCAAAGGTGCGCGCGAGCACAATCTAAAAGATGTGGATTTAAAAATCCCACGCGATAAATTGGTGGTGATAACAGGGCTTTCGGGTAGCGGTAAGTCCAGTTTGGCGTTTGACACAATCTATGCCGAAGGTCAAAGGCGCTATATGGAAAGCATCAACGCTTACGCGCGCCAATTTTTGGGCACGATGGATAAGCCAGATGTCGACCAAATCACGGGTTTGAGCCCAGCGATTTCGATTGACCAAAAATCCACCAGCCGCAACCCGCGCTCGACTGTTGCGACGGTTACGGAAATTTACGATTATTTACGCTTGCTTTTCGCCCGAATTGGCACGCCACATTGCCCGATTTGCGGAAAAGACGTGATTCGAAGAACGCCGCAAGATATTGTTGATTCGATTTTGAATTTCGAAGACGGCAAGCGATTGGTTTTGCTCGCACCGATTGCTAAGGCGAAAAAAGGTGAATTTGCGCACATTCCTGAGGAATTTTCAAAAAAAGGTTTTGCGCGGGCACGCGTAGACGGAGTGATTTACGCTTTGGATGAATTTCCTGAGCTCGAAAAAAATATCAAACACAATATCGAAATCGTGGTTGACCGAGTGGTGCTCGCGCCAGAAATGCGAGTGCGATTAGCGCAAAGCGTTGAGCAGGCGCTCAATATGACTGGCGGCACGATTGAAGTTTTAGATGCTGAAACCGATGAAATTACGGCGTTTTCGCAAAATTTTGCCTGCCCCAACCACCCAGAAATCCACATTCCAGAACTTGAGCCGCGTCTGTTTTCTTTTAATGCGCCGCAAGGTGCTTGCGAAACTTGTTCGGGCCTCGGCACGCGAATGGAGATTGACCCTGAGCTGGTGATGAGCCCGAATCTTACAATTTCGGAAGGCGCAATCCGCCCGTATAACCGCATAATGGAGAAGAGTTATCGCATTAAACTTCTCGAAGAAGTGGCAAAACGACACGGATTTTCGACTAAAGTTCCCACCAAAAAACTTTCCAAAAAAGCTCTGGAGATTATCCTTTATGGTACAAATACGAATGAGAAATATCCGCTCGAAATGAATGGTCGAACCTACAATATGACTTTCGAAGGTGTGATTCCGAATCTCGAACGGCGCCATCGCGAAACCGAAAGCGATTTTCAGCGCAAAGATATTGAGCGATTTATGCGGGTGCGCAAATGTCAGACTTGCCAAGGAAAAAGGTTGAAGCCAGTAGTTTTGGCGATTACGGTTGCGGGGTTGAATATTGTCGAAATTACCGAACTTTCGATTTCGGACGCGCAAGAAGCTTTCGAAAATATGAATCTCGACACCAACCAGCGATTTATTTCTGAGCAGATTTTGAAGGAAATTATCGCGCGGCTGAAATTTATGAATAATGTGGGCTTGAGCTATCTTGAACTTGGGCGTGCGGCAAATACGCTTAGCGGCGGCGAGGCGCAGCGGATTCGCTTGGCGACACAGATTGGCTCGGGACTGCAAGGCGTGCTTTATGTGTTGGACGAGCCTTCGATTGGGCTTCACCAGCGCGATAACGATAAATTGATTGATACGCTGAAGAATTTGCGCGACCTAAACAATACGGTTTTGGTGGTGGAACACGACGAAGATACGATTCGCGCGGCAGATTTTTTGGTTGATGTTGGACCTGGTGCGGGCGTGAATGGCGGTATGATTGTGGCGGCTGGTACACCTGAAGAAGTGGCGAAAAATCCAAAATCGCTAACGGGGCAATTTTTAAGCGGGCAAGATAAAATTCCAACACCCAAGAAGCGCCGTAAAATTCAAAAAGACGCAAAATTGGTGGTTAAAAATGCGCGCGAAAATAATCTTAAAAATATTGATGTTGAAATTCCACTGGGCGTGATGACGGTGGTTTCGGGCGTTTCTGGCAGTGGAAAATCGACTTTGGTGAATGAAATTTTGAGCAAAGAATTACTGACGCGGAAACATCGCGCGCAGGCGGTGCCTGGTGCACACGATGAAATTTTGGGGCTGGAAAAACTTGATAAGGCGATTGTGATTGACCAAAGCGCAATTGGTCGCACGCCTCGCTCGAACCCTGCCACCTACACGGGCGTCTTTACTCAAATTCGCGAGCTTTTTGCGGGCACGCCAGAAGCGAATATTCGCGGTTATAAGGCTGGTCGGTTTAGTTTTAATGTTAAAGGCGGTCGCTGTGAATCTTGTCAGGGCGATGGCGTCAAGAAAATTGAAATGCATTTCTTGCCCGATGTCTATGTGGAGTGTGATGTTTGCCACGGTAAGCGCTATAATCGTGAGGCGTTGGAAATTTTGTATAAAGGCAAAACGATTTCAGATGTGCTTGAAATGACGATTGATGAAGCGACGGAATTTTTCGAAAATATTCCAGCGATTTTTCGAAAACTAAAAACCATTCAAGAAGTGGGCTTGGGCTACATCAAGCTTGGTCAGCCAGCCACAACTTTTTCGGGTGGCGAAGCACAGCGCATCAAGCTTGCAACCGAACTTGCGCGCGCTTCAACAGGCAAAACGATGTATATTTTGGACGAGCCAACTACGGGCTTGCACAATTCGGATGTGAAGCGGTTGCTTTCGATCTTGAATCGGTTAGTTGATGGCGGAAATTCGATGGTGATTATCGAGCACAATTTAGATGTGGTAAAAAGTGCCGACTGGTTGATTGATATGGGTCCAGAGGGCGGCAATGGCGGTGGTACGGTGGTAGCTTCTGGTACGCCAGAAGCAATCGCCAAAACTCCCGAAAGCTGGACAGGAAAATATTTGGCGAAATATCTGTAGTAATTTTAGGCTTAATAGCCCGTTCGATAAATGACTTCTTTGACGGTGGTTTGGTTTTGCAATGCTTTAATCAAGCCATCGATTTTCATTTTGGTGAAATTATTTTCATCTAAGAAATCTTCAATTTCGGCGGAATTTGGCAGGTGCGCGATTAAGTTTTTAAAATCGCGGCCGAATTTGCCATCAAGCAAGCTGGCGACTTCAAAAATAGCAGTTGCGCTAGTAAAACCAATTTCTTCGAAACCCGCTTTAAGCTGAGGAATTTCGAGAATGGCATTATCTGAAGTGCGAAGTTTTGCGCCAAATTCTTTTCGAGCGGCTTTTTCGAGCGTGTTTAATTTGGTGGCTGCAATTTCGAATTCATTAAGTAGCACGTTCGACTCAGTTTTGCTGATTTTTCGAAAATCGATAGCATTTTTCGAAGTTGTGCGAATCAAATTTTGGGCAATAATCGCCAAAATATTGGTGGCGAGCATAAAGCTGGGCACGCCGAGAAATTCAAGATAAGGAATTACGTCGCTGGTTTTGTGAATCGGCAGCGAAACGATGAGCAGCTTGCCGCGTGAAGAAGCGTCGAAAATTAGCTCGGCGGTTTTGGCATCGCGCAAATCATCAATCAAAATAACATCTGGATTTTGGTTGAGTGCCGCTTTGGTCGCGTGGTAATAATCAAGGCCGATTCGCGCTTTAACCTCTGTTTGGTGAATATTAGCGATGGCTTTTTCAACACGATTTTCTACCGTGATGATGTTTTTTTCGCTGGAAATGAGTTCATTCAAAAGCGCGAAGTTGGTGTTATTTTTGCCGCGCCCAAGCGTAAAAATAATACCGTTTGGCTGGCGAAGAGCTTGCTTAACCAACCGCAAATTTTCGCCCCAAAGTCCAATTTCTTCTAATTTTCGAATTCGATTTTTCGAAGAAAGCAAGCGCAGAGTGGTTTTTTCGCCGAGAAAAGTTGGCGTCACAGAAATCCGAATTTGCGTTTTGCCGTGCGGAATTGTGGCGGTTTGGGCAAAGATTTTTTCACTAAAATCAAGCTCGCCTAAAAATTTAAAATATTTAGCCAACTTGGGTGCAAAATTCGCAGGCAGTTCTTCGAATTTTTGCAACACGCCGTTAATTCGAAAACGCACCAGAGTGAAAGCTTCGTTCGGTTCGATATGCACATCAGTCGCGCGCAAATTAAGCGCGTTTTCGATGATTTTTTCCGCTTCGAATTTCACCGCTTTTTCTGGCTGGTAGCCCTTTTGTTTCGATTTTTTCCCACCATTTTTCATTGATAAAATTATAGCATAAACATTTTGCTTTTTCAATAAGGGCGAATTTTACTTTTCAGCTAAAATAGTGTAGAATATGGTTAATGTTAGCTCAAAAAAACCGATTTCATGGTCACGGTAGTCTGCGTTATGTTTATGCGAACGGAGAATCTATTCGCACGCAAAAAATCGTGGTTAAATTTACGCGAAATCCTTTTCGAAAAGACTCGCGATTCGCAGTGGTGATTTCGAAAAAAGTTTTGAAGAGTGCGGTGGGTCGCAATCGAGTTCGTAGGCGAGTTTATGAAATTATTCGCCGTGAATTGCCTCGTTTTGACGGCACTTTTGATGTGGCGGTGATGATTTTTCATAAATCAGTCAAAGAAATGCCCCACGAAGAACTGCGCGCGGCGCTGGTGGATATTTTCAAAGAAGCCGATTTTTATTGTAATAAGTAGTGATATTTGATATAATCGAAGTATGAATTTATTCGATTTGTTTATTACGCAACCAATTTTCAATCTCCTTTTGGTGATTTATAATTTTGTTGGCGATTTTGGTGTGGCGATTATTATCTTTACGATTATTACGAAGGTGATTTTGTGGCCGCTCACCAAGAGCCAATTGCACCAAACTAAGGTGATGAAAAAAATTCAACCTGAGTTGAAAAAAATCCGCCAAAATTCAAATGGCAATCGCCAAGTTGAGAGCCTTCAGATGATGGAGCTCTACAAACGGCACAACGTGAAGCCGTTTCGCTCGATGTTGACGATGTTGATTCAGATTCCGATTTTGCTAACTCTGTTTAGCGTGATTCGAATTGTGGCAGTGAACCAAACTGAAATTTCGAAATTTGTTTATCAGCCAGTTTCGCAACTTTCGAGAGTTTCTGAAATTATGTCGAACCCAGAAAGCTTCCAGCCAACCCTTTTTGGTGTGGTGCGACTTTCTGAAACGGCGCTGCCAATCAATAGTAAATCGGCATTTTTCCTCTTTTTGATTGCGTTGGTTTCATCGGCTTTGCAATGGTATTTGGTGCGACAAACTCAGGGCGAAAAGAAAAAACGCAAACTGCGCGATATTATGAACGAAGCGGCACAAGGCAAAGAGGCCGACCAAACCGAAATCAACCAGATTGTTTCCAGCCAAATGAGCTTTATGATGCCCGTGATGATGTTCTTCATTATGGCGAATCTTTACGGCGCGCTGGCTTTTTACTACTTTGTTTCGAACGTAATTCAAGCTTTGCAGCAGAAATACATCTTCGATTTGGATAAAAAAGAGCTCGAAGAAATCGCTAAGGCAGATTCGAAAACTAAAAACGCAAAAGAAGCCAAAATTATTTCGAATTCGAAAAAAACCGCAGGCAAAGTGCGGCGAATTAAGGCAAAAGACGACAGGAGGAAAAAATAATGAACCGTGAAGAATCGATTGTTTTTGCGCAAAAATTCTTGGAAGATATTTTGAGTTTTTACGGGGTAAATTTGGCGGTTTATTCGACGGCTGACGAAGAAGTGATTCAACTTTCGGTGCCATCAAGCGAACTAAATTCGATTTTGATTGGTCGAAATGCTGAAAATCTGCGCTCTATTCAACATCTCATCACTTCTGCTTTGATGATGCGAAATGGTGAGTTGGTTCGGGTGAACGTGGACGTGGCGGATTATAAAAAACAGCGCGCCGACCGAATTGCTAAAAAGGCCGAAGGCTGGATCGCTAAGGTTCGCGAAACGGGTAAAGATTTTCAGGTAAATCTAAATGCCGCTGACCGTCGAATCGTGCATAAAGTAGCGCAAGATTATTCGAATATCGAAACTCATTCTGAAGGTGAGGGTCGCGACCGATTCCTGATTATTTCGAAAAAATAATTTGCATCGAAAACAAAATAAGCTTCCCACGGGGAGCTTATTTTTTGTCGGCAAAAACCACTTTCTTGTAGGCGATAAAATTCCAAGTCATACTGAAAGCGGTGGCGATAATTTTGGCGAAAAGCAGAGCAATTTGCTCGTTAGCGATAAAATTCAGAATCACGGGTTTAGTAAGCCAAATCACGCCAGTTTGGATTCCCCACAAGCCAAAAAGTGTGAAAATCGTGAAGAGCACAATTTCGCGCGCCAGCTCTTCTTTAGTTTTTCCTTGCGATTGAAAAGTGATTTTTTTATTTAGCACAAAAGAAATCAAAAAGGTAATTCCAGTTGAAAAGCCATTAGAAATTAGCTCTGGCACGCCGAGCATTTTTAAGCCAAAGAGAATAGCGAAATCTAAAATTGTGTTAAATCCGCCGATGAGGACAAAGTTTAATTCTTGGCTATTTTTTAATTTTGCGGGCAGGTTTTTCACGCTGATACTCCTTGATTTCTTGTGCCAAATAAACGGGGCGATTTTTGCTTTCGGTAAAAATTCGACCGATATATTCGCCGATAATGCCAATTGAAATTAGCTGAATGCCGCCAAGCAGCAAAATTGCGGACATCAGCGAAGTGTAGCCACTCATATCGGCGCCGAAGAAGATTTTGCGCAAAATGAGAAATGCAGCCCAAAAGAAAGCGAAAAATGAGATAATTCCGCCAGCCCACAAAGAAATTCGTAGTGGCGAAGTGGTGAAGCTGGTGATTCCCTCGATTGCCAGATTGAGCAATTTCCAATAATTCCATTTGGTTTCGCCAGCAATGCGTGGATTGCGTTTGTAGGTGATTTCTTTTTTCTTAAATCCAACCCACGAAAACATCCCTTTGGTATAGCGATTGGCTTCGCGCAGAGTTTTTAGCGCCTCAACTGCACGGCGGTCGAGTAGGCGAAAATCGCCAGTATCACGCTGAATTTCGATTTTCGAAATCGAATCAAGCACTGAATAAAACCATTTCGAAGTTTGCTTTTTTGCCCAAGTTTCGCCCTCGCGCGAATCACGCTTGGCATAAACATCGTCGTAGCCCTCTTCCCAGAGCTGAATCATTTCAGGAATCAATTCTGGCGGGTCTTGAAGGTCGGCATCGATAATCACCAGCGCGTCGCCTTTGGCATAGTCAAAACCAGCGAGCATCGCATTTTCTTTGCCAAAATTACGGCTCAAATCGATATACGAAATTCGACGGTCGGCAACCGCTTTTCGACGAATAAAATCGAGAGTTTGGTCTTTCGAACCGTCATTGATAAAGAGAAATTCAAAATCGTAAGTTTCATTTTGGTCGGCTAAAGCCTCAAGCCGCTTAAACAAGTAAGGCAGCGCCTTTTCCTCATTATAGCAAGGAATCATAATCGTAATGAGTGTTTTCATGGTAATATTATAGCACACCTCGGCGAGCAGTCCAACTTAGCGCTTTTATTTTATGCCGAAATATGATACAATTAAGCAAAAGCAATATAAAGCGAAAAGGTGGGAAATGAATCCGTCAATTTTATCAATCGGAAACGCAACAAAAGATATATTCTTGGAAATCGACGAGCAAGAAATTTATCAAGATGAACAAAACTCTTTTCATTATGATTTAACTTTCGACGATTCCACGCTGGAATATCAACGCCGAGCGGGCATTTTTGGCGGTGTAATTTTGAGCGAGAAGATTTTTCAGGCGGCACATCTGAAGAGTTTTTCGAATATCAATCCGCGCGGTTTGGCGAATTACGATTTTGAAAATGAAAAATTCCCATTTTTGGAGCGCTACATTGTTTCTTACAAGGGTAATTCTTTTGTGCTCACTAACAAGCCGCGCAAATTAGAGTGGGTTTCGCCGATTTTCACCCCTGGCACGATTTATATTGCTGATTCGAATTTTTCGAAAAGTTATATCAGTGCTTTTCGAAATTATCTGCAAGCAAATTCGAAAATCGATTTGATTTTTTCGCTCAACGATTTGCCGATTGAGCTAACCCGAGAATTTTTTGGGCGCGCGAGTTTGATTTTTGCCGATTTCGAAAAGCCAGTTTTGGGCGATATGATTGATTACTCGACGCCAGAAAGCGCGATTGATTCGTTTATTGGCTTGGGCGTGAAAAGTGTTGTTTTGAAGCGCAAGAATGAAATTATCGTTGGCGATGAAGAAAAAATCGCCTCGGTTAAAACTAATTTTGAGTTGAACGGTTTTTATCAAAACCAGATTTTTCAAGCGGCTTATATTGGCGAAATGTTTAATTCGAAAGATGTCGAAAAGAATTTGCGAATTGCGCTGACTATCGCGAACGAATCTGATTTTAATAGCATTATCAAGCCGATTTTTGCGGAACAAATCGCTAAAAGGAACGATAAAATTTATGAAGTGGAGGTTTTGCGAGATGCGCCAGATTTGAGCGAGCGGATGTATCGTACGGCGCAGGATTTGATGAAGCGACCGAAAGGGATTTTTGCGGCTGATGAATCGGGTGGAAATATTCATCAAAAATTTGAAAATGTGGGAATTTTAGACACGGCTGAAAATCGCCGTCGGTATCGCGAGATGTTTTTCACCACGCCAGACATCGAAAATTACCTCAGCGGCGTGATTCTTTTCGAAGAAACAGTTGGGCAAAAGACTTCGCAAGGTGTAAATTTTGTAGAATATCTTAACCATCGCGGAATTTTAGCAGGCGTGAAACTGGACGAAGGTTTGCTGCCTTTGGTTGGCTTTGAGGGCGAAAACATCACCAAAGGTTTGGATTCTTTAGAAGAAAAGCTTGCCAAATATTCACAAATGGGCATTAGTTTTGCCAAATGGCGGGCTGCTTTCACGATTGATTTAGAAAAAGATTACCCTAGCGCGGCGGCGATTGCGGCGAATGTGCAGATTTTGGCGCGATACGCCAAGGCCTGCCAGAAATACGGAATTGTGCCGATTGTTGAACCTGAAGTAGTGTATAGCGGCAAACATTCGGCGAAAGATTGTCGAATTGCGACTGGTCGAATTTTGATGGATTTATTCGATGAGCTGCGACTTTTCGAAGTTGATTTAGCGGCTACGATTTTGAAGGTTAATATGGTTTTGGCTGGTAAAGATTTTGAAATTCAATCTTCGCCAAGAGAAGTTGCGGCGGAAACAGCGAATGTTTTGCGCAAAACGGTGCCAAAAGAACTGGCGGGAATTGTTTTCTTATCGGGCGGTCAAACACCAACGCAAGCCACGGATAATCTGCAAGCCATCACTAATCTTGGGCCGTATGATTGGAATTTAACCTATAGCTTCGCGCGGGCGCTTCAAGAACCAGCCCTGAAAGCTTGGGCTGGAAAAGACGAAAATCTGCATCAAGCACAATTGATTTTTATGGAGCGGGTTTCGGCCAATTCGCACGCCTTGTATAAAAATTAGCATTAAAAAACGCTCAGGATTTCTGCACTGAGCGTTTTATTTTGGCTAATTATTTTTTTCGATTCACGAAAATGGCGAAGATTGCGATTGCGATTCCGCCGACTGGATAGAAAATTCTTGCTGAAGCCCAGTCGCTAGTGATAAAGCTATAAACCAAGAAAGTAGCGGTGATTCCTAGCATTGTGATGGCCGCAAAAGTGCCGATTTTTGCGTCTTTTTCTTCGTTGCGGTTTTCGATTTCGTAGAAGTTATTGATTTTCGCAAAAATCGTATTGCCATAAGTCGCGGCGGCGATTCCTGCACCAAGCAAAATCATAAATACGGCGCTGGCGGTGTTTTCGCCAAGATTTGAAAAGTGATAAATTATTTGATGAGTTGCGAGAGCGGTGAATAGAACTGCCACCAATGCGATAGCTCCGCTATTTTTAATTGTTTCAGCCTTCTTGATTTCATTTTTCGAAAAGATTTGGTCGATTTTTAGCCCGGATTCAGCTAAATCTTCATTCGATAGTTTATCAAAGTTGTTGGCTAAAATGAGCAGAGGGATTGAAATTGCGAGCGCGAGCATTATGGAAATTCCAGCTAACACGCTAAAAGTTGGAGTTGAAGAAACCAATGGTTCGCCGACTTTGAAATTCGAAAGATAAGCCGCCAAAGCAATTCCGGCGAATAAAATAAACATTCCTGACGCCCGCAAAAGAGCGATTTTTTGGTAAGTTTTTTCATATTCTTTCTTTTCGAAAGTTGAGTTTGTGTTTCGAATTTCGCCAGTTAGTTCATCTAAGCTGACTTCGAAAAGCTCACTTAGGGCAACCAATTTTTCGAGTTCGGGTGAGGATTTTCCACTTTCCCAAGCTGAAATTGATTGACGCGAAACGCCAATTTTGTCGGCGAGTTGCTCTTGTGAAATATTTTTTGAATTGCGTAATTTTTGCAAATTTTGACTAAACATATTCTGTCCTTTCATATTAATTATTATACACTAATTATATGAAAAATGCTTAATTGCAACCACCAAGTTTGCTTGAAATTTGCTAATTTTGCTGCTAATATTTTTAACAAAACAGATTGAATTTATGTTAAATTTGCTTGCATTGATGAAATATAGCTTAATTATAGGCTTTTTCTGGGAATTGAATTTTGATTTTCGCGAGCTTATTTTCAAGCCCCCATTCAATAAAATCAACGCCAATTGTTTCAAAAACCTCTTTTTGGATTTCTGGATTTTTCGAAAAATCAATCTCTGGGCCGAAAAAATCGAACTCTAAAAAAATAATCAGTGTCATCCTTAATAATCGAATAATAAAATTCGTAATGATAATCTGGATATTTGGCCTTTTCTATTAACATAAAGATCCCTTAATTTAGTTTATTAAAAAAGAGCAAGACTAAGCTTGCTCTGGGTAGAGTTTTTTACATTCTGTAAGTAGTTCTTCTCTAAAAGAATTATCTGTTGAATGTTTTGATAAGTATGCGTAACTATCTATAGATAACTCTAGTAAATCAATAATACCTGGATTTGCATCCCATCGATACATTGCTCCTGAGATTTCTTTTGAAATTTTCGCCCTAGTTGAATTTAATTTAGCTAAATCTTTTGTAATTATTGAATCTTCAATATCTTTCAGCCACCTTAGGTAAACGTCTACGGCGAGGTTTCTTGGGTTAGGGTTTTTTTCTGATGAAAAGCTCATTTTTCTACTCCTCGTAACTTAAAAACCACCAAAAAGGTGGCTTAGATTATTTGTAGGCTCCACGATCGCCATTTCTTCCAGTTTCTCCATTTGGACCATAATGGTCATGCCCAGAATCTTTGTTGTAGAAATCGTCGAAGCTTTTGTGTCCACTAGATATTAGAGTTTCGCCTTGATGGTTATTTTGACCAAATGAAACCGTAACATCATTACCTTCAGAATCACAACCATAAACAGGAGCTGACCAGCTATTATTGCCACCGGAGCCACCGTCTTGACCCATTCCAAAGTTTGTGTCGCGAGTATTGTTGTCGACTGGCATTTTGCCACCTCGTTTCTGTAAAGAACGAATCGGCACACCCGATTATGTGAGAAACTACACAATATAATTTCTAAGCCCTATTATATAATAATAATAATAATTTTGTCAATAATCTTTTGCGAATATTTCGAAAAATGTTATAATATAAAATATGAACGAAAATCTTTCGAAAAAGCTCAAAAAACTGCCAAATTCTGCGGGCGTTTATTTTCATAAAAATTCGAAAGACGAGATTATTTACGTTGGCAAGGCTGCGAATTTGAAGAATCGGGTGCGGCAATATTTTCAAAATTCGCGCGGCAAGGATTCGAAAACGCAAGCTTTGGTGGCGGAAATCGCGATGACCGACTGGATTGAGGTTGAAACCGAAATTGACGCGCTGTTTTTGGAAAGCGAGATGATTAAGCGCTACAAGCCGCAATATAATATTCTTTTGCGCGACGACAAATCGCCGAGCTATGTGCGAATTGGTTTTCGTGATAAAATCCCGCATATTAGCTTCACAAAAAATCCGCTCGACGATTTGGCGGAATATTTTGGCCCTTTTTATAATTCAAATGCGGTGAAAAAATCGGTGCGACTACTAAGAAAAATCTTTCCGTATTATTTGAATGAAAAATTGCCCGCTAAAAATAATTTGGATTTTCAGATTGGCTTGACGCCTGGGCTGGAAAATTTCGCCCAAAATTCGCCTGAATATCAGCAAAAAATGACGGAATATAAGCGTAATTTGCGCCAGCTCGCACGCTATTTAAAGGGCGAGCGAAAAATGCTTCAGCTGGAAATTGAGAAGGAAATGTTGGATTTTGCGCAAGAGCAAAATTTTGAAATGGCAGCCAAAAAACGCAATCAACTGCGCAATTTGAGCGAGCTCGGCAGGCAAATTATTTTTTCGAATGAGGAGTTTTTGGATATTTCGAAAGACCACGCGCTAGCGAAATTGGCTGAAATTCTTTCACTCGAAAATCCGCCGCGCCGCATTGAGGCTTATGATATTTCGCACACGGGCGGCGAAAATAACGTGGCTTCGATGGTGGTTTTTTCGAATGGTTTGAGCGATAAGCGCGAGTATCGAAAATTCAAAATGAACACTGGCGGAAATGATGATTTTGCGCATATGAAAGAAGTTTTGACGCGAAGATTCTCACCGCGCAATCAAAAATGGGCGCGACCAGATTTGGTACTGATTGATGGCGGAAAAGGGCAACTGAGCGCCGCGCTGGAAGTCTTGCCGCGCGAGATTGCCGCGATTGGTATTGCGAAGCGCGATGAAGAAATTATCGTTGCGCAAAATTCGGCAGTGAATGCGCAATGGTTCGAAAAAAATCTTTCGAATTTCGAAAGCGATTTTCGTGTGCGTAAAGAGGGCGAATATTTTGTCGCAAATCTGCACGGTCAGACTCATTCGCACGGTCATGCACGCAATTTGCTGGGCGAAAATAACTCGGAATTTAGCGATTTAACCAAGCTTTTTCAACGGATTCGCGACGAATCGCACCGTTTTGCCATCAATTATCATTCCAATTTGCGCACCAAAAATCAAACCAAAAATGCGCTCGAAGAAATCGATGGCGTGGGCGCGAAAACCAGAGCGAAACTTTTGCGAAAATTCGGCTCACTAAAGAAAATCCGTGAAGCTTCAGTGGAAGAAATCTCTGAAGTCGTGAGTGAAAAATTAGCCCAGAAAATTAAGCAAAAGCTATAAAAGTTTTCGAAATTCGAAGCTTGAAATTCGAAGCGCAATTTGTTAAAATAAACATAAAGATTATGGTGGGGAAAAGTCTACTCAAAAAACGACTCAAACAGATTCAGGCGCTGAAAACTTGGCAGTTGCTGATTTTGTTGGTTTTGACAATTTTTGTGGCAGCTACAGCTTTGCGGTTAAATAATGTTGAAATGATTCGTCGCCGAGATGCAGTGGTTGCCGCCGACAACGAACTTGACGAAAATAAAGCGCAGGCGCGGCTGATTGAACTGCGTGATTTTGCCAGCGCGCATATGAATTCAGAAGTGGTTGTTCAGCTTGAAAAAATCTACGAGCGAGATTCGCAAAAAGCATTTCAGGCCGCCAGCGAATCGGCAAATAATAATCCGAACGGCAATATTTATAAAAAAGCTGCCGAAGTTTGCGACCCACGCTATTCGGGATATTCTTCGGCCTATCAAGCTTGTATGATGGCTGAAATTGAAAAATACGGCGCCAGTGGTGAGATTAACGATAAAATCAAATACCCAGAAGCCAGCCTATATATTTACCGATTTTCTTCGCCCTTTTGGTCGCCTGATTTGGCGGGCTGGACAATTTTGGTGGCGGGGCTAATTATTATTTTCATCATCGGCAAGCTAATTTTCACCTTTATTTTGCGAATGATGTTGAAAAAACACAAGCCTTTTATCTAAAAAATAGCTAAAAATGACATAATTGCTTGACAACAGTAGTTTTAAGGTGTAAAATGAAAATATAATACTACTGTAATGAAAGGGAATTAATGGCTTACAAGCAAGAAAATTCAAAGGGTGTAATGTATTATCTTCATAAAAGCGAAGTAACTTTGCGTGGCGGAAAACCACAAACAATTTATTTCTTCGCTAAAAAGGAAAAGAACGAAAAGGGTGAACCTTGCGATCTTCCTGAAGACCGAATTGTAAAAGAAAATCCACGCAACGGATTTTTGACAGTTTCACGAAAGAAATAATCTGAGAATAGATTTTCGAAAATCGCTTTTCGCTAAAAGGTGGAGAGCGATTTTTGTTTTCGAAAAATAAGCCAAATTTCGAAAAAGCAAAATAAAAACGCCCCGTTTCGAAAAGGCGAATTTGGTAGGGGATGCTGGGTTCGAACCAGCGACCAATCGTGTATGAGACGACTGCTCTAACCGCTGAGCTAATCCCCCGAACTCTTCAATTATATCAAAAAATATGCTAAAATTAAATAGTGAAAGTAAACTTAACCGAAATCCAAACTAAAATTCGACGGGCGAAATATCACGTTTCGAGCAATATTTTTAATCTGGATAATTTGATTTTGGTGGTTTCGGTGATTGTTGCGGCGGCTTGGATTTGGGGCAGTATTTCAGCGATGGAACGAAATTATAATTTGCAATCTCAGCTGGAGCAAAAAACGCGCGAAAAACTGATTGCGGAAATTGAATACCAAACGCTCCAATATGAAAATCAATATCTTCAGAGCGACGAAGCCAAAGAGTTGGCGGCGCGCAAAAATTTAGGCTTGGTGGCGGATGGCGAGCATGTTTTGATTTTGGCAAATTACCCAGAAGAGCCGAAAAAACAAACAGCCAGCCGAACTGAATTGAATAATTTTACCCAGTGGATGAACTTTATTTTTGGTGGAAATGCCAAGAAAATCACAAATTCTTAAAAAAGTCTTGCTTTTCTAAAAAAAGTGTTGTAAAATTGTAGTTGTATCGCGGGATGGAGCAGTCTGGTCAGCTCGCTTGGCTCATAACCAAGAGGTCGTAGGTTCAAATCCTACTCCCGCAACCAAGAAATTATTTCCCGAAAAAGCCTAATGCGAGAAGGCTTTTTTATTTTTTACCGAGAAAAGCTTTCGAAAATAAAATTCGAAAGCTTATTTAATTCGACTGGCGCAAATTCGAATCGCCTCGCTCCAACTCTGGAAAGCGTGCGGCTGCTCCGCTAAATCTTGAGCAGTTAAATCGTGCTTAATCGTCAAACTAATCTCTTGAATTGCGCTGGAAGCCTCTGGCGCAACGATACTTCCACCAAGAATTTTGCCCTTGCGGTCGCAAATCAGCTTCACGAAACCATTTTGGAAGCCTTCGGTATTGCTGCGCGCGATAAGATTGAGCGGTGCAATTGCCGTTTTGATGGGCAGGTCGCGTTTAATGCAATCGTCTTCGGTTAAGCCGACGCTGGCGATTTCAGGAATAGTCGCAATAGTGCGCGGAATTGAATTGTATTGTGGCGAAATTTTACGGCGTGGATTGTGAATATTATTTGCGGCAATGCGACTCTGAAGTAGCGCTTCGGCGGTGCTGATTTTTTCGCTAATCACCGAACCCGCGGCAAAAATATGTTTTGCGCTCGTTTGCAGAAAATCATTCACAATAATTCCTTCGCTGGAATATTCGACATTTGCGTTTTCTAAGCCAATATCGAGATTCGGTTTTCGCACACCCGCCACCATCACTTCATCAACCCGAATGAATTTTTCGCTGCCGCCACGCTGGAAAACCACCTTGTAGTTAAGCTGGTCTTTTTCAACCGCTACCACGCGAGTTTGCGGCAAAACAAAGATTTTCATTTTTTCTACCATGAAATTTTCGAGCGTAATGCCAACTTCTTCGTCTTCTTTGGGCAGAAGCCGCGCTGAAATTTCGCTAATATAAACTTTGGTGCCTAAAATCGCCAAAATTTGGGCAATTTCGACTGCTTCCGCGCCACCGCCAATGATAAAAATGCTTTTTGGCGGACGGTCGATATTCAAAATTGTGCGCGGCGTGTAAAATTCGACATTTCGAAGATTTGCGATTTCGGGCATTTCGAATTTCGAACCGGTCGCAATGAGGAATTTTTCTGCCGAAAGATGTTTTTGATTGACTGAAATTTCGTGCGGATTGATAAAGCGCGCGGTGCCGCGAAAAGTGGTAATCCCGGATTTTTCATAAAAAGCTTTGTTGTCGTGAGCGCCCGTTCGCTGAATAGCTAAATCTTTCCATTTCTTTAAGCTTTGGAAATTATAGCTCGAAATGCTCGCGCGAATGCCCAAGCGCGAAGCCTGTTTAGCTTCGAAAATAATTTTGGTGGCGTGAGCGAGCGCTCGAACGGGAATTTCGCCGTAATTTGGTGATTCGCCGCCAAACAAATCGTTTTCAACCACCGCCACTTTGAGCCCGTTTTTCGCCGCGATATTTGCCGCCGCGCTACCGCCAGCACCAGTTCCAAGAACAATTAAATCAAATTCAAATTTTCGTTTTGCCATTTTTACTCCTTAAATTATGTTCCTGAAATTTTTATAAATATACGACGCTTCTGGGTGGATTTTCTCGAGAATTTTGCCGATTTGCAGGTGAATATCTTGGCTGGTAATCTCGCTTTTGCCAATTTGCCAAGTGTGAAAATCTTTGACGGTTTGGCGAATCATATCGTTGCTTAAACCTTCGGGTGTTTGAGTAATTTCGAAAGTATCAATCAAGCTATCGACCAATTTCGAAAGTTCGAAATCCTCGATTCTCCCATTTTTCTTGACGATTTTCATAAATTTGCTCCAAAAATATTTACAAAAACCACAAAAGCCAAAATTAGCAAGCCAAAACCAGCCACAAATTGAAGAAAACGTTTGTTTTTTTCGCGCCAAATTTGAATTTGAGCGATTGAAGTTCCGCCAGAAATCAAACAAGCAAGCACAAAAAGCGGAAAATTAGCGATGGCAGCGTAGACCACAACCGCCACAAATTTGAAATCGGCGGTTAAATGAAGCGTGGCGAGAATTGCGACGATAATTGGTGTGGCGATAAAGATGACTTCGCTGAGCACGCTTGAAATGCCAAGCGAAAAGGCCTCTGCCGAATGGCGAGTTTTCCGCGCTCGCGCGTTTAAGAATTTGGCAAATCCGCGCGGAATCCACATTTCGGTGCCCGCAAGGCTTTTCGAATTGCGCTTGTAATAAAAAATCCAAACCGAAAACGCCGTGCCGACCGACGTGCCAATTAGAATCGCCCAAATAATTCGGTAAAAATCTGAATTATAAAATGTTCCGAACAAATGTGCAAGAGCGCAGAAAAGCAAAATTGTAGCAACAATTACACCGAAAACAAATGCTGTAGAAAGTTTTACGAGCTTCAAATGCGAGCGTTCACGGCGCAAAGTGTGTCCGCTAAGAAGAGTAAGCACGCTAATACTCAAATGAAAACTAGCGTGAATCATCGCGCATAAAACAATAATCGCAAAACTCGTCAAAATATCCATAACCTTTATAAAATTATATTATAAACACAAGCAAAAAGCAAGAAAAAATCGCGGAGAAAATTGGCCAAAAGCCTTGACTTTTATGCCGAAAAATGCTATTATAAATATCGTAATATCAAATAAAACAAAAAGGAAAATAAATGGCACAACACGAACGAATGGCATCTTGGGATCGCCACCGCACCAAAAAAGAATTACGAAGTTTTATCGAAGCGCGAATTTCGGCATTTGACGATTTCGACGACCTCGATTTATAATTAAGTTTTCGAATTAATTTTCGAAAAATCGGCTTTCAAATTCGAAGGTCGATTTTTATTTTCGAAAAATAAAACGCGCCCAGCCAAGCAAGGCGCGAAATAATTTCTGGTAGTAGCGGCAGGGATTGAACCTGCGACCTTAGGCTTATGAGTCCTACGCTCTAACCAACTGAGCTACGCTACCACAATGCGCCAATTATAGCACACGATTTGGCTTTTTTCAAGATTTTCGGTAAAATATTTTTATGAAGAAAATTCTTGTGGCGGTTTCTGGCGGTGTGGATTCGGTGGTTTTGCTGGATTTTTTGGTGGAAAAATTTCGCAAATTGCACGGCGAAAAATGGCCTCGCGAAAATTTAATTGTGGCACATTTTGAGCACGGAATCCGCGGCGAAGAAAGTAAAAAAGATTTGGAATTTGTGCAGGATTTGGCGCGAAAAAATCATTTGCGCTGCGTTTTTGAATCTGGCAATTTGGGCAAAAACGCCAGCGAGGCGACCGCTCGAAATGCGCGCTACGCTTTTTTGCGCAAAGTGGCAAAGCAAGAAAACGCTGTAATTTTTACAGCACATCACAAAAATGACTTGGCGGAAACTTTTGCTTTAAATTTGGCGCGCGGTGGCGGTTGGCGCGCGGTGGCTGGGTTTGATTCGCCAGATATTGAGCGACCTTTTTTGAAGTTTTCGAAAGCGCAGATTTTCGAAATGGCAAAAAAACGAGGTTTAACTTGGCGCGAAGATTCGACAAATTTTAGCCTGCAATACACGCGTAATCGGATTCGCCAAAAAATCAATTTTAGCGAAGAAGATTTGGACGCGATTTTTGCGATTTGGCAAAAGCAAATTAAATTAAAGCGCGAAATCGAGGTGGTGAGCGCCGAAATTCGGGCGGGGATTTTTCGAAATGGGCAATTCGAAAGGCGATTTTTTTTCGAAAACGCAGACGAAGTTTGTTTCGAAATTTTGCGCCAAATTATGATTGAGCAATCTGGTGAAATTCCGCTTTCGAAACAAGTTTGGGGTTTTTTGGCTAAAATTCGCACTTTTCGAAACGGCGCGCGAACGCAAATTTTGGGCGGGCGCGAGGTGAAATTTTCGCGAAATTATTGGACGATAATCAAAACAGACTAATATTTGAAAACCCTGCAAAAAAATGTTAAAATTAAATAAGACTGAATGGCAGAAAAGAAAGGATAGGATGAATAAAGGAAAAAATAATTTAGGAAAGCTGGCTGGAAATATCGTTTTTTGGATTATTTTTGGCGTTTTAGCGATTTTGATGGTTTATAGCACGGGATTATTGAATCGAAGGCTCGAAAAAGTGGAGATTTCGAATGTGATTTCGCGTGCGAATAACGGCGAAATCAAAAAGCTCGAAATTCAAGGCAATAATGTGCGCGTAACGCCAAAGAACGAAGAGCGACCAACCCAAGAATCGACCAAAGAAAACGGCACGATTTACGAGCAAGGTTTGAAACAAGGCGCCACCACCGTGGAGATTGTTGAAGCGGATAATTCTGGCGAAGTATTTTGGAATTTGGCAATTATTTTTGTGCCAACTATTGCAATTATCGCTTTCTTTATGTTTATGATGCGCCAAGCGAACGGGCAAAATTCGCAAGCGATGAGCTTTGGCAAATCACGCGCTAAACTTTATGGCGAAGATAAAAAGAAGGTTAAATTCGAAGATATTGCGGGCAACGAAAACGCCAAGCAAGATTTGTATGAAGTAGTGGATTTCTTGAAAGACCCTAAAAAATACCAAAAAATGGGCGCAAAAATCCCAAGTGGCGTTTTGATGGTTGGAAATCCAGGAACGGGTAAAACAATGTTGGCGCGCGCGGTTGCGGGCGAGGCGAAGGTGCCGTTTTTCTCGATTTCAGGTTCAGAATTTATGGAAATGTTTGTTGGCGTGGGTGCATCGCGTGTGCGTGACCTCTTTTCGAAAGCTAAAAAGAACGCGCCTGCGATTATCTTTATTGATGAAATTGATGCGGTTGGTCGAAAACGTGGCTCGGGAATGGGCGGCGGACACGACGAGCGCGAGCAAACTTTGAACCAGATTTTGGTGGAAATGGACGGTTTCGAAAAAGATACGGGTGTGATTGTGTTGGCGGCAACCAACCGCGCTGATGTGCTTGACCCAGCGCTTTTGCGACCTGGCCGATTCGACCGTCGCGTGGAAATCTCGTTGCCTGAGCGTAAAGACCGTTTGGCAATTTTGAAGGTTCATTTCAAGAATAAGCCAGCTGTCGAAAATCTCGACCTTAATTCATTAGCTAAGAAAACGGCTGGTTCGGCTGGTGCTGACCTTGCAAATATGGCCAACGAAGCGGCGATTTTGGCGGCACGAAATGGTCGTGAAAAAATTACGAATAAAGATTTGACTGAAGCTTTCGAAAAGGTGGCGATTGGTCCAGAACGAAAATCGAAAGTAATGAGCGACCTCGACCGCGAAACGACGGCTTGGCACGAAGCTGGTCACGCGGTGGTTGGGCACGTTTTGCCAGATTCCGACCCGGTTCACAAAGTGACTATCATTCCGCGCGGACGAACTGGTGGCGTAACTTGGTTCTTGCCGCCAGAAGATAAATCTTACACGAATATTTTCGAATACAAAGATATTCTTGCGCGCGCAATGGGCGGACGTCAAGCTGAAATGTTGATTTATGGCGAAAATGGAATTTCGACAGGTGCTTCGAGCGACCTTCGAAGCGCAACAAACATCGCTCGCTCGATGATTAGCGACTACGGTATGGGTGTTGAACTTCGCGACCAAGTCTTCCACGAAGAAGAAGGTGGAATGTTCTTCGACCGTATGACTCGCGAGCGACCTTTCTCGGAAAAAACTGCTGAAAAAATTGACGCTGAAGTTGCGGCGCTGATTAAAGAAGCTTCCTTGCGCGCTGAATTGATTTTGAAAGCGAATAAAAAACCGCTTGAAGAATTAACCAACGCTTTGCTCGAAAAAGAAACTATCGACGAAGCTGAAGTTAAAGAAATTCTAAAAAATGCTAAATTGCCTAAAGAGGCGAAACTTCATAAGTAATGTTTAAGCGCAGAATTAGAAATATCGTTTCAAAAGCGAATACAAGATTGACGGTCCAATTTGCGGCCGTCATCTTGGCGAGTTCCACTTTGCTTTCAAGCTTACTGGGCTTTTTGCGCGACCGCCTTTTGAACTCCTACTATCTTGATTCATACCCAACAGGAATTGATGCCTACACTGTGGCGTTCACTATCCCTGATTTTATGTTTATGATTTTGGTTTCTGGTGCGTTGAGCGTGACGTTTATTCCTGTATTCAACCAAAGAATGGCTAAAAATAACAAAAAATCAGCTTGGCAATTAAGCACCAGCGTTTTGAATTTATTAGCGCTAATTACGTTAATTACTTCAGTTTTGATTATTATTTTTGCTGAGCCGTTGGTTCAATATGTGGTAGGCCCAGGTTTGAGCGAGGCTTCGCGAGCTTTGGCGGTTTCGATGATGCGTGTGATTGCAATTAACCCATTTTTATTTGCGATTACCACCGTTATCACCAGCATTCAGCAGGCGATTGGCCGCTTTACTTTTTCGGCGCTCGCGCCAGCAGTTTATAATATTGGAATTATTATCGGAACGGTTTTCTTTACGGGCGGTATTCGAATTTTTGGTATTGAGATTTTCGAAGGCGGAATTATGGGCGTTGCGCTGGGCGTGGCGTTTGGTTCTGTGCTGCAATTTTTGATTGCGGTAATTGGGTTGATTGGTGTTGGCGTGGATTATCAATTCAAAATTTATTGGAAGAATAAAGGTTTTTTGCAAGTAATGAGGATGCTGCCGACGCGTTCGATGGACCAAGGCTTGGACTATGTAAATTCGATTGTCGAAACTAATATGGCGAGTCGAATGGGCGCCGGTGTGGTGCGAACTTATCAGCAAGGGTTGACACTTCACAATATGCCAGTCAATTTGATTGGCGTGGCGATTTCAACCGCTTTTTTCCCGAATCTCACTGAGCGGCTGGCTTCTGGTCGAAAAGACCTTTTTCGAAAAGATATTCAAAGGGCGTTGCGCACGATTATTTTCTTAAGCTTGCCAGTGGTGATTATGTTCTTTTTCTTCCGCGGATATGTGGTGAGCTTCATCAAAAATGGTGGCGATGGCTTGATGGCGGGGTTGCTGGGCGTGCTGGTGATTTCTATTTTTTGCCGCTCGCTTTACCATATTGCCGCGCGTGGTTTTTATGCGATGGAAGACACTAAAACGCCGCTGCGAGTTTCTTTAATCGCGATTGGCTTGAATATTCTACTGGCGATTGTGTTTAGCTTGGTTTTCAATCTTGGGCCGTTTGGTCTTGCTTGGGCGCAAGTGATTGGTGCAGTGCTTGAAATCGTTATTTTGTTGGCGTTGATGAGTAAGCGCGTAGACAAACTATTCGATGGCGAAATGCTAAGTGGGCTTTCGAAAATGTTTTTTGCTTCGATTATCACCAGTTTGGTTTGCTATGTTTTGATTTCGATGATGCCGCTACTCAGCACTGACGCTCGCTTTTTCTCGGTCTTCCCGAAGTTTTGTATTATGGTTGCTGGCGCCAGCATCACTTATCTTGCTTCAGCGAAAATGCTAAAAATCCCCGAAGTCGAGCCAATTTTAAAGCAAATCAACAAAATTCTTTTTCGCTAATAATTCGAATTCGAAATAACTTTTGGGCTTTTCGAAAACCGACCATTGCGACAAAGGCATTTTCTTGGTATAATTTACAGTAGTATGGATTTAGAAAAGATTAGAAATTTTTGTATTATTGCGCATATCGACCACGGAAAATCAACTTTGGCCGACCGTATGATGGAAATTACGGGGACGGTGCAGCGGCGCGATATGAAGTCGCAACTTTTGGATTCGATGGATTTGGAGCGCGAAAAAGGCATTACGATTAAGCTCGCACCAGTGACGATGAATTGGCAAGGCGTTGAGCTAAATTTGATTGATACGCCAGGGCACGTGGATTTTTCTTATGAAGTTTCGCGTTCGTTGCAAGCTTGTGAAGGGGCGATTTTGGTGGTCGACGCTTCGCAGGGCATTCAGGCGCAAACGCTCGCCAATGTTTATTTGGCAATGGAGCAGGATTTGCGAATCATTCCAGTTTTAAATAAGGTCGATTTGCCCGCGGCGGATATTCCGCGCGTTTCGAAGCAAGTTATCAATCTTTTGGGTTGCGACGAAAGCGAAATTATCGGCATTTCTGCCAAAACGGGTATGAATGTGGAGCAGGTTTTAGATGCGGTGGTAGCGCGAATTCCTGCGCCAAAGGAGGTTTAAATGAAGCCGCTAAAAGCTTTGATTTTTGATAGTTATTATGACGATTACCGCGGCGTGATTTTATATGTGCGGATTTTTTCGGGCGAACTAAAAAAAGGCGATGAAATTAAAATGATGGCGACAGATTCGAAAGGCTTGGCGCTCGAAATTGGTAAACTTCAGCCCAAAATGACTTCTTTCGAAAAAATGAGTGCAGGCGAAATCGGCTATATCGTGACCAATTTAAAAACCACGCGCGAGGCGAAAGTTGGCGATACCGTCACGTTGGCGAAAACTCCCGCCACGGAGCCTTTGCCGGGCTACAAGGAAGTTCAGCCGTTTGTTTATGCGGGATTTTTCCCTGTTTCGAACGAGGATTATCAGGATTTGAAAGATGCGGTCGAAAAGCTGAGTTTGAGTGATTCGGCACTTCAATTCGAGCCAGAAAATTCGCCCGTTTTAGGTTTTGGCGTGCGGATTGGCTTCCTCGGGCTTCTGCATATGGATATTGTGCGCGAGCGTTTGGAGCGCGAATATGATTTAGATTTGGTGATTACCAATCCTTCAACCGATTATCACGTTTTTTTGACTACTGGTGAAGAATTGGATATTAAAAGTGCGGCGGATTTGCCTGACCAAACTAAAATTGCTGAAATCCGCGAGCCGTGGATTAAAGGCGAAATTGTGGTTCCGCAAGAATTTGTCGGGGCGGTGATTCAGCTGATTGTTTCGAAAAGGGGTTTGCAGAAAAATTTGAGTTATATCGACGAGCGCGTTTTGATTTCTTTCGAAGCGCCGCTGGCGAACCTGCTAACTGATTTTTACGACCAGCTAAAAAGCGTGACTTCTGGCTACGGTTCGTTTAACTATGAACTTTGGGATTATCTGGCAGAAGATTTGGTGCGCGTGGATTTTTATGTTGCGGGCGAAATGGTGGATGCGCTTTCGGTGATGTGCCACCGTTCGGAGAGCGTGCGAATGGGGCGCGAAATTACGGCAAAATTGAAAGAAGTGATTCCGCGGCAGAATTTTCAGGTGGCGATTCAGGCAGCGATTGGCGGAAAGTTCATCGCGCGCGAGAATATTTCGGCTTATCGTAAAGATGTAACCGGCTATCTTTACGGTGGCGACGTTTCACGCAAGAAAAAGCTCCTCGCTAAACAGAAACGCGGTAAAAAGCGAATGAAAAAATTTGGCAATGTGGAAATTCCGAGCGAAGCTTTCACGGTAATGCTGAAGCGAGACTAAAAGAGGTTTTCGAAAGCCTCTTTTTTCTTTTGCCTGATTTTTTCTAAAGAAAAAGCGCCAACCAATGACAGTTGACGCAAAACGTAAATGTTTAAAATCCACACTTAGAAGGATTATTAAACTTTACACTAACCTATTTGAACTGTCGATTTATAACAGTTCATCGCTATTTTAACACACCTGAACACAAAAGTCAAAACACCGTAAACCCGCAGTCATCATTTTATTCGGGTAAAATCCAAAACGAGTCTACTAAGGGTTCGGTTTAATTTGCTAATTTTATAAAAAAATGCTACAATATTTTTAGAATTACAGATTGAAACCTAAAAAGGAGAATTATGGCTGGTCATAATAAATGGTCAAAAATTAAACGACAGAAAGGCGTAAATGATGCGAAACGAGGCGCGATTTTTACGCGAATCGGAAATCAAATCGCGATTGCGGCACGTGGCGGCGCCGACCCAGATATGAACCCAAGTTTGGCGCTGGCGATTGAAAAAGCGCGCGCGGTGAATATGCCGAATGCGAATATCGAACGTGCGATTGCTCGCGCAGCCGACAAAAATGCCGCTACACTTGAAGAAATTGTTTACGAAGGCTATGGTCCAAATGGAATTGGCTTGATTATCGAAACCGCAACTGACAACCGCAACCGAACTTTGCCCGAAGTGAAAACTGCTTTGGTGAAGAACGGCGGGCGAATCGCTGACGCAGGAAGTGTGATGTTTCAATTTGCGCGCAAAGGTGTGATTTTGGTTGAGGCGACTGGCGAAGACGCTTTGCTTGAAATCCTGGATGCTGGCGCAGAGGATGCGGTTGAAGAAGATGGCGAAATGGTGGTTTATACCGACCAAAAAGATTTGATGAAAGTTCGCGCTAATTTGCTTGAAAAAGGTTTGAGCGTGAAAGAAGCCGAGCTTCAGTATGTGCCAAATATGGAAGTTGAAATCACCGATGACGAAACGCGGGCGAAGGTTGAAAAACTGATGGACGCGCTCGATGACGTTGATGACGTGGTAAACGTGCACACCAACGCCAAGTTAGATTAATCAAACCAAAAGCTTTCGAAACTTCGAGGGCTTTTTAATTTTTCAGCAAAAACCCATTGACATTACCGCTATTGTTTAATATAATATAAAGAACTAAGCAATACTGATAGGTGCTTGGCGTAGTTTTCTGGTATTGTTGTGAAATAAAACACAGAAAGCTACATGTTTATCAGAGTTCATTTGAATTTTTATGGAAGGTTGGTAGCTTGCTATGTCTAAAAATACAGCAGGAGGAACAGGACCTAAGGATAATTCCGGCGGAACTGGACCACGCAACGGAAATCGCGGAAAATAAAATAGCTGTATAAAACAGAGAAACTTGAAAGCTGAAATTCTTTCTATGCTCGGGGCGAAAGCCCCTTTTAAATTTTAAGGAGAAAAGTTGTTTAATTTAATTTTTAATCCAGATATAGAGTTGGAAATACGCGCAAAAGTTAAGAGATTTTTTAAAAAATATAAACTATTTTTTAAAAAATACTTTCCAGAAATGTGCGATGTTGATATCTATTTTGCTCATGAGAAAAAACCATCTATTTCAGGTAAGGAGAATGAATTATTGATGGGTGTTGGTTATCTTGATGAGAATTGCGCGGAAATTCAAATCTATGACGATAACTTTACAGAATCAGACTTTGTATGGTTGGTTTTTCATGAGCTAAATCACGTTTATAGAGGATTTTACGAGAGAGATTTGTGGCTAATGGCTAATATAATTCCAGAGGGTTTGGCTTTGAATTTTGAAAAGCAAATTAGAAATGAAACTGGTATACAATGGAAGGGTAGGTCTTTATATTTTAACAACGATGAAAAAGAAATGATTTTAAAAAGGCTTAATGAAGCGATTGAGATTTGTGAAAATAAAAAAGATTACAATTTTAACGCTTGGATGTATAATTTTGACGGTGAAAATCCAGATTTTCCGCACAATTTGGGCTATAAAATTGGCGATTTTTTAGTGGGTGAATATTGTAAATTTCACAATATTAAGCCAATTGAAGCGGTGCGAATTCCAACGATGGAGTTTATAAAATTCGCTAAAAAGGAGATTTTAAAATGCGAAAAATAATCTTGGGAAAGTTCAAATATAACAAAATTTTTCGTAAAAAATTGCAGTCAAGCTACAAGCAAGCTTTGCGAATTTTGAAACCCCAATTTGGTGAGAAGAAGGGCTATGATTTGGTTTTTTCGCGCAAAATTTGGACTTATTCTGATGACGGAATTGATTTTTACAGAAGACAAAATCATACAAGCTTTGAAATCTGCGAAATTTTTCGTGATATTCGCAATCTGGACATTCGAAACGCGATAATTCGTGCCGTTACCAGCGAAGAACTTCGAAAACTAAATTTCAAAAATGAGTTTTTGATGGATATTTTGGCGATTGGCGGCGGATTTTATTTAGCTG
>JAUMUX010000006.1 GCA_030530485.1 bacterium | reverse complement strand
GAACCCGGATTGCCAGGATGAAAACCTGGTGTCCTAACCGTTAGACGATAAGGCCATTGAGCGAGTTTTGGGGTGATAAAACTCAACTCTTTGCTATTATAACAGAAAGCCAGCTTTGAATCAAGAGTAAATTTAAAAATAAAAACCTGCATAAAAAACCCGCAAAATATGTTATAATTGATAAGTATGAAACCATTATATAAACGAACAAAGATTTTGGCTACGATCGGGCCTGCTAGCGATAGCGAAGAAATGATCGAAAAACTAATCAATGGCGGTATCAATGGTGCGCGTTTGAATTTCTCGCACGGTTCTTACGAAGAACACGCCGCAAAAATTGCCAAGATTCGTGAAATCTCGGCTAAACTGGGCAAAAATGTTGCTATTTTGCAAGACCTTCAAGGTCCAAAAATCCGACTCGGCGACCTTGTAGACAACCGTTTTGACGTGGCAGAAGGCGACGAAATCGTTTTGGATTACGCCATCGAAGCACACGACGGTTCGGCGAATTTGCCAGTTCAATACAACTTGGCAGAAAAAGTTAAAGTTGGCGAACCAGTATTTATTTTCGACGGAAAAGTTCGAACAGAAGTTGTTGAAGTTCAATCAAATACAGCAATTAAATTGCGAGTATTAAATAAGGGAACTTTGATGAGCCGCAAAGGCTTGAACTTGCCTGATACTGATTTCGGTGGCGATGTGGTAACCGAAAAAGATATGCGCGACCTTGAATTTGGTGCGACTCAAGATGTTGACTACGTAGCGATGAGCTTCGTTCAGACAGCTGAAGATATTGAAATAGTTCGCCAATTGCTGGCTTCGCACAATAGCGACGCTCAAGTGATTGCAAAAATCGAAACCAAGCGTGCCGTTTCGGATGAAGAGCTTGAAAAAATCGTGATTGCTGCCGACGGCGTGATGATTGCGCGTGGCGATATGGCTTACGAAGTTGCGCCAGAAGTTGTGCCAATTGTTCAGCGCAAAACTATCGCGCTTTGCCGAAAACACGGTAAAATCTCGATTGTGGCAACACAAACTATGGGTTCGATGGTTGATAACCCGCAACCATCACGCGCAGAAGTTTCTGACGTTGCGAATGCCGTAATCCAAGGCGCTGATGTTGTGATGCTTTCAGACGAATCAGCAACTGGTAAATACCCTTACGAAACTGTGCGAGCAATGCGCGCTGTGATTCGCTATACTCAAGAACACGCAGCCGTTGCACCAATCGAAGACATCGTTGAGCGCGGCGACAACGAAGCGCTTAATGCGATTTCGCTTGCGGCAGTTGAATTGGCTGAACAAATCGGTGCTGACGCTTTGGTAGTTGAAACTAAATCAGGTCAGACTGCTGCTACTGTTGCGGCAAACCGCCCAGCTTTACCAATTATCGCGGTTACCAGCAGCCAACGCGTAGCGCAACAACTTGGTTTGAACTACGGCACTCGAAGTTTTGTTCGCCCAGATGGTGAATTTGCTGGCTTTGAAGTAGCAAAAGAATTGAAAGCCCAAAATTTCTTTGGCGATAAAGAAGAGGTAACAGTAGTTATCATTTCTGGTCGTCAGCCTGGATTGGTTGGTGGAACTGATACAATCCGCGTTCGAAACATCTAATTCGTTTTCGAAAAATAAAACTCACCTCTTTGAAGGGGTGAGTTTTTTGCTGTTCAGCTTTCGAAAATTATTTCGAAATCACTGTGCCTAAATTCTTTTCGATTGCATCTTTCGCATTTTCGAGGCTGGTGATAATTGCGCGACCGCCATTTTCGGCGAAGTGAATGCTGGCTTGAACTTTTGGTAACATTGAGCCTGCTGCGAACTGATTTTGCGCGACAAATTCTTGCGCTTGCTCAGGCGTAATTTGACCGAGCTTCTCTTGGTTTTCTTGCCCGTAGTTAATCATCGCGTTATCTACCGCTGTCAAAATCAACAGCGTATCCGCACCGATTTCACGCGCGAGCAGTTCCGCCGCAAAATCTTTATCAATCACCGCGTCCACTCCTTCGAAATCGCCATTTTCGGTTTTTCGAACGGGAATCCCGCCGCCGCCCGCCGCAATCACGACGGTTCCAGCATTCAGCAAATTCTTGATGGTTGGCGTTTCTAAAATCTGGATTGGCTTAGGCGAAGCTACCACGTGCCGCCAGCCACGCCCCGCGTCTTCGCGCATTTCGTAGCCTTTTTCGGTGGCGATTCTTTGGGCTTCTTCTTCGCTGTAAAACGGCCCGATTGGTTTGGTTGGATTTCGAAAAGCAGGGTCGTCTTTCGAAACTTCGATTTGCGTGACGATAGTCGCCGCGTTTTTCGAAATTCCATTTTTCGAAAATTCTTCGCCCAGCGCTTTTTGAAGCCAATAGCCAATCATTCCTTGAGTCATACCAACGCAAGCATGGAGCGGCATTGCGGGGGTCGTTTCAGTATCGATTGCTTCTTCGTGAAGCACGATATTTCCCACTTGCGGGCCATTTCCGTGCACAATTACCAGCTCATTACCCGCCTGAATAAGCGGAATTAACTGCTTGATTGTCTCGTGCGCCACTTTTTCTTGAAGATGAGCCGCCGCTTCACCCTCGCGCTGGAGCGCATTACCGCCCAATGCAACAACAATTTTTGACATTTTTTATCCTTGTTTATCTTTAATAATTACGCTGATATTATAACATAAGAATTTTTAAAAAGCAAGGCGAAGAGGGCAAAATAAAAACGCCCCAGGGCGGTTTAAATCTTGGCTGGGATGGAGGGATTCGAACCCCCGAATGGCGGGACCAGAACCCGCTGCCTTACCACTTGGCGACATCCCAATTCATAATTATTTTAGCAAAAAAAACTACTGAAGTCAAGCCAAAATAAAAATCCCACCTTTTCGGTGGGCGGGGTGTTAAGAGTTAGAACATGTTGTTATTTTTTTCTGGAAACGAATCCAGAAAACAGACCTGCGATTCCTAACAGGAATATTGAAATCAAGCTTCCGCCAGCGGCTGTGTTGGCTGCGGCTTTAGCTTCTTTCTTGCCCGTAGAAGCAGGTTTTTCGGCCTTGTTTGAATTAGGCTCAGCCTTGGGCTCTTCCTTTGGTTTATCTTGCTTAGGTTTTTCGCCCTCCTTCGGTTTTTCACCTTCGCCTGGATTTGGCTTAGGTTCCGGCTGTGGCTCTTCTGGTTCTGGTTTTGGCTGCGGTGGGGTTGGGGTATCGCCTTTAATCCAACCACTTTGGCTATAAATCTTAGCTGAAGATTGCCAAGATTTATAATCTGTACCATCAAGGCTGAGCGTGGCGGAGTTGTTGATCGTTTCCCCAGGTTCCACTTGCTTGACGAACTTACTCTTGTAGCTTATGAGCACGCCTTCGTGCGGCTCGACTGAGCTGACTTTCTGGTGGTTTTCATCCAGTTTTGCTAATTCGAGGTCGAACCAGTCTTCCTGGTCGTTACTCGAAAGAGCGTAGCTGTATTCATAACCTGGGTTGAGCACCCGAGCATTATCCAGAATCCAGCCTTTACGTTCATCAAAACGCCAAGTGCCGACCTTAACTTCAATAGTTGAGCTATCGAAATCAATGTTATCAACGCTTTCAGGATTGACGATGTCTCTAATCGACATTATCATAGTTTTTCCTGCTGGCGTCGTTCTCTGGAATTGTTTCTGACCGATAGTGATAGACGTTACAACATCTCCGTGCCTATCTTGCCAACTTGACTTGCGGAATTCAACATTCCGCTGTTTTCCTATTCCAGTGTAGTCAAAGACTTTACCGGCCAAGAATTTGTTGTTGACAAAGAACTGTAAAGTTACTTTGTCTCCCAAACTCTTGTTCGCGTAGTCTACCTGAACTTCGAATTCCAGGTAGCCGTGAACGTTGGTAAGCCCATTGATTGACTCTAAATAAGTCAATCTGATGTTCTTGCCTTCGAAGGTAGCCTCAGCGAGAGGCTTACCCTCTTCATTTTTCAGGGTAAATGGCGCTTTTCGAACGAATTCGAAATCATCGCCCATCTGAATTACAGAAGTATCGCCAGCCTTGGTGCCATCTGGCACTTTAAAGGTGATTTCTGTGCTTACTCTTTGATAAGTTTGAACGTCGCCTTCGATGCTGGTTTTTAAGTCGGTAATTTCCAGATTTTGAACCGCAGATTCGGCTGCAGGTTGAGCAGGTTCGCTGTCTTGAGCTGCTGTATCGCTTAAGCCAGGAATTGTTGCTGACCCTTGAGTTGGCTCCGAAGCTTCTGGCACGCTCATCCGAGGAGTTTCGTCCTCGGAATCTGTAGACTCCGCAGGCATCTCAGTTGGCGCTGTGCTAATTGAAGTTTCTGCAGGAGTTTCGGTTGGCGCGGTGCTAATTGAAGTTGCAGGTTCGGTGTATTCAGGTGGCGTAATTGGTGCCGTCGAAATTGAGGTTTCGACTGGTGAAGTAGGCTCTTTTACTTCGTTGGCGGAAACGCCTGATACAAGCAATGAAGCAGTGAGAACTGCTCCACATAGCAACGATATTTTAAATGAATTTTTGGTCATTTTAAACCTCCAAAAAAAAGAGGCACTCTAAAAACTCTTAACTTTTAAAGTGCCTAAGAAAACTCTTAACTTGTATATTCTACTATATTTTTTGGAAATTGTCAATAGTTAGTTGGAATTTTCGGCTCGCCATTGTTCAATTTTGGCGTGATGACCGCTCAAAAGCACCTCGGGAACAGTCATTCCGCGAAAATCGGCAGGGCGGGTGTATTGTGGGAACTCCAGATTGGTGCCGTCGCTGTAGCTCTCGATTTCGGCGGATTTTTCGCCACCCAGCACGCCAGGAATTAGCCGCACGATGGAATCAATTAGCGTCATCGCGGGTAGTTCGCCGCCAGTTAGCACGAATTGCCCAATACTCACTTTTTCGTCGACAATTTCGAAAATTCGCGCGTCGAAACCTTCATAACGACCACAGAGAATTATCAAATCTTGCTTCGAATCGGCGTGATTTTGTGCTTTTTGCTGATTCCAAACATTTTCACTTGGCGTCATCGCGATAACTTTAGCCTTCGGCGATTTTGATTTAGCAAATTCGACTGCCCTAAAGAGCGGCTCAGGCATCAAAAGCATTCCGTCGCCACCGCCGTAAGGAATATCGTCGACTTGCTTGCGCGGTCCAATCCCAAAATCGCGCAAATTTATCAGCTCAAAACTAACCACGCCTTGTTTTTGCGCTTTCCACATCATCGAATTGTTCAAAACTGGCTCGAACATCTCTGGAAAAAGAGTAATAATCTGGATTAACATAAAAATAATTATAACACTTTTTGCTAAAAACCGCAAATTAAAAATCCAGCCACAAATATCAGCTGGATTTTTAACAAGTATAAGCTCTCAAACTTTTAGTTTGCTCGCATAGAGCTTTTTGTTTCCGCAGTTCTAAAGTTTCATTAAGCGAAACTCCACTAACGCTTAAGCTTTTGAACTGTTCTTATTATACATCAAAGTCGTCTAATTCTGCAAGCTCTTTTCTGGTGTTTTCGGTGAAAGAACTTTGATTTTCCACAGGTTCATCTGTAGAGTTTTCCACAACAGTGGCATTATCGGCGGAATCGACAATTTTTAGATTATATCGTGCGTCGTTTTTTACGCCCAAAGCGCGGAGGAGAGCGCGTAAGCTCTGCGCGGTAGCTCCACGGCGACCGATAATGCGGCCGAGGTCTTCTGAATCAACGGTGAGAGTAAGCAAAACTCCTTTTTCGTCAATCGTGCGTTCAACTTTTACATTTTCTGGCTTTTCGACTAAATTTTTTACGATATATTCAACAAATTGTTGGTCAATAGTGGCCATTCGGTCTCCTCCTTTATTTAGCTTATGCTTTTATTTTATCACGAAAATTGATTTTTTGCAAAACCTCAATGGCGACAAAAATGATAGCCGAAATTGCCGTAATCGCCAAGTAGATTGGCAAAGTTTTATCAGTTAAAGTGCCAATTTCGAGGATTGAACGGAACAAAATGGCAGTTGCGAAGAACATTGCCACGGTCTCGACAAGTAGCGCAATGCGTAACTTATTGAACGGAATGCAAGCGCGCACCACTGCGAAGAAGCTGATTGAACCCAGCAAATAATAAAGAGTGGTGGAAATTTCGCGCGGAATCCAGCCGTTGTTTTGGCCAAAAACAGTGACGAAAATAATCGAAATCACAATCATCAACGCGCTTGGCAACGCCATAAACATCGATTTTTTCAAGAAATCTTTTTCGATTGGCGCGTCGCTGCGTTCGAAAGTAAGCACGAATGGCGGGAAACCTTCCATAATTTGGTCGACCATTGTTACTTGAAGCGGAATGAATGGGAAAATCATCACCGCGTCGGCACCCAGCGCCACACTACCGATACAAACCACCGCAAGCAAGAACGAATAGATTGTTTTGATGAAGAAAATCGGTGCGATTTTGGCAATATTATTAACCACACGGCGACCTTCAAAGAGAATTTCAGGCACGTCGTTGAAATCTGAATTGAGCAAAACTAAGTTGGCGACTTGGCGAGTCGCTGGGTCGCCTTCCGCCATCGCAATAGAACAATCCGCCTCACGCAAAGCCAAAATATCGTTCACGCCGTCGCCAGTCATCGCTACGGTGCGACCTTTTTTCTTGAGCGTGCGCACCAGCAACTTCTTTTGATGTGGCGAAACGCGCCCAAAGATTGCGGTTTTTTCGGCAATTGCGCGTAATTTTTGGTCGGAAATCTGCGAACAATCCACGTAGCTTTCGAAATCTTTAAAGCCAGCTTTTTCGGCGATATTCGAAACCGTCACAGGGTTGTCGCCTGAGATAATTTTTAAATCCACCGATTGAGTGCGCAAATATTCCAGCGTTTCTTTGGCGCCCTCACGAATTGGGTCGGTGATTTCCAGCACGGCTAATTTTTGCAATTTTGAAGGAAGCGCAATCTGATTTTTATCAATTTTCGAATCCGAAAAAGCCAGCGCCAAAACGCGCGAACCGCGACTTTGAGCTTCCTTCACTTGCTTAGGGGTTTGGCTGAAAAGAATTTCTGGCGCGCCCAGCAAAACTGTGCCTACGCCTTCAAGCTCCATTGAGCCCCACTTGCGGTCGCTCGAAAACGGAATAATATTCGAAGCTTCGAAATTATGCTTGATTTTCGAAGTGTATTTTCGAATTGCGATGGCGGTTTGGTTCGAATCTTCGCTAATTTGCATATAAGCCGCCAGCATTTTTTCGATTTCTTCATTCGAAAAATTTTTCGAAAGGAAGTGGATTTCTTCGACTTCCATTTTACCCTCAGTAATCGTGCCAGTTTTATCCAGACAAAGCGTATCAACGCGCGCCAGTGTTTCCACCGAATACATTTCTTGCACCAAAACTTTGCGCATACCGAGCTTAATCACCGCTGTGAGCAGCGAGGTGATCGTGAGTAGCGCCACGCCTTTTGGCAACATACCAAGTAGTGGTGCGGCAGTGTAAATAACGGCGTATTTAGCCGAGAGATTTTTAAGCAAAAAGGCTTCAAGAAAGAGAATAATACCAAAAGGAATGATGATTTTACCGGTAAAATTGGCAATTCGGTCGAGCGAGAAGAGGATTTTCGAATTGATTGGCTTGTGAACTTTGGCTTCGGTCATCAGCTTGGCAGCGTAATTGTGTTCGCCAACTTGGTTGATTTTGACGATGATTTTACCACTGGTTAAAAAGCTACCCGAAAGCACTTCGGCGCCAGTTTCCTTAAGCACCAAATCACTTTCGCCGGTAAGCATAGCTTCGTTAGCTTCAGCCAAACCTTGGAGCACTTCGCCATCACTCGGGATTTGATCGCCTGCCGAGATTTCAACCACATCGCCCAGCACGATTTCTTCAGGGTCGATTTTTTGCCAGCGACCAGCCCGCAGCACGCGCACTTTTTCGCGGCTCATCAAATTTAGCTTATCAATCATTCGCTTGGCGCGAACTTCAATGGCGATTCCCGAGGCGCTGTTGAGCACAATCACCATAAAGAAGAGCATATTGCTCCACGCTTGCACCGAGGCGAGCGCGATAGCAATCACTAAATTTAAAAAGTTAAAAAGCGTAAAGATATTACGTTTGATGATTTCACTGTATTCGTTTGAATTATCACTGTCGAAACGGTTGATATTTCCTAATTCAATCTGTTTGGCAACTTCCTTCGCGGAAAGCCCTTTAATTTTCTTATCTTCCATACATATATTATTATACCACGCTTTAAACCAATTTAAAAACCCCGCCGGAGCAGGGTTTTAAAAGTTGATGGAAATTCGATATTAATTCTCTTTCTTCTTGAAAGAGAAGATTGCCGCAACTGCTGCAGAAATTAATCCGCTACCCGCAACTAAGAAGCTGCTATCGCCTGCTGCAGTGTTTGCGGCAGATGTGGCTTCTTTTTTGCCTTCAGACTTAGGCTTCACAGTTTCAGACTTTTTGTCTGAAGCTTTGTTATCTGCAGGTTTTTCGCCCGCAGATTGATTAGCCTTGTTATCGCCTTTATCCGCAGGTTTTTGGTCTGCTGGATTTTCGGCTTTGCCGTCGTCGGTCTTACCGCTGTTGCCGCCTTTACCGTTGTCGCCAGGCTGAGCTTGGTTTCCGCCCTTATTATCATCGCCAGGATTTGGATTTGGTTTAGGCTGTGGGTCTGGTTTAGGATCCGGCTGTGGAGTCGGATTTGGTTGCGGCTGTGGGTCTGGAGTTGGAGTTTCTGCCTTTTTCAGATACATTGCAACGTATCCGTTTGTAGCAAAATCTCCGTTCTTCGCCTGTTCGTAGGTTATCGAACCCTCAAGAGAATCATAGCCGGGAAAATCACGGCTAATATTTATGCTGCCGCCAGGTTCAACCGTTACCTGCTCGGTGAGCAAGGTCTCGATAAACGCACCGACTCCGTCGATACCAGGCTTCGCACGCTCGTAACCGTTGTGTGTAACAGTGAATGTTATCGCCTGTTCTGGCTGCGGCGTTGGGTCAGGTTGTGGGTTAGGCTGTGGATTAGGATTAGGGTCTGGTGTAGGGTTGGGAGCGGGAGTATTTCTATAGTAAGGGACTGACGTTTCCGCCAGGCTTCCATCAGCTACCGCTTCATAAGGGATAATCACCGAACCGCTTCCTGCAGTATAGCCATCAAAGTGGGATACAATATCGTTCCAGTAGATTGTTTGTCCAGGATGAACAGGAACTTGAGTTACACCCAGTGGATGATATGTATTCCAAGCGCCTGGCGCATCATAACCACTATGGTATACAGTAAGATATACCACCTGTTGTTCAGACTGCTTAGTAGTGTTTTCTTCGGCGAAAACGCCCACATTTTGAACAATTGGAGCTGCGCCAAGCACAGCTACTGAGAGTAAGGTAATTCCAACCTTAGTAAATTTATTCATTTGTTTTCCTCCATTTTTGTTTGAAAAAGTAAAATCAAATACAAAGAAAAGTGGAGGAATTAATTTCCTCAACTTCTTAATGTACGTGATTTATCCATCAACTAATACGCATTTTACCACGAATTAGCTAATTTGTCAATAGTAAGGCAAGAGGAAGCTTAAAATTGACTTAAAAAAGCTTGCTTTTTATTATGCTAAAGGTTAAAATAGGAATAGAAAATTTAACGGGAGATTTGAATGGAGAAGGAAGAGAAAAAGCCTAAAAAACGGCTTTCGAAGAAGCAATGGGCGCTTCGAATATCAGTGGCATTGCTGGCGGTATTGGTGGCAGTGGGTGCCTTTTTTGGCGTAAAATATTTAATCGAAAAAGCCCAGCGCGAGGCAGATATTAAGGTTGGTGATACTACGATTTCTTATGAGCGAGTCAAAGATATTCAAAGCCAAGCTCAAAAATACAAAGAAGAAAATCCAGATGTAGTAATGAATGATGAGATTGCTAAAGATGCGCTACTTTTGAATGCGGGATTAAAAGAATATGCCACTAAAAAATGCGGATTAGATAGACTGTATAATAAAGAAGAACTTGCAGATTTTTCAGGCGTAGATCCATCTGAACTCGAAGAAGGAAGTTTTGAATATATCTCAAAAGAAAATTTGCTCTATAAAAATAAACTCAAAGATTGCTTGATTCAGAGGCGAGAAATCTTCCGCGTTTCGATATCTTACGAAACGCCATACATGCAAGCGGGCAGTAAAGAAGAGCAATCCGAAAAGCATAATCAAGCCAAAAAACGACTTTCTGATACTTTCTTGCCGCTTTTCGAACAGGGTGCAAGTAAAGAAGAAATCGCTAAATTGGCAGATATGAACCTTTTAGAAGACGAATATGCTGAGAGTTTTGATTTTGGTAGATTCCAAAGAGAAGCTATTGTAAATGCTCGAATGATGGTATTAGATCAGGTCGAGGGTTCGTCTGCGGACAACTTTGGTGGAGGTACTGAAGTAGGAGTTGACCTTTCGAATGCTAAACCTTTTAGCCAAGCCGTAGCTAACTTAAAAAAAGGCGAATACACCAAAGAAGTAGTAACTACAGTTACAGGTAGTTTTACGATTGCGCGAATAGAGTCTACTAATGATGCGGAATTCTTAAACTGGGACGACTTCTTAACTAAAATAAAAGAGCAAAATAACATCACAGCTTTTGCTGGTGTGAATGATGAAGCGTATGCTGCTAAAACTCTCAACGGGCAAGTATGCTATGCGGTGAGCGGCGATTCATTTACCTGTCAGGCTACAGGCGGTTCGATGATTAGTAAGCCTGGTTTTTATATGCACGACTCGTATCCGCTTGGAGATTTCCGTCACCTTAAAGCGATTAGGTTTAGAATGACTGACGGCAATGGATATTACATCAATGGCGTTAAGGTCGACAGCAATGCTCCATACGTAACGACGAGAGACACTTCGAGTGCGGTTAACTGGAGAGGAATGCACTATGCTCCTTGGGGCTCCACGGTCAATATGGCTTTAGAGGCAATGGTATTGCTTTCGGTATGGGTGATTGCAATGTTGGCGGTGTGTTAACGTCGAATATGACAGCCCCCAGCGAATGGGTTTTTTCGGCAAATGGACAATCTACTCTTACGGTTAGAAATTCTATTGCAGGAAGCAACGAGGACGGAGTTACTGACGTAGAAATTCGCCTTCGCCGCAAAGTTCAGCCAAACCGCTTTAACATCAGTGCGGAATCAAAAGTAGCGGTGCAGGCTACGCAAAATCGGCTCAATAGCTCAAGCAACCAGTGGAAAACTGGCACTCAAATCGCCACAGTTGGCAGCCACGTTTCGTTCTACCACCGCATTGGCGGCTACAATGGCGCAACCAACCAGCGCGTAGACGTGGCCTATAGCGTTTATCGCAATCCATCAAACGCAGGCTACAGTGGCGCTCTTGATGGTTCTGGTTCGCTCATTCACCACAACACTGGCGGCAAAAACCGTAACCATGGCGACTTGGTGCGCGTGGGATACTTAGATAACGGCAGCTTGCTTGAAGCACCAAATAACAAAATTAACCGTGAAACCTTTAGAGTAACTCAAGATATGATGGGTAAAACAATTTGTGAAAACCTCTCATATTTGGTAAATGGCCGCGCAAACGGTAATAACGACAGTTCGTTGTATCACCAAAACAGCACCGCAGCTTGTGTTTATGTGCCATATGATTACGAGCTAACGCCTTGTGTTTCGGCCTCAGATGTGCCTTGTGGCGGACGGGATATTCCTGCCGACCCAGGAACTTCGCTCGATTTCGACCCTAAAATCACTTCGGGCGGCACCAATTCGAAGCCAAACACACGATGGATAATCACCACTTGGAGTATTGCTGGCGTTGCAGAAGGTGCAATCACGCCAAACAGCGACATCAAAAATTCATCATCCGACACTTGTAACGTTTATAACGAAGCTTACGGCGGACGCTGGTATGCGCGCTCAATTCAAAACTGTGATAATTCACAGCAAGGCTCAAGAACTTTTGAAGCAGGCAAAACCACTAACCCTGGCGACCCTGCCAAAAATAAAATCACCATTCCGGAAGACGCACCGCTTGGCACGCGCTACTGTATGGCAATTTCGGTTTCGCCATATCTTCTTACCAAAAATGAAGATGCGGCAACTCAGGCAGCTAAAGAAAACCAATGGCGACATTCAGCTCCACTTTGCTTGATGGCAACCAAGAAGCCAAAGACGCAAATTTGGGGAAATGGTTTCTATGCTCGCGGCGGAATCCGCACCAGCTCTTCGAATTATTCTTCGAAAGGACAATTCGGCTCTTGGGTAGAATACGAAGCAATCTCGGGTGGTTTGATTTCAGGCTTTACTTCTGAATCTTCAAACACCACCAACCACCTCACCTTTAAAAACGGCTCAACCGACAAAGGAAACTGGGGTAGCTGGGAAGGAGCAACCAATACTTCGAATATTATTTCGAACATTCGAAGTCGATTCCCAAGCTCTTCGAACGGCGTGCTGGTAGAATCGATTAACGGCAACTACGGCGGCTGGAATGGCGCAACTCGCACAGATGTTCATACGCACATTATCAATTCGAACGGTATGTTCTTGAGCGGAAATATCACTTCGAAAAATCCAACTTCGGCAACTTCGCTAAAATCGTTCCAGCAAACAATTATCATTGTGGACGGCGACCTCTATATTAGCAAAGACGTGCAACAAATCGACGCGTGGCTGATTGTGACGGGCAAGATTGTAACTTGTGCCACTGGCCAGGTTGAAAATCCTGCGATTGTAAACCAAGCCAACTGCGGACAGAATTTGCAAGTGAACGGCCCAGTGATTTCTGGAACGCTTAAATCTTGGCGAACGGGAGGCTCTGATTTTAATAACCCAAGCGCTGCTTCGGAAGTTTATAACCAACGCGCCGATGTGTATCTTTGGGCTTACAATCAGGCTTCATCTGATGGAAAAGTAATGACAACTTATACTAAAGAATTGCCAGTGAGGTATTAAATGGATTTACGAAATCAAAAAACCAACTTCAAGCGCGGCGGTGTCTCGATGTTCATCGTGGTCATCGCCTGCACATTGATTGCGCTGATGGTGGCAAGCTTTATGCGAATCACTATTCGCGACAATCAAAACGCTTCAAACCAAGACCTTTCGCAGAGTGCTTACGACAGTGCTCAGGTGGGAGTTGAAGATGCGAAGCGCTTTATGACCAAATATGCCGCCGAATGCGCCAATGGCTACGATATGACCAACCAAGATTGCGTGAAAATGGCAAATGCGCTGGCGGGAAATTCCTGCAATATGCTGCACGCAAATGGCGCGGGGGTGATAGCTAATGCGACGGGTGAAACGAAAGTTCAAACTTCGACTTCTTCAAAAGATGGCGAACTCGACCAAGCTTACACTTGCGTGAAAATTACGCGCGATACAGCAGATTATATCGGCCAGCTCACCACAGGGCAGTCGAAAATCGTTCCGCTACGAGGCACTTCGGGCTTCAACCAAATTCGCCTTAGCTGGCATTCGAAAGAAGACTTAACCAACAGCGACCAACCAATCTCGCTGGAGAATGTTTATAGCGAAGACGCGGCTTTGACTACTAAAGAAGAGTGGGGCCAAAAAATCAACCGCCCAACAGTGATTAAAGCTCAATATTTTGGCTACAACAGCGGAATTACCAGCTTAAATCAGCTTGACGATAACTTCTCGAACGATGGCAATGGTCTCGACGAGCAAATTTACTATCCAGCTTCGAGCAACAGCACCTTTGCACGAAATCGCTTCGTGTTGCCTTCATCGCGCCGAACCGATAATTCGTCGAGCACCCAACACCTTTCTTTGGTGAAATGCTCGCCAAACTTAACAACCCAAACTTACGCTTGTTCAACGGTGATATATTTGGGGCACACAGTTAATCCTTCGGACACGGCTTTTGTGCGCTTAACACCAATTTACAAAAATGCAAACTTCAAGGTGGAACTTTTGGACGTAAGCGGCAGGGTGGTGAACTTCAACGGTGTGCAGCCAGAAGTTGATAGCACTGGGCGCGCGAATGATAAATATCGCCGCGTGCAGAGCCGAGTGGAATTTGTCGACCAAAACTTCCCAGTGCCAGATTTTGCGATTCAATTGGAAGACGCAAATCAAGCCTTTTGTAAGAACTTTTGGGTAACGAATACTCGAAACGGTAATCTTGATTGTAAATAAGAACTAAAAATAGCCCCGTGCGAGGGGCTATTTAATTTGGCTGAGTTTATTTGGCGTATTCAGTTGCGCGAGTTTCACGAATAATATTAACTTTAATTACGCCAGGATATTGCATTGTGCTTTCGATTTTGTCGGCAATGTCGCGAGCCATTTTGATGGCGCTGAGGTCGTCGACCTTTTCTGGGCGAACAATTACTCGAATTTCGCGACCAGCCGAGATGGCGAAAGCTTTATCAATACCGTCAAAACTGGTAGCAACGTTTTCGAGTTCGCGCATACGCTCGGCGAAGTTTTCAGCCGCCGCATTGCGCACGCCAGGTCGTGAAGCGCTCATTGCATCGGTGATTTTCACGATGATAGCTTCGGGAGTTGTGGCTTCGATGTCGTCGTGATGAGCGGCGATGGCATTAACCACGCGCGCATCCATACCGTATTTTTCAGCCAACTCGGCGCCAATTTGGGCGTGCTTACCTTCAATCTTATGCGTAACTGCTTTGCCAATATCATGGAAGAGGGCGGCAGTTTTTGCGATTTTAACATTTGCGCCAATTTCTTCAGCGATTAAGCCAGCCACGTTGGCCATTTCGGTGGAATGTTTGAGCACGTTTTGACCATAGCTGGTGCGGAATTTTAGCTCACCAAGTAGGCGGAGCATTTCGCGAGGCAAGCCCGAAATTCCCACTTCGCGCGCCGCATCTTCGCCCGCGCGGTTGATTTCTTTATCGATTTCGCGCTGCGCTTTTTCGACAACTTCTTCGATTCGGGCAGGGTTAATGCGACCATCTTTCATCAAAATTTCTAACGCCAGCCGAGCCACTTGGCGACGAACTGGATCGAAGCTGGAAAGCACCACCATACCAGGCGTGTCGTCAACCAGCACATCAACACCAGTTGCCCGTTGGAGAGCTTGGATATTGCGGCCTTCTTTACCGATAATTCGACCTTTCATTTCGTCGTCGGGCAGTTTAAGCGCGGTGACGGTGCGGTCGGCAGTGACTTCGCTCGAAATTCGTTCCATCGCCGAAACCAAAATGGTTTGAGCGCGCTCTTCGGCGTCTTCTTCGGCATTTTTTTGCAATTTTGCCACCAAATTGACCATATCTTGAGTCATCGATTTTTCGGTCATCGCCATCAGTTTCTCGGCGGCTTGCTTTTTCGAAAGTTTAGCGATTTTTTCGAGGCGCTCTTGCTGGCGATTTCGAATTTCTAAAACTTCTTTTTTCAGCTCTTCAACTTCGCTTTCTTGCTGGCGGAGCTTTTCGGCACGTTGGTCGATGCGGTCGAGTTTTTCGTCGAGCGATTGCTCACGTTGCGCCAAGCGGTCTTCAGTTTTTTGCAATTCTTTGCGGCGCAAGTTTTCATCCTCGGTTGCCTTATCAGTGATATTGAGCGCTTTTTCGTTCGCGCGCTCCAGAATTTCGGCAGATTTTTTTTGCGCAGCGGCAAGAATTTTGTCTGAATTGTTGCGGGCATTAACCGAGCGGATTTTTTCATAACTAAAAATACCAGCGCCACCGAGCAAAGCCCCTAAAACGGCGTAAATTAATTCCATATTTTCCTTTCATCAATTATAATTAGGATTCGAAAATCTTAATTTCTTAATATAACTCAAATTCGGCCGAAGCCTACAATTTAATTATATCACAAAAATTGTAAAAAAACGCGTTTTGGTGTATAATTTGGTTATGTTTATTGCGATGATTTCTTGGTGGTATAGTAAGGGTTTGGCGTGGCGTGCAGAGAAGATTTTGAGTAGTATCGAAAAATTGATTAACACTTTTTCGCTGGGGCTGTTGATTAAAACTTGGTTTGCGCCATTTCGCCAGATTGATGCGGTAAATGCGGGTGGCGGTTCGCTTGACGTGCGTTTGCGTCGCGCGCTGGATAAACTTTTTTCGCGATTTGTGGGCGCTTTTTTGCGCACTTTTATGATGATTTTTGGCGTGTTTTTTATTACAATTAAAGCGCTTTGGGGAATTTTAAATTTGTTGATTTGGCTGGCGGCACCGATTTTGCCGATAGTTTTTGTTGTGCTTTTTACTACAAATTGGACGCCAAATTGGCTTTCGAATTTGAGAAGTGAATTTTCGAAAATCAATTCCGCTAATTCAACACAAAATATTCAGCAAGAATCTCCGCCAAGTTCGAAATCGATTTTTAATTTTGGAGGGTGAAAATAATGGCGTTTAATTATCATTATTTGCGCGCGAAAAAAGCACGGCTAACAGTGGCGCTCAAGCCATTTATTACGATTTTTAAAATTTTGAAGATTCTGGCGATTTTGGCGGGCTTGACTTTGGTTCTGCTGGAAGATTCGGTGGGTTGGCTACTTTTGGCTTTGGCGATTTTGCCGATGGTGTTGGAAAATTGGTGGCGCGGCGAGTTGCACCGTTTGGCGCCGAACCAGAAGGGTAATTCGCCCGAGGATTGGCTGGCGAGCAACATTTTGGGCAAGCTTTCGAAAAACCCAACTTCTGAAGAAATTGCTAAAATCGTGATGGAAAGTTCTGGTGGCGCGTTTATTGTGAGCCGTTTTGGGCTGGGGCGCACTACGGTGGAAAGTTTGGCGACGATTCCGCAAAATTCGCCCGAAAAGATTTTTGCCACCGCTTTTGAGATTCACCAAAAGCTAAAAACCAACACGATTTCGGGCTCGGTTTTGGTCTTGGCGATTATTCGAAATTACCCCGATTTCGAAAGGCTGCTGGCGAATTTTTATATCGATTTCGAAGATTTAGAAAAGGGCGTTTTGTGGCACGACCATATTTTTTCGCTGATTGATAAAGCTAAAATGCCGATTAAAGATGGCGGTTTGGCGCGCGACTGGAGTTTTGGCTGGACTCCAACGCTCGACCGTTTTGGTCGGAATATCACCAATCAAGTTTCGAATAATATTTTGATGAGTTCGAATCTTGAGCAGCACGAAGATTTAGTTGAAAAAATGATTGCGCAGTTTGCGGGGAATGGTCGCCAAAATGTGGCACTGATTGGTTCGGACGGCGTAGGGAAAAGCACCGTGGTGGAGGCTTTTGCGCACCGAATTTTGGACGGCAATGCACGTGTGCCTTCGAATTTGCAATATCGCCAAGTGGTGATGTTGGACTCGGCTTCGATTATCGCAGCGGCGCCTGGCAGGGGTGAAATCGAAAATCTGGTGAATTACATTTTGCTTGAAGCTTACGCGGCGAAAAATATCATTGTTTGCCTGGATAACGCACAGCTATTTTTCGAAGATGGTACTGGCTCGGTGGATATTTCGAATATTCTTTTGCCGATTTTAGAGGCTGGTCGCGTGCGAATGATTTTGACGATGGATGAGCAGCGGTTTTTGCAGATTTCAGCCAAAAATCCTGCCTTAGCGACAGCGTTGAATCGCTTGCGAGTGCAACCTGCGGGCTTCGAAGAAACGCTCGCGGTAATGGAAGACAAGCTGTTGATTTTCGAAAATCAATATAAGGTTTTTTATCGTTATCAGGCGCTGAAAGAAGCTTTTCGGCTCAGCCAAAGATATATTTTTGACCTTGAAATGCCTGGGCGGGCGGTGCGACTTTTGGAAATGGCGGCGAGCTATGCGAATGATAAAATTGTTGAGGCGGGCTCGGTTCAGCGAGCGATTGAACAGACGATGAATGTGAAAGTTGCGGCTTCACAAGATTCGAGCGAGCGCGAAAAACTGCTCAACTTAGAAAATCTACTTCATGCGCGAATGATTGGTCAAGAGAAGGCGGTTTCGGCGGTTTCGAATGCTTTGCGTCGCGCGCGAACGGGCGTGCGAAATGAAAATCGCCCGATTGGCACTTTCCTGTTTCTCGGTCCGACTGGTGTGGGGAAAACTGAGCTTTCGAAAGCGCTCGCCGAGATTTATTTCAATGGCGAAGAAAATATCGTGCGGCTCGATTTGAACGAATTTGTGCAAGCTGAAGACGTTTCGCGATTGATTGCCGACGGCGCGCGCGACGCAAATTCGCTAACTGCCCAGATGATGAAGCGACCGTTTTCGGTGGTGCTTTTGGACGAAATTGAAAAAGCGCACCCGAATGTTTTGACGGCGCTGCTGCAAGTTTTGGACGAAGGAATTTTGCGCGACGAAAAAAACCGCGAAGTTTCGTTCCGCGACGCGATTATTATTGCCACTTCAAACGCTGGCGCCGAGCGCATTCAGGAGTTGATTACGCGCGGCTATGATACGCAAAGTGCCGAGAGTGTGATTGTGAATGATTTGATTGCGAGCCGCGAATTTCGACCTGAATTTCTCAACCGTTTCGACGAAATTGTGGTTTTTGAACCGCTTTCGAAAGCCGATTTGGCGCAGATTATCGACCTGATGGTTGCTGGTGTAAACAAGACTTTAGCGGGGCAGAAAATCACCGTTTCGGTTTCGCCAGAAGCTAAAATTTTACTGGCGGATTTGGGCTATGACCCTAAACTTGGCGCTCGCCCAATGCGCCGAGTAATTCAAAAAGTGGTCGAAAATACCATTGCGCGCAAAATGCTTTCGGGTGAAGTGAGCGCTGGCTCGACGATTTTGATTGACGAGCAAACGGTGCGAGAAAGCGCGTAGGCTTAAGCTATAAAAGCAAAATAAAAATCAGCGAATTGACGACATTCGCTGATTTAATTTTTCGAAATTGGAGGGCCAGGAGGGGCTCGAACCCTCGACACCCTGCTTAAGAGGCAGGTGCTCTAACCAGCTGAGCTACTGGCCCGAATAATCAAATTATAGCACAAAAAAAGTGAAAAATAAAGGGTGATTTTAATTTTTTTGTAAATCGGGCGTAATTTCGTAAATAAAATGCGCCCCGATTTTTTGCTGAAAGGATTGATTGGGGATTTCAAAACCATAGCTAATCAAAATAATTGGCGATTGTTGAAAGTTGGCTTGATTTTGGGCAAGCTGGTAGATTTTTGCCATACGTGAACTGTGGCCAAAAACATAAAAATGCGAAACTTTTTCAAGCGGAAAAGCGTGCCAAAAATTCGCCAAAATGGTTTTCGAATTTCGAAAATGGCGTAGGCGGATTTTCGAAAAAATCACTAAAAATGGGTTGATTTCGAAACCGATATTTCGAACCTTAAATTCACTTGCCACCTTCAAAACAGCACCATCGCCCGAGCCAATATCGACCAAAACAGCGTTTTTTTGGCCAGTTAAGCTCGCGAAAAAGTTTGATTAAATCGGCGCGATGGCTGGGCACATAGGGCGCACCAAAAAAGACGGTTAAAAGAAAAACCGCCAGCACCACTACAAGTATTAAAATAATTCCTTCCATATAATTTTGGTACCCCCGGTAGGATTCGAACCTACGGCCACGAGGGTAGAAACCTCTTACTCTAATCCACTGAGCTACGGGGGCGTACCTGAAATAATTATATCAAAAAAATTGCCAAAAAGCAAAAACCTCCACAGAGGGAGGCTTTCACTAAAACAAAAAAGATCAAATGGTGCGGGCGGAGAGAATCGAACTCTCATCACTTGCTTGGAAGGCAGGTATATTAGCCGTTATACGACGCCCGCATGTTTTCATTATAGCAGAGCAGAAATCAAATTTCAAGCGTTAACTTTATTTTTTTAAAGGCTTATGTTAAAATCGAATTATGAAAATGAACGAGTATATCACGCGTGCGAATTTGGACGAAGTGGCGCACTCCAGTGGTTATGCGAAGGCGCAAAGTGGGCGGCGATTTGGTGCGGCGAGTTCGCGCAGTTTTAGCGACCGCTTGGCGGCAGAAAATCGAAATTCGAAAGTGCGGGGTTATCGTTATTCGAAAATTGCTCAGCAGCGGATTCGGCATTCGGAAGTTTCGCGTTTGGCGAACTCGGCGCTCGATGAAATTCGTCAGCGGCGTGAAATTTCAGCCAAAATTGAAGCGCCAGATAATCCGCTAAAGCGTGAAAATCTACATCAGCCCAAAAAATACGAGGCGGATTTTGCGAATATCTCGCAGAGCGGTATGGCAGGTTTTAGCTCGGCGCCAAGTCCTTCGCCAGCAGCCGCCAAACCAAACTTTGCGCCACCGATTCGCCCAAAATTCTAAAGTTGATTTTTGCGCTAAGCTGTGGTAAAATTGAAGAGCTGTGGTGATTGTAGCTCAGTTGGTTAGAGCGCCGGTTTGTGGCACCGGAGGCCGTGGGTTCAAATCCCATCATTCACCCCAAGAAATTATCTAAATTCGCGTTTTCGAAATTCGAAGCGCGATTTTTTATTTTCGAAAAACCCCGGAAAAGTTCCGAGGTTTGAGGCTAAATTGTGATGGTTTCGATTTGGGCGCCGAGAGAATTGAGTCGTTCGGCGAAATCTTCATAACCGCGATTGATGTTGTAAACATCGCGCAAGGTGGAAATTCCAGGGGCGGCGAGCATTGCAATCAGCACCACGACGCTTGGTCGCAAAGCTGGTGGCGCCACCACGTCGGCGGGCTTCCAGCGGGTTGGGCCGGTGATATAAACGCGGTGTGGGTCGACCATTTCGATTTGCGCGTTGAGTTTGGAAAGCTCGGTGAAATAAATCGCGCGGTTTTCGTAGCTCCAGTCGTGCAAAAGTGTGCGACCTTTCGCCATGGTGGCGATTAACCCCAAAAACGGCAGGTTATCCATATTGATACCAGGGAAAGGCAGCGCGTGGAGCTTGTCTTTTGGCGCAGAAAGTGTAGATTTTTTCACAACAATATCAATGAGGCGCGTGCGCTGATTGAGCGAAAGATATTCGGGGCTGATTTCGAAATTCGCGCCCATATTTTCGAGCGTCGCAAGCTCTAATTCGACAAATTCTGCCGGCGCGCGCTTGATGGTGATTTCAGAATTTGTCACCAGCGCAACCGCCACGAAAGTTATCGCTTCAATCGGGTCTTCGCTCACAAAATATTCCACATCTTTTTCGATTTTTTTAACACCGTGAACGGTAAGCGTGGTGGTGCCAATTCCTTCGACTTGCACGCCAAGCTCTTCCAAAAAGAAACATAAATCTTGCACCATATAGTTTGGGCTGGCGTTGCGAATGGTGATTTTTTGACCAGAAAGCGCCGCCGCCATAATGACATTTTCGGTTGTGGTATCGCCGCGCTCAGTAAGGATAATCGGCTTTTCGACAGTTTGCGGCTGATTATAAACTTCATAAAAATCGCTTTGCGCCACGACGCTTGAGCCAAAATGCTTTAGTCCAGAAAGGTGAGGTTCAACCGTGCGCGTGCCAAGGTTGCAACCGCCCGAAAAAGGAATTTCGAATTTCGAATATTGATGTAGAAGCGGGCCGAGGAACATCAGAATGCTGCGAGTTCTTTTCGCGGCAGTAATATCCATATTTCGAAAATTCAATTCGCTGGGTGGTGTAATTTCGAGGTCGTTTTGTTCATTTAGCCAGCGAGTTTTAACGCCAATCGAATTGAGCACTTCAATAATTCGATTAACTTCTTCAATGCGCGCAACGTGCCGAAGGGTAGTTTTGCCCTTATTCAAAAGCGACGCGCAGAGCAAGCCAACCGCCGCATTTTTTGAAGTTTTAACTTCAATCTCGCCCGAAAGTTCACGCTCACCATAGACGCGAAAATTGGTCTTTTTTTGCGCATTAACAGATATGATTTCGCTCGAAAGCTCCTCTGAAATGCGGGCGAGCATTTCGAGAGTGATATTCTGTCTGCCGCTTTCGATTCGATTGATAGCGCTTTGCGAACTACCGATTTTTTCGGCTAATTCTGCCTGCGTCCAGCCGCGATTAATTCGCGAATCTTGAATTAAATGTCCAATTTTTTCGAGATATGCTTGTTCTGTCTTCATACTTATGATTATATCACTTATGATATATTTAATGCAAGGATTTTATATTTTTGGCGGATATGATATAATGGAGTTTATGATATAGCGAAAATTTTCCACCCAACAGATTAAATTTAAGAGGAGATTTTTAACGATGTTTGATGAGAAAATTTTTGATGCGATTGAAAAAGAAGAGATTCGCCAGAATGAAGGATTGGAGCTGATTCCGAGTGAAAATTACGTTTCGCGAGAGGTTTTGGCGGCGCTGGGCTCAGTTTTAACCAATAAATATTCGGAAGGCTACCCAGGCAAGCGCTATTATGGCGGTCAGGAAAATACCGACACGGTGGAAAGTTTGGCGATTGCGCGCGCGAAAGAGCTTTTTGGCGCCAACCACGCGAATGTTCAGCCGCACAGTGGCGCGAATGCAAACGAGGCGGTTTATAATGCTTGGCTGGAAGTTGGCGACACGGTTCTTGGGATGGATTTAGCGCAAGGTGGGCATTTGACGCACGGCTCGCCAGTGACGCGTAGCGGAAAGATTTATAATTTCGTGCGTTATGGCTTGGCTGGAAATGGTGAAATTGATTACGCTCAGATTGAAGAATTAGCCGCAAAACACAAACCTAAAATTATTCTGGCGGGATTTTCGGCTTATCCTGGCGAAATTGATTACGCGCGCATTGCTGAAATTGGTAAGAAACACGGCGCCTTGCTGATGGCGGACGTGGCACACATTGCGGGCTTGATTGCGGGCGGAGTTTCGAAAAATCCTTTCGATTACGGTTTTCATGTTGTAACTACCACAACACACAAAACTCTGCGTGGGCCGCGCGGTGGAATGATTCTTTCGAAAGGTAAAGTGGGTAATCCGCTCAAAAAACCCGAAAAGACGCTTGAAAATTTGCCAACGTTAATTGACCGTAGTGTTTTTCCTGGCACACAAGGTGGCCCGCAAATGCATTCGATTGCGGCAAAAGCGGTGGCGTTTTACGAGGCGCTTCAGCCAGAATTTAAAATTTACGCCGAGCAAGTGGTGAAAAACGCGCAAGTTTTGGCGCAGGAGCTTGCGAAAAGAGGCTTTAAATTGGTGACGGGCGGCACTAAAAATCACCTTATTTTGGCGGATGTTTATTCGAGCTTTGGGATTGACGGCAAGGTTGCGGAGCGCGCGTTGGACGCCATTGGTTTGACCCTGAACGCCAATTCAATTCCGAACGACACTTTGCCGATGTTCACGCCAAGCGGCATTCGCCTCGGCACGCCAGCGATTACTTCGCGTGGGATGAAAGAAGCCGAGATGAAAAAAATCGCGGAATGGATGAAGTTGGCGATTGAAAATCGTGAAAACCCTGAAAAACTGGCGGAAATTAAAAAAGAAGTACGAAATTTTGCACTGAAATTTCCATTGCCGAGCGAAGTGTGATAGAATAAAATCATGAAAATGCTTAAACTTTTTACCCGAAAACGAGAAAATAAGGAAATCGAATTGGCGAGCTTGGGTGGAATTTTGGCGCTATTTTTGGCGCTGACTTTACCCACGCTCGGTGCAGCTTCGATATGGTTCGACGAAGCATTCTCGGCTTACATCATTCGCCACGATTTTGCGCAAATCTGGCACTACACCTCGGTAGATGTTCACCCGCCGCTTTATTATTTTGCGCTGAAAGTTTGGAGCTTTTTCTTCGGCACGAGCGATTTTGCCTTGCGCTCGATGTCGGTTTTCTTCGGTGCGCTAACTTTGATTTTGGCATTTTATTTGATTAAGCGCATTTTTAAATCGGTGCGAATTGCTGGTGTTTCCACCTTCTTCTTGGCGATTTCGCCAATGTTTATTCGATATTCGCAAGAAATGCGAATGTATATGCTGGTGGCGTTTTTTGCGCTAATTGCAATTCGGGCATTTTTCGAAATCTACCACGCGCAAAATTCCGAAAAAAACCAGAAAAAATGGCGAATTATTTTCGTGCTGGCTTCACTTCTGGGTATCTGGACACAATACCTTTCGGGCATTGTGCTGATTACGCTTTGGCTGTGGCGCGCGTGGATGCTTCGAAAAGATTTTCGAAAAGGTAAAAAAGGAATTCGAAACTGGCTGCAAAGATTCTTTAGCGAAAAATGGTTTGCGCTGAACGCTTGGGTGGTGGTTGGCTTTTTGCCGTGGATTCCATTCTTCTTGATTCAAACTGCCACCGTGCAAGCTGGATTTTGGATTCCCGACGTCACATTTAACACCTTGCCAAACTACATTTCGAATTTCTTCACCTTCGTTAATTCGGGGGATTTGAAGGCGTTGTGGTGTTTGGCAATATTCGCGATTATCGGCATTTCGATTTATCTAATTTCGAAAAATCGGGGAATTTCGAAAGCCGAAAAACAAAATTTGGCGTTTATCGGCACGCTTTCATTTTTGCCCGCCGCGGTTTTATTCGTCGCCAGCTCGGTGCTTAAGAGGTCGATTTTTGTCGACCGATATGTGCTTTTTGGCTTGATTTTCATGGCGCTATTTTTAGGAATTTTAATCGCCAAAGCTTGGCAAAAAGAGCGACTTTTGGCGAAAGTGCTGGCGCTGCTACTGGTGATTACTTTTGGCTACGGCATTTTCGAAATTAATCGCCAAACTGGATTTTCGAAAAGCTCAAATTCGACTACCCAAACTCGCCAAATGGTTGAGCGAATTCACCAATTAGCGCAACCTGATGAGCCGATTATCGCGGAATCAGGCTATTTCTATTACGAATTGGCGCAATATTCTACCGCCAAAAATTCAGTGTGGTTTATAGATTCAAGCCAAGATTATTCGATTGGTTCGCTGAAAATGCTGGAAGATGACAATCAGCATAAAATCACCAATATTGCTGATTTTTCGAAAAAATATTCGGCAGTTTGGGTGGTTTATAATTACGGCGACACTGAGAAAGAGCCGCTCGATTCGAGTTGGAAAATGGTGCAGCAAGAAACTTATAAAGACCCAATTACGGGGGCGAATCGCTATTTGATTCAGAAATTTTTAGTTGAAAATTAGACTTCACAAAACGGGTTGCTTATGATATAATAGCTACATAAGCACCCGTAGCTCAACTGGATAGAGTACTTGGCTTCGAACCAAGCGGTTGCAAGTTCGAATCTTGCCGGGTGTACCAAATACGATTTTCGAAAGCCTTCGGGCTTTTTATTTTGGCTTCGAAAACTTGCGTTTATTATTCGTCTTGTGATATAATCTTGATATGGTAATGTTTAGAAATCTTGAAATTTTAGAAAATGTTAATCTGGGCGAAATGACCACGATGCGGCTTGGCGGTGGTGCGCGTTTTTTGGCGAAAGTGAATAATTTAGCGCAGGCGCAACAGGCTTTGGACTTTGCGCAAAATCAGCATTTGCCACTGTTTATTTTGGGCGGCGGCAGCAATACAATCGTGCGCGACGAAGGCTTTCAGGGCGTGGTGATAAAGAATGAAATTTTGGGCCGCGAAGTGATTGATGAAGATGAAGGATCGGTGATTTTTCGGCTTGGCTCAGGGGAAAATTGGGATGATTTTTGCCAGTGGGCGGTGCGCGAAAAAGGCTTGAGTGGCTGCGAGGCGATGGCGCTGATTCCCGGTACGGTGGGCGCTTTGCCAGTTCAAAATGTGGGCGCTTATGGACAAGAAACGGTGGCGATTTTTGAGGGTTGCGAGGCGCTTAATCTGGAAACTGGGGAGATGGAAGAGTTTTCGAAAGAGGATTGCCAGCTTGGCTATCGCACGAGCATTTTTCGCACCACTGCTTTTGGTAAATATTTTATCACCGCAGTTAAGCTAAAGCTTTCGAAAAAGCAACAAAAAATTCCACTTTATTTTTCGGTGGCGGAATATTTTGCTCAGAAAAACATCAATCCAGAAACGGCAACTCCGCTAGATATTATGCGTGCGGTGATATATCTTCGAAAAGAAAAATTGCCGGAGCCGCGAGAAATTCCAAGCGCAGGCAGCTTCTTTAAAAATGTGGAGCTTTCGAAAAATGAAGCGAATGATTTTCGAAAACGATTCCCTGAGGCGCCGATTTTCGAAGAGAGCGAAAAATGGAAAATCCCGACTGGCTGGCTGATTGATAATGCCGGGTTGCGCGGCAAAATTATTCACGGAATGCGCCCGCACGATAAAAATGCGCTGATTTTAACGAATATCTCGGCGCAAAATTACCAAGATTTGGCGCGCGCACGGGCAGAAATTCAGCAGGCGGTTAAGGATAAATTTGGTTTCGAAATCGAACAAGAACCGCTCGAAATCTAATTTTCGAAAAGAAAAATACGGCTCGCATTTGAACCGTATTTTTTATTGCCAAGAATTATTCTTCGACGATTTCCGCTTCTTGCGCTTCGTCTTCTTCTTGAACTTCGTAGCCAAGAATTGTGCCCTTAGCTAAGCTTTCTTTTCCGAGCGAATCAACCCATTCGGTTGAGCCAAAGCCCATTCGGAAATACCAAATAATAGTGGTGATTCCAAGCGAAATTATTCCAAGTGGATAAAGGATAAACGCTTGAGGCTTTTGCAATTTCTTGCTGATTTCGTTAGCCGACATACACATAAATACGAAGAAAACGATTGATGCAATCCAGCCAAGACCTGGAAAACCAGTTACAACCGAAAGAATCGAAATTCCACCATTGTAGCCACCAAGTTCAAGGAAGAGCCAAGAGTTATAAACTGGCACCCAAGCTTTCCAGCCTGGAAGACCCGCTTTTTGGAAAATCTTCATCATCGCAACAGCGGTGAGCACGTAAATAGCAGCAATCGCGATTGCGCCAAAGATGACAAATCCAATAAATACGGCTGGGTCGAAATTGCTAGAATACGAATATCCTCCACCATATCGATAGCCTGAACTATAATAATCTGAATACATAGTTAAAACCTTTCGTTAATAAATATTACTCTAATTATACTTTAAAAAACGCCGTAATTCAAGTATAATTTAAGTATGAAGATTTTGAACGGAGCAGAATTAAGAGATTTTATTAAAGAGCGACAAGCCAAACAAGTGCGAGCGTTGCGCCAAAGTTGGCGAGTGGTGCCGAAGCTGGTGATTTTTTATGCCAGTGAAAGCCCCGTGACCGGAACCTATATGCGTTTGAAAGAAAATTATGGCGCAGATATTTTGATTGAGGTGGAGCGGCGCAAGGTGGAGCTTTCGAAAATGCAAGAGGCGATTCGAAAAGCGAATTTCGAAAAAGATGTGCACGGAATTATTGTGCAATTGCCACTCGAAAACGAGCAAAACCAGCGAATTTCGGTGGCGGAAACCGAGGAGATTTTGGCAGAAATCGCGCCAGAAAAAGACGTGGATGGCTTGAATGCCGGCGATTACGATTCGGCAACGGCTCAGGCGATTAACTGGCTTTTGGCGGGCTACAACGTGGAGCTCAAAGGCAAGCAAATTGCGATTGTCGGGCAGGGCAAATTGGTGGGCGCACCTCTGGCGAAAATGTGGGAAAACTCGGGCTTTCAGGTTGCGAAATTTGATGAAACGAATGCGGAGGAAATGCAAAAAACGCTTTCGAGTTTCGATATTGTAATTACGGCGGTGGGCAAACCTGGGTTGATTGATTCGCGAATGTTGAAGCCGAAAGCGGTGGTGGTTGATGCGGGTACGGCGAGCGAAAAGGGTGAAATTCGTGGCGATGTGGCGGAGGAGGTTCGTTTGACGCGCGACGATTTAACCATTACGCCCAAAAAGGGTGGAGTTGGCCCGCTAACAGTGGCGGCACTTTTCGACAACGTAATTCAAGCTGCACGAAAAATCGCCAACCAAAAAGGTCAGCAAGATTTGTAAGCAAAAACCGCAAGTAAGATTGCGGTTTTATTTCAGCGTATTTTTAACCTTTTCGGCAACTTGGCGCGGCGTGAGATTAGCTTTTACAATGTAATCGGTAATTTTGAGATGGTTAATGTCTTCGGGGATTTCTGAGCGGTCGGAATTGGTGAGCAAAATCACGGGCAAATTAGCAAAATCTTTGCGCGCGCGGATTTTTTCGAGCAAGCGAATGCCGTCGATTTTAGGGATTTTGACATCGAGCAGCAGTAAATCAGGCTTGAAATTTTCAACCATTCGTAGGCCATCTTCGCCGTTATTCGAAATTTCCACGTTGAAGCCATCCAGCTCGAATTTCATCTGGTACATTTGCGCAATCATAGCGTCGTCTTCGATAATCGCAATTTTTGTCATTGGTTTAATTTTAGCATAAAAATTCGAAAAAACAAAATCTTTCGAAAAATAAAACAGCCCTTCGAAAATGAAAGGCTGTTTTGATGATGAGCTTAATCGCTCGGAAGAAGCGGTCAAGCTTAAATCATTCGTCGGCTAGCAATGTAGGCTGCGCCTGCTGAAGCCAATGAGCCTAGCGCAATCATTGCACCGAAGCTGTCGAAACCAGTTTTTGGCAATTCGGCAGGAACTTCTGGTGTGGTTGGTGGCGGAGTTGGAGTGCTCTTTGGTGGCACTTCGATATTCGCGCTATCACAACCGTCGTTGTCGCCAGGAATCGTTGGGGTATCTACACAAGCAACGTTTTTTGCTTTCATATTTGTAGCAGTTGCTTGAGCGGTGATTTTAATCGTTTGGCTTTCACCAACTTTGAGGCTTGGGATAGTGTAAGTCAATACATTATCTTTAATTTCGCCCTTGTCGCTGCTGATAAATTTAACATTCGCAGGAGCTTTGTCGGTAACTTTTACCTCTTTCAAATCAACGCTACCGTTGTTGCGTACAGTGATTTCATAAGGGAAATCAGTGTTGGCTTCAACTTTCAAATCTTTCACGCCGTTAACTGTCTTTTCGATAACAATTGAAGGTGTGTTTTCTTTTGGCACGGTGAATTGTTTTGAACAGTCGGAACTATTCACGCCGTCACCCTTAACAGTTGCGGTGATTGTGTAATCGCCCGATTGGGTGATTTCGATTTGAGTTTTCGAACCGTCGTTTTCGAAAGTTCGAACAGTTTCGCCTTTCGAATTTTTAATCACGTAATTTACGTTTACGTTCGAAACATTAACCTTAGTGATGTTGGTTGAAATTTCGAATTTAGTGCGTGAAATTCGCGAAATTACGATTGATTCACATTTAAGCGCTTTAGTCTGTGGAACGTTAAGTTCAAATGATTTAGCACAGTTTGCGTTGGTATTTTCGCCATCAGCGGTAAGCACGGTAGCGGTTACGTTGAAGGTGTCGCTCGCGTAAAGGCTAGCGGTGAAGGTAAGCTTAGTGCCGTTATTTACGGTCTTTTCAGCTACAACTTCGCCCTTCGAATTTTTCACTACATATTTTACACCTTTGAAAGTGGTGTTTTGGGCAGTGTAAGCGGTGTCGAATTCGTAAGTAAATTCTGCACCTTTGTGGCTACCGTTTGAGATTTCTTTTTTGCTGATTAATTTAACGCTCAAAGCATCACATTTGTAAGCAACCGTTTTACATTCTTTTTTAACTCGAACGCCCGCTGTGTCATTTTTTGCGATTCTTTGGTCGCTGGCTTGAGCGAGGTTGGTTAGAAGGTTTTCGCCACATTTAGGCAATTGGTCGTTTTCGACTACAGTTGCGTCGAATCGAACCACCGCGTTGCTGCCAGCTGAATATGCGCCAACGTTTGCGCCTTTGTCTGCTTCAGTTTTGGCGATTACGCTGTCATCGATTGAAGAACCCTTAAAGCCGTTATTGGCGTTGTAGAGTTTAGCGCTTCCAGGCACGAATTTCAAACCTTTTGGCAAAATGTCGCGGATAACCAAGTTATTGATTTGACTATTGCCAGTGTTTTTGGCATCAATTTGGAACTGAACAGTGTCGCCAGGTTTAGCATCTACAACTTCGTTCCAAGTTTTGTCGCCGTTAGTTTTGTTTCGAACGGTTTTCGAAATGCTAATATTCGATTCTTCGACAGTTTTAGCTTTCACCAAAACGGTTACATAACCTGCGTATTGGTTGCAGCCAGGGATTTTACCGTCAAGCTTGTCATAACCAAGCAATGCGCCAGTGTTGGTAAGCAAATTATCGCTTAATTTTACGCCACCACGCGCACCAACGCTGTTATTTTCATAAAGCGCTGAACCACTTACATAAGTAAGGTTGAATTTTTTGTCGCTTGTAAAAGTTGCGTTGTCCCAAACTTGAGCTGGGTTAGCGTTTGAAGCCGAAATTTGGCCGTCAACCGTAATGCTTGTATCTGTTTTGTTTGGCACATTCAATTTTGCCGTTACGTTTTCGGCTACCAAGTTGAGGTTGGCAGCGGCATTGTTGTGAACATACATTCGGATGTAATATTCTTTACCATCCTGAATTTGCACTTTGTTTGACCACGCATTTTGCGTGCCTTTTTCGCGGATTCCCACGAAGTCTCGTTCATCGCCGATATTTGGATTATCAGTGATTGAGTTGAAGGTTACGTAGTCAGCTGGCTTAGCCATTGTAAAAGTTGCTCGACCTGGACCCCAAGCGAGAACTCGCGCACCAGCGACAAGCGCAACCAAAGTTACGCCCAAGAATACTGGGTGGCTTTTTGCAAAGCTAGCTACTTTTTTCAAAAAGTCTCTCATCTTTTTCCTCTCTATCTCCACGTTAATGTTGATAATTTAATTATATAATAAAATAGATTTTTTGTCAATATTAAAGATAATGTCTGTTTTTTTGCTAGCCGAATTGTTAAAGCCTGTAAAATCAGGCTAATAGAAAGCATTAAACTAGGAAAAGCCCAGCAGCAGAGAAGCTGCCAGGCGAAAAAAGTGCTTTCGAAACTCGAATTCGAATTTCGAAATTAGCATTAGTCGACTGGGATAGTGTTGGCGTCTACCGCACCATTGTTTACTCCAGAATTAGTATCTGGGTTTTGAACTGGCGGTGGCGTAACTCCAACCAATGGTCTGTAGTTGCCGTTAGGCGTTTGCACGGAGCCATTTGGATTAACAGTCGTTTGACCGTTTGCATCGCTAAAGCTGCCACTCGGCGCGTCGTTCAGCCCGCTGGTTCCACCATTTTGCGCACCGCCACCATTTTGTGGTGCAGGTGCTTGGTAGGTATTTGGGAAGGACGGTGCAGTGTTGTCTGCTGGTTCTTCCACTGTTGAAGTAGCATTTCTGCCACCGCCAATAGGAGCGTTTCCTTGTTGTGCAGGGTCTTGCTCAGCCTTTTTCGGCTCGAGCTGTTCCTTTGGTGGTGGTGTTTTTTTACTCGGCTGTTCCGGAGGTGTAATAACCTTAGGAATTTTCTTGACGCCCGGAATCGGAGATGGTGTTACTGTATTGCCACAGTAATCAAGCGTGTAAAAGGTGTAGCCTTTATAGGTAATCTTCACGCCACTCCAGTTGGAATAATCGAACTTTTCACCTTGGATAAGTTCGCCATTCTGAACGCCTGAGGCATATCCAGTCACGCCGATATTATCGACGTGCTCAGTTTTTGCTTCGCCGAGCAAAATCGCCTCTAGTTTCCAATAAAGATCTTGAGCTTCTTTACTCAAATACTCCTTACCTTCAACTTCTTGCTTCCACTTCATATCATTTGGGATTTTTAAACCCAACTGACGGGAGTAATTCTCTAATGCTTGTGGCTTGTGTGCCGCATTAGAAAGAAGGGTTTTTACCTTCTCGGATACTGAGCCCGACAACGAATCGCTGTCTGAATTATTCGGTATAACTTTTCCTTGCGGATTTTCTCCGTAAGGAATTACCTCAAACTCTTTGTAGCTCTCATCTTTTTTGGATGTATTAGCTACGGTCGTTGATTCCGTTCCTGCTCCTTTTGCCTTCGCCTCCGTTTTGGTGGCATTCCCGCCCCCAAGCGAAAACATTAAACTCACGATAGCAGTAAGTACTACTATCAATCCTATCCCAAGTATAATCCTCTTTCTTCTAGTCATTTTTGCCACACCCCTTTCATTTCTATTTTTTTGAAATATTTTGGCCAAAAAATTTCAAGAGGAACGTCGCGTTTACCGCGACAGCTCGCCAACTTCCCACAAGGCGCGCAAATAGGGAAATTGGAGAACTGCCACGGTAAAAGCTTAATACTTTTTATTAGCCTGATTTTTAAGCTCCCTCAGCACCTATAATGCTAACTGGCTTGATTATAGCATAATTTATTTAAAAAGTCAATATTTTAACCATATTTTTATATAAGCGCAAGCGGTTTAAAAGACAAGAAAAAGACCACCGCAAAAGTGGTCTTGATGGGGAGGTTACTTTTTTGGCTCTTCGACTTCTTCATCGAGCCAATCTCGAATTCTTTTTTTGAGCTTTCGAAGCCATTTCGATTTTTTGGCTTCTATTCCTCGGCGACCATCGAGCATTCCTGCCCGCCAGATTGCCATCAGAATCAAAAACGCTCCAATGCTCCACATTCGCCAGTCGGTTGTGCAGTTGAGTGCAACTCCCGCGAGCAAAAGTAGGAAATAAAGCCAGCCAATATTGATGATTCGCCCAACAAAGTTCGGGAAGAACCTTTCGATTAAACCAATCACGGCAACAGTCGCCACCGCAACGATGGAGTAAATCGTAATTTGCGAATCAACACCTGGAATCCACGCGAAGAATCGCATCAGCGAAAGGATTAGCTGTAAAAAAATGTTTATCATTTTCGAAACCTCCAAAACGTACTTTCGAAAAACCAAAAGGGCTTTCGAATAGCATAACTATAACATAAAATATCGAAAAAGTCAATCGAAAGAATGAGTTGTGCTGGACTTTTTATTCGAAAAATGGTAAAATAATTCGAGCGATTAAATTAGAAATTAAAGAGAAAGAATTGAATGAATCCAGAAAATATTCGAAATGTGGCGATTATTGCTCACGTTGACCACGGAAAAACCACCTTGGTGGATGGGCTTTTGAAGCAGAGCAACACTTTCCGCGAAAATCAAGCCGAAATGAACGAGACGCTTTTGATGGACTCGGGCGACCAAGAGAGCGAGCGCGGAATTACAATTACCGCCAAGCAGACCTCGATTTATCACGGCGATTATAAAATTAACATTATCGATACGCCAGGGCACGCCGATTTTTCGGGCGAAGTTGAGCGCACGCTGAATATGGCGGATGGCGTGATTTTGGTGGTGGACGCGCAGGAAGGGCCGATGCCGCAGACTAAATTTGTGCTGAGTAAAGCGCTCGAACTTGGCTTGAAGCCGATTGTGGTGGTGAATAAAATCGACAAGCCAGCGCGCCGAATTACAGAGGTGAATGACGAAGTTTCGGATTTGTTTTTGGAGCTTGCCACAAAGGACGACCAGCTACTTTATTCCACTTATTATGCAATTGGTCGCGACGGTAAAGCTTGGCCAGAAGTGCCAGAAAATCCAGAAGCCAACGCCAGTTTTGCGCCGATTTTTGATGCGATTATCAACGAAATTCCAGCGCCAAAAGTTGAGCTTGAGGGCGATTTTCAACTGCTTGTAACTTCGCTAACTTACGATAATTTCTTGGGTAAATATGCGATTGGCCGAATTGCGCGCGGCAAAGTTAAAACTGGCGAGCAAATTACGCTAATCAAACGCGATGGCACGATTAAAAAAGCCAAAATCGATAAACTTTTTGCTTATCGCGGGTTGAATCGTGAAGAAATCACTCAGGCTTTTGCGGGTGATATTGTGGCGATTACAGGGGTTGCAGAAGCCGAAATTGGCGAAACTTTGGCGGATGTAAATAATCCTGAAGCTTTGCCGACGATTGAAGTGGAAAAACCAACTCTTTCGATGTATCTTGGCCCAAATACCAGTCCGATGAAAGGTCGCGAGGGCGAATTTACCACTTCGCGCCAGATTGGCGACCGCCTAAAGAAGGAGCTCGAAACTAACGTTTCGCTTCAGGTTGAAGAAACGGGAATTGGCTTTATTATTTCTGGTCGTGGCGAGCTTCACCTTTCGGTTTTGATTGAAACTTTGCGCCGTGAAGGTTTCGAATTCGAAGTTGGTCGTCCGCAAGTGGTGACGATTGAAGAAGATAGCGTCGAAAAAGAGCCAGTCGAAGAGCTGATTATTGAGGTTGCGCCTGAATTTGTCGGTGCGGTGAGTCAAGAAATGGGCACGCGTCGAGCCGAAATGCGGGCGCAAGAAAGCCTGCCAACTGGTGCAACGCGCTTGACTTACATTATCACTACTCGCGCGATGATTGGTTTGCGAAACTTAATGCTCACCGCTACAAAAGGCACGATTATTATGAACAGCTTGCCGCATGGTTATCAAGAAATGGGCACCAAAATCCCTTCAAGCCGAAATGGCGCGCTGATTGCTTTCGAAAAAGGAACTTCAACCCCTTATGCACTTCAAAGCGCTGAAAGCCGCGGCGAGCTTTTTGTCGGCCCAGGAACAGAGGTTTACGCTGGCATGATTGTAGGATTGAATAATCGCCAAGAAGACCTCGAAATCAACGTTGTGAAGGAAAAGCACCTTACCAATATGCGTTCGAAATCTTCTGACGGCGCAGTTCAGCTTACGCCGTTCACGAATTTGAGTCTTGAACAGTGCATTGATTTTATCGAAGACGACGAATTACTGGAAGTTACGCCCGAGAATTTGCGACTTCGAAAGCGTTATCTCGATTCGAACGAGCGCAAGCGCCACGCTAAAAATTCGAAATAATCAATTTGACATTTTCGAAAAATATTAAAAAATCGCCCAAGGACCAACGGGCGATTTTAGTTTTAAGCTGGCGATTATTTTTCGCGGCCAGTGCGCACATTTACCGAATAAGAATCTTCGGATTGATTCACTTCAATTACTCTAAACAAAGTAAAATCCTTTCTATAATCATTTATTTTTGTTGTTTATTTTACGATGATTATGCCGTAATTATAACACAAAAAATATTTATTGTCAATAGATAAAATAAATATTTCAAGATAATGTTTGCATTTTCAAAAAGCTTATGATAGAATTGAGGCAGAAGATTCTAAAATAAAAAAGGAAAAAATGTTCAACAAAAAAACCATCAAAGACGTTGATTTGCGCGGAAAGGTTGTTTTGGTGCGCGCTGATTACAACGTGCCAATCGAATATGATGCGGCGGGCGAAGCGCGGATTTTGAATGATTTTCGAATTCGAGCGAGCGTGCCAACTTTGAAATATTTGCTTGAAAACGGCGCGCGAAAAGTGGTGATTTTGGCACATCTTGGTCGGCCAAATTCGGTGGATACGCTGGCGGATATTGGCGAGCTCGAAAAACTGCCAAATGGCAAGCGCAAATTTTCTTTGCGACCGGTTTTTAATCGCTTGCGGGAAATTTTAGCCGAAGAATATCGCCGCGATTTGAGCGAATTTGAACAGAATTTTCCGATGAATTTCCACACTACGCCGATTTTTGCGCATTCGCGATATTCGACACCGATTGCTCAAGCCGACGATAATTACAAGATTGAAATGCTCGAAAATTTGCGTTTTTCGAAAGATGAAAAGCGAAATTCGAAAGAATTTGCCGAAAGTTTGCTGCAATTAACGGGCGCGGATTTGTTCGTGCAAGATGGTTTTGGCGTGGTGCATCGCGCGCACACTTCCACCGACCAGCTTCCGCGCAAAATGCAGAGCGTGGCGGGATTTTTGCTCGAAAAGGAAGTTTCGACAATCACTCGCGCTTTCGAAAATCCAGAAAGGCCGTTTGTGGCGGTGATGGGCGGCGCGAAAATTAGCGATAAATTACCGCTGATTGAGCAATTTATTCAGCGCGCTGATAAGGTGATTTTGGGCGGCGCTTTGGCGAACAGTTTTTTGAATTTTCACGAATTTGAGATTGGCAAAAGTTTGATTGAAGCGGGTCAAAATGAAATTATTAAAGAGATTGAGCAGACGGCGCGGCAGAAATTTGGCGCGGATTTTCGTGGCGATTTTCTTTTGCCAGCCGATTTGGGCGTGGCGCGCGAAAAGATGAAAACGGCGGAACGTTTCGAAAAAGATTTGAAAGAAATCGAAAATGCGGATTATATTTTAGATATTGGCGAGGAGTTTTCGAAATATGCGGCGGAGATTTTGGCGAGCGCGAAAACGATTGTCTGGAACGGAACTTTGGGCGTGGCGGAATTCGAAAACTTTGCGGAAGGTTCGAATCGTGCGGCACGGGCAATTTCGCAGACAACTAAAAATGGCGCAACCTCGATTATCGGCGGCGGCGACACCTCAGCGTTTATTTTAAAATGGATACAAGAAAACCCAGATTTAGCCGAATTTTCTTTGATTTCTACTGGCGGAGGTGCGGCACTCGAATTGATGAGTGGAAACATTTTGCCAGGCTTAGAAGTGCTGCCCGATAAATAAGCATAAGAATTTACAAACCAAAATAAAAATGATAAAATAAGGATAAATATGAAGAAAAAACTCGTAATCGCCAACTGGAAAATGAACTTCAATATGCAAGAATCAAGCCTTTTTTTGCATAGTTTGAGCGAAAAAGTGCGCGTGCGTCGCGGGATGGAAATTATCCTCGCGCCGTCGCTTTTTACGCTTCAATCTTTGAGTTTGCAGGTTAATTTGCGTCAATTTAAACTGGCGGCGCAGAACTTTTATTGGCGAGATAGCGGTGCTTTTACGGGCGAAGTGGCGATTTCGCAGTTGCGTGGTATTGTGCAATATGCGCTGGTCGGGCACAGCGAGCGGCGAAATAAATTTGGCGAAAGCGATAAAGACACCCGCGCGAAAGTGGCGGCGGCGATTCGAAATAATATTCGGCCGATTCTCTGTATTGGCGAAACTTCCGACGAGCGAAATTACGGCGAGGCTAATCTGGTGATTTCCGACCAATTAACGGCGGGTCTGGCGAATGTTTCGAGCGAAGATATCGAAAAGGTGGTGATTGCCTACGAGCCAGTTTGGGCGATTGGCACGGGCGTAAATGCGATGCCCGAAGACGTTCGAAAAGCCGCGCGAGTGATTCGAAAACAGATTTCAGACCTTTATGGCGCAAAAGCAAGCAAAGAAATTCAGGTGGTTTATGGAGGAAGCATTCAGCCAGAATTTGCCGCAGATTACGCAAAAATTCGTGAAATTGATGGGCTTCTGGTGGGCGGCGCTAGCCTGAGTGCAGAAAAATTTGCGCAAATTGCAGAAAAAGTTTATGAATCAATCAAATAAAATTAAAGGAAAACAAAAATGCGAGATATAGATTTTGAAGAATTAGACCGAGCGGTAAATCGATTTTTGGGCAAAACCGAAGAGCCAGAAAATACGAGCGAAAAAGCGGAAGCGCCAGTTGTAGTGAAAGAAGAATCGCCAAAAGCGGAAGATTTGGCTACTCAAAAAACTGAAGATTTAGCCGATGAGCCCGAAAAAATTACGGTTAAAATTAAGAAAAAGAACAACGATTTGAAGGATAATTTTAGCGAAAAACCGCAGCGAGCGCGCAAGCAAAAGCGAGCGGATATTTTGGATAATTTTGAATCGACGGTTTTCGAAGCGCCAATTTTGGATGATTTTTCGAGCGAAATTATCAATGAAGACCTCGAAAAAGGCTTCGTGAAAGAACAAGATTTCGAAAAAATTATGCCTGAAATTACTTCGAAAAACGAGCCAAAAACGGTGGATAATTTCGTTTTCGAAAAACAGCCAGCGGTTGAAAAATCGAACCAGAACAATCAGATAGACTTTGCGAAGATTGAAAATGTGCCAATTTCTGCGCCAATTCTTGAAGCAATTCCTGTGCCAAGCGAGCCGATTTCTGCGCCGAAAATCATTGAGTCTGCACCAAAAATCGAGCCAAACTTAGATTTTGCCGCACCGAAGCCAGAGCCTATGCCGATTCGTGAAACGGCGGCACGCGTGGTGGTGCCGAATCGCACGGGCGTGTTCCGCATTGATGACGAAGAAAATCTGCGTGTTTTTGGCAAAGATTCGAACGCTACTTTGAATCGGGCAAATTCGATTGACGTTCCGCAAATTTCGAAAACGCCCGTGAACAATTTCGAAAATTCGAAAGCTGATTTCGAAACTGCACCGCTTTCGAAAACTGAAGAGCCAGCTAAAATTATCGCCAAAGAAGCTCCAGCCGATAAAATTTCAGACGAAGAAAAGGGCGAAGTTCAAACGCCGTTTGTGGTTAATCCAAAAATCGAAAAGCGTCCGCTTGGTTCGGCGCCACAAAATTTTGAGCCAATTAAAAATGAAGAAAAGGCCAAATTCCAGTCGCGCAATCAGGCGATTCGGCGAGCAAAGCACGAAAATATTCAGCCTTCCACGCCAATTTTGAGCCGTGAGGAATATTCGGCGCCAATTCAACCCAAAAAGAAGAAGTCTGGCTGGGGTGCAGTTTTCTTGATTATGCTGATTTTGGCGATTTGTGGCGCGGGAGCTGGTCTCGCGGCGATGTATTTGCTGAGATAAAACTTTATTTTTTGGCTTTCTTGCGGTATAATATTCCCTATGAATGCACAAGAAATCCGAAAAGCTTATTTGAATTTTTTCAAGGAGCGCGGACACGAGATTATCGAACGCGCGCCTTTGATTTTGAAAGACGACCCGACAACTCTTTTTACGGGCAGTGGGATGCAACCGCTTTTGCCGTATCTTTTGGGGAAAAATCACCCGAAAGGCGCAAGATTGACCGACAGCCAAACTTGTTTGCGCGCGCAAGATATTGATGATGTTGGCGATAATCGACACACGACATTTTTCGAAATGTTGGGGAATTGGTCGATGGGCGATTATTTCAAGGAGCAACAAATTCGGCAATTTTTCGAATTTTTGACTGATGTTGTGGGGCTCGACCCTTCGAAGATCTACGTTTCGTGCTTTATCGGCAGTGAAAAATACGACATTCCGCGCGACGATGAAAGCGCGATGATTTGGCAGCGCGTTTTTGCTGAAAAAGGGATTGACGCCAAAATTGTGGAGCTTGATACGGCTGAAAACGGCGATAAGCTCGGGCTTCAGGGTGGGCGAATTTTCTTCTACAACGACAAAGAAAACTGGTGGAGCCGTGGCGGTGGATTGGATTCAACGCCGATTGGCGACCCTTGCGGGCCAGATTCAGAGGTCTTTTATGATTTTGGCGAAGAAAATCACGATGCCAGTTTTGGCGAGGCGCATCCTGCCAGCGATTCGGGGCGGTTTATGGAAATCGGCAATCAGGTTTTTATGCAATATCGCCGACTTGAGGACGGTTCTTTTGAGCCACTTGAAAAGAAAAATGTTGATTTTGGTGGTGGTTTGGAGCGAATTGCGGCGGCAAAAATTAACAGCCCAGACGTTTTCCAGATTAGTGTGATGAAGCCGATTGTCGAAAAACTCGAGCAGATTTCGGGTAAAAATTACAACGATTACACTTCAGCAATGCGCATTATCGCCGACCATTTGCGCAGTGCGACGTTTTTGGCGGTGGATGGCTGCGTGCCTTCAAACAAAGAACAAGGCTACGTGATGCGCAAATTTATTCGTCGTGCGATGGCGAAAGCGTTTGATTTGGGTGTTGAAGATAATTTTGTTGAGCAAATTGTGCCCGTGATTGTAGAAATTTATGCGCCCGATTATGCGGAAGTTGCCGCGAAAGCCGACGAAATTATTGCGATTATGGTGAAAGAAGAAAAAGCTTTTCGACGAACGCTTCGAAAAGGTTTGCGCGAGCTTGAAAAATTTTCGAAAGATGGTTTAACTGGCGCGGAACTTTTCCAACTTTACGATACTTTTGGTTTTCCGCTTGAACTTTCGACTGAAGAAGCGATTCGAAGAAATATTCCGCTTTCGAAAAATTGGCGTGAAGAATTCGAAACTAAAATGCGAGAGCAGCGCGAGCGTTCGCAAACTGCTTCGAAAGGTAAATTCAAGGGTGGTCTCGAAGGGCAAACGCTTGAACACCGCAAACTTCACACCGCAACGCACTTGATGAACGCGGCGCTACACAATATGTTTGAAGGGCAAATTGCGCAAAAAGGCTCAAATATCAACGCCGAGCGATTGCGTTTTGATTTTACTTTTGACCGCAAATTGACCGACGAAGAAAAACAGCAAATAGAGGAGATTGTCAACGAGCAGATTGCAAAGGGCTTGGCGGTTTCTTGGGCGGAATATCCAACCGAATACGCTTTGAACGAGCTAAAAGCGATTGGTGTTTTTGGCGATAAATATGGCGAAACGGTAAAAGTTTATACAATGAAAGCCGAAAACGAAGCGCCGTTTAGTGTGGAAATTTGTGGTGGTCCGCACGTTGAAAATACCCGCGAATTGGCGGAAGGTGGCAAAAAATTCAAGATTGTAAAAGAGCAATCTTCGAGTGCTGGCGTGCGTCGAATCAAGGCAGTTTTGCGATAAAATCACAAAAGGGCGTTCCTCGAAGCGCTCTTTTTGCTTAAAATTTGCAAAAAAAACGTAAACGGTTTATAATGAAAACAGTATGTTTTTCAAGAATAAACAGTCAGAAGAAATGGTCGACAACCACATTGTGGCGCTTGATATTGGAACGGAATATGTTAAGGCGCTGATTGCTGAAATTGATGGCGATGATATTCGCATTGTTGGTGTTGGGCGCGCCCATCAGGAAATTTCAGATATGCACTCTGGCGCGATTGCGGATATTGCGAGCGTAGTGCGAAACTGTGAAGACGCACTTATTGAGGCGGAAGACCAAGCGCAAATTCAAGCTAAACACGCGGTAATTGGCATTGCTGGCGAACTGGTGAAAGGTGCAACAAACACTATTCGCTACAAGCGCCCACAGCCAAATCGCCCACTTGATGAAGCTGAAATGGAATTTATTATCGACAAAATCCACGAGCGTGCGCAACTAAAAGCTCAGCACGAAATTGCGCTGGAAACGGGAAATAAAGAAACCGAAATCAAACTGGTGAACTCGGCAATCGTCGGGATTCATATTGACGGATACAAAGTTTCTAACCCGATTGGTTTTCAAGGCAAAGACGTTGCAATTCAGATTTATACTGCTTTTGCGCCAACAGTTCATCTTGGGGCGATTGAGCGCGTGGCAAATGAACTTGCACTCGATTTGCTGGCAATTGCTGCCGAGCCTTTTGCGGTGGCGCGTAGCGTGATTGGCACCGATTCGGCTTCAAGCTTCACGGCGATTTTGGCGGATGTTGGTGGCGGAACGACTGATATTGCTTTGGTGAACGATGGTGGTGTTGAAGGCACCAAGATGTTTGGCATTGGTGGACGAAGCTTCACTAATCAAATCGCCAACGAGATGAATCTTTCATATAAAAACGCTGAAAAATTGAAGTTGAATTTAGAAAACGACAAACTTAAATCGAATATCGCGCAAGAAGCGCTTTCGGCAATTGAAAACACGCTCGAAGTGTGGATTTCTGGCGTCGAATTGGCACTGGACGAATTCGAAAATCTCGATTATCTGCCAAATAAGATTTTGTTGTGTGGCGGCGGTTCGAGCCTTTCGGCGCTGACCGAGCGGCTCAACGAAAAAGACTGGTGGCAAGATTTACCGTTTAATAAAAAGCCAGTGGTTAAGCACATCAAGCCCGAGGAAGTTCACGGAATTACCGATGAAACTGGCAAGATTCAAGACCATACTTTTGTCACTGCGATGGGACTGCTGAGGGTTGGTTACGATACTTTTGTCGGCGCGGAAGGCACAGTCGAGAGCTTTAAGGACAAACTAAATAAGATTTTGCGAAATTAGACCGAAAGGAATAAGATGGAAGAAAAAGCCAAGCGAACAGTTATCTATATTGACACGGAAGATGAAATCACCGATATTGTCAATAAAATTAAAGATTCAAAAGAAAAGATTATTGCTTTAGTTCCACCGAAAAATGTGGGGATTCTTCGCAGTGCGGTGAATCTTCGAATTTTGGAGCGCACTTCGAAAAAATCGGGCAAACAAATTGTGCTGGTTTCGAATAATTCGGCATTGCGAGCGATGGCTGGAGCTTCGCAAATTCCAGTGGCGAAAACGTTGCAAAGCAAACCTGAAATCCCCGAAATTGATGCGCTTGAAATTGACGGCGAAGATGTGATTGATGGTGAAAAAATGCCCGTTTCGGAATTTGCTGGCAAAAATTCCGATGATAAGGAAGCCGAAATGCTTTCGAATTTAGATATTGACGATAATAAAACTTTTTCGAAAGTGGCGCCAGAGGCTGCGCGTGAAAGCAAGAAAAAAGCGGCAAAAGGCTTTAAGATTCCAGATTTCAATAAATTTCGAAAGAAGATTTTTATCTTTGGCGGTTTAGGTGTGTTTTTAATTATTTTCTTGGTTTGGGTGCTTATTTTTGCGCCAGCAGCTCAGGTGATTATCAGTGCAAGAACTAGCGATGTAGATATTTCGAATACCGTAAGCTTGACGGCGAATAGCTCTTCGGCGGATGTTGAAAAAGGCAGGCTTGCGCTAACAACTCAAACGATTGAAAAAACGGCGGAAGTTTCCTTTGCGGCAACGGGCACAAAAGAGGAAGGTGAAGCTGCAAGCGGTAGTTTGACGCTTTCGCAAAGTTCAGAAAGTGATTCGATTTCGGTTCGCTCGGGAACGGCGTTTTCGGCAGGCAGCTGTAATTTTGTGACGGTTGAAAATGTGGTTATTCCAGGTGCGCGCTTCTCTGGCGGTGCAGTCAGCCGACCAGGAACGGCGAATGTAAGAGTTCGAGCAACGCAAATCGGCGAGCAATGCAATATCGCCGCGCAAAATTATGTTTCTTCGATTGATGGCGTTAGCGCAAGAGGCGGACAGATGTCAGGCGGAACTAAAACAACCAAAAAAATCGTTACCGAAGCCGATGTTGCAGCGGCGCGTGAAAAGCTCAGCTCGGTAGATTCAAATTCAGTTAAAAACGAACTCAGCTCTAAATTTGGCTCAAATTACTACATTTTGAACGACAGTTTTGCTTCTTCGGTTGGCGAAGCAGAATCGTCACCAGCGGTTAATGCTGAAGCTGCAAACGGCAATGCGACTTTGAAAGCGACCTCAAATTATAGTTTAAGTGCAGTGCTAAAAAGTGATTTAGAAAAATACCTAACAGTGGCAGCTAAAGAAAAGACAAAAGATTTGAGTAATCAGAAGGTTTATGATACGGGCTTTGATAGCTTGAAGGTTTCAGATTATGCGGGCAATCCACAAAATGGCGCAACCTTTAAACTTTCGGCTACGGCAAAAGTTGGCCCAGAGATTGATGAGAATGCGCTAAAAACCAGCATTCAAGGAATGATTTTTAGCGAAGTTAAATCAACGGTTGAAAAGATTGACGGCGTTAAAAATGTCGAAATTAATTTCTCGTATTTCTGGGTAAATAAGGTTCCAAATAATAACGATAAAATCAATATCGAATTTACGGTGGAAAAATAAATGTCGAAAAAGAACTTGATGGCACTTGATGTTGGAACGAGGCGTATTGGGGTGGCGCTGGCGGATTCGGGAATTAGAATTGCAGTGCCTTTAACGACGATTGAAGTTGACGATAACCACTCTGAAATTGAGCAGATTATTCAAATTATCACCAGAGAGAAAATCAATATTTTGGTGATTGGCTTGCCGAGAAATCTCAGCGGTGAAGAAACGGCTCAGAGTAGTTATACGAAGAATTTTGCCCAAAATTTTGAATTTGCGGTTGATAAAATTGATTTTCAAGACGAGAGCTTAACCAGTGTTCAGGCTGAAGATTTGCTCAAGAGCTATAAAAAACCGTATTCGAAAGGGGATATTGATATGAACGCTGCAGCGATTATTTTGCAAGATTATTTAGAGGAGAACTTTTAATGGACGGATTTAAAAAACCAGTTAAAAAGCGACGATTGCCAGTTTTAAGCCGCGAGCAGGCGGCGGCACAAGACCCAACCGAAAAAAACTTCGACCGTCAGGCTTTTATGGAGGCTCAACCACCAAAACCAGCTCGCCGTTGGCCGAAAAAGGTTGCAATTATTTTTGCTGGAATTTTTGCCGCAATGATTACTTTTTGCGGAGTGGCGTTTTTTCAATATCAAAACGACATTGCGTATAAAGCTGAAAGTGGAGTTGAAAAAACCTTTACAGTTGAGCAGGGCGACACTGTATCAACAGTGGCCGAGGAATTGAAAAATACAGGCTTGATTTCTTCGAAATTCTCGTTCGAAATTTATGCTCGCCTCAACCATTTGACGAATATGCGCGTGGGCAAATATTCTTTTTCGGCTAAAATGACCATTCCAGAAATTTTAAAATATTTGAATGAAGGGCAGGTTTCGACGGATATTTCGATTATGTTTTTGCCAGGCGGAACGGTAGCAATGGCGAAGCAGACAATGCTCAAAGCGGGATTTTCGAATCAAGAAGTAGAAGAGGCATTCGCAGAAGATTATTCGAGTGAATTTCCAGAGCTGTTTGCGGGAAAGCCTGCGGATTCCGACCTCGAGGGCTTCTTGTATGGCGAAACGCACACTTTCGAAAAAGGAACCCCAGCGAAAAACATTATTCGAAGATTTTTGAGCGATTTCGAAAAGAAGGTTGTTGAACTTAACTTGGCTTCGAAATTCAAGGAAAAAGGTTTGAACCTTTACGAAGGAATTACGCTGGCTTCGATTGTGCAGAAGGAAACTTTGAATAATCTTGAAGACAAAAAAGATGTTGCGGGCGTATTTTATAACCGTTTGCGCGCAGATATGACATTAGGCTCTGACGTAACTTACCAGTATATCACCGATAAAATGGGGGTTTCTCGAGATGTCAATTATGATAGTCCATATAATTTGCGCCGATATAAAGGCCTTACGCCTACACCAATTGCCACACCGAGCGTTGATGCTTTGGTTGCGACCGCCGAGCCAAATGTGCATAATTATCTCTATTTTTTGAGCGGAGATGACGATAAAACTTATTTTGCCGTAACCAATTCTGAACACGAGCAAAATATCAAAAATCATTGCCAAGAAAAGTGCCAGATTATCTAAATGCTAACGTCTAAAATAGCCTAAAAACTTGACTTTTGGGCTATTTTTTGTTAAAATCTAATAGTGAATCAGCTAAAATTTCATTTTTGTGGAGAGATTTTGGACTGACGAACCTACCAGAAACTGTCGTAAGGGCGCACGATTTCACTAATATTAACTAATAAAGGTCGACACCGTGCTCGTTTTCGCAAGAAAGGACAGGAATAAGGTAGTGCGTCGCAGTAATGCGTCTGCGGGAGAAGGATTATTCGTAATCGAAAAATGGCGAACAAAACGCCACAAGTTGAAATTATTGACTATACAAACGCTAAAAAACCAAGTTTTCGTTCGAAATTGTTTTCGAAAAAGACTAATTTAGCTTATATTTTTGCATTTGCCGGTATTGCTGGTTTGGCCTTTTGGGGTTCAAACTTAAATGCGGCAAATAACTTCAAGACAGAGAGTATCTCAAAGCTAAACTCAACAAGCACGGCTTTGACCGAAGCAGAAACTAACTCTGTTGACCAAGTTGCAGAATCAAACGTGATTGCAAACTTGGCGGATACTGCTAATTTGGCCGTTGCGCCGAATACCGCCAGCCTTTCGGTCTCGATGTCGGTTTTGCAAGATTCTAATATTCAAAGCACTGGTGCGGTTGAAAAACCAAAGATTTTGGAAGTAGCTTCGGATGACCGTAAGATTAAAATCTACAAAACTTCAGCCGAAGAAAACATTCAATCAATCGCTGATAAATATGGAATTACCGCTCAGACGATTAAATGGGTGAATAATCTTAAGGGCGATACTGTTGCCGCCGATAAGGAAATTCGCATTTTGCCAGTTGATGGTATCGTTTATACGATTAAAGATGCTGACAAATTAGAGGATATTGCGAAAAAATATCAAGCCGATATTGAGCGAATCCTTTCATACAATAATCTAAAAACGGCAGAAGATATTGTTAGCGGGCAAGAAATTGTGATTCCTGGTGGTATTTTGCCAGAAGAAGACCGCCCAGATTATGTTGCTCCAGTGGTGAGCCGAGTAACCACAAGCTTAAATAGCTATAGTAATTCAAGCGTAAACTACGGTAATGCTGTAGCGGTGGCGGGTAACTATTCACTCAAAGCTGGAAATGCCTACGCGCCTGGAAACTGTACTTGGTATGTTTACAATATGCGACCAGACATTGGTAGCTTCTGGGGTAATGCTTCGAGTTGGGCATACAGCGCTCGAGCAGCAGGCCACTTGGTAGATTCTAATCCAACGGTCGGGGCTATCGCTCAGTGGAATGCTTATGCTGGTGGTTCTTATGGCTGGGGTCACGTTGGATACGTTGAAGCAGTTTACGGCGATGGCACAATTCTGATTTCAGAAATGAACTACAACGGTGCACTATATCGCGTAACTCAACGAACGATTCCTGCAAGTTCTGTCTCGAACTTCATTCACTAAAATCTAAATAGAGCATCTAAAAAACGGTGCTCTATTTTTTGTTCATCGACAAAAACAGCTTCCTGTGGTAAAATAAAGAAAGTATGTTTGTAGATATAGCAAAAGTTTTTATTCAGGCGGGACGGGGCGGAAACGGCGCCGTTAGCTTTCGGCGTGAGCTTTATATTGAAAAAGGCGGTCCAGATGGTGGCGATGGTGGTCGCGGCGGTAATGTGGTTTTTCGTGCCACCAAGGATTTAAACACGCTTTTGAATTTTCGATATAAGCCTGAAATTAAAGGTAAAAACGGCGAAGCTGGCTCGAAGCGCAACAAGACGGGCAAGTCGGGCGAAGACACTATTGTGAAAGTGCCAATTGGAACTATCGTAAAGCGCGACGGCGAAATCTTAGCTGACCTAAAATTTGATGGTGAAGAGGCGATTATTGCTCGCGGCGGCGATGGCGGTTTTGGCAATGCACACTTCAAATCTTCGGTTCGCCAAACGCCACGAGTTGCCGAACTTGGCGAAGAGGGTGAATCTTTTGAAGCCGAGCTTGAGCTAAAACTTCTGGCGGATGTTGGGCTGGTGGGCTTTCCGAATGCGGGAAAATCTACTTTCTTGAGCGTGGTTTCGAACGCGCGACCCGAAATTGCAAACTATGCTTTTACTACTTTGACCCCAAATCTTGGTGTGGCTGAAATTGACGGCGCGAATATTCTCATCGCGGATATTCCAGGATTGATTGAAGGTGCCAGCGAAGGCAAAGGTTTGGGCGATGCTTTTTTGCGCCACGTTGAGCGAACTTCGGTGATTTTGCACTTGATTGATATTTATGAAGAAAATGTGGCTGAGCGCTACCAAATTATTCGCGAAGAATTGCGAAAATATCAGCCAGAGCTTTTGAATAGGGCTGAAATTATTGCGCTAACTAAAACTGAAGGCATGGACGACGAGCTAAAGCAAATGCAAATTGATGAACTGCTAAAAGTAGCGCCAAATTCGCAGATTTTTACAATTTCGTCGAGCGCTCATCAAGGGTTGAAAGAAGTAATGCGGGCGCTTCGAAAAGAAGTTGAGGTGGTTCGAAATGCCGAAGTTGATGTTGATGAGGAAGCTGAAACAGATGATTTGCCGGTAATTTCGCTTTCGCAAGAAGAAATCGACAAGGCTTGGACGGTAGAATTTGATGAAGAGCTCCAGATTTACCAAGTTTCGGGCGAAAAAATTGAAAAATTCGCCCGCCGCACCAATTTTATGAATATTCACGGCGTGAATCGTTTGCGGGATATTTTGCGCAAAATGGGAATCGAGCACGAACTTCGCCGAATGGGCGCCGAAAATTCGAGTATCGTTTCAATTTCGGGCAATGAGTTTGAGCTGGTTGATTCGAATTGGGGAGAATAAAATTAAAGCGCGGAGCTAAAACTTCGCGCTTTTAAAGGTTGAATTTTTCGGCGATTTTAAAATAATTAAGCACAAAAATCAATAAAAATTGAAAAAAAGATTGAAATCAAGTAAAATATAAACATGAAAACTTTCTTTTTTTATGACCTTGAGACGAGCGGATTTAGCCCGCAAAACGACCGAATTATGCAGTTTGCTGGGCAGCGCACGGATATGGATTTGCGGCCGATTGGCGAGCCTGTGAATATTTTGGTGCGCCTAAATGACGATGTCTTGCCAAGCCCGAATGCGCTTTTAGTGACGGGAATCAGCCCGCAAAAAACGGTTGAAGAAGGCTACACCGAGGCGGAATTTGCGAAAATGCTGGTGGAAGAATTTTTCACGCCAGAAACGGTGGTGGTTGGCTACAATAATGTTCGCTTTGACGACGCGCACGTTCAGCATCTTTTGTGGCGAAATTTTCACGCGCCGTATGATTGGCAGTGGAAAGATGGTCGCTCGCGGTGGGATTTGCTCGATGTGGTGCGGATGGTGCGCGCGCTTCGCCCAGATGGAATAAATTGGCCATTTCTTAAAAATGAGGAGACGGGCGAAAATTTCCCTTCAAATAAGCTGGAATTGCTGACCAAAGAAAATGGTATCTCGCACGAAAACGCCCACGATGCATTGGCTGACGTGGTCGGTTTGATTGAAGTGGCGCGACTTTTGAAAGCGAAGCAGCCACAGATTTTCGAATATTTATTTAAAATGCGCTCGAAAACGGAAGTGCAGAAAATGATTAATTTAGAAAATCCGAAGCCTTTTGTTTACACTTCGGGTCGATTGAGCGCCGAGCTCGAAAAAACGACGGTGGCTTTTCCGCTTGCCCCAGCGAAAAATCGCAATGTGATTGTTTGGGACGCGCGAATTTCGCCCGAAAAATTCCTAAACTGGAGTGCCGAGCAGATTTTCGAAAGCTTAACGGCAGATTTCGAAACGCGTTCGAAGCCAGATTTTGTGGCGATTCCGGCTAAAATTTTGCAGTATAACAGATGTCCAGCGGTGGCGCCAGTGGGTGTTTTGAATGAAGAAAATTGTGAGCGCCTACAAATTGATTTAGCGGAAATTCAGAAGAATATTGATATGTTGCGCCAAAATCCGCACCTTGCGGAGAATATTCGAACGGCTTTCGAAAAGCGCAGCAGTAATTTCGGAAATCAAAATGAGGCGAAAGAAAAATCGGCGCGCAATCCAGAAGCGCAACTTTACGAGGGCTTTGTGCCGCAGGCGGACGAGCGAAAAATCGAGGTGATTCGCAATGCGGGTTTGCGCGAATTGGCGGATTTTCACCCGAATTTCGTTGATGAGCGGCTTGACGACTTGCTGGTTCATTATAAAGCAAGGAGTTTTCCGAAGGCTTTAAATGAAAGCGAAAAAGCCCAGTGGGAAGAGTATCGAGCCAAAAATCTACAAAAAATGCTTCCGAAATTTATGCAAGAAATGCAGGAAATTGCAAATCGACCAGAGTTAAATTCGCGCGAAGAATTTATTCTGGAAGAGTTGCGCCTTTGGCTGGAAGATATTTTCCCAGATTCCGAAGTTTAGTTTTTAAGTTTTTTGTCAATTTCTTGCGACCACTCCGCCTGCTTGAGTTTTTCGAAATCAGGATTTTTAGCTTTTCGAAAATCTAAAACTTCTTGAGGCAAAAAGCCTTTTTCGTGCTGAAAACCAGCTTTCCACTCGTAGCCTTCGGTGTAGCCGAGCTCCTCGGTAATTTTGGAGGTAGAATTTCGAAGGTGGAGCGGAACTTCGGCGTGCGGGAATTTTTCAACCAAATCGTAAGATTGATACATAATGCCAGTAGTTTCGCGCGATTTTTTACTTTTAGTCAGCGCCACTGCACAGTGAAAAAGCACGTATTTCGCCTCGGGCATACCGATTTTTTCAACCGCTTCAAAAGCCGAATTTGCCAGCGTAATTGCGCCATTTCCCGCCAAGCCAATATCTTCGCTGGCGAAAATTAGCATTCGACGAGCAATAAATTTGGGGTCTTCGCCCGATTTGAGCATTCGCGCCAGATAAAAACCAGCCGCCGCCGCATCGCCGCCACGCATACTTTTGATAAAAGCTGAAATCGTGTCGTAGTGGACGTCGCCTTTTTTATCGTAAATCAAATTGCTGTTTTCGATGGAATTTTTAACGCTTTCGACGGTGATTTTTTGTTTTTCGAAAGCCAAAATTAGCTCTAAATTGCCCAGAGCCGTTCGCGCATCGCCACTGCTAATTTTCGAAAGAAGCGCGAGTGCGTCGTCTTCGATTTGGGTTTTGGGCGCAACTTTCGAAAGAGTATTCTGGATGATTTCAGCGATTTCGGCAGGCTTGAGCGACTTCAAAGTGAGCACGCGACTGCGCGAAATCAGCGGATTGATAATTTCGAAAGCGGGATTTTCGGTCGTTGCACCAATGAGTGAAATCAGCCCGCTCTCGATGTGAGGCAAAAAAGCGTCCTGCTGAGATTTATTGAAACGATGAATTTCGTCCACAAAAAGCACCGTGCGAATGCCCAGATTCCAGTTTTGGCGCGCTCGCTCGACCACGCGCTCGATGTCTTTTTTACCAGATGTGACGGCTGAAATTTCGATAAAATCCGCCTCAATTTCGTGCGCAATAATCCGCGAAAGCGTGGTTTTGCCAGTTCCCGCAGGCCCCCAAAAAATCAAACTCACTGGCTCGCGATTTTCCACTATTTTGCGCAAAATTCCACCTTCACCAATCAAATGTTTTTGCCCGACAACTTCGTCCAGAGTTTGCGGGCGCATACGTTCAGCGAGTGGGATTTTTTTCGAATTTTCCATAAAACTATTATAACATTTTCGAAAAATCTGCGCAAAAAATCGAAAAATTTTCGAAAACTCGCAATTTCTTCGAAAATATGGTAAAATAACCCTATAAAATAAAGGAGAATTATGAAAATCAATACAAAACCACTGCCTGGTATGATGGAACTTTTGCCCGAAGAGCAACTCGAATTTGACCGAATTTTAAGCGTGATTCGTGGCGTGCATCAGGAATTTGGTTTTTCTCCGATTGATACGCCGATTATTGAGCGTTCTGAAACTTTGCTTGCCAAAGCTGGTGGCGAGACCGAAAAGCAGATTTACCGTTTTTCGAAAGGCGATAATGATTTGAGTTTGCGTTTTGATTTGACGGTGCCGACTGCGCGCTTTGTGGCGGAAAATTTCGGTCAATTACAGTTTCCATTTAAGCGCTCGCAAATTGGCAAAGTTTATCGTGGCGAGCGGGCTCAGCGTGGGCGATTTCGCGAATTTTATCAGTGCGATATTGATGTAATTGGGCGCGATAAATTGAGTGTGAATTACGATGCTGAGGTGATTGCGGTGATTTATCGCATTTTTCGCAAGCTTAATTTTGGCGATTTTACGATTCGCATCAATAATCGCAATATCACCAGCGGTTTGATTGAAGGCTTGAATTTGAGTGAAAAATCGGGCGAAATTATGGCGTTAATCGACCGCGCCGAGAAAATTTCGCAAGATGAATTTTCGCGGCAGTTAGCCGATTTAGCGCTGGGCGAAAATGCGCAGACGATTCAAGATTTTATCGAAATTTCAGGCTCGAATGAAGAAGTTTTGGCGAAATTGCAAAAAATTGCGGCGGATTTAAACAATTCGAAATTCGAAAAGGGGGTTGCCGAACTTTCGAAAGTGGCGGAATTGCTCGAAAAAATGGGCGTTGAGCGCAAATTTTTCAAACTCGATATGCTGATTGTGCGCGGCTTGGATTATTATACGGGCACCGTTTTTGAAACGAATTTGAATGATTTTAAAGAGATTGGTTCGATTTCGAGCGGCGGTCGATACGACAATCTGAGCGAATATTATTCGAAAGAAAAAATGCCTGGCGTTGGCGCGTCGATTGGGCTCACACGGCTGTTTTGGTGCTTGCGCGATTTAGGATTGTTGAATTTTTCACAACGTTCTACGGCAGATTTTTTGATTATTCCGTTTAGCGAAAATGAGTTGGCAAAATCGCTCGAAATTGCTCAAAAAATGCGCGAATCGGGCAAGAAAGTTGAAGTTTTGCTTGAAGAAATGAACGTGAAAAAAGCGTTTAAGTTTGCCGATAAACGAGGAGTGAAATATACGCTGTTAATCGGTGAGCGAGAAATTGAAGAAGGAGTTTTTGAATTTAAAAATATGGACAATGGCGAAAAAATCCCGCTCGAAAAGCTGATTTAACGCTACCGTTTATTTTTCGTAAAAACTGTGGTATAATCATCTTATACCACCTTGGCGCCTTGGCGGAGTGGTTACGCAGCGGTCTGCAAAACCGTTTACACCGGTT